>NZ_JABCQO010000002.1 GCF_015244675.1 Gluconobacter cerevisiae | reverse complement strand
ATCTGGCGCTCAGACAACAAAAATACCTCACTCACAGGCCTACCCTCCATCGGTAAGCCTGTGAATCACAACCTCTCGCTCAGTTCAATAAATTAATAGGTCCTGAGCCTAGAAAGCCCAGCTCCGCGTTCTTGAGGCCCGGCGTACCGAACTCGACGCCATTATCGGCCAGATGAAGACCGCCTGCGCTACCATTTCAGGAGAAACGGTTCCGGACCTGACGTCTTTCTGCGCCCTCATCAGCAAAGGACAGCAGTACATGACATCCACAGCCATGAGAGACGTACTGGATCAGTATTTCACGTCTGACGAACAACAACGTTGGCAGGACATGGCCAACAGCCATTTCCCCCCGACGCAATGTACGACATACACGAAACAGTGGGAGATGCTCATCGGTCAGTGCGAAGACGCGCTGCGCCGTCAGGTCACCCCTGAAAGCGCCGAAGCCGCTAAACTGTTGGCGAACTGGAAGGCTCTACAGCAACCCTTGCAGGAAGCGACCGGTCCAGAACTTTGGGCCAAGGCGAACCGGATGTATCTGGAGCGGGATAACTGGGAAACGTCCGAGCGAAAGCTGCCTTTCAGCCCGGACGTTCAGGACTTCATTATTTCGGCCGCGCGCCATCAGGCTGCAACGCCATAAGCTGCGCATCGGGAAAAGCATTCATCCGATACGGGCCGTTCTTCTCAAGCTGAACGCCCACGATATCGTCCTGCTTCTTCTGTTTCCAGATGGACACAATCAACGGCTGTCCCTGCGCCGTGGACATTTCAAGAATGACCTGCCCCGGTGCAGGCGGTCGCTCGCCCGACGGGCCCCAGGCCGTCTCATGCGACTGAAGCCACAGATTGACCTTCTGAACTTCATCTGCCGACAGATCGCGACTGATGGGCGCGCTCATCAGTCCCGCAGTCACCTGCGGAAATTTCCAGGCATGCAGAAGCGGCCAGGTCACAAACCAGATAACGCCCACTGGAATAAGGACCAGGGCCCCAAAGACAAAAAGAAGTTTCTGCTCGCGTCTCACGCCTGTTCTCCTGCCCACCGATTAAGGGCTGCAATGATGTGGCGAACGTCCTCGTCCGTCAGCTCGGGATGAATGGGAAGTGCCAGAACCCGCGTACCAAGCTCTTCCGCGACCGGCAGGGAGGCTCCGTCATGATGCGGCGCATAGGCTGGCTGATGATGCAGCGGCTTGGGATAATAAATGGCGGTCGGAACGCCTGAATCCTTCAGAAACGCCTGAAGCGACTCCCGCTTCGCCGCATCCGGCAGCAGGACCGTATAGATCGCCCACGCGCTCTCGCTGTCAGGCACGCGTGCGGGCGATACAATCCCCGCAGGCATCCCGGCATCATAGGCCGCCGCAATCGCATCACGACGCTTCAGTTCTGCATCAAACACATCGAGCTTTGCCAGAAGTACAGCCGCCTGAAGCGTATCCAGACGCCCGTTGATCCCGATCCGCTCGACTTCATAACGCGTGCGACCTTCGCCATGCGTGCGGAGGGAATGATACAACGCCGCCAGATCATCATCGTCTGTTAGGATCGCACCGCCGTCTCCATAACCACCCAGCGGCTTGGACGGAAAGAAAGACAATGTGGTCGCCTTCGCCTCATGTCCCAGACGGCGGCCATGATAGGTCGCCCCAAAAGACTGCGCACAGTCGGCCACCAGCGTCAGACCTTCCTGCGCCGTCCAGAGCTTCAGTTCGTCCCAGGGCGCAGGTTGTCCGAACAGATCCACCCCGATCACGACCCGCGGCTCCAGATCCTCTGCCTGACGGACGGCCTCGAGCCGCGCCTTCAGCGATTCAAGACTGATCTGGAAGGTCTGCGGATCAACATCCACGAAAACCGGCGTCCCACCCAGCAGCAGTACGACTTCTGCCGTCGCGGTGTAGGTGAAAGCTGGTAGGAAAACCGCATCTCCCGGCCCGATTTCTTCAGCCATCAGTACCATCAGCAGTGCATCCGTGCCGGATGAGACGCCGATCGCATGTTTCGCGCCTCCGAACTCTGCCAGACGCTGCTCCAGTTCCTGCACTTCCGGGCCAAGCACGAAACGGCAATGCGCCATGACGGCATCCACGCGCTTCTGGATGCGGCCGCCGAGGCGTGCCTGCTGGGCGGGAAGGTCGAGAAAAGCAATCTGCCGTGTCATGGTGCTATCATCTCCGGATCGGGATGGGAGACCGCAACCGGCATTCCGCCGTCACGGTTATGAAGGAATTCAGGAACCAGCCTGTACAGGATGGTCATGATCGCGCCCAGATCGTTTGCGCGGCAGGCCATTTCCAGTTCGTCCATCGCAAGTTTCGCCACCCTGAAATCGACAGTCCGCGGAGACGCCATCCGCAAACCGGGTGCATCGGTCGGAACTGGGGCCTCGCGGCCGTGGAACAGTTCCTCGAACAGCTTTTCACCCGGACGCAGCCCTGTGAAGCGGATTTCGATATCGGTTTCGGGACGCAGCCCGGCCAGCCGGATCATCTGGAACGCCAGATCCATGATCCGCACCGGATCGCCCATATCGAGCACGAAAATCCCGCCCTGCTTGAGGCGCCGATCCGTCGCGTCGTGTTCCGCACGCTCATGCGTTCCACGCACAGCCGCCTGCAAAACAAGCCCCACAGCCTCCGGCACCGTCATGAAATAGCGAGTCATGTCCGGATGCGTGACCGTCAGCGGTCCGCCATGTTCAAGCTGCCGTTTAAAGAGCGGTACGACCGATCCCGTGGACCCCAGCACATTGCCAAACCGCACGGTCACGCACCGCATACTGCCCTGCCCGGCCCGCGCGCGCATATCGAGCGCCTGCCCGTAAACCTCCGCACAGCGCTTGCTGGCCCCCATCAGACTGGACGGATTGACCGCTTTATCCGTGGAAATCATGACCATCGCCTGTGCACCGGCACGCTCGGCCTCATCCGCCACGATCCGCGTACCGATCACATTCGTCAGCACACCCTCGACCGGATTGTCTTCAACGATGGGCACATGCTTGAGAGCCGCCGCATGAAACACGATCTGCGGTCGGTACTCTCCAAAAATTTCTGCCATGCGCCGCCGATCGCGCACATCCGCGACGATCTGGTGGCGCGTCACGCTGCCAAAACGCTCGGAAATATCCAGATTGATCTGCCACAGCGCATATTCGCTGCTTTCGATCAGGAGAAGCATAGCGGGCCGGAAAGACGCGATCTGCCGCGCAAGCTCCGAGCCGATACTGCCTCCCGCCCCGGTCACAGCGATAACCCGACCACAAATCAGCCGTGTCATACCCTGCGAATCGAGTGCAACGGGAGGACGGTTCAGCAAATCCTCAATCGCGATAGGCCGAAGCTCCACGCGATCCGCCGGCTGCAAAGCTGTCAGCGACGGCGTTCGCTGAACGTCGATGTCATAAACCCGCGCCGATTCAAGAATCCGGGCCAGTTCCCGCCCTTTGATTTCTCCATTGGTCAGAACCAGGGCGTCGGGCAATTTTCCAGCGGCGAAAAGCCTCTCCAGAATAGCGGGGGTTTCGCTGATCGTTCCCAGAATGGGGCAATCATGAATACGCCGCCCGGCCTGCTGTGACCCGCCAGTCAAAATTCCCACTACACTGCGACTGTTCTCGCTATCGCGCTCCATCGCCCGGATGAACAGATCCGCCTCATGATCAGCGCCCAGCAGCAGAATGCGCTGATTGGCCAGCGCGCTGCTCTTACGCCGCGCCGCCAGCCGCCACATCATGCGAACGGAGCCGAGAAACACCAGCAGAACCAGCGCATGAATGATCGGAAAGGTCGGCGTCGGCAGCGGATACCCCGCCACACGTAACAGCCCGGCGAACAGCAGTGCGCTCAGAACCGAGGCGCAGGCAATATTGAATAGGTCCGCCACGCCCGAGAACCGCCAGTACTGCTGCGGAACACGGAACGGTAACCCGCCAACCAAAAGCGTGATGCCACCACCCGCAATGAACCATAATGGATGGAGCCATCCCCCGGCCGGATCTGCCAGCCAACGTGCAACAGGCGCTGCCGCCGCAGACACGACTCCGTCCAGCGCGACATTGAGCGCAATGCGCCGTGCCTGCATCGACGTACGCGAAGCCGGGCTGGCAGGCGGCCTGAAAGAAGGCTCCGAAGGGGGCATTGAGGCCAAGGATGCAGGGCCTGTAGGATCAACTGATGTCACCTGCCCCTTATAGCGCCAAAAACCTCTCTTCCATAAAGTCGTCAGATGCCCTTTTCTTTCCAGAATATTAATATTGGAATCACACTCCCCTGCCTTGCCGCAGTTGTGCTGTGTAATATCCTGATCCTGTTCATGATCCGCGCAGGCGTTCTGGATCATCCGGTTGCCCGTAGCTCGCATACGAGACCAACACCCAAAGGTGGCGGCATCGGCATCGTCGGGGCCTTCGTCCTCTGTCTGATCCCGGCCCTCCGCACATCCCATGCCGCCGTGTCCCTTATTCCCGCCATCACGGGATTACTGATCGGCATGATCGTACTCGGCGCCGTATCGTGGCTCGACGACATGCGGCCGTTCCCCGCCCGCTACAAACTCGCAGCCCAGTTTCTGGCCGCTATCATCGCGGCATTCGGAGCAACATACGGCACGGATACTCCATTATGGATGTTGGTGCCCTTCGTCCTCGCTGCGGTCTTCATCACGAACGCCCTGAATTTCATCGACGGGATCAACGGCCTTGCTTCCGGCGTCATGGCTATCTCCGCCCTGTTTCTGGCCAGCGCAGGCATCATGCCAGTCGCGTTCATGCTGCTCGCCATCTGTCTGCTGAGTTTCCTGCCTTATAATTTTCCAAAAGCCCGGATTTTCATGGGCGACGTTGGCAGCCAGCCGATTGGCCTCGCCATCGCCTGGGGCGGCATGACAGGCTTTGGCACAGGGGGCAGCGTCCTCGTGATCGCGCTGCTCTCAGGCGTACTGTGGGACGTGACGTTCACGCTCCTGCGTCGTGCCCGTGCCGGAGACAGACTCGCGCAGGCCCATCGCGGCCATCTCTATCAACTGGCCGTCCGCTCGGGTCTGCCCGTGCCGCTCGTTACTTTTTTATATTGGGGATTTGCCCTGTGGGGCGCTGCAGCATTCGCCACAGGTCAGATCATCACGACAGTTCTGATGATCGCCCTGCCACAGATTCTGTGGACAGGATATATCTGCACGCGAGCCAAAGCCCGCGTGCAGGATCGCTGGTAACCAGCGGATCGTTCAACCAGCGCGGCGGCTGCTCAGACGCTCAACGGAAGCCGAAGCCCGCTCTGTGCGCGTCGAACGGGTGCCGGAGGCTTCCGTCATGACGGCGCGCATTTCACGCAGGAATGCGGAACCCTTCAGCGTACGCTGAACGAGGACCGAACGACGGTCCAGCGGATCGACCTTACGACGGGCCAGATCCAGTTCGCCCAGACGATCAAGCGCGCGGGTGATTGCGGGCTTGGAAACCTTCAGCTCAAGGGCCAGACCGCGAACCGTGTGAGCACCGTCCCGCAGGTAGCAGGTCAGGAAAACGGCAAGCTGTCGTGCCGAAAGATCGGGACCGTCACGACGGACCATGGAAACGATGGTGTCGCACAGAAGATTGAGCATCTGATCATTGGTAGCCTGGGGCATGATCTCTCTCCTAAACAGTTCGACGCCCTGTTGTCCGATCCCATAACGGGGAGCGGGCGGCTGGGGGCCAACATGAAATTTCTCTGCCTCTCCTTCCCGGGAGAGGCGTCAGTTGCACTCAGATGGTGATTTGGAACGCATACGCAAGCATACGGGTTCCAAAACATTCCAGTAGACGATGACTCTGCATCGAAACGATAAGAGGCATATGCCTCATTGAAACGCGTTTGACACCCTAATCTTTCAAGCCTTCTTCACACCGACACACTGTTTCCTGAGTGAAACGCTTCATGAAAGCTCAGAAATTGTTATGAATTCGTGACAATGTTTCCAGAATTGCCCGAAGACCAAGCACTTCTCCGCCTTCAGGACGGCCCGGACGCCCTCCGTCATTCCACGCATAAGTGTCGATATGTGCCCATTTCTGGCCATCCGGAACGAATTTCTGAAGATAAAGCGCGGCCGTAATCGCACCAGCCATGGGTTTTGACGTCACATTTCCGAAGTCAGCGACTTTACTATCAAGCCATGCATCATAGCCATGCCAGAGTGGCATTCTCCACATTACATCGGCCGTCGCTTTTCCCGATTCGAGAATAAGCGAGGCCAGTTCATCATCATTACTGAACAATGCCGGCACATCCGAGCCGAGTGCCACACGTGCTGCACCCGTCAGGGTTGCAGCATCAAGAATGACATCCGGACGATTTTCGGACGCTTCCGTTATCAGATCACACAACACCAGCCGCCCCTCTGCATCCGTGTTGCCAATCTCAACCATTTTTCCGCTGCGCGTTTTCAGAACGTCTCCAGGACGCATCGCATGTCCCGACACGCTGTTCTCCACGCAGCCCAAACGCAGTTCCAGATCCACATCCAGTCCCAAGTCGATTGCCGCGCACGTCACCGCAAGCATCAGGGCTGCTCCGCCCATATCTTTCTTCATCCGCAGCATCCCTGCCGCCCCTTTGAGGTCGTAGCCGCCCGTATCGAAACATACGCCCTTGCCGACCAGCGAAACCCGCGGCGCGCCCTCGCGAGCCTTCCAGCGCGCGACGACCACAACCGGCTTGCGTTCGGACCCCTCGCCTACCTCCGCCAGACACGGATATGCCCTGCGCAGATCGTCTCCCTCGACAAGACTGACGCTCGCTCCACGATGCACCAGTGCCTTGCCTGCCATTTCCGCAAGCTCTCGCGGCCCCAGAAGATTCGCAGGCATGTTGATCAGGTCCCGCCCGAAGCACACAGCCTTCGATATCGCCACAAGGCGCGCCGCATCGTCAGGAACAACCATCCGTGTCGCGCGCGGTTTTATTTCTCCAAGACCGAACCGATACGCCCCCATGCAGAACCCAAGCAGCGCACTCTCCAGCGCCCCGGCTTCCAGTCCATGCAGCACGGCCGTCCAGTCACCCTCGGGCAACGTCGTACCCAAAACCCCGAAAGCCTCCGGATCATTTGCCCGCGCAGACCCCACACACAGGATTGCAGCCCCGATCCCGCCTTCACCCGGCAGGAGGGTAAAAGCGCCGTCTTTCCCGGAAAATCCCTGCGCTTGCAGAAAAACGGCATGCTCTCCGAGAAGACCGGAAACCGCAGCACTGTCCTCACAGGCCACGAGATGCACCAGACGCGCCGCAGGCGCTTCAGCAGAGGTCACGAAGGGAAGCTGGGGATGCGAATTCATGTGATTTTCTTCCTCAAAGACCTGCCTCCCCCGAGAAAGATCTGTCGGGAGGGCTTCAGATGCTTGCTTTTGCTCCGCAGGCACCCGACCATTCAGACATGAAGGGTGCATTCTACGGAACCTCGTCCAGCGACCATACCATGCCAGTCAGCATCCGTGCTGCCCTTGGCCCCACCAATACCGGCAAGACCCATTATGCCCTGACGCGCATGATGGCCCATGCGTCCGGCATCATCGGCTTTCCCCTGCGCCTGCTGGCCCGGGAAAACTACGAGCGCCTCATCAAAATCAAGGGCGAGCGTCACGTCGCCCTCATCACGGGCGAGGAAAAAATCGTCCCCCCCGGCGCGCGCTGGTTTTCCTGCACTGTCGAGGCCATGCCGCTGGACCGCAAGGCCGAGTTCATCGCCATCGACGAAATCCAACTCGCTTCAGATCCGGATCGCGGCCACGTCTTCACGGACCGCCTGCTCCACGCACGCGGCACAGTCGAGACGCTGTTCCTTGGCGCCGAAACCATCCGCCCGCTGCTTCAGAGACTCGTTCCCGGCATCGAGATCGACATCCGCGCCCGCCTCTCGAGCCTCGCCAGCACCGGACACACCAAACTCTCCCGCCTGCCCCCACGCTCGGCCATCGTCGCGTTCTCCATGAGCGAAGTCTACGCGCTGGCCGAAGTCATCCGCAGACGCCGGGGGGGCTGTGCGGTCATCATGGGCCAACTCAGTCCTCGTACCCGCAATGCCCAGGTCGAGCTCTACCAAAACCGCGACGTGGATTATCTCGTCGCAACCGATGCCATCGGCATGGGGCTGAACATGGACGTCGATCACGTCGCCCTGGCCCAGCTCAGCAAATTCGACGGCACCGTCCCCCGCCCCCTGTTCCCACAGGAAATCGCCCAGATCGCCGGACGCGCCGGACGCGGCATGAAAGACGGTACCTTCGGTACCACAGCCGACTGCCCTCCAATGTCCAGCGCCCTCGTCGAAGCCGTCGAACAGCACCGCTTCGACCCGATCCAACGCCTCTACTGGCGCAATCACGAACTGGACTTCACCAATCCTGCCAACCTGCTCAAAAGCCTGACGCGCCCGCCACCGCTGCGGGGCCTGACCGCAGGTCGCGTGGCCTCGGACGTCACCACCCTCGAATCCCTGATGCTCGATCCGGATGTTCGCGAGATCGCCCGAGGCAAGCGGGCCACGACCCTGCTCTGGGACGTTTGTCAGATCCCCGACTTTCGCAAGCTCGGCGATGACAGCCACACCCGCCTCTGCGCGCGTCTCTATATTCATCTGGTTAAGGAAGGGAGCATTCCTGCGCACTGGATGGAAGGCCATATTCGTGGTCTGGCCAAAACCGAAGGTGATATCGACACCCTCATGCACCGCCTCACCGGCGTGCGCGTCTGCTCCTATGTCGCCGCCCGCACCGAATGGAGCCGCCATTCCGCCATGTGGCAGGAGCGTGCCCGCGAGGTGGAAGACCAGCTCTCCGACGCTCTGCACGAACGCCTCACCGCCCGTTTCGTGGACCGCCGCGCCACCACGCTTCTGCGCCGCCTGGACAGCGACGGCGACCGCACACTGCTGTCTGCCGTCAAACCCGATGGCGACGTTCTGGTAGAAGGTCACAGCATCGGACGCATCCGGGGCTTCACACTGGAGACGGACGTGGCCTCTGGCCCTGAGCGCCAGATGATCCTGCGTGCCGGACGCAAGGCCCTCATCCACGAAATCCCCCGCCGGATCCGTCTCCTACAGGACGCGCCCGACACCGCCCTCAGACTAGACGCCAGGACCGGAGATCTTTTCTGGGATGAAATTCCTCTTGGCCGCCTCATCGCAGGCACATCCCTGCTCCGCCCCGCCATCCAGCTTTTTCCAGCCGAGTTCACCGACACGGTCCAGAAAACCCATGTCGAAACCCGTCTGCTGACATTTGTGGTAAACCTCATCCGCACGGATCTGAAAGCCCTTTATCGCGCCCATGCCGTCGCTGACCGCGAGCCAGGCCTCCGCGCCATTCTGCACCGCCTCACGGAAGACGGCGGCATCACCGAAACCCTACCAGAAGATCAGGCACTTCCCGCCGCCCTGCGCAGCAAGCTGCGGAAAAACGGTGTCGAAGTCGGACGTTTTTCAATCTTCTGCCCGGCTTTGTTCCGGACGCGCCCTCTGGATCTTCTGGGGCTGTTGCATGCCCTGCAGCACCAAACGCCGCACCGCCCGACAGCACCCGGTCGCGTCTCACTTCCATGGTCCGCCATCAGCGGGCAATTTGGCTGGATCCGTGCCGGAGATACGGGCCTGCGCCTCGACATTGCAGAACGCTGCATCGCGGAACTGCACCAGCTTGCACTTCGCCGCAACCACATCGCACCGCCCGATCTGGCCTCCAGACTGGGTGTAAAGACCGACAGCCTTCCAGACGCCCTGAAAGGTCTGGGCATTGCGCATCAACCCGCCGAGACTCAGTCCCTAACCTATGCTGGCCCGCCACGCCCGCTCATGATTCTCCACGATCGCAAAACCCGAGTCTCCCGTCACCCCAGAACCCCGCAACATGGATCTGCGTCCAGACGCCCCTCCCCTCCACGAACTGACAGTCCTTTTGCGGCCCTCGCTATCCTCAGGGAAAAAGTCCGCCCATGAACGAACCCTATCAGCGGCTGGACCAGTGGCTCTATTACGCCCGCATCGCCAAGACACGCCCGCTTTGCGCGACCATCGTCGGGAAAGGCCGCATCCGCATTAACCGGCAACCCACCGGTAAGCCCCATGCCAAGCTTCACATCGGCGACATATTGACTTTTCCCGCAGTTTCTGGCGGAGAAGTGCGCGTGTGGCGCGTCTTGGATCTTGGTGAACGCCGCGGTCCGGCAAAAGAAGCCGCACTTCTTTACGAAGTCATCACAGAAGACGGCTGACGATGCTTGCGTCTGACGCCAAACCTTCGCATATCATCCCGCTCGGATGAAACCGGCCGGATGCCGGACCAGCAAGACGATCGGAGACGTCAATGACCTATGTGGTCACAGAAAACTGCATTCGCTGCAAGTTCACGGATTGCGTGGAAGTCTGCCCCGTAGACTGCTTCTATGCAGGCGAAAACTTCCTTGTCATCAATCCTGATGAATGCATCGACTGCGGCGTATGTGAGCCGGAATGCCCGGCCGAAGCCATCTTCCCCGACAGCGACAACCGCGCCGCGCCGTGGATCGAGGTTAATGCGAAATATTCGGCTCAATGGCCGAACATGACCCGCAAGATCGACGCCATGCCAGATGCGGAAGAATGGAAAGACAAGCCAGGCAAAGCTGCCATGCTGTCTGAAGCACCGCATCAGGGCTGATCCTTCTCCGACACGAAAATGCACCCCACCCGGTCTCTCATGAGACCGGGTTTTTTCATGCCTGCTACCCTGATCAGCACCGCGATCCAGGACTGACGCAAGGCACAAAAAAAAGGCTGGCAGGATTTCTCCCACCAGCCCTTCCCTCAGGTTTCAAAAGAAACCTTAGCGGGACATCATGTTGATTGCAGTGTCATGCATGATGAAAAGCGTACCGCCGATGATAACGACCACCGTTGCCGCAGCAAAGATGAAGCACATCAGGTTCCAGCTCTGCTCGCTGCTGGTGTTCAGATGAAGGAAGAACACCAGATGAACAATGATCTGCACGACGGCAAGAACCGTCAGTGCGGCCAGCGCCATCCCGGGAGACAGGGCGTGGGTCATGACGGCGGCAAAAGATGCCACCGTCAGGATCACGGCCAGAACGAAGCCGATCAGATAAGCCGAATAGGAGCCGTGGCTACCATCGTGGGCTGTGTGTGCCTGAGCCATTACATCACTCCTGCGAGATAGACGAACGAGAAGACACAGATCCAGACGATGTCGAGAAAGTGCCAGAACAGGCTGAGGCAGGCCAGCTTGTTCATCATACGCTCGGACAGATCCTGCGGACCCATCATCTGCACCATCAGAACAGCCATCCAGATCAGGCCGCAGGTGACGTGCAGACCATGCGTTCCAACCAGCGTGAAGAACGCGGAAAGGAATGCAGAACGGTCAGGGCCATTGCCTTCTGCGATCATGGAGCTGAATTCTTTCAGTTCCAGACCGACGAAGGATGCGCCCAGCACGAACGTAATGGCGAGCCAGACCAGAACCATCGTCTTGTTCTTCGCCAGCGCGTTCAGCGAGGCAAAGCCGTACGTGATGGACGAGAACAGCAGAATAGCCGTCTCGATCCCCACGTTCGTCAGGTCGAACAGTTCCTTGCCCGACGGGCCACCGGCATACTGGTTCCGGAGGACCGCAAAGGCAGCGAAGATCGACCCGAACAGGACACAGTCCGTCATCAGGTAGAGCCAGAAGCCAAACACGTTGGGGGACTCGTGATGATGTTCCCCGCCGTGATCGTCGGCGTGTGCCAGAGGCGACATTGTTGCTTCGTGAGCCATAAGTCTTATGCCTCCCTCTTACTCTGCTGCCTGCGCCGCAGCGATACGACGAGAATAGACTTCCTCGTTGTGCTCGATTTCGCTCACCGGGACATAGTAGTCGACGTCGCGGTTTGCGCTGCGCAGGATCATGGTTGCAACGATACCGATCAGGCCGATGGCAGCGAGCCACCAGATGTACCAGATCGAAGCGAAACCGAGGATGAAGCTGAACAGACCGATGAAAACACCCGCAGATGTGTTCTTCGGCATGTGGATCGGAGCCAGCGGCTTGCCGTGAGCCTTAAGACCCAGCTGCTTCTCGGTGTGGAACGTGTCGAGACCATGAATGTCAGGAATGACCGCGAAGTTATAAGCCGGCGGCGGAGAAGAAATGGACCACTCCAGCGTACGGCCGTTCCACGGATCACCCGTCAGATCAAGGTTCTCGGGCAGATTACGGTCACGGATGGAAACGTAAAGCTGCGTGAGCTGGCAGACGATACCAAGAGCAATAACGATCGCCCCGGCTTCAGCTGCAAGCATCCACGGATACCAGTCGGGATTGTCGTAATGGTTCATACGACGCGTCATACCCTCGAGACCGAGGACATACAGCGGAACGAAGGCGAGATAGAAGCCTACGAACCAGCACCAGAATGCCCGCTTGCCCCAGGTTTCATTCAGCTTGAAGCCGAAAGCCTTCGGGAACCAGAAACCCATGCCCGCGATGTAACCGAAATACACACCGCCGATGATGACGTTATGGAAGTGGGCAATCAGGAACAGGGAGTTGTGCAGGATCCAGTCGGCAGCCGGCATAGCCAGCATCACGCCCGTCATGCCACCGATGGAGAAGGTAATCATGAAGCCGATCGTCCAGTACATCGGAGCCGTGAATTCCACGCGGCCCTTATACATCGTGAACAGCCAGTTGAAGATCTTCACGCCTGTCGGGACGGCGATGATCATCGTCATGATACCAAAGAAGGTATTGACGTTGGCACCTGCACCCATGGTGAAGAAGTGATGCACCCACACGACAAAGGAGAGCACCATGATGGAGCACGTGGCGTACACCATCGTCTTGTAGCCAAAGAGCGGCTTCTGGGAGAATGTTGCCGTAACTTCGGAGAAAACACCGAACGCCGGAATGACGAGGATGTAAACTTCCGGATGGCCCCAAGTCCAGATCATGCTGAGGTAAAGCATGACGTTACCGCCGGCATCATTCGTAAAGAAGTGCATGCCGAGATAACGGTCAAGGCTGAGCAGACCCAGCGTTACCGTCAGAACCGGGAAGGATGCCATGATCAGCACGGTCGTGCAGAACGCAGTCCAGGTGAAAACCGGCATCTGCATCCAGCCCATGCCAGGTGCACGCATTTTGACAATGGTCGTGAAGAAGTTCACGCCTGTCAGCAGCGTACCGACACCGGAGATCTGAACAGCCCAGATATAGTAGTCAACACCGACGCCGGGGCTGAACTGCATTTCAGACAGAGGCGGGTAAACCAGCCAGCCGCACTGCGCAAACTCACCGATGAACAGCGAGATGTTGATCAGCAGGGCTCCGACCAGCGTCATGTAGAAGCTGAGCGAGTTCAGGAACGGGAACGCAACGTCACGCGCACCGATCTGAAGGGGAACCACCAGGTTCATCAGACCCGTCATGAACGCCATCGCCATGAAGAAGATCATGATGGTGCCGTGAGCGGAGAAGACCTGATCGTAGTGATGCGGCGGCAGATAACCGGGGTTACCCTTATATGCCAGCGCAAGCTGGGTCCGCATCATGATGGCATCCGCGAAACCGCGGAACAGCATGACGATCGCCAGGATGATATACATCACTGCAAGACGTTTGTGGTCGACAGTCGTCAGCCAGTCACGCCAGAGATAGCCCCATTTACCGTAATAGGTGACAGCACCCAGTACGGCGAGACCGATAACAGCAACACCAAGGAATGTACCGACAAGAATCGGAACATCCAACGGTATGGCTGAAAAGGAGAGTTTTCCGAGCATCTGTCGGTTATTCCTTCATGCCGGTGTCGGACGGTGCAGCGTTAAGAACAGACTGCATGTGCATGACCTTGCCCGTCGTCTTGTCCACCACCATGCCATTGTTATACTTGGCAACGATGCCGTCGAAGAGATCCGGCTGGACATGCGCGAAATACTGTACCGGTGCAGCTTCCTGCGGTGCAGCATATTTCGGGTATGTGGTATCGTCGAGGTTTTCGCTTCCGGTCTTTACCTTCTCAACCCAGTCGTTGAACTGAGCCGGGTCCATGGCAAGCGTACGGAATTTCATATCCGAGAAACCACGACCACTGAACTGCGACGCTTCACCAAGGTAATCCCCGGGTTCACTTGCGAGCAGATGCAGCTGTGTCTGCTGGCCCGGCATGGCGTAGATCATCGAGCCCAGACGGGGGATGAAGAACGACGTCATGACGGAATCAGACGTAATCTGGAAATCGAGCGGCGTGTTCGTAGGAACATCCAGCTGGTTGATCGTTGCGATCCCCAGGTCCGGATAAATGAACAGCCATTTCCAGTCGAGAGAAACCACCTGAACATTCAGCGGCTTGACATTGTCATCCGTCTGAAGGGGGCGGTAGGGGTCATAGGCATGCGTACTCCACCAGCTGATGGCGCCGAGGAAGGCGATCAGAATGGCGGGAACACCCCAAATGACGTATTCGATTGCGGTCGAATGATCCCAGTTCGGGAGGTATTCGGCCTCTTTGTTGGAAGCACGATACTTCCACGCAAAATAAAGCGTCGCGACGCAGGTTGGAACCACAACGAGCATCATGATGACGAATTCCGCCACCATGACATCGCGGTTCATTACTGCGACCGGGCCGCGCGGCTGAAGCAGATCAACCGTACAACCCGATAGCATCAGCGCCGGCAACGCTGGGAGATATCGCCAGAGTTTTTTCATCGGTCCTGCTTTCATCATCCGTTCCGGCTTGCAGTAGTCGCCGGGAAACGGTTTGACACGATAAGGTCCGCATCAGTGCCGCCGAACGCTGCCATAGTCTGCTACCTTTCTCGTTCGTATCCTGACGTCAGGAACCGGATCAAAGATCCGATCCTGAAGTTCATTCAGCATGGGACACGGCTGTCCCGGTTCCTCAGGTTTTTTCTGCCTGAATCGCCTCAAAGACAAGGCTTATCACGGATTTCGTGAGCCCTTCCCCAGCATGGACCTCAGGATGAAATGGCTGTTTTTCGCCACATTTGATCTAATTATGACTTTCATTAAGCATGAAAATTACAGATTTTTAATGTAAACCCGTTTAGAATTCACCGAAATAATTCAAGACTTTTTTAGTCCAAAAAGCAGAAAAGGGCGGCATCATCTGCCGCCCTTTCCACAAGATTCAGTGTCGTTCGAACAGTACTGTCAGTCACTGTTACCTGAACGCACACCCATGAACTGGATGAGAAACTGAAACAGGTTTACGAAATTGAGATACATCGTCAGCGCATCATAGACACTCAGCTTCGCTACTTCTTCCGGACCGGCATAAGCCATGTACTGCTGGTACGTGATCTTGATCCGCTGCGTGTCATAGGCCGCCAGAAGCGTGAAAAGCCCCACACCTATTATTGAAACCAGCATTGCAAGGGGGGAACTGTGCAGGAAGATGTTCACCACAGACGCCAGAACGATGCCGATCAGCCCCATGAACAGGAACGAACCGAGTCGAGCGAGATTGGCACCCGTCGTGTATCCCCACAGCGACATTCCTGCGAATGTAATCGCCGTCACAAAGAACGTCCGGGCCACGGAAACGCCCGTGTAGCTCAGCAGGATACTGGCCATGCTGGCGCCCATCGCGGCGCTGAACAGCAGGAAGATTCCCTGAACGGCCGGACGGGACAGGCGGTTAACGCCGAAGGACAGAACCATCACGAACACGAGCGGCGCAAAGATGCTGATGCCCCCCAGAAGGGTCGGCCGCAGAACGATTGCACCATTCGGCATTTCAGCCAGATGGAAGAACAGAGCGCGCAGGGATGTCTGTGCGACGCCGTAGGCGACCACTCCCGTGATCACCAGACCAAGCGCCATCCAGTTGAAGACCCGGCACATATAAGCACGAAGCCCGGCATCAAGACTGCCGGCTCCGGCCTGCACACCGGCTCTGCTGAAGTTGGAATTAAAAGCCATGACACCTTTTCCAATGAGATGCCCTTCTGAAAAGGGCGCTTGACGAACCAGGGAGGGCCGTCCGTACACTCCACCTGAATGTGGGAGTTTTGCCGGAGGGGTCAAGAATACTCCGCCGTCCCTTACTTATTTTTCATGGGAAACGCGCCTCTTGAGACTTTTTGTCGCACTCGACCTTCCTGTCGATCTCCGTGAAACGCTCGCGCTGATGCGCGGTTCCATGCCCGGCGTGCAATGGGTTCCTGCACAAAACCACCACATCACGCTCCGCTTCATCGGCGAAATCACGGACAGACACCGACTGGAGGAGATTGACCTCGCCCTCTCACGACTGGCCTGGAAGCCCTTCGACCTGTCGCTCGCGCAGGCCGACATCCGCGAGGGCCTTAATGCCGACAGCCTCCTGATCGGAGTTGAGCGCACGCCACAACTCGAGGCGCTTCAGTCTCAGATCGAAAGCGTCCTTCGTCGCGCCGGGTGCCCTCCCGCGAAGCGACGCTTTCAGCCAGCCGTCACGCTGGGGCATTTCTCATCCAGCCAACGCGCCGACGCCATCCAGTGGGTGCAACGGCACAATCTCTTTCGCAGCAAACCGATGTCCGTAGAGCACGTTACGCTTTTCGAAAGTCTGCGCAGCCTTGGAGAGCATGTTTATGTTCCCAGAGCCGAATATGCCTGGCAACCCGACATGCCGCTGACGCCCGAGGAAGAATGACCCGATCCGTCCCCTCTCCTGAGGAGCGTCTTGACGCTCTCCTCAGGGAAGTCCGTGCCTGCCGTGTCTGTGAGGCCCATCTGCCTCTGGGCGCTCGCCCTCTGATCCACGCCTCCGCGACTTCCAGAATTCTGATTGCAAGTCAGGCACCGGGCACCAAGGCCCATATCGCCGGCAAATCGTTTTTCGATCCGTCTGGCAATCGGCTCCGAAGCTGGCTCGATATCCCGGAAGACATTTTTTACGACACCCGGCATGTCGCTATTTTACCTATGGGATTGTGCTATCCCGGCCGCCTGCCTCAGGGCGGCGACAAACCGCCGCGCCCTGAATGCGCACCTTTATGGCGGCAGCGTATCCTGTCGCTCCTGCCGGATATCCGCCTGACACTTCTCGTTGGCAGCTATTCCCAGAACCATGTTCTGGGACGCGGTTCAGTCACGGAGCGAGTCAGGAATTTCAGAGATTACCTGCCCGAGTATTTTCCCCTGCCGCATCCTTCATGGCGCACCGGAGTTTGGGAAAAGAAAGCGCCATGGTTCCAGGAAGAGGTCATCCCCGCCCTGCGCGAACGCGTTCATATGCTGCTTAGCAAACGCTGATCTTTAAGCGGCTCTGGCCTGCCTGAAAGCCTCGACCAGAAATCCTTCGACGCCGGACGAGAGAATCTGAACTCCGATCGCCAGCAGGATGAGGGCGGCCAGACGGCTGACAATCCGCGCACCTGTCACACCCAGCATTGCCACAACGCGCTCGGCATAGGCGTAAACGATGGCCACCACGACGGCCATAGTCGTCGCCGCAGCGGAAACACCCAGATAGTAATCCGCCGTTGGCATGTGGGGCGGCGTGGACGAACTCAGGGCGATGGCGACGGAAATACTTCCCGGCCCCACCGTGAACGGCATTGCCAGCGGAAAGAACGCCCTCTCCCGCAAATCCGGCGTTGTTACGGTGCGACCACCCTGAAGCGCCTGCTTTTCCTTGCGGGCCTCGGACGTTTCAGGCTGCAACAGCATCACCCATGCCCGGGAAGCCACCACGAGACCACCGGTAATGCGCAGGGCATTGATCGAAATGCCGAAAAACCCGAGAATCCAGCTTCCAAACCAGATGGATACCAGCATGATGCCCAGCGAATTCAACGCGACCTGACGCGCCAGTTCGACGACTTCACGGCGCTCACGCCCTTCCGTCGCCTGCGCGAAAATCAGCGAAGCCCCGAGCGGATTGATGATCGAAAACAGCGCGGGAAAGGCAATCAGCCAACTGCTGAGCGTATTCCCCAGCCCGGGCGCCAGGCTCATGAGCCTGTTGCAGCCTGTGGCTGGCGCTTGCGTGCCAGACGTTCCTCACCCTTCAGAAAAGCGCGCAGCATCCGATAATCCTCGGAGAAACAGCATACCGTCCCGGCTGTCCTGTCTGGACAGACCGTCAGTCCCAGATCGTTATAAACGGCCATCAGGGACTGGCCAACCTGTATGAAAGCGAGCTTGCAGCCTTCCTGCAACGCTAGATCCCGCAAGCGCCAAATCGCGGCCACACAGTTCCGTTCGGAGCCCGCCGGATCACCCAGTCCGATGATGAACTGCCCCGTCCGCAGAAACGGAATGGCCGCCCGTCCGGCCTCGTCTAGCAAAAGCCCGGTCGGACGACGCGTGCCCAGTTGCGGCAAGGCATGGGCCAGACTGTGATATCGGCAGGCATTCTCGGTCGTCCAGGCTTCAAACCGAATGCGCGTCCGGCGCATTCCGCGCCACAGGACGTAAAATCCGCAAAGGGCCGAAAATCCCAGAAACCAACGCCCAACAGCCGTATGGGCATCATAGATCATGGAGCGCCACCAGATCGGCCCCAGATGCCGCTGAACCGCTACCCAGCCCACCCCCATGAGCCCCAGTCCCCACAGCGAGAGCGGCGCAAGTGTTGCGGGCGTCAGAGGAGCGGTCAGAAGATGCGCCCTGCGATAATAGCAATTCCGGAACGGCAGCAGCAGCAGCATCACGAGCGCAATGACAACCGGCCCTTCCCACGGCGCATGACGCAAGAGCAGCAGCAGAACAGCCGATCCCAGCATCCCAAGAGAAAATTTCCAGGCCAGCGCCACACGCTGTGACAGCCCCCAGGACAGTGCCGCAAGCCCGACACCAACCACCGTCAATAGAAGATCCGCAATCTGCGATACCGCAGCCCAGAAGGACGTCTGCACAGGCGGCAGGTCCGCCACCAGCGCATAGAGCAGCAGCAACAGCCCGACTACAGCCTGCACACTCGTCGCCACCGCCACGGAGAAATCCGCTTCCGATTCCCGAATTACCTGACTGGGCCTGACCCTGCGCGGCGTCTGCCCTGCCGAAACCAGCGCCTGTTCGCCACGGAGAAACAGTTCGTGCCCCGCGAACATCAGCCCCGCAATCAGAAGAGGGATGATGTAATAGAAAAGCCGGAATACGAGGATTGCGCCCATGATCTGCGATGTCGGCAAATAGGCCTGCAACGCCAGCAGCATGGCCCCGTCGAAAACGCCCAAGCCCCCCGGAACGCTGGCCATCAGCCCGGCCGTGTAAGAAGCCAGATAGATCGCCAGAAAGGTCCCGAACCCGAAATGGGCTTCCGGCGGTAGAGGCGGCAGCACGCAATACGCAATGAGCGCCGTCGCTGCCATGTCCGCCGCACTGACGGCGATTTGTGCAATCGCAATCCCCGGCCCCGGCAACTCGATCTCATACTTCCAGACACGCACATGCTTTCGGACGCGCGAAACCAGCACATAGGCCAGCAGCACACCCCAAAGCCCAAGCCCCACAAACCTGAGCAGAAATGTCGGCAGATGCATCAGAACCGGCACTGCGTGCGGCTCGACAATCAGAATCCCACCGATCAGCGCCATCGTGCCGAGCAGATAGGTCGCCGAGCAGAACGCAATGATCTGCGCAATCGCACCCGGTGCCACGCCCCAGCTCCGGTAGAGCCGGAATCGCACCGCTGCGCCTGAAATCGCCGCACAGCCCAGATTGTGGGACAGCACATAGGAACAGAACGCCGCGAAAGCAGAACGCTGATACGACACGTCCGCCCGGACATGCAGACAGGCCAGACGGTCATAGAAAGTCAAAATGAAGTAGGACAGAAGTGTCGCCGCACCACCGGCCAGCAACGCAGAATCCGGAATAGCGCTCAGACTTGTGGTGATGTCATGCAGCGAAAGATGGCGCAGTTCCCGCCAGATGACGACCACAGCCGCCACCAGCAGACCCAGCCCCACGAGAGCCGGCGCACGTGACAGGAGAACCTGCCAGCGGCGTTTCGACGGACTGGCCTCTGCACACCCGCAATCCACGGGGTCCGCCTCCAGCGATGCACAGACCTGCCCCTTCGCAGACGGAGCCTGAACATCGAGCGACCGAAACTCCGGTCTTTTATCTTTGGGCGCGCCCACGGCTCAGCCCTGTACAGGCTCTTCAACAGGCCGCGCGAGCGCTTCCCGGATCAGACCAACCGTCTCCGGCAGCCCGAACAGGGAGGCAAAAATCCCGAAACGCGGCCCTTCGGTCTGCCCCAGCAGAACCTCATACAGGCATCCGAACCACGACCGCAGTTCGGACTTCTCGAAATAACGTTTTCCGACTTCGAACACGACATCCTGTACGTCACCCGGCGACGTTTCCGGCGCGAGCTTGGCCAGTTCGTCCGCAAGGTCCACCAGCCCCTTGCGCTCGGTATCGGTGGGCGCACGATAGGTTTTGTTCGGGTAAACCTGCTCCTGAAAATATGTCAGCGCGCAGCGTACGAGACGGTCCACATATGGATGCGTTTCGGGCGACAACGTCGGATCATAGCGCCGCAGGAACTTCCACAGCGTCTCCGGCTTGTCGGCATTGGCCACATTCGCAAGGTTCAGCAGCGCCGTGTAGGACACCGGGCTGGTGTCTTCCGGACGGAGTGTTCCGCCATGAATAAACCAGACCGGATTGGCCATCAGTTCCGGCCCTTCCTGCGTTTCGGCCTTCTGCACGAGCGTCAGATAATCGTCTGTAGCGCGTGGAATGACGTCGAAGAACAGACGCTTGGCGCGCGTCGGCTGCTGGAACATGTACTGTCCCAGACTTTCCGGCGTGCCGTAACGCAGCCATTCCTCAACCGACAGACCATTACCCTTGGACTTGCTGATCTTCTGCCCCTGCGCATCAAGGAACAGTTCATAGGTCAGGCCCGCAGGAGGTTCCTTGCCCAGAATGCGGCAGATCTTCGAAGACAGTTTCACACTGTCGATCAGATCCTTACCGGACATTTCATAATCCACGCCCAGAGCATACCAGCGCATGGCCCAGTCGGCCTTCCACTGCATCTTGGCATGACCGCCCAGAACGGACGTCTCGAACGTCTTGCCGGACTCATCTTTCCACACAACGGTCCCGGCATCCGGATCAACCTTGATGATCGGCACCTGCATGACCTGCCCGGTTTCCGGATGGATCGGCAGAACTGGCGAATAAGTCGCACGACGCTCCGGACCAAGCGTCGGAATAATGGTCGCCACGACTTCGTCATGGACTTCAAGCATACGGCGCAGCGCCGCATCAAACGTGCCGTTTGTGTAATACTGCGTGGCGGAGGCGAACTCGTATTCAAAACCGAAACTGTCGAGGAACTGGCGCAGACGTGCATTATTATGCGCGGCAAAGCTCTCGTATTCACCAAACGGATCGGGCACCCGCGTTAGCGGCAGGCCGATATACTTCGCCAGAAGCTCCTGATGAGGCACATTGGTCGGCACCTTGCGCAGCGCATCCATGTCATCGGAGAACGCCAGCAGACGGGTCGGGCGGCCCGTGAGCGCCTCATAGGCCTGACGCACCCAGGTCGTACGCGCCACTTCGCCAAATGTGCCGATATGCGGCAGACCCGAAGGGCCATAGCCGGTCTCGAGAAGAGCCGGAGTCTGCTCTGGCGTCTGGTCCGACGTGTCCTGCGCGCGCGCATCCATGCGCGCGGTGATTTTTCGCGCCTCTTCGAACGGCCATGCTTTTGGAAGCGGCGCGTCAGAAGAGAGGGACGGGGCGATAGGTGTCTTAAATTTCTGCATGATTACACTAAAAAGTAGGGAGACACTTCTTCCCGGTCAAGCAATACGACACATTCCCGTTTCACTCTGACCAATCCTTCACATTACGAAATATTTCAGTAACTTTTTTGCTCTTCCTAACCCCTTGCAGACAGCCAGCTTTCACGTTCCGTTCGCAAAATCCGCAAAACATCCTCGCCGGAATTTTTCCTTCCCGCTACACTGCCCATAATGCCCCGCGCCCCCACCTTCCTGTCGCCATTCGACGCTCCGGCCCTCGTCGCCCGTCGTGGCCTGTCCTCCCTCCTGACCCCGGATGGCGAACTGCTGGACCTGACAGCAGAAGAAACGCGCGAACGCCTCACACAACTTCCCCCGCCCCTTCTGGTCCATGGTCCCGCGGCCCTGCGCGCGCTGGACCTTTCGCCGCTGTCCCAACCCGTTCCGTGGTTCGACCTGCTGGACCTGTTCCTGTTCGTCCGCCCCGCCACGACCGTCGCCCCCACCCCGCGCGGGCTGGCCCTCGCCCTCGGAATCGAGCCGCCTGAAACCATCGGCGCGGACCTCCTGCCCGTTTTGTGCGAAACGCTGCTCGACGAACTGCGACACAAGGCCGAAACACCCGAAGGTACACGTCTGCGTGCCCTGATGGTCCCTCTGACCCGCGCCGGATGGGCCTGGAGCGGCGAAGTCACGGACGTGCTCGGAACCCCGCAAGACACGACAGGCGCTCATCCCTACGAAGCCATCCGCATCTGGAAGCGCCTGCCGCGCTGGGAAGAAACAGCTCCGCGCCCAGCCCCCGGAAGTCAACCCGTCTCACCAAACGCGGCCCGTCAACGTCTGCGAGAAATCCTTGGAGAAAACGCCGAAATCCGCCCTGGCCAAGCCGATTTCGCCTCCGTTGCCACTGGTGCGTTCGAACCGCGCGAAAGCATCGGCTCCCCCAATGTCGTCCTCGCCGAAGCCGGAACCGGCACAGGCAAGACGCTCGGCTATATCGCGCCCGCCAGCCTCTGGGCCGAGCAGAATGATGGCGCCGTCTGGATCAGTACCTATACCCGCCATCTCCAGCGCCAGATCGAACAGGAACTCCGCCGCCTCTACCCGGATAAAAAGATCCTTCGGGAGAAAGTCGTCGTCCGCAAAGGCCGGGAAAACTATCTGTGTCTGCTGAACATGGAAGACCTGCTCAACGTTGCGACCTCACGCGGCCCTGACGGCTTCTCCGCCCTCCTCCCCATGGCCCTGCTCGCCCGCTGGGCCGAAGCCAGCCGCGACGGCGATCTCATGGGCGGCGACCTCCCCGGCTGGTTCGGCGAACTCTTCGGCCACGGCACGCTTTTCGGTATCGCCGACCGACGCGGCGAATGCATCCACGCCGCCTGCCCCCATTATCAAACCTGCTTCGTCGAACACGGAATCCGCCGCGCTCGGCAGGCTGATCTGGTCGTTGCCAACCACGCCCTCGTTCTCTCACAGGCAGCCTGGGCCTCCCTCGCCCCGCCCGGCCTGCCGGACGAAGACACCACGCCCACCCGCTATGTTTTCGACGAAGGCCACCATATCCCCGACGCCGCCGACAGCGCCTTCGCCACGGCCCTGTCCGGGCTTGAAGCCGCCGAACTCCGTCGCTGGCTTCTCGGAGCAGAAGGCAGCCGTTCCCGCGCCCGGGGCCTGCAACGACGACTGGACGATCTGGTCGAACGCCTGCCCATGATCGACACTCCCCTGCAAGCCGCGCTTCAGGCCGCAAGAAGCCTCCCCGCCCCCGGCTGGAGCACACGCCTGCGCCCCGAGAGCCCCGCTGACGAAAGCGTCTTACCGCCTTCCGAGGATGCCCCCGCCCTGCTGATCCCTGCAGACCCCACACCCGAAAACCAGTCCGAAGTCTTCCTCCGCGCTCTGGATCACCAACTCCGCGCCCGACAGACCAAGGACAACCGGGATGGCTATATCTCTGCGGAATGCGACCTACACCCCGTCAACGACGACGTAGCCGCTGCCTCCGAAACGCTCAGCCGCGCCCTGACGCGCCTGCGCGATCCCATCCGTCTTCTGGCGGACCGTCTCGCTGCACAGGTTGAGGACGATGCGGAAATGGACGCTCCTATCCGACAACGCATCGAAGCCATGATCCGCACCCTGCATCGCCGCGCCATCAGCCGCCTGTCCGGCTGGATCGGGATGCTCGACGCACTGCAAACGCCGCCAGAACCGGACGTCACCCCCACTTTCGTGGACTTCATCCGCACCGAACGCCTTCCCCGCACCCGGGCCACCCCCGGCAAAGCACAAAGCGACCATGACATCGGCCTCTACCGGCACTGGCTGGACCCGACCATCCCCTTCGTCTCGACAATCCAGACACCCGCTCACGGCCTGCTCCTGACCTCCGCCACATTGCGCGACCAGACCGGTCACGGCGACACGCAAAACGAAGCAAGCTGGCACGCAGCCGAACTGCGTCTGGGCGCCACGCATTTCCTCAAGCCGCCCATCCGCGCCTCGGTTATGAGCCCGTTCGACTACGCCACGCAGACACGCGCCTATGTGATTACGGACGTCTCGGGCGAAATTGCCTCGCTGGCGCATGCTTTCCGCGCCCTGTTTGAAACCGCAGGTGGCGGTGCACTCGGCCTGTTCACAGCCATCCGCCGCTTGCGAGAAGTCCATCGCCGCATCCATGAACCTTTGGAAACGCAGGGCTTTCCGCTCTACGCGCAGCATGTCGATGCCATGGACAACGCGACCCTCGTGGACGTCTTCCGCACCGAAACCCATAGCTGTCTGTTGGGAACGGACGCCATGCGCGATGGTGTGGACGTTCCCGGCGAAGCCCTGCGCATGGTCGTGTTTGAAAAGACGCCCTGGCCCCGCCCCGACATCCTGCACCGCGAACGCCGCCGCCTGCTGTCCGAAGGCCGACCCGGCGATTATGACGACCGCATCACCCGGATGCGTCTGCGGCAGGCGTTCGGCCGCCTGATTCGTCACGGCAATGATCGCGGCGTGTTCGTCATGCTGGATCGCCGCATGCCCTCACGCCTGCTCTCGGCCTTCCCCGACGGCGTGGATGTCCGCCGCATGTCTCTGGCCGACGCGCTGGAAGACATCGCCGGCTTCCTGCGCCCTGAGACACAGGAAAACGAGCCCCCTCTCCTTCAGGGCTGACCCAGGGGCTGCACCGACTGCTGCGCCAGACTGCGCATGCTGCTCGCCAGACGGTCCCGAAGCTGATGCAGTTCCTTTTCCTGCTCCTGCGCCCTTTCGGCTGCGAGCTTGTCATTTTGCGCCATTTCGCCCAGAGCCTGCGTGACCTTGTCCGCCGCCTGCGCCAGCGCCTCCATCTGTCGCGGGTCCACACCCCGGCTGGCGGCAGTCGTCCGCGCCGCATCCAACGCACCATCGGCCACGAGTCCAAGGATCTTGCGGTCCGCCTCGTTCAGCGCATCGCGCGCGGTAGCGGCATTGCGGTTGTCCACCTGTCCCACGGCCACCGCGCAGGCCGCTTTCAGATTGGGAATGGTCTTCGTCAGCGCGGAATGCAGCGCCATGATCCGCGCTTCCGCGGCCTCGCGCGTGCTCTTGATCATCGGGATGGTCAGGGCCGCACGCATCAGCCCTTCGCGCTGCTCGCTCAGATGCCCCGAGAAATTCGCCAGACGTCCGCGCAGTTCCATGACCTCGGCCGCATCCACAGGGTCCTGTGTCTCCAGCGCATGCTGTCGTAGCGACTCAACGTTTCGCTCGCCCTCTTCAAGCGCAAGCTGACCGGCTGCGATATCAATGTTCAGTTCCCGCACCCCATGCCGCAGCGCCTGATACATATCCTCGAATGACGTGATGTTCCGCTTGAGATCGGCAATCGTCACCCGCGCTTTGGCCTCCTGCTGGTCCATCAGGGCGTTGAACTTCTTGCGATTTTCGGCAAACCCGCTGAGCGCATCCTTCGCGCCCCCCAGCAGACCGCCCATCTTCGCCAGAAAGCCCCCCGGCGCCCCGCCTTCGCCCCGCGCCAGCTTCTGCAAATCGCCGATCCGCAGGATCTTCACACCATCCAGAACACCTGCGGCGATTTCCCCAACCGAATCGCTTTCGCCGAGGGTCCGTCCGGCCAGCATCCGGTCCGAAACCTTCGCCAATTCACCAAGCGCACCCATCCCGTGCGACAAAAGCGTGTTCAGGTCTCCGAAATCAATCGTCTCCGCGCGTCGATGCGCCTCCTCGACCATATCCGCTGGCAGACGGCTGATTTCCACCAGCCGTGGAAAAGCGGGTATCGGTTCCAGTGCCAGCGGCACGGCACCGCTGGGAGTCGGCGCTTCAACCTTCACAGGGACCGGCGCGGGCTCATCAGCATAAAGATCGCTCAGATCCAGCGGTCTGGTCTCATCAGCACTCATGTCAGTCATCCAGCGTCAGGGTGAAGGTCGGATCGATACGGAAATTCGGGTCCGGCTTTCCAGTGTCGTACATGGCCGTGCCGATGGCCAAAAACTCGACGATATGATCGCCCCAAACATGCGATTCCTCACGCAGGGTCGTCCCGATGATTTCATTGGCCCCGACCTCAGCCGCATGGGCCGACATCCGCTCCATGGCATGCTCGCGCGCCGTATAGTAGGCCTGCGTGAACAGATCCAGTTCCACGCACTGCATGGCCTGTTTGAGCGTCGTCATCAGGCTGCGGCGCGGAATATGCTGCACGCAACATCCCAGAACCAGATCCAGCGGCCGCCGCCCCGAGCGCAACGCCAGCGCGAAATCCTGTCCCGACAGATCGGAGGTGAACGGTCGTCCATCCGGTCGCCGATATCCAGAATGTCCTTCCGCATGGACGATCGCCGTTCCGAACGCCCGGAACTCCAACATCCCGCTATCGGCAAGCTGTGAAATCTCCAGACGCGTTCCCACGATCCCGTCCGCGCCAAGCTGCTCGGCTTCCTCGCGCATAATCTCAACGGCCTTCTCACGCGCGCCATACATGGCCCCCGTCAGATCCGTCAGTTCATAGGACGTGTTGCGGAACTGCGTATTGGCCTGCACTTTCCAGATGCTGTTTCCCAGACACAGACCAAGCGCCCGGAACCCGGCCTGCTCGACGACCAGCAGTTCGCGCACACTGAAATCCGACGTTGCAACCCGGCTGCCGGAAGCCCTCATCGGCGGCACCTGTCCCTCACCCTGCGCTGGTTCGGAAGGGCCGCTCCCGCCCCAACCCGGAGGAAGCGCGTCAAAACCCGGAACCTGATCAAAGATACCCATGGGACTCCCGCCGTAAAATCCACAACACTACGAGGCCGCTCGGAACGAGCCTCAGAACAGATCATTCAAGCCGTCAAACAGGCCGCCAAGTCCCTCGGCCACCTCACTGACAACTTCACCGCCAACTTCAAGACCCAGAACAGTCGCCCCAATGCGGCCATCCCTGCCCCGTTCGCCAGGCTCGTCCTCAACCTCGATCCGGTTCGAAACCCCGGCGAAAAGCGGTCGATGCTGCAAGCCCGAACGGACCGCATCCTCCAGTCTGCACACCATCGTAGGAGACACAGAGCCCTGCGCGCCAATGCGCCGATACCCAAGAATGCTCACAGCCGCCCGAACCCGGAGCGACTTTACGACACCCCGTTCCGACTGCACCGTCAGTCCGACCATCTCATCGTGTCCCAACGCTCCGTCCCAATTCCGACAGGCCGGATCGTTCCGCAGGCTCATCGCCGCCGCATCCCGGGTCGCCCGCTTCGCCTGCGTCAGAAGAGCACTCTCCCCGATGCTGAACGCATCGAAAAATCCTTCAAGAAGTCCCGCATAGCGGATCTCCTCCCACGTCCCGACGCCATAATTCACAGGCACGATCCCGGCTGCAAGCGCCACATCCAGGGTCGCGGCGTTCCACGGCACACAGGGCAGCACATCCAGACGTTCAAGCTGCGGCACACGCACGGCCTCGCCATGCAACATGAACCCAAGCGCTCCGCTATGATGCTCAAGCCGGTATCGCAGGTTCAGAACAGCACCCGCACTCAACGCCCGCGCCTGCTCGCGGATGCGGTCCGTTGCCGTACGCCAGCCGGCTTCATGCACGGCCTGCCAGTTCATCCCGGACTTCCACCAGATTTCAGCATGAACGTTCCCTACAGGTGTAATCGCCATGGACGGTGTCAGTAGCGCCTGCCGCACCGACCCCAGACGCACCAGAGGACGTACCCGACTGCCAAGCTCGTGAAACGCCCGTACTTCGGCCTCTTTTTTCGGACCAGAAGACCACGGGAACAGGCGCATCACGGCCGAAAATCCGTCAGTTCGGCAGATGCGCGACCCTCGCCCGAAATAGCCAGTCCTGTCTCATGGATTTTCTGACGCAACTCCGTGATCCAGTCCCGGACCGGAACCTGTTTGCGACTGATCACCACCCCACGTACTTCGTGGGCAATCTCGGCCACCACTCCGTCCCTCTCACGCCGGATTACGAAAACCCGAGTTTCGAACCGGAGGGTAAGCTCATCGATATCGACCGTGCGTTTCAGCCATCCCCGGGTCTTGCGCGTTACGGTTGCCTGACGTGGAAAAGCCTGCTCGCAAAAGACGGCGAACTTTTCCAAAAAGCGCTCCCGGCCATCTTCGGCTTCCCGGATCAGCGCCGCAAGATCGTCGATATTCCCAGTCATGAGCGCCTCTTCGATATCCCTGTCACAGTTCGACAGGTTTCAATTCCCGTCAATCAGGAAATTCCGTTTTCGAAAAAACTACACAAAAAAAAGCCCCCGACCATAATGGCCGGGGGCTCTTGAGGACCAAAGGTCCAGACCGTTATTCAGAGTGTCAGGATCAGAAGTTCAGACCTGCCTGCAGGAAGAAATAACGACCCTGATAAAAGCTGCCATAAGTCGCACCGGCGCTGTTATCCACGCCACTGGCCACGAACGGGGGTTTCTTGTTGGTGATGTTGTTGATGCCGCTTTCGAAGTTCCACTTCTTCCAGCGATAGGCCAGCGTCAGATCCTGTTCGATCATCATCGGCGTCTTGTAACGGCCAGCCGTCGTAGCATTCAGGAACTCGGACTGATTGTTCCAGCGCATCCCACCAATGAACTGCACCATGTAGGTTGCGGTGAACGCACCATGTGTCCAGCCAAACGTCGAGTAGTCACGAACGCGCGGAATGCCATAGGACGCACTCGGGTTGTTCGGACCACCGCCATAAAGCAGGGCGCCAGTGTAGTTGGTGAACGGACCACCCGGAACGAGCTGCTGTGTGTAGTTCAGCAGATACTGGAAGTTGTTGGACACCGACAGGAGGTCATGGGAAGTAACGCGGATACGATAATCGAAATCGAAATCAACGCCGCTTTCATGCAGAGCGCCAGTGTTCTGGTTCGTTGCCGAAACCGTGTTGATCTGGCCATTCGCCAGACGGCTCACCGTATTGCACAGCGAAGGGCTGCTACCCGTGTAGCATCCATCCAGAATATACTGCGTCGGAAGCGCACTGATCGTGTGATTGACCGAGTAGTGCCAGAACTCACCGGAAATGGAGAGATTCGGAATCCAGCGCGGCGTAATGATCGTACCGAATGTGTAGGTCCGTCCGATCTCAGGTGCCAGATGGGCATTACCGCCACCCAGCGTCGGAACCTGGCCTGTACCGGACTGATGGAACGTGGAGGTGTTGATCCCCTGCTTCGCACAGGTGGCCGCAACCGTAGCCGACGCACCGCCGTAGTTCCCAACCTGTCCCGCATCGCACGGATCGTTGGCAAGGTTGTAGCCCAACGACTGACCACCATACAGTTCATAAACATTCGGCTGACGATAGGACGTGCCAATCGTACCACGGAAGCGGATGTCCTGCGTGGGTGCCCAGTTGATGGACGCTTTCCAGTTCTTCGCCGTCTCGGACGTCGTGCTGTAACCCGACGCGCGACCCTGCGCGTCGATCGTCAGATCCTTTGCAAGAAAGACGTTCTTCAGCAGAGTCGCCTTGGCTTCTGCATACCCTTCCGTAACGTCGAAGCCACCACTGGTCGGCAGAACGGTGTTGGTCAGGCTCTGTCCGCTGCTGATCAGCTCGTCAGGCGTGTTGGTCAGCTGTTCGCCACGGTGTTCGAAACCAAACGCCATACCCAGATCGCCGCCGCCCTTCCAGGGCATCGTCGTCACGTGGTTGTTGTTGATGCGCAGGTTCCAGTCACGAAGCTGGTAATGTGAATGCGTGTTCGTGTTGTAATTGACGTAGGACGCAGCCTGTCTGCCCATCGTTCCGAACGGATTGCTGCATCCGAAAGCGGGGCAGACACCGGCATTATAGACCAGAGGGCTGGTGGAGCTGGACGGGTCAGTCTGCTGCAGGCCATAGGCATTCAGCAGGTTCGTGTAAGATCCGACGTTCTCCAGGTGATCCGTCGACATGTTGGAACCATAGGTATACGAAACGTCGTAATCCCAGCCGTAAGCAATCGCACCATTCATACCCACCTTGGCGGTGACAGTATCAGTGGCGTTCTCGTCGCGACGATCCCCGAGTTCCGTCAGACGCTTTGTAAGGTCGACGTTCTGGCCAAATGGATTGTTTGGATCATTGGCAGGAACCGTCAGAACGGACGGCAGTGTGCTGGGCGGGACAGAACCGTTAAACGGTTCGGCTGCCATGTAGCTGGAGCTGGTCCGATGTGAGTACATCACATTGGAATAAAGGTTGGCGTGCCGATTGAACTCGTAGTGAAAATCGCCCGAAAGGCTGGAGTTCTGAAGCTGGTTGATCAGACTCTGATGCTCGCCATTCGCGTAGCGGTTGTTCGTACCCCAGGCACTGACAGTCTTTCCATCTGGTGCCACTGCCGCACTCAGGCCGGTCGCCTCATTCTGGACATGCGTATAATTCGAATAGCCTGAACCGAAAACTTCCGGTCCTGAGCCGACGACGTTGTTCGAGACCTGCGTCGGGTTGCCCCAGCCGCGGTTACGCTGGAGAACACCACCCTGGGTCATATACTGACCGAACAGCGTCAGGTTGCCCTTGTCATGATCGAAATTCCAGCCCTTGTAGGCGGAAATCATGCCAGTGTCGTTATCGCCATGACCGGTAATGCCACCACGGATGGTGATGTTTCCGTCCGACAGATCATGACGCATCTTGATGTTGATGACACCCGAAACGGCGTCGGCGCCGTAAAGCTCGGAACCGCCATCCTTCAGGATTTCGACGCTCGCAATCTGCTGCACCGGCAGGGCGTTCAGATCGATACAGTTCGTCTGACCGTTCAGCGTCGCACGCTTGCCGTCAATCAGCACGAGAACACGGTTAGAACCAAGGTTACGGATGTCAGTGCAGGCCGCACCACCCGTGCCGTTGGTTTCCGCGTTATTCGAACCCGTCCCACCAATGGACGGAATGCGCGCGAAAAAGTCGCTGAGGGTCGTGGCACCCGTCTGCTGGATCTGCTTGGCCGTCACAATCTGGACGGGGTTGGCGTTCTGGTTGTTCGAGGATGCAAGCGCCGATCCCGTAACGACCATGCGTTCGGTACCGCCCGATACACCCTGCGCCTCAAGGACCTCCGCGCGACGACGGCGGGAAGAAGCCGGAGCTGTCGCGGCGACAGGTACGGCAACGGATTGCGCAGGAACAGCAGCAGGTTTTGCAGCAGTCGTCGAAGCCGCTGCCTTGTGGTGCACAGCCTTGTGGGAACGGTGTTCCGGCTGCGTCGTGGAAGCGGCAACAGCCGTTCCTGACAGGGTCCCAACTCCGAGAATTGATGCACACAGCAACAGGTGGCGACGAGATGTGCTCATCAAAGAACAAAATCCTTCAGAAGAATGATGTTCCCTGTCTAAAGATCTCAGAGCGTGACTGTCACGAAAAATACATACCAGCCATGCTTTTAGAGGGCACTTGAATGCAACACGTGTGATAAATGCAACAGTTATACCCAGCCTGGGTTTTTCGTTTGGATTCAGCAATTAAACTGAAATTTAAAAAGCCTCTGACCCGAAGGCCAGAGGCTTTTTTGCAACATATTGGGCATCTCCGCCTCTTCACGGTGAAGAGGCAAAAGATGGACCGGACTTCGATTAGAAGTCCATGTCACCCATGCCGCCCATACCACCCGGAGCACCGGCCGGAGCCTTCTTTTCCGGACGTTCGGCAACCATGGCTTCCGTCGTGATCAGCAGACCACCAACCGAAGCGGCATCCTGCAGGGCCGTACGGACAACCTTGGTCGGGTCGATAATACCGGCTGCGACCAGGTCCTTGTACTCACCCTTCTGGGCGTCGAAACCGAAGACATAGCCGTCATTCTCAAGCACCTTGCCTGCGATGACCGCACCGTCTTCACCAGCGTTGAACGCGATCTGGCGCAGCGGAGCCTGAAGCGCCTTGCGAACGATCTCGCCACCGACGCGCTGGTCGTCGTTCTCGAAGGTCAGACCCTTCAGAGCGGAGGATGCGCGGGCCAGAGCCGTGCCACCGCCCGGAACGATGCCTTCTTCAACGGCAGCGCGGGTTGCATGCAAGGCGTCATCAACGCGATCCTTGCGCTCTTTCACTTCCACTTCGGTGCTGCCACCAACGCGGATGACGGCAACGCCACCAGCCAGCTTCGCCAGACGCTCCTGGAGCTTCTCGCGATCGTAGTCAGACGTCGTTTCCTCGATCTGCGCACGGATCTGGTTGCAACGACCCTTGATGTCGTCGCTGTTGCCAGCGCCTTCGACGATCGTGGTGTTTTCCTTCTCGATGTGGATCTTCTTGGCGCGACCCAGCATTTCGAGCGTGACGGATTCCAGCTTGATCCCGATGTCTTCGGAAATCACCTGGCCGCCCGTCAGGATAGCGATGTCTTCCAGCATGGCCTTGCGACGGTCGCCGAAGCCCGGAGCCTTGACGGCAGCGATTTTCAGACCACCACGCAGCTTGTTCACGACCAGCGTGGCAAGGGCTTCGCCATCAACGTCTTCGGCAATGATCACCAGCGGACGGCCGGACTGCACAACGCTTTCGAGAAGCGGCAGCATCGGCTGAAGCGAGGAGAGCTTCTTTTCGTGGATCAGGATATACGGGCTGTCGAGATCAGCCGTCATCTTCTCCGGGTTCGTCACGAAGTACGGGGAGATGTAGCCGCGGTCGAACTGCATACCCTCGACAACGTCGAGTTCCGTGTGCAGGCCCTTGGCTTCTTCAACCGTGATGACGCCTTCAGAACCGACCTTCTGCATGGCAGAAGCGATCATCTCGCCGATTTCGCTCTCGCCGTTGGCGGAAATCGTTCCGACCTGGGCGATCTCTTCCGGAGACGTGATCTTCTTCGTGTTGTTCTTCAGCTCTTCAACAACAACGCCGACAGCCTTGTCGATGCCGCGCTTCAGATCCATCGGGTTCATGCCAGCGGCAACAGCCTTGGCGCCCTCACGGATGATGGCCTGAGCCAGCACGGTTGCGGTCGTGGTGCCGTCGCCTGCGATGTCGTTCGTCTTGGACGCGACTTCGCGGACCATCTGGGCGCCCATGTTCTCGAACTTGTCAGCCAGTTCGATTTCCTTGGCAACCGACACACCGTCCTTGGTGATGCGCGGTGCGCCAAAGCTCTTGTCGAGAACAACGTTCCGACCCTTCGGGCCGAGCGTTACCTTGACGGCATTTGCGAGGATATCAACGCCACGCAGCATACGCTCGCGGGCATCAGCGCCGAACTTTACGTCCTTGGCAGCCATAATTCTTACTCCTGAATGAGGTTTTTACGAGAGGAAACGGGGACGGCTGTTCAGCCGATCACACCCATGATGTCGCTCTCTTTCATGATCAGCAGCTCTTCGCCATCGATCTTGACCTCGGTGCCGGACCACTTGCCGAACAGCACCTTGTCACCAGCCTTGACGTCCAGAGCCACGATCTGGCCTTGCTCGTTGCGGGCACCCGGGCCGACGGAAACGATTTCGCCTTCGGTCGGCTTGTCCTTGGCGGTGTCAGGAATGATGATGCCGCCAGCGGTCTTCTCTTCGCCCGTGAGGCGACGGACCACTACGCGGTCATGAAGGGGACGAAACTTCGTCATGGATCGCTCCATTTTTGGTCACACCCTTGTAAAAAGCAGCGTGACCGGGTTGCTGCACTCAATGACTGCAGTGCATTTGGCACTCTCACATGGAGAGTGCCAAAGACATAGGCGTCCAACCCGTTTCCGTCAAGGTTTCTCGCTACCATCCCCAGACGGTCCAGAACAAAGTTTCCGTCCGTCGAGCAGGCTTTCCGACCGCTGTTTTTCTATGGTTTCAGCCAGTTTCTGGCCCTTGGTCCGTCCATACAGGCGGCGATTGGCATCCGCAACCTTGGCATCCTCAACGCCCTTGCGGCGTTTGCGTTCCCGGCGGAGATTGATGACGTCGCTCATGATTCATGGCCTTTCGGGCATGACAAAACTGGATAGACAGACATGAAACACAGCCCATCGGACAAGAAAACCCCCGCATCAGGCCAGATGGTCAAACTGACGGCTGCAGACGGACACAGCTTCGGCGCCTGGGAAGCAGGTTCGGCGGAGTCGCCCCTCGCCCTCATCGTCGTGCAGGAAATTTTCGGCCTCACCGATCATATCCGCAATGTCTGCAACGACTTCGCGGCCGAAGGTTTTCACGTCATTGCCCCGGCCGTCTTTGACAGGGCAAAATCCAACGTCGTCCTGCCCTATTCACAGGCGGGTGTGACGGAGGGCCTCGAACTCCGCAGCCAGATCCCATCCGACAAGACGCTCACCGACATTGCCGCTTGCGCGAACGCCCTGCGTGATGCCGGACACGAGAAAGTCGGCATTATCGGCTTCTGCTGGGGTGGCCTGCTCGCCTGGCTGACGGCAACGCAGACCCATGATGTGGACGCTGCCGTGAGTTGGTATGGCGCCGGCATCGGCAATCATGTCGATACCGCACCCAACTGTCCGGTCGAGCTGCATTTCGGCGGCGAGGACGCCTCTATCCCTCACACTGAAATCCAGAAGATCCGCGACGCCCGTCCCGAGATCGAAGAATATGTCTATGACGACGCCGGCCACGGTTTCGGCTGCCCCGAGCGTCCAAGCTTCAACCGTGATGCCCGCGATCTCGCCTGGTCCCGCAGCGTCGATTTTCTGAAAACCAACCTCGCCTGACTCGCCCCCTGATCACGGTGACACAGACTGTCGCAAAACCGTGAAAGAGGTCTATAATGATGACAAACCCGGCGAATACCGCACCGGATCAGACAGGAGTTTCAAAATGAGCACCAATCCGCTCAAAGACGACCCCAAACACGACGCCGCGATCCGTCACGAAGCGCGCCTTCTGTGGGCAGCTGACGGCAAGCCGGCCTGCGGCCCCGAAGGCTATCTCGAAAAGGCTGCGGACCTGATTTCCATCAAGGGCGTACCACAAGGCACTCCGGTCAAGGATCTGCCGCCGGTGGAACTGGACGGCGTGGAAATTGATGATGCGCGTGCAGGCATCGATCTGAACGCAGACCCGAACCACAATCACGACTGATCGTGCTTTCAACCGCGCCTGCATGAAGCAGGCGCGGCACTCACAGAACTTTAGCCCTGCTTCAGAACACGTCCCGCTACGGCGTCAAGCTTGGCCACCAGCTTCGGATCGCGTGCAGCCGGAGCCGTGATGATCGCATGATCCAGCGCGCGCTCGGCACTTGCATCGACCGGACGCTTCTTGCCCAGCATTGGAATGACGGCCTTCACAAGACGACGCGCATTCTCCGCATTGCCCGTCATGACCTTCACAACAGCCTCAACCGTCACGCTGTCATGCTCGCTATGCCAGCAGTCGAAATCCGTGACCATCGCAACGGTCGCGTAGTTCATCTCGGCTTCGCGTGCGAGCTTGGCTTCCGGCATGTTCGTCATACCAACTACCGAACAGCCCCAGGAACGGTACAGTTCGCTCTCGGCACGTGTGGAGAACTGCGGACCTTCCATCACCAGATATGTCCCGCCCCGCGTGAACGGAATGCCAAGCGAGACCGCCTCACCCTGCACCACGTCCAGTATGCGCGCCGAAACCGGCTCCGCCATGCCAACATGCGCCACACAGCCCGTGTCGAAGAAGCTCTTCTCACGTGCAAAGCTGCGATCAATGAACTGGTCCACCAGCACGAAATGCCCCGGCGGCAGCTCTTCCTTGAGCGATCCCACTGCCGAAAGTGACAGAATATCCGTCACACCCGCACGCTTGAGCGCATCGATATTGGCGCGAAAGTTCAGACGCGACGGTGGAATGGGATGCCCCCGCCCATGACGGGGTAGAAACACACACTGCACGCCCTCGAACGTCCCGAACAGCAATTCGTCGGACGGCTCACCCCAAGGCGTTTCAACCTTGCGCCATTCCTTGTTTTCGAGTCCGTCGATGTCGTACAGCCCCGAACCACCGATCACACCGATGACGGGCTGGATTTCCTGTTCCGAAGACATGTCTGTTCCTGACTGTTGTTTGATCCGCTCGCCCGTTCTGGACCACGAGAACGCACAGCGCGCAAGCCTCGCACGCCGTACATGCCCCTTTCCCGCGTTCAGCAAAATATTTTCACAAAAACCCGGCGTTTTTACGAAATGAAAACGTCTTTGCGCCATCGTCCCGCCACGGATGCTCGCCACCAATGAGCGTCAGTCATGCATCAGCCAACTGTTCGACGACGGCACGATTTGCTAGGACACTGCGCGTAACGAAGTTTTGTCCTGTATAGACGGGGGAAGAAAAAATGGACCAGATCAGCCCCGGTTTCGCCGAAACCGTTCGTCCAGACGTGCCTCACGACGCCCTCAAGCAGGACGCCAAAGCCTGGTTCGAAACCCTCCGTGACCGCATCTGCGCGTCCTACGAAAAACTCGAAGACGAAGCCGCGGAGGGTGGTTCGCAGGTCCTGCGTGACCGTACCGCCCCCGGCCGTTTCGAACGCACGGCCTGGAGCCGCCCGGAAGGCGGTGCCGGTGTGATGTCCGTCATGCGCGGCCGCGTGTTCGAAAAAGTCGGCGTCAATGTCTCGACCGTCTGGGGCGAGTTCTCCCCTGAATTCCGCAAAAACATTCAGGGCGCCGAAGAAGACCCGCGTTTCTTCGCCACCGGCGTCTCTCTCGTCGCGCATCCGTGCAACCCGCATGTCAGCGCCGCGCATTTCAACACGCGCATGATCATCACGACAAAGGGCTGGTTCGGAGGCGGCGGCGACATTACGCCCATGTTCCCTGACAGCGCAGAAGCCCGGTCGGACGCGGACTATTTCCACAAATCGTTCGAAGATGCCTGCAACCGCCACGATCCTGAGCATTATCCCCGCTTCAAGGAATGGTGCGACCGCTACTTCCATCTCTCCCACCGCAACGAGCCACGCGGCCTGGGCGGCATTTTCTACGACCAGTTCTCTACAGGAAACGCAGATCTGGACTTCGCCTTTACGAAGGATGTCGGCATGGCCTTCCATGACGCCTACCCCGCCGTTGTGCGTCGCCGGATGTTCACCCCCTGGACCGAAGCCGATCGTGACGCCCAACTCATCCGTCGCGGCCGTTATGTGGAGTTCAATCTTCTTCACGACCGCGGCACGTTGTTCGGTCTCAAGACAGGCGGCAACACCGAAGCCATCCTCATGAGCATGCCGCCGGAAGTCCGCTGGCCGTGAGACTGACCCGACGTGCAGCCCTGAAGGGGCTAGCGGCCCTTGGCGGAACCGCTCCCTTCCTGAACACCCCGGCCCGTGCCGGGAGCCTGACGGATGTTCAACTCCTTCTGGGCGGTACGCTCGCCTCCATTCCAGGCCAGTTCGCGGAACTGGCAAGTGGTGCCATTTCCCATGCGCTGGATCTGGCGACACCTCTCGCACTGACACCCGATATCGGACAGGACGGTGTTCGCGCCGCAAACCTGTTCGATGCCAACAGCGCCCCCGACGGCAACACAGCGCTGGCCTTTCCGGGCGCCACACTTCTGGCGTCCCTGACAGGCGATTCCCGCGTCCATTACGATTTCGGACGCTGGACTCCCGTCCTGGTGGCTTCCACCACAACTGTCGTCATTGCCCGGACCGAATTACATAAAACCCTGCGCAGTCGTCTGACGGGTTTTTTCCACGATCATCCCGTCCGCCTTGCCGTCTCCCGCATTGGCGGCCCCGAACTGAATGCCCTGATGGGCCTCTCACTTCTCGGCCTGCGCCCCATTCCCGTTCCCGGTTATGTGGATTCATCCAATGCCCTGACCGCCCTGCACGAAGGCACCGTCGATGCAGTGCAGATTTCTCCCTATACGCTCGACCGACCGCTTGATGATGTCCTCGCCAACCTACCGGAAGACACGAGTGCAATTTACTACACCGGCGATCTGACGGACACGCATTCGACGACCATCCCCATTTTCATGGAAGCCTATCAGCAGGCGCGGCACCGCGCTCCTGAAGGCCCGTTCTATCATGCCTGGCAGGCTGTTTCCGCTGCGGCAGACACCGCCATGGCCATCGCACTCCCCATGCTGACGCCGCCTGAAATCGTCACACAGTGGAACCGCGCCTGCACGGCTGCCACTGCGGATGCCGGTGTCAGGCGCTGGGCCGAAACACATCATTTCAAACTGGTCACGGGTGAGAACGCTGCTCCGTTCCTCTCACGAGCCGTTCCCGATCTGGGGGCCACACTGGCACTGCGTCGCTGGCTCGCCGTCAATACGCCGCGCTGGCGCGAAGGGCAGGAAACCCGCCACATCTGACAAATTCAGCGCCGACGTGTTTTCAGCAGAATACGGACTGATCCGTGATTGGCCGCATGAGGATGCACGACAGCCAGAACCATTGAGCGCAGATCCCCCCGCTGGAGCCACATCGGAAGCTCGCGACGAATGAGCCCGCTGGTCTGCCCGCTTCCAAGCCCCGTCACAACCTCCACACAGCGCCAGTTCCGCACCCGCGCGCGCTGCATGAAATCATACAGCCGCTCAAACGCCTCCTGCACGACATAACCATGCAGATCGAGCCGCGCATCCACCTTCATCTGCCCGCGTGACAGACGTTTCCAGCTAGTATCATCCAGCCCCGGCGCCCGGACACCCACTGAAAGCTCCGCAGGACGCGGTTTCGGCTGCTCAGACTGCACAGGCAGGAAAGAGCGTCCCGTCACGACGGGTATGGAGCGCGCTACCTCTGGTATGGGGGCAGAAGGTTTGACCTTGGGCACAGGCACCATACGACGCGGGGAGCGCGGAGACCGTAACGGCTTGATATCGCGGACAACCATCCGCCACAGCGTCGCTTCCTCCTCCCTCAGATCCCGCTTCGCCACACTGCCCTCACTTCCTGTCCGGCCGCCCTTGTCCATCCGGAAATTCAGGCCCCGAGCATGTAACGGCTTCCGGTACCATTGAACAATGTTCTTTCGGGACTTTCCGCCTACGGATGCGTTTACATCTCAGGTTACATTTTCCGAAAGAACAGGACCATGAGCCATCTGACACAGGAAGAGCGCGATAACCTTCCCGACAGCGCCTTCGCCCTGCCTGAAAAGCGCGCCTACCCGATCGACACCCGCGCCCGTGCCAGCAACGCCAAGGCCCGCGCCACACAGGAATACGAACGCGGTCTGCTCACGACGGAAGAGCACGCCCGGATCGATAAGGCCGCCGACCGTCGGCTGGCGCAGGACGATTGATCGTCAAAGCCATTTTAAATTCACTTGACGTTGAGGGCCATGCCGTCAGTCTCGCTTGCATCGCCAGACCGGCCCAAGACCGACCTAGGATCTTCTATGCCCCTGCCTTTCCTGCGCAAATTCGCCCCTCTACTCGCAAGCACCGCCCTTTGTTTCAGCGGGCTCGCCAGCGCGGCCCATGCCGCCCCCTCCTCCGGCGTCCAGAAACCCGGAACCATCACAGCCTTGGCACCCTTGGCCGCAGCACTCAGCCTTCCGGACGCCGGGCGCGCTTTGCGCATCACCTATCTTTCAACGAACGGTCTTACCGGGAAGGGTCTCGTTCCCGTCACGGCGGAAATCATCCTTCCCCCCGACCCCGCACCAAAAGGCGGCTGGCCGATCGTCGCCTGGGCGCATGGTACTGTTGGCGTTGACGATAGCTGCGCGCCCTCCCTCAACCCCTATAACGATCGCAACAGCACCTATCTTTCGACATGGATGAAGCGCGGTTTCGCCGTGGTCGCAACGGACTATCAGGGCCTCGGCGGACCCGGCACGCACGCCTATCTGGACACCCGCGTCGAAGCCTATAGCGTCCTCGACAGCATCCGTGCCGCACTGGCCAACGTGCCGGACCTGCAAAACAAAATCATGATCGTCGGCCAGTCTCAGGGCGGAGGTGCTGCCGTCGCCACGGCAGCTTATGCCCCCACCTACGCCCCCGAACTGGACATCCGCGGCACCGTGGCCACCGGTGCCCCTTACGTCACGCCCGAACTTCTCGGGGAGCTGCTCAAGAATGCCGCTCAGCCCGACGCAGGCTACAGCCCGCTCGTCGATTACGTTCTCTACCTTGCCACCGGACTGGCAGGACACGGCCCGCATTTCCGCCCCGAAGAAGCCTTCACCCCCAAAGCGCTGCCTCTCTACCGCAAAGCCGCGCATGAATGCCTGACATCTCTGTCTCAGCAGACACAAGCTGCTGGCCTGACATTGCACAACATGCTCCAGCCGACCTTCCTCAAGGCCATCAGCCCGGCACTAAAGGGTATGGAATTCCCAACCCTCAAGCTGGCGCAGCCCCTTTTCACCGGGACGGGCACAGAAGACCGTGACGTCCCGCCTGCGCTTCAGCTCGGGCTGGTTAAAGCCGCCTGCGCCGCCGGATCGCTTGTTCAGGCGCATCTCTACAAGGGTCTGAATCACAGTGAGACGGTCAACGACTCTCTGGCGGACTCCGCAATCTTCACCAACGAAGTCATGACCGGTCAGCCCGTTCCGCCGCAGTGCAACCCCGTTCCGCAATAAGCCCTTACAGACACAGCCCACAAAAAAACGGCCCCGGATGATCCGGGGCCGTTGTTCATTCCTGCATTTTCCGCAGACTTCAGTTCGAAGCGGGGGCAGCTGCCGGAGCCTGTAAAGGCTGATCGGCTGGCACATCCTTCAACGGAATACCTTCGTACTTGCCCGTCAGCGTCTTGAGGAACGCCACGATATCCGTGACATCCTGATCGGCAATATCCCGATCCGGCGTCTCGTAACGCGCCATTTCCCGCACGACCTGCTCCAGCGTGGTGGCCGAACCATCATGCAGCCACGGCCCCGTCAGCTCGACATTACGCAGGTTTGGAACCTTGAACCGCGCCCGATCGCCTTCCGTATGCGTCACAGACAGACGCCCCTCATCCGCAGCCGTCAGCTTCGTGTGGCGGTTCTCGAAATACGGACCTTCCAGTCCCAGAATCTCGTAAGCGTCGCCACCAACAGCAATACCGCTATGGCAACCCGAACAACCGATTTCCTTGAAGCGCTCATAGCCGCGCTTTTCCTGCGCCGTAATCGCCTTCGCATCGCCCTTCAGATACAGATCGAAACGGCTATCCGGCGTGATCAACGTCTTTTCATATTCCGCAATCGCGCCCGTGATCGTGTCCTTGTCGATCTGATCGGAACCGAAAGCTGCCTCAAACTGCCCGGCATAGCCCGGTGTGCTCCGAACATGCTCGGCCACCGTCGCCCAGTCATGCGATCCCATTTCGATCGGGTTCATGACCGGCCCTGCTGCCTGCTCCGCCAGATCCTTCGCACGCCCGTTCCAGAACTGGGACATGCTGAACACGGAATTATAGACGCTGGGCACATTGATCGGCCCCTTCTGGCCCCCAATACCCGTCGCGGTCGTCAGGTTGTCCACGCCGCCCTTGTCCAGACCATGACAGCTTGCGCAGTTGAGCGTTCCGTCACCCGACAGGCCCTTGTCGAAGAACAGCGCCCGACCAAGCTCAGCCTTCTTCCAGTCCACGCCCACATTCTCGGGAATTGGCTGGATCGGCTCGCCACGGAACTGCGCTGCCACGCCCCGCGTCGCATAATAACGCTCGCGCTGTTCACGCACCCAGTTCAGGATGTCCACGCGCTGCTTCTCGTTCAGATGGGCATGCGGATGCATCAGCAGATAAGCCGCAGGCGGCATACGGTTCTGGGTGATGACTTCCTCGATGCGCGAAAGCTGCTCGACCGAAGGCGGCTTGCCCTGCTGCAACGCGGCCAGAACAGGCGCATATTCGAAATGACGCTGTCCCTGCACCAGATCGCGCTTCATGATCTGGTTGGCCAGCGGCAAGCTGAAATAGAACGGCAGGTTCGCATTCTGCGTATGGCAGTAATCGCAGCGCACTTCGCGCAGGGCCGCAAATGCCGCCATGGCCGTCGGGTCCTGACGCGTCGGGCTGCTGGCAGGAAGCTGCGGTGCTCCAGCATGATCGAAATGCTCGAGATATGTGACAGTCCCGCCCCAGGCGACAACGCCCAGCGCTACCAGACCGGCAATTCCCTTTGTAATCGTGCTGGAACGCACCACTTTTCTCCTCATGATCACGGTGCCGTGATAATGTCGAAAAGTGACACGCAAAGTCAAAGTGATTGAACCTGTCAGAAAAACAGGTGTCGTCGATTAATCTTCGTCCTCATGATCGATCGCAGCCCGCACCCTCTTGCGCGCCACGTTCACATAGGACGTGTCGGTATCAATTCCGATCCCCACGCACCCCATCCGCTCCGCCGCAACCAGCGTCGTCCCGGACCCCATGAACGGATCGAGCAGCACGCCGCCCGGTCGCAGTCCGTGCAGCCGGATACACGCTTCGGGAAGCGCCACCGGGAATGTCCCCGGATGACTGAACTTCTCCTTGCGGCTGCGCACCGTCTCGTAGGGAATAAACCACGTATCACCCCGGCACCGCCGGTCCGTGATGTGCTGACGGCGCACGATATTGCTCTTGTCCGTAAACGGCACACCCGCATCAAGTCTCTGAACCGGCACGGTCCCCGTCTTGGTCAGATGGAACACATGCTCATGGTTGCGGTTAACGAAGCGCGCAGAATTCAGCGGCTTAAAATGCCCGTACGTAATCTCGCCGACCGAAATCGACTTGATCCAGGTGATGTGATTCTGAAGCACGAACAGCTTGCGCAACCGTGTCATCAACTCGAACGGCAACCAGGGCTGGGACGACGACCCCGCAATATTCAGGAAAAACGATCCGTCATCTTTCATCACACGACACAGACTGGTGCAGACTTCTTCCAGCCAGTCCAGATACGCGTTTTCGGGCAGGCGGTCCTGATATGTCCGGTAGGACACACCCAGATTATAGGGCGGCGATGTCACCACCACATCCACGCTCTGCGCTGGCATCCGCTTGAGAACCGTCGTGCAGTCTCCCCGGATCAGCGTATGAACACCGAGTTTTTCCCGGCGACTGCGGATCATTGCGCGGCAGGTTCTGCAGGCGGTCGCGGCAGGAACAGCACCATCCAGCCATGCGCATGAAGGTTACCGGCGATGGACTGCGCACTCGCGCCCCAACCGGTGAACAGATCAGCCCGGCCAGCGCCCTTGATATCGGTCCCGATATCCTGCGCGAACACCAGATGATCCCATGTGACGAGCTGCCCCGCACCATAGGGCAGCTTCGTCTCAACCCAGAGCGGCATCGCAAACGGTACCAGAGACCGGTCAACCGCTACGGAACGCCCGGCCGTCAGCGGCATCCCGAACGCCCCCCTTGGTCCCTGCGCCAGATTGCCGTCGTCACGACGGAAAAAGACATAGTTCGGATTACGCTCCAGCACAGACATCATCTGGTCCGGATGCGTCTCCAGCCAGTTCCGGATGCTGTCCATGCTGACACCATCCGCAGGCAGTTCGCCCTGCTGCACAAGCACACGCCCCAGCGGCACATAGGCCTGCCCGTTGCGCCCGTCATAGCTCACACGCACCTGGCCGCCATCGGGAAGGATCAGTCGCCCCGAGCCTTGGATCTGTAAAAATGACAGATCGATCGGGTTTTTCAGCCAGGCAATTTCGAGCCCCTGCCCTTCCAGCGCACCGCCATCAATCGCGGCCCGATCGTAATAAGGCGCGAACTGTCCGTTCACCCATCGACCGCTCACCATCTGGCCATTGGTCGCCTTCGCCCGGACAAGATCATGCGGACGGCCATAGACCGGCGTCTGATACTCACCGCCGCGTGTCAGGGACGCAGGAATCTGTGGCTCGAAGTAACCGGTATAGAACGCCTCAGTGCCAGTCTCGTAAGGCTGGAACCATGTTTCCAGATATGTTCTTGCGTCCGTTGCCGTCGCCAGCGCCGTGCAGGCATTGCTCCAATCGGCAGCATGGCGCCCGTAACTGATGGCGTCGCTTCCGCCGAGAAGCGTTTCAGGCGGCAACTGCGTCAACCGATGGCACTCCTCCCGAAGCAGCGGCATCAGCGATGCAAAATCCTCCTGCCCCCATCCGGCCAGCGAATCATATCCTACGGGAGAAAGCGAAAGCGACGACGGCGCCTCCTGCGGCGTACAGCCGCACAGCACGCCGAGCGTCATCAGAGTCAGCAGTTTTTTCATCGGACAGACAGAAAACTCGAACAAAAAAATCTCGAAAAACGATCAGGCCGGGCAGGACGCCGCAAGGCGCCATTGTACATCGGATTGTCCAGCCACACGCTCGAACAGCCACAGATCATGGAATTCGGTAACGGCTTCGGTCCCGAGCACTGGCTCACCCTGACAATCGGTCAGGATATTCACCTGTCGCGACACGATCCGCACCTCGATTCGGCCTGTGCGCTGCCCGTCGTCCGCAGACACCAGCATCGCGTCCAGAATGGAGAGGCTCTCAACGCCGCGAAGATCGCTCCGCTGCGTTTCACCAGCCTGCGTCCGCACGTCGATCGCAGCCGAAAAGCTCTCCAGAGCAGCAGGCGTCAGCAGTTTTTCCAGCGCAGCACGATCTCCGACAGCGAAAGCCGGAACAACCTGCCGGAATGTGTCCTCGGCATCTTTCAGGAAGCCTGAAGGCGAAAACCCGGGGAAAGTCGTTCCAATTTCAGCCAGAACGCCACCGACACGGGTCACGGGTGCGGGAATTTCATACTCCACATCCGGCACGGTAACAGCGAACGCACCATTATCGCCCTTGCCCGAAGCCTGTCCCGGCAGCGGCGGTGGCGTACCGGGGCGTGCGGCATCAGGAGCAGAGCCCTTCTGCGGTCCGAAGCCGAACCGGCCACCGCCCGGACGTTCCTGGCGCACACCCTGCATCCCGACGCGACGGCCGAGCACACGGTACAACCTCACACCCAGCACTACGGCGAGCACGAACAGGACCACGAGGTCCCAGGGGAAAGAATGGCCCGCATGTGCCATGAGGCCCGCGGGAAGGTGAATGTCGTCAGAAGACATGAAGCTCTGTTTCTCACTGTCCGGACTTTGCAGCGCCCGGTTAAAGATCTGTTGCCCTACAGATAGGGTGCAATCTCTCTGATCTCAACCATCTGTCGGCCAGAACCGTGTCTTGGCGCGCAGCAGACATCATGCTACCGCCGAGGGATCGCAATCGTTTCAATCGATGTCCGCCATGGGGTTCGCCCCTGCGGAACCGGAGACCGCATGTCAGAGAACACTGCCGACAACACCGTGATGGGTCAGGAAAACGTGCCGGCAATGCCGCTCGCCATCAACCTGCAATACACGAAGGACCTCTCCTTCGAAGTTCCGGCTGGCGCGTCCATTTTCGCAACGCTGCGCTCTGCCCCGCAGATTTCCGTCAACATCGACGTTCAGGCCAACCGTCTGGAAGAAGACCAGGCCGTCTATGAAGTCGCTCTGGCCGTCCGCGCCGAAGCCGCTGAACCGCCCGCACAGGAAGGCGGACAGGCCGGTCGTACGGTGTTCATCGCCGAACTGACCTATGCTGCCGTCGTGACGCTGACCAACCCGCCGCAGGAACTGGTCGAGCCGATCCTGCTGGTTGAAGTGCCGCGCCTGATCTTCCCGTATGTCCGCGCCATCGTCAGCGATGTCACGCGTGACGGTGGTTTCCCGCCCGTCGTGCTTCAGCCGATCGACTTCGTGGCCCTGTGGCAGGCCAAGCGCGCCCAGCAGTTCCCGGAACCCGCCGGCGAAGCCTGATCAGATTACTGGTCCGAGCTGCTTTAGCGGATCGGGCCACGTCACCGCGCGCCATTCCTTAGGGTTCAGGCGCGCGGCTATGGCCTCTGACAAACAGAGCGCCCGTACGGCAGACAGCGCCGTTACGTCTTCGGCTCCAAGCGCTTCCTGAAACGCTTCCGCCGTTTTCCCGGAATACAGCAGAACAGCTTCGACTCGCTGCTCCCGCAGGGCCGCAGCCGCTTCATTCGGCAAGGTCACACGCTTGCAGGCCGAATAAACCTCCGCCCGCTGCACATCCAGATCCCTTGCCAGATCCAAACCGTAGCCTTCGCCGCTGGCCAGAAGCACATGCGCGCCCGTAATGCCCCGCGTCCGGCAGAATAGGGCCAAAGCCCGGGCATCTCCGTCTGCCGCTTCAACGTGGCTGAATCCGGCCTGACGCGCCCGCGTCGCCGTCTGGGCACCCACGGCAACGAGCAGCCGATCCCTCGGCCAGTCCCGCAGCGCAGGCAGCGCATTCGCGCTTGTCACCAGAGCGGCTCGGAAGTTTTCAGGAGCTACCGGCGCCAGTGGCGTGATGTCCAGCATCGGGCATGCCATCGCCTGCCAGCCCAGCGCCCTGACTTCCGCCATGGTAGCGGACAGTCCGGGCTCCGGCCGGGTCACCAGAACCACGCGGTCCGATAGAAGCGTCAGGGACGCCTCATGTCTTCAAAAATGTTGGACGGTGTATCGCGGCGCAGTTCGTCCGCGAGCTCCGTCCCCATCCGGGCGGCTTCAAGCGGTGCGCCTTCGATGTGACGCTGCAACAGGAACGTCCCGTCCTCGCTTGCAATCATGCCCGTCAGCTTCAGCACGCCCTTCTCGATCCGGGCATAGCCTCCGATCGGCGTCCGGCAGGAGCCATCAAGCTCCGCCAGAAGTGCGCGTTCGGCTGTCGAAACCGCCCGGGCCTCCGGGTCTTCGATTGCAGATAGTAGTTCACGCAGTTCCAGATCGCTCTCACGAACCGTCACGCCAACGATCCCCTGACCCGAGGCCGGCAGCATCTGATGCGGCTCGAACACCACATCTACACGGTCTTCCATGCCCAGACGACGCAGACCTGCCAGTGCCAGAAGCGTCGCATCGCACGCTCCGGCCCGCAACTTGTCCAGTCGCGTCTGCACGTTGCCGCGCAACAGGCCAAACCGCAGATCCGGACGGACATGCAGCATCTGTGCCTGACGCCGCACGGACGCACATCCGATCAACGCGCCTTCGGGCAGACAGTCATACGGACGTTCCGGATCGATCTTTACGGTCCGGTCCCGCAGGATCAGCGCATCGCGCGCGTCCTCACGCTTGAGTGTGCAGGCCAGCACGAGGCCCGGCGGCAGATTGGTTTCCAGATCCTTGAGGCTGTGCACGGCGAAATCAATCCGTCCGGCTGCCAGTGCTTCGTGGATTTCCTTGGCAAACAGACCTTTACCGCCAATTTCAGCCAGCCGCTGGACCTGATTGCGGTCGCCTTCTGTGCTGATCTGGTATTCCTGAAACGCACCCATATCGCGCAGGACCGGGCAGAACCGTGTCAGGCGCGTCAGGAAATTGCGCGTCTGGACCAGCGCCAGCGGCGACGCCCGCGACCCGACACGAAGAGGGAGCTTGCGGCCAGTCGGCGGCTCAGCGGCATGGGAACGGCGGACGGCTTCCGCTGCAACTCGCTGGAGCGCATCGGAAGGCAGGACGGGAGCATTCATGAACGGCAGCTTTAGCCCATTCACACAGGACTGTCATGATATGACAGACTCGGCCATAATAAGGGCATGTCAGCCCCCTCCATCCATTCTTCCACATCCGTAGGCCGCCTTCTCGCAATCGAGACGTCCTGCGATGATACGGCCTGCGCCATCCTCGCTTATGACGGCACCATTCTGGCCGAATGCGTGCTGTCCCAGACCGATCACGCCATTCTCGGCGGTGTGGTCCCGGAAATTGCAGCCCGCGCGCATCTGGACGCCCTGCCCGCTCTGGTGGCGGAAGTCCTGAAAAAAGCGTCTCTGACGCTCGCCGACATCGATATTTTCGCCGGCACGACCGGTCCGGGTCTGATTGGTGGCCTGATTGTTGGCAGTTCCTACGCCAAGGGACTGGCCATGGCGTTGAAGCGGCCTTTCATGGCCGTGAACCATATCGAAGCCCATATCCTCACGCCCCGGCTCCCCAGCCTTGGAGCGGCGCTTCACTTTCCCTACCTGACGATGCTTGTCTCGGGCGGCCACTGCCAGTGCGTGTCGGTCGAACAGACGGGCCACTATGTCCGCCTAGGCGGTACGATCGACGATGCCGCCGGTGAAGCCTTCGACAAGGTTGCCAAAATGCTTGGTCTTGGCTGGCCCGGCGGTCCTGCACTGGAAAAACTTGCCACCGAAGGCCGGGACGATGCCTATGCACTTCCCCGTCCGCTCAAGGGCCGCGAAGGCTGCGATTTCTCCTTTTCGGGCCTGAAAACCGCTGTCAATCGCCTGATCGACACGCAGGACCCGACCGGAACGCGCGATGCCCTGCCGCGCCAGTTCGCCGCAGACGTCGCCGCCTCCTTCCAGCGCGCGGTGGCGGATGTGATGGCCGACCGTGCCGAGCATGCCCTCGCCCTCAGCCCGAATGCCACGGCCCTCGTCGTAGCGGGTGGCGTCGCGGCCAACAAAACCCTGCGTCATGCGCTCGAACAGGTCGCCTCCAGTCACGGCATCCCTTTCTTCGCCCCGCCCCTGCGGCTGTGTACGGACAATGCAGTGATGGTCGCATGGGCTGCGCTTGAGCGTCTTCATGCAGGCGAGACGCCTAACGATATCGACACCGCCGCCCGCCCCCGCTGGCCGCTCTCTGAACGCACTCCCGCCATCCCGGAACAATTCTCTTGAACTACCGTCACATCTACCACGCCGGAAACTTCGCCGACTGCATGAAGCATGCTCTGCTTTTGGCGCTCATCAGGGCGCTCAAGCGCAAACCCGCGGGCTTCCTTGTCCTCGATACCCATGCAGGATGCGGCCGGTATGATCTCACGTCCGAAGAAGCTGAAAAAACCGGCGAATGGCGTGCAGGCATCGGCCAGCTTCTGAACAGTCCGGCCGCAGCACCACTTGCGGAATATCTCGACGCCGTCCGCCCCAATGTGCAGGACCGACACCGCTACCCCGGCTCCCCCGCTTTCGCCCGCGCCGAACTGCGCCCGCAAGATCAGCTTATCGCCTGCGAACTGCACCCTGAAGACGTGCGACCCCTTCGACGCCTTTTTCATGCCGACCCGCAGGCCGCCGTTCATCATCGTGACGGTTACGAGGCCCTGCGTGCGCTCCTGCCACCCAAGGACTTCAAGCGCGGTCTCGTTCTTATTGACCCGCCGTTTGAAAAACCAGACGATTTCGCGCGCTGTGCAGAGGCAGTTGCCCTGATCCGCAATCGTTTCCGCGCCGGGATCGTCGCCGTCTGGTACCCGATCAAGCACCGCACACCCGTGCGGGCCTTCTATACGGCGCTTCAGGATGCAGGCATCCGGGATATGCTCGCCTGCGAGTTTCTGCTGCGTCCGCCGGTCGATCCGTCACGTCTGAACGGTTGTGGTCTGCTGGTCGTTAACGCGCCGTTCGGCTTCGAGGACGAAGCGCGCAATATTCTCGAATCTCTTGCTGTCGGCCTGCGTTCTCCTGACGCGGAAGATATCCAGATCACTATCGAACGGCTTGCAGAGGAATAATCATGAGCAGACGTCTGCATATCGCCGTTATTGGCGCCGGAGCCTGGGGAACCGCGCTGGCCTGCGCCATGGCGGCCACTGGCGCGGACGTCACGCTCTGGATGCGAAACCCGGTCCCGCCGGGAACCCGCACCCTGCCGCGTCTGCCTGAAATCCCCCTGCCCGACACCGTCACCATCACAGGCGATTTCCCACACACAGCCGATGTCGTGTTGCTCGTGACCCCGGTGCAGACCGCCCGCGATGTCTCAACGCGGCTTCAGAGTGTGCTCGACCCGGCCGTTCCGGTCGTGACCTGCTGCAAGGGGCTGGAACAGGCCACCGCCCTCCTGCCGCTCGATGTGCTGGCCCAGACCATGCCGAACCGCCCGACAGGCGTTCTTTCCGGTCCGAACTTTGCCATCGAAATCGCCAAGGGACTCCCCGCCGCCGCAACGCTGGCCTGCGCTGACCTTGCTCTTGCACAGACCCTCACGGCGCTTCTCAACACATCCAGTTTTCGTCTTTACGCCAGCGATGACGCCACCGGTGTTCAGCTTGCAGGAGCCGCCAAGAACGTCATTGCCATCGGCGCAGGCATCACGATCGGCGCTGGATTGGGCGAAAACGCCCGCGCGGCTCTGATCACCCGTGCCGTCGCCGAAATCGGCCGCCTTGCCGAAGCCATTGGAGGCCGCGCCAGCACGCTTGCGGGGCTTGCGGGCATGGGGGATCTTATTCTGACCTGCACCGGTCGCGGTTCACGCAATTACAGTGTTGGGCTCGAACTCGGTGAAGGTCGCCCGCTCGCGGATATTCTCGCTTCGCGCACGACAGTTGCGGAAGGCGTTCTGACCGCCCCCGCCATGCTCGCCCTCGCCCGCAAACATAACGTGCGGGTACCGATCATTGAAACCGTCACCCGCCTCCTTAACGAAGGCGTTTCGATCGAGGAAGCGCGCCATCTTCTGCTGGACCGCCCCCCGACCCGGGAATAACGCCGCGCCTCAGTGAAGAACGGCGCAGGCCACTCGATCGCCCGAACCGCCAATCGGCTGGGTCTGGTAATCATCCGGCTTGGCATGCACCACCACAGATGCACCGTCGGCATCCATCAGCGCAGGCAGGGATTTGCCGCCCTTCAGCGAAACCAGCGTGGAATAAAGCTCCACCGTCGCGGTCCCGTCCGGTGCGACATACAGATTCGGCAGATCTCCGGCGTCATTCGCATCCGCTTTCAGCAGACCATGCACCACCGGCGTTGTCGCATGAACATGCGCGCCCGCGCTGGTGAATTTCGGGGCCGCGCAATTGCCCTTTTCATGAAAATGAATGCCGTGCCAGCCCGGCGTCAGCCCCTGCACCTGAAGGCGCAGCAGAACGCCCTTTGGCGCATCCGTCACGGTCACGATCCCATGAGACGCGCCATCCGTTCCTTTCAGTTCTCCCGAAACGCTGTCTGCCGCACAGGCCAGAGAAGGGATGGCTATGGCGGAGGCCAGAAGAAGGGTCAGTAATCCGGAACGACGCATGGGAACTCACAGTCTTTGTAAAGTCAGATGATAACTATTCTCATCTTAGCTTAGGTCAGGCAAATCTTCCGATCAGAGATTCGTGATCCGCCGAAAATCAGACAAAGAGCCCCGCAATAACCGCGCTCATCGCATTGGACAGCGTTCCCGCCACAACAGCCCGCACCGCAAGCGACGCCACATCCGTGCGACGCCGTGGCTCCGCACTTCCGAACGCGCCAATCAGAATGCCGATCGTCGAAATATTCGCAAATCCACAGAGGGCAAAGGACAGGATCGTGATTGTCCGCTGAGACAGCGCATGGGCATGGATCAGCGGAGACAGGTTCACATAGGCCACGAACTCATTGAATGCGATCTTCTGCCCCAACAGCCCCCCCGCCACGACACACTCGCTCCACGGCACGCCAAGCAGCCAGGCAAAAGGCGCAAATACCATGCCCAGAATCCACGACAGCGACAGCCCGACCGCACCGAGAAGCCCATTTGCCAGCGCAATCAGCCCTACGAAGGCAATCAGGACAGACCCCACCGCCACCGCGATCTTTGCACCATTCATCGCGCCATCGGCGATGGCCTCGAACATGCTGTGGTGCCCATGATCCGCGCCTGCAATCTGCGCGTCAGACCGGCGCGGCCCCGGAAACAGAATGCGTGAAAACAGCAACCCGCCCGGAATGGCCATGAAAGACGCCGCCAGCAGGTTCTCCATCGGCACACCCAGGGACGCATATCCCGCCAGCACAGACCCCGCGATGGACGATGTTCCGCTGCACAGAACCGTCGCCAGTTCCCCCTCCGACATTTCTGCAAGACAGGTCTGAAGCGCGATCGGAATTTCGCTCTGTCCCAGAAAGATCGTCAGCACCGCTGCAAACGATTCCAGTCCTGTTGTTCCCAAGATCCGCGAGAGCGCTCCGCCAATCAGCTTCGAGAGGAACTGCAGCACGCCCCAGTGCTGCAAAAGTCCCAGAAGTGCGGCGACATAGACGATCTCCGGCAGCACCTTCAGCGCAAAGACGAAGCCGCCATTGCCGAACAATCCATCCATTTTCGGCCCCACGAGACCACCAAACAGAAACGCACTGCCCACATCCCCGAAAGACAGAATCTTCGTCACAGCATCGGACACGACATGCAGTCCATGCGCGCCTGCCGGAACCCACAGCACCACTGCCGCAATCAGCACCTGCAACAGCAACGCCCGCCCCACCAGCGCCCAGTCGATGGCCCGGCGGTTGGTGGACAGGAGCGCCCCCAGAAACAGAAGCCCGGCCATGCCGAAAAGGACGCGCAGGATCACTCAGGCAAACTCCTTATGAAAAACAGGTAGAACTGAACCTGAAACGACCCGAACCTGTCCATCATGTCACGTTCTGTCCACCCCTCCTCTCTCGCCTGCGAGCGTCCGAGCCGCTAGAATGCCGCCCGACTGATAGGGAAACGCCCCATGACCTGTGCCTATGATTTCAGCCTCCCCGGCCTGTCCGGCGATACGATCGACCTTTCGGCCTATCGCGGACGACCATTGCTGATTGTCAACACAGCCTCCAAATGCGGCTTTACCCCGCAATATGAAGACCTCCAGCATGTCTGGTCCCGCTATGGCCGCGACACGTCCGACGGCCTGATGGTCATCGGCGTTCCGTCCAACGATTTCGGCGAGCAGGAACCCGGCTCTGGGGAAGACATCAAGACCTTCTGTTACCGCAATTACGGCGTCTCTTTTCCCATGACCGCCAAGCAGCATGTCCGTGGCCCAGAAATCACGCCTGTTTTTCAGTGGCTTGATAAGCAGGGCGGTTTCCTCGCCCGACCGCGCTGGAATTTCTACAAATACCTGATCGATCGCGACGGCAATCTCGCCAACTGGTTCACACCACTGGTCAAACCCGCCTCCAACCGGGTCGAAGAAGCCATCCGCAAGGTCATCCTGAGCAACTGACGGCCCGTCCTCACACAGGAAAGATACGGGCTGCCGTCTTTTTTCCTTGAATATCCGTATCGAAATCCGTCACAGTTCAAGTCAGAAATGTGACAGGAGATTCGTTATGAAGGATTCAGTACTCCGTCCAATCCTGCCCCTTCTGGTGGTTGCAGCCCTCGGCGCCCTGACCCCGGCCGTGGCGCATCACGTCACGTCATTTCTCGGCCTGTCCGGCATTTTCTGGGCCAGCGCCATGCTGATGCTGGAAGTCACGCTGCTCTGCATCGGTCTTGCCGCCGTCCGCCCCAGCATGGGCCAGTCGCAGCGCACCACGACGACCCCGTACAACCGCGAAACGATCCTGCGCTGAGGCCAATCCGCCACGGCGTGTTTTTCCTGTCACGGAGCATATGTCGCGGCGCTGAATGATAGGCTAGGATCAGGAAATGCTTCGCAATTTCCTGACAGTCGGCAGCTGGACCATGCTTTCGCGTGTGCTCGGCCTCGTTCGTGACCAGCTTCTCGCCGCGTTCCTTGGTGCCGGCCCCGTTCAGGACGCCTACCTGATCGCACTAAGGCTGCCCAACATGTTCCGGCGTCTTTTCGGCGAGGGCGCGTTCAACGCCGCGTTCGTGCCGATGTTCACCGAGCGTTACGAAACAAAAGGCCCACAGCCCGCGCTGCGCTTCGCTGGTCAGGCGCTCTCCGGCCTGATGCTGTGGCTTGCGCTGCTGACCGTTCTTGCCGAAATCTTCATGCCGCTGGTCGTGAGTTTCATCGGTTCGGGCCTCACCGGCACCCGTTTTGAAATCGCGGTGCATCTGTCGCGAATCACTTTCCCCTACATGCTGCTGATCTGCGGCGCTGCCCTTGTTTCGGGCATTCTCAATGGTCTGGGGAAATTCACCGCCGCCGCCGCTGCGTATGTCACCTTTAACATCATCGGCATTGCGGCAATTCTTCTTGGCGCTCTGGTCTGGCACAATACCGCCGTCGTGAGCGCCTGGGGCGTGACGCTCTCCGGCATCGTGCAGTTTGGCGCCCTCTACTGGGCCGCCCACCGCGCAGGCATGGGACCACATCTGACATGGCCCAGCCTGTCAGCAGACATGCGGGCGCTCCTGCGCCGCATGGGGCCGGGCCTTGTCGGCTCCGGCGTCACGCAGATCAACCTGACCGTGGACATGATCATCGCAACCCATCTGCCTGTGGGAACGCCTTCGATCCTGTATTTCGCGGACCGCATCAACCAGCTTCCCCTCGGCGTTCTGGGCTCGGCGGCCGGGACGGCCCTCCTGCCGCTCCTGACCCGCCATATCGCCAATAACGACCGCGCTGCCGTCCATTCCAGCGTCAACCGCGCCATCGACTACACACTGCTCCTGACGCTGCCCGCCATGATCGGCATGATCGTCCTCGCCTTCCCCATCATGGCCGCTCTTTTCAGCTACGGCCATTTTACCGTCGCGGACGCTCTCCTTTCCGGTCAGTGCCTTCAGGCCTACGCGCTCGGTCTGCCCGCCTTCGTTCTCATCAAGGTTCTCTCTCCAGCCTTTTTCGCGGAAGGCGACACCGTCACACCTGTTCGTATCGGGTTCTTCACCCTGGGCCTGAACCTCGTCCTCAACCTGCTGCTGTATCGCCCGCTGGGCCATATCGGGCCGCCACTAGCCAGCACGGTTGCCGCTTTCGTCAACTGCACCCTCCTCGCCATCATTCTGCACCGGCGTGGCCTATTCATCGCAGACCCGCTCCTCAAAGGGCGCGCGCTCCGCATTACGGGGGCCGCCGTCATGATGGCGCTCTGGGTCGCGGCTTCAGAAAAACTCGCAGCACCCGACCTGCCTTCCTGGCACGGCGTGTGGCGATTCAGCATGCTCATGGCCCTGATCGTCTTTGGTATGCTGGTCTATGTCATGACGCTCGATGCCTTGAAGGTGGTGCGCCTGCGCGACGTCGCCGTGGCTTTCCAGTCACGCCTGAACCGCAGACGCACCCGCTGACCCTGCCCTGCCGGTTCACACACCGGCAGGAAGGCGGTATGGCCAAAGCACTGTTTTCCCCTTCCCCGACCTGACAACCCGGAGACCGGACCCATCGGCACCTTCATGCCCCTGCCTACCGCCGAAAACGCCAGCCCTGCGATGGCCCAGTGGTTCGATCTCAAACACTGCGAACCCGATGCCCTGCTGTTTTTCCGCATGGGCGATTTTTACGAGCTGTTCTTCGCCGATGCACAAGCCGCGGCCATGGCGCTCGACATCGCACTGACAGCCCGCGGCACGCATCAGGGCGAGCCGATCCCCATGTGTGGCGTTCCGGTCGCGGCAGCTCCGGCCTATCTCTCGCGGCTGATCCGTCGCGGCTTTCGCGTCGCCGTCGCTGAACAGACGCAGTCCCCGCCGAAAAAAGGCGAGAAGCCCCAGAAAGGTCCTCTCTCACGCGCCATTGTCCGCGTCGTCACCCCCGGGACCCTGACCGAAGACGAACTGCTCGAAGCCGGGCGCGCCAACCTCCTGCTCGCCCTCGCCCGTAGTCCTGAAAAACGTGCAAAAACGATCGGCGGGGCCTGGATCGATATTTCCACTGGCGCTTTCGAAACTGCCTCCGTTACTGATGCCGCTTTGCCGGAACTTCTGGCGCGGCTGGACCCCGCCGAAATCCTGGCTGAACCCGACCTAATTCCGCCCGACTATGCGAACCGACTGGCCCCCGTCGCTGTTCCGCCCACGCTCGACAGCGCCCGCACCCTCGTCGCCCGCGCCTATGGCGTGGCGCAGATCGACGCCCTCGGAGACTTCCCGCCCGAACAAGCCGTCGCCTGCGCCATTGCCCTGAACTACGTCCAGCGCAGTCAGGCCGGAGCGCTCCCACGCCTCTCCCGCCCCATTCCGCAGGGCACGGACGGCGTTCTCGGTATCGACCCCGCCACCCGCGCCAGCCTCGACATTCTCCGCACCCGTGACGGCGAGACGAAACACAGCCTTCTCGGTGCCGTCACCCGCACCGCTACAGCCGCAGGCTCGCGCCTTCTGGCCCAATGGCTTGCTTCTCCGCTGACGGATGCTACCTCCATCACGGATCGCCAGAACGGCTGGCTTTGGCTTCAGTCCATTCCCGGCCTTTCCAGTGCGCTGGGCGACATTCTGCGCCGCACACCTGACCCTGCCCGCGCGCTCGGTCGCATCTCCGCTGGGCGGGGGCAGCCACGCGATCTCGCCGCCATCCGTGACACGTTGGTCGCTGCCAACGACATAACAGCCCTGTTCCAGCCCGTTTGCGACGCTTCCACACCCACGCTGATCCGCACGCTCACCGCTGGTCTGTATGGCCGCGCCGATACCTTGCTGGAGCAGCTTCAGGCTGCTGTCGCCGAAACACTTCCCGCCCGCATCGAAGACGGCGGCTTCATCGCACCCGGCTACAATGCGGAACTGGACCGTTATCGTGGCCTGCGTGACGAAAGCCGACGCATCATTGCCGCCATGCAGGGCGAATTGTCTGAAAAATTCGGCGTCACGACGCTGAAAATCAAACATCACGCCCAGCTCGGCTACGTCATCGAAGTCCCGTCCGCGGCTGGCACGAAACTGCGCGACAACCCAGAGCTCTCGTTCCGCCAAGGGACTGCCAGCCTCGCCCGCTTTTCTACCGAAGAACTCGCCGGTCTGGATCGTGCGATTCTCGAAGCCGCCGACAGAGCCTCTGCGCTGGAACGCCGCATCTTCGCCGAACTGTGTGCTCGCATTCTGCAAACTCCGGCCCTTGATGAAATAGCGGAATTCCTGGCCCTCGCCGACGTGTTGCGCTCCTGTGGTCTGCTCGCGGAAGGGGGATCATGGTGTCGCCCCGTGGTCACGGATGGCACGGAGTTCAGTCTCGTTGCCTGCCGACACCCAGTTGTCGAAGCTGCACTGGCCGAGTCGGGAAGTGCGGATGCCCGCTTCATCCCTAATGACTGCGCCCTGCCGTCCGAACACCGCGCCATGCTGCTGACGGGCCCGAACATGGCAGGTAAGTCCACCTTCCTGCGACAGACAGCGCTGGCCGTGATCCTTGCGCAGGCTGGTCTTCCCGTTCCTGCAAAATCTGCACAGATCGGCGTTGTGGACCGACTGTTCTCCCGCGTCGGCGGTGCGGACGATCTCGCTCGGGGCCGCTCCACCTTTATGGTCGAAATGACCGAGACGGCTGCGATTCTCAATCAGGCCGGTCCAAAATCCCTCGTCGTCGTGGACGAAATCGGCCGGGGCACCGCAACCCTTGATGGTCTGTCCATCGCATGGGCCACACTCGAAGCCCTGCACACACAGCTTGGCTCGCGGACAATCTTTGCCACACATTTCCATGAACTCGGGGCACTGACCGACTTCCTGCCCCGCCTCGCGCCCTACACGATGGCCGTGAAGGAGTGGCGCGGTGAGGTGATTTTCCAGCACGAGGTCCGCCCCGGTGCCGCCCGCAAAAGCTGGGGTCTGCATGTCGCAAAACTGGCGGGAATCCCCACTTCTGTCATCAACCGTGCCAGCCGCCTGCTGACCCAGTTCGAGCGCGAACAGGCCGATTCCCGTTCCTCTCTGCCGCTGTTTGAAGCCGTTGCGGAGCCAGAGTCGGCACCGCCCGCCGCAGTTCCCGCACCCACCCCGCTTGAGGACGCAATCCGCGCTCTGAACCCCGATGATCTCTCTCCACGGGACGCGCTGGATGCGTTATACTCTTTGAAACGCCTCGCCTCAGGAAACGGCACTTGAAAGAAAACTCTTTCTGGGGCGAAACTCTCCCTCATTCCTTCGCTGACGATACGGATAAGCCCCTGTCTGACCGAACCGCACCCCTCCCGTATAGCCCGGCCTCCTCCCTGCAGAGCGCTCTCGATACGGCTGCGGAACAGGGCCAGACAAGCCGCGAGGCCGTGCTGTCCATCCTGCGGCGACATCTCGGTAACGGGAACGCTTCCGTCCGCTACCAGTTTGAAAAACGCCGGATCTCGGGAATCGATGCCGCCCGTGCGCTCGCCCATCAGGCCGATGACATGGTCTGCGCACTGGCCGACCTCGCAGCCAGAAAGCATGAGGCTCCCGAAGGCTCCCCACACGAGACCCTGTGTCTCTGTGCCACCGGCGGCTATGGCGCCGGCCTGCTTGCCCCCTTCAGCGACATCGACATCCTGTTCCTGATCCCTGGCGATCCTTCAGCAGCCATGACGGCGCGGATCGAGTTCATTCTTTATGCCCTATGGGATCTCGGCCTGCGCGTTGGCCACGCCACGCGCTCCATCGCCGAATGCGTCCGCGACGCCGACACCGACCTGACGATCCGCACGGCCCTGCTGGACCTGCGCTTCCTGCATGGCGACCGCGTACTGGCCCGCAATCTGCGCTGCGCTCTGGGCGCCGACCTTCAGAACGACCGTCTGTGCGACTTCGTCATGGGCAAGATCGGCGAGCGCGAGCAGCGTCACCGCCGCTTCGGCGACAACCCCTATATGGTCGAACCCAACATCAAAGAAGGCCGCGGAGGCCTGCGGGACCTGCAAACCCTGAACTGGATGGGCCGCGCAGCTCTCGGCTGTGCCGTCTCGACCCCCGAACATAATGGCCGCCCTGCCGAAGCCCCCCAGACGCCGTCTTTCGCGTCTTTCGGCCTGCTGACAGAGCGTGAAGCCCATCGCGCCCGGCGCTCATGGGACTTCCTGTGGACGGTCCGTCTGCATCTGCACTACATCACCGGCCGCGCGGAAGAACGCCTGACCTTCGATGTCCAGCCCGTCATCGGCGGACGCATGGGATATGCAACCCATGGCCGACAACGCGGCGTCGAACGCTTCATGCGGCATTATTTCCTGACCGCCCGCGACGTCATGCGTCTGACCAGCGTACTGCAACCCGTTGTTCTGATGCATCTTCAGGACCAGACGACCGGCGAGCCGCCCAAAACCGTTCCCGGTCCTGAAGAATTCCAGACGATCGCAGGGCGCATCTGTCCCATCGAGCCCGTCCCCTTCGCATCCCAACCCCGCGAAATGTTCCGCCTGCTCGATTGCGGCCGCCGCCATGACTTGCCGCTGCATCCCATCGCGATGCAGCAGATCATCCGCAACGAACGTCATGCCGTGACCCTGCGTGACGATCCCCAGACTGCAAAAATCTTTCTGGACCTACTCTGCGAACCCAGTGCGGACGACACCAAGGCCGTGCCGTTCTGGCTCCCGATCCTGAATGAAACCGGCCTTCTCGGCCGTCTCCTGCCGGACTGGTCCCGCGTTGTCGGGCAGATGCAGTTCGACAGCTATCATATCTATACAGTCGATGAGCACATCGTCGAAGCTGTGCGGATGATGGGCCAGATTGAAGCCGGTCGCATGGCGGACGAGATCCCGCTGGCCTATACACTGGCCAGCGACATCCGCTCCCGCCGTGCACTCTACGTCGCGGTTCTGCTGCACGATATTGGCAAGGGACGCGGCGGCGATCATTCTGAGATCGGTGCCGACCTTGCCCTCACCATCTGTCCGCAGCTTGGGCTGGACCCCGAAGAAACCGACACCGTTTCCTGGTTGGTCCTGCACCATCTTCTGCTCTCCCAGACCGCATTCACCCGAGACATCGACGACCCCCGCACGATCCTCGATCTCGCCGACACCATCCAGTCCCCCGAACGTCTGCGCCTGCTGCTTCTGCTGACCATTGCCGACATGCGCGCTGTCAGCCCGAAGGTTTGGAACGCCTGGAAAGCCACCCTCCTGCGCGAGCTTTTCTCCCGCGTCGCCGAGGTGCTGGAAGGCGGACTGGCCGCCACCGAGCGCGACAGCCGCGTCAACCATGCCCGGGACCTCGCCCGGGATGGCCTTACCGGCACACTGCCCGAAAGCAGCATCGAGCGCTTTCTGGAACTCGGTTATCCGAGCTACTGGCTCGGTTTCGATACCGATACCCAGATGCGCCATGCCCGTATGGTCCACGATTCGGACCGATATCGCTCTCCCGTAACGGTTGAAGCCTTCCCCATCCCCGAACGCGGGGTTACCGAACTCACGGTCCTCTGCGCCGACCATCCGGGCCTGTTCTCACAGATTGCAGGCGCCCTTGCCGTCGCCGGAGCCTCCATCGTGGATGCCCGTATTCACACTCTCAGCGACGGCATGGCACTCGACACATTCTGGGTGCAGGATGGCGAAGGCTGTTCTTTCGAGGAGCCTCATCAACTCGGGCGCCTCAACCATCTCGTGGAACAGGCATTGTCGGGTCGCCTCGACATCCGCAAGGGCATCGAAGACGCCAGCCATCACAGCACCTCGCGCCGGATGCGCGCGATTCACGTCCCTCCCCGGGTCGTCATCGACAACACGGCTTCGGACCGTCACACCGTCATCGAAGTCAACGGTCGCGACCGTCCCGGACTTCTGCACGACGTTACTTCAACTCTCAGTAGCCAGTCTCTCCAGATCTCTTCAGCCCATATCACGACCTACGGTATGCGGGCCGTGGACGTCTTCTATGTGCGGGACCTGCTGGGCCTGAAAATCACCGATCCGACCCGTCTCGCTCGCCTGCGCGAAACCCTGTTGGCATCCCTTACGAGCCCTCCAGTCACCGCCCCTGCAAACTGAACGCCTCTACCACTTCCTGCAGTACAACCGACCATCCTTCAGTAATGCCTGCTCCCGCAGGCGGTCGGAACTGACGGACATCGCGGTACCAGTTCACGTCTTTCCAGCGCCAGTCCCCGCCTTCACGGTTCAGCAGCCAAAGCGGACGCCCCAGTGCTCCTGCCATATGCGCCACCAGCGTATCCACACTGATCACCAGCGCACATCGCCCCACTTCCTGCGCCAGATCTTCTGTAGTCTCGAGCGGCACGCGCTCCATCCATTCCGGCGCATCCCCGGGCTGAAGCGCTACAAACCGCATCCCCGAAATCTGTCGCAAAGCCTCCAGACATACGACCGGAACGGAGCGTCTACGGTCAAACCGGTAAGACGGATTCCCCGACCAGCAGAGTCCGATACGCCCCGCTTCAGGCTTCTCCCCAACCACAAGATAGGGCTCAACCGCAGGCGGCATCTCAAGCCCCAGAACAGCGGGCAGACTTAAAAGGCTGATCTCCGCTGCCACAGGCCCTTCCGCTGGCAGAATCCGCTCCTGATCCAATTCATGCATCAGTCCCGCCAGCACCGCCGTTCGAAACCGCAAGCGCAACGGTCGCAGCCGAGCCGCCTGCGTCAGAAACCGCATAAACTGAACCTCATCGCCCAGTCCCTGCTCCCCCACGACGGCAACAGGCGCTTCTCCAGACGAGCCATCCCATTGCGGATTGTCCGAAACCGGCCCCAGAAGCGAGCGGCGGCTTTCAAAGTCCCGCCAGCCTTCCGCAAACCGTCCCTGTCCCAATAAAACGGTCGATCGGTTGAAGCGCGCCCGTTCGGCTTCTTCGCCCGATTCACGCACCGCAATCATTTGGAACAGAGATTCCGCGTCCTCAACCCTCCCGATTTCCATCAGGATCGTGCCGAGATTATTGGCAATCCGCGCATCCGAAGGCCGCAATTCCAAGGCCCGCCACAATGTATCGGACGCAGCCGCAAGCTCGCCCCGGGCCATTTCAACAAGGCCCAGACTGTTGAGCGTCTCCGCAGTTTCAGCTCCAAGTTCGCAGGCCCTCAACAGGACGTCCCGCGCCTCATCAAACGCATTCCCGGCAAAAAGCGCCGCTCCCAGATTGGCCAGTGCTGCGCCGTCATCCGGCCTGTCGCGCACGACACGCCCGAACTCCTCGACCGCTTGCATCACCAAACCATCATCCAGGAAAAGTTCCCCGAGTCGGGTTCTCACATTACTTTCATCTGCCAGAAGGTCCGTCGCTTTTTGCAGAGCCTCCCGCGCATCCCCCCGACGCCCCAAAGCCACCAACGCCTCTGCCTGACCGATATGGGCGTTTGGATCAAAAGGCTGCAACAATACAGCCACCTGAAATGCAGCCCTTGCGGCCTCGGGATGGCCCTGATCGAGCAGAGCAAGCCCTAGAGTTGTATGCATCCGTGCTCTGCGATCGGGGGAAACAGCCGCTTTCTGCAACGCCCGCCCCAATAGTGCGATTGCCGTGGCACTCTGCCCGCGCGCGCGGGCCAGACACGCCATGCCATGCAAGGCATCCGGCTGCCCCGGTTGAGCAGCGAGAATGGCTCGAAAACCTGATTCCGCGTCCGAAAAGTTTCCTTTATTGAAACAAAGAAAAGCATCTTCGGCCGGATCGGGAGAAAACAGATTCGTCATCAACTCTTCGTGCTCTGAAATATACACAAAATCCAGAAAGATGGTGTTAACGAAGTTTTCACACTTCTTTGGCCAATACTACAAATCCGAGACAGAGGCAGGGGTTTTTTAGGCAATGCATCTTGAGCAACGAACCGGCCCTGTGCCGGGCTTGGTGTACGCGACTGTCCGGCAAGGAATGACCACACGTACGTTTCCCATTGAAGTTCGCCGCACGGCTTCCGGACATTATATTTCCCGCATGCCCGACAATCGTTGGTCAATCGAGTGTCTGACTATCGAAGCCGCTCTGCTTATGCACGCTGCAGTTCTCTTCCCGATTGAGCAGGAGCTGTCCCCCTGGCTCTCCAATCCGAAGCCTGCTCCGTCTGCAATCCGCCACGCTGCCGGACCAATCAGGAGTCCTATCGCCGACGGGCAAGGCTCGTATCAGAGACCCCTGAAAAACCCTAAGCCAAAAACCGAAGTCAGCTCCTGATCTTACTTCATCCTTGCCAAACAGCGCTGGCAAGGCAATGTCAGTCTTATGAAAACCCGTCTCCTGCACGTCGCCGCCGCAACAGGTCTGGCAGCACTGGCTTTTGTCACTTCTCCTGCCAGAGCGGATCATCCTTGGCAGGACGCTCCCGCTCAAGCCTCCATCACAGCCGACGCGGCCCTCTCCGGGCTTCAGTCCACCGCGCTGCTTGCAGGTCAGAATGGAACCTGTTTCGCCATTGATGCCAGCGGGCATCCCGTCCGGATTGATGCCACCAACATATCGTTTCCCCTGACAGGACCTGACGTCCCTACCGAACGTCTGATTGCCATCACGATTTCTGGCGACGATTTGTGGGGCCTTTCGGCAGGCGACCAACCCACCCTCATCCGTATGTCTCTGGATGGATCGGTCCGGTCTCGCCTCCCGCTGACAGGCGCCGCCATTGCGGGCAGCAATCTTGTCGCGCTTCAGGTTCATGGCACACAGGCCTATCTGGCCGACGAAGGCAAACCTGCCCTCATCGCCGCCGACCTCAAGACAGGCAAGGCAAAACGCTTCCTGTCCTATGACCTCTCTCTCACTGGACGCCATCCGCTTCTGCGTGCGGGTCAACCCCGAATGGGAGCAGACGGTCATCCCATGGCCGGTGGCAATGTGCGCTTCCTGCTTCTGGACGGAAAAGGCCAATGGCTGTTCTATCAGCCACCCACCGGCCCCATGTCCCGCATTGACACAGCCCTGTTGACTGACACGGATTTTACCCCCGTCGAGCAGCTTGACGGCATCACCGAATGGCGGACGACCCCCAGCATCGGTGGGGAAACCCTGACGCCGGACAATACGTTTTATCTGTCTGACATCACAGGCGGCAGTATCCTGAAATTCGGTACTGACCGGATCCCCCTGCGGATTCTCAAAGACCCGCGCCTGTATGACGCAGGTGCACCTGCCGTCTCTGACAACCACCAGATGGCCGTTCTGGTCACGGAAGATGGTATAACGCACATTCTTCGCATCGCCTTGCCCTGACAGGACGTGATATAAAATCCCCCATGCGCTACCGATCGACCCGCGGCGAGCTGACCGCTGACGCCCCGAATTTCTCTGACATCCTTCTCGCCGGCCTTGCGGGAGATGGTGGTCTTTATATGCCGGAGAGCTGGCCGAAGATCAGCCCACAGACCCTGCGTGAGTGGCGCGCGCTCTCCTATCCGGACCTTGCCGCAGAAGTCATCGCCCTCTTCACGGAAGGCGCAATCGACGTCGATACCCTGCGTGAGATGACTCGGGACGCCTATGCCGGTTTCGACCATGCCGCTGTCGTTCCAATGGTCGAAGTTGAGCAGGATCTCTACTCCCTCGAACTGTTCCACGGCCCAACGCTCGCCTTCAAAGACATGGCGATGCAGATGCTCGGCCGCCTGTTCGATCATGTCCTGACCCAGCGCAATCGCCATGTCACGATTGTTGGCGCGACATCTGGCGACACTGGTTCAGCCGCCATTGAAGCCTGCCGTGGCCGCGAACGCCTCTCCGTCGTCATCCTCCACCCCAAGGGCCGCACTTCTGACGTCCAGCGCCGCCAGATGACGACCGTTCAAGACGACAACATTCTCAACATTGCCGTCGAAGGCGATTTCGATACCTGTCAGGATCTGGTCAAGGCGATGTTCGCCGACCATACTTTCCGCGACGAGGTCTCGCTCTCAGCCGTCAATTCCATCAACTGGGCTCGTATTGCCGCCCAGATCCCTTATTACGTCCGCGCAGCCCTCGCCCTCGGTGCGCCAGACCGCGAAGTCTCGTTCTCGGTTCCGACCGGCAATTTCGGCAATGTCCTTGCTGCATGGGCTGCAAAGCAGATGGGCCTTCCCATCAAAAAGCTCTGCATCGGCTCGAACCGCAACGACATCCTGACACGCTTCGTTATCGACAACGACATGAGCGTCCGTACGGTCGAGCCAAGCCTGTCGCCGTCAATGGACATTCAGGTCTCATCCAATTTCGAGCGCCTGCTGTTCGAACTGCTGGATCGCAATTCCACGCGTTGCGCCGCCATCATGCGCGAGTTCCGCGAGACCGGTCGCATGGCCGTCCCGCACGACGCCTGGACACGCATGAAGGACGTCTTCGAGGGCATGACCCTCACCGATGAACAGACCAGCGAGGCCATGCGCCTGTTCTATAACGAGAGCCTCTATCTTGCGGACCCGCACACCGCGATCGGCCTCGCCGTGGGCAAGCGCTTTCAGGAACCCGGCATCCCCATGGTCGCAGCAGCCACGGCTCATCCTGCCAAGTTCCCGGATGCCGTCATCGCCGCCACCGGCATCCATCCCAAGCTGCCGCCGCATCTGTCGGACCTGTTCGAGCGCACCGAGCGTTACGACTGCATGGACAGCCAGATCGCTGGTCTTCAGAACGCCGTCCGCGCTCATATCAAACGCGCCTGATCTTCAGAAAAACACAGGCTTCCCAGCCGGGGGGCCTGCCTTCCTTCGACATTACGGAACCTCATGCCCGATACGATTGAAGTCACCAGACTCGATAACGGCCTGACCATCATCACCGAACGGATGGACCGCGTTGAAACCGTGTCTTTCGGAGCCTATGTCTCCATCGGCACACGCGACGAGACCGCCGCCAATAACGGCGTCTCCCACTTCCTCGAACACATGGCCTTCAAAGGCACTGAGCGTCGTTCCGCCGCGCAGATCGCGGAAGACATCGAGAATGTCGGCGGCTACATCAACGCCTATACGGCCCGCGAAACCACCGCGTATTACGTCAAGCTGCTCAAGGATGATCTGGCGCTGGGCGTGGATATCATCGGTGATATCCTGACCCACAGCACATTCCTCGATGCCGAAATCGAGCGCGAACGCGGCGTGATCCTTCAGGAAATCGGTCAGGCCAACGATACCCCTGACGACATTATTTTCGACCAGTTTCAGGAACGCGCTTTCCCAGAACAGCCCATGGGTCGTCCCACATTGGGTTCGGAAGAACTCGTCTCGACCATGACGCGTGAAACGCTCATGTCCTACATGCGTGAACATTACACGACCCACAACATAACCATCGCCGCGGCCGGAAATCTGCACCACCAGCAGGTCGTCGATCTGGTGCAGGAGCATTTCCGCGACCTGCCGTCTCATCAGACACCCCGTCCCCGCGGGGCGGCCTATGAGGGCGGCGAACTCCGCACAACGCGCGAACTGGATCAGGCCCATCTCGTCATGGGGTTTCCCTCGGTCAGCTATATGCACCCCGATCATTACGCGGTCATGATCCTCTCGACGCTACTCGGCGGCGGCATGTCCTCACGCCTGTTTCAGGAAATCCGGGAGCGGCGTGGACTGGTTTACAGCGTCTATTCTTTCGCCTCTCCCTTCAGTGACAGCGGCCTGTTCGGCCTTTATGCCGGTACGGGTGAGGATCAGGCTGCCGAACTTGTCCCCGTCATGATTGACGAGCTCAAGCGGCTTCAGGACGGGCTGAGCGAAGCGGAAGTATCCCGCGCACGCGCCCAGCTCAAATCCTCGCTCCTGATGTCGCTGGAAAGCACGGGCAGCCGCTGCGAACAGCTCGCCCGCCAGATTCAGGTTCATAACCGCCCGATCCCGACCTCCGAGACCGTCGCGAAAATCGACGCCGTAACAGAAGCTGACATCCTGCGCGTCGCACAGACCATTTTCTCAGGCACGCCAACCTTCACCGTGATCGGTCCTGTCAGCACCATGCCCTCTCTGGAGGACATCACAGCAAGGCTCGCCGCATGACTTCAACGCCCGTCGAAGCCCTTCTCGCCGCCGCCCGTCGCCATGGCGCGGACCACGCGGACGCCATTTTCATCCGTGACGAGTCTGAATCCGCCCTGATCCGCAAAGGCGTTCCCGAAGGCATCGAGCGCTCCGAAAGTGTCGCCCTTGGTTTGCGCGTCTTTCGCGGCAAACGGGCCGCTACGGTTTCGACGAGCGTTCTGAACGAGGCCGAATTTGACCGTCTGGCCGAACAGGCCTGCGCCATGGCCCTCGTCATCCCCGAAGACCAGTATGCCGGACTTGCCGAATCCGCCCTTCAGGGCCGTTTTGACGCCGCCGGACTGGACCTCGAATGCAGTGCCTCGCCGAGCATGGACGACCTCCTCGCCCGTGCCCGCGAGGCCGAGGACACCGCGCTGTCCTTTAAGGGGATCACCAACACCAACGGCGCCTCCGCAGGTCACGGTCGCACCTCGGTCGCACTCGGCACCTCGGCAGGGTTCTTCGGCGCTTACAGCCGCACTGCACATTCCACCAGTGCCAGCGTTCTCGCCGGTGAAGGTGGCACGATGCAGCGCGACTACGCGTATCGCAGCGCTGTTCATCTCGAAGATCTCGAAAGCCCAGCCATCATCGGTCGCGAAGCCGCCGAACGCGTGTTGGCTCGCATCAATCCCGGTCGCCCCCGCACAGGCACCTACAGCGTCATCTACGATCCGCGCGTCTCGGCATCGCTGCTCGGCCATCTAGTCGGTGCCATCAACGGCGCGGCCATTGCACGCGGGACGTCATTCCTCAAGGAAAGTCTCGGCAAGCAGATCCTCTCCGCTGGTCTGACCGTCCATGACGATCCGCGCCGCATCCGGGGGGCAGCGTCCCGACCCTTCGATGCCGAAGGCTGTGCTGCTCTGCCGCTGGATCTGATTGCAGATGGCGTCCTCCAGACATGGCTGCTTGATTCCCGCAGCGGTCGCCAGCTCGGTCTGTCCACAAACGGCCGTGCCAGCCGTGGCGTCGCATCTCCGCCTTCTCCGAGTGTGACAAATCTTCATCTCGCAGCCGGAACCCTTTCTTCCGAAGCCCTGCGTTCCGATATCAGTGAAGGGATCCTGATCACCGAGCTCATGGGTTCGTCGGTCAACATGCTGACCGGCGATTACAGCCGTGGCGCTTCGGGTTTCATGATCCGCAACGGCGAAATTGCCGAACCCGTCGCCGAACTCACGGTTGCGGGCAATCTGAAAGACATGTTTGCCCGCATGATTCCGGGCAGTGACCTGATGTTCCGGCAAAGCGTGAATGCGCCCAGCATCCGGATCGACGGCATGAACATTGCAGGACTTTGATGCGTAATTTTCGACTTCTCCCTCTCGCTTTCGCAGTCTTCTGCCTCTTTGGAACGGCAGATGCCCGTCCGGGCGGCGGCAGCTCCATTGGAAGCCGTGGCTCCCACACCTGGAGCGCCCCGCCGCGTACCTCCATCACGCCCGGCTGGGCGCGCCCGATGGATCAGTCCGCAACCCCGCGCCCCTCGCCCAATTACGGCGGCGCACCCGGCTATGCTGCTCCGGCCCGTCCAATGCCGGGCTACGGCGCTCCAGCCTACAGACCATCCTATCCCGTGCGTCATCCGTTTCTGAGCGGCTTTGCAGGCGGCTTTCTGGGCGCAGGTCTGTTTGGCCTGCTGAGTGGACACGGCATGATGGGCGGTATGACCGGCGGAACATCGTTCTTCGGCTTCCTGTTTCAGGTCCTCATTATCGGTGGCCTGATCGCCTTCGTCCTGCGTATGTTTGGAAACCGGCGTCAAAGCCAGATGGGTGGCAGTTCTGCAGGAATGCCCACGGGCGCCCCGGCTTTCGGCAATAGCGGCGGCAGCACACCCGTGACGCTCACCAATGACGACTATACGAGCTTCCAACGGCTCCTGCTCGACATTCAGGCGGCCTGGAGCGCACAGAACATGCGCGCGCTTGCCAGCATGGCTACCCCGGAAATGACGGGCTATTTCAACGCCCAGCTTTCCGAACTCGCCAGCCGTGGCGCACGGAATATCGTCTCCAACGTTCGCTTCCAGCGTGGAGACCTTTCCGAGGCCTGGCGTGAAGGTAATATGACCTACGCCACCGTCGCCATGCGCTACACCATGACGGACGTCACGACGGACTCCATGGGCAATGTCATCGACGGCAGCTCCACTGAAGCCGTAACCGTGACTGAACTCTGGACCTTTGTCCGCGCCGATGGCCGCGGCAACTGGATCCTCTCTGCCATCCAACAGGCAGGCTAAAAAGCAGCTAAACGAAAAAAGGCCCGGGGTTTTCCCCGGGCCTTTTTTATTGTCTGAACGATTCTTAAAGCCGCGTCAGCGTAATCACATAAAAAATTACGGCCAGCAGCACCACACCGCTGACAATTCCCGTAATCCGGCTCAACCGTCTCTTGCGGGCAAGATCAACATCCGTCGTCATGGTCATCCGATTAGAACCCGGTCAACAAGAAGTCCGCAGAACAGCAAAAACAAATAGGCCAGCGAGTAACGGAATGCGATGCGCGCTGGCTTGTCTTTTGTCAGGCTCACACCCTCTGCATCCTGCTTGTCCATCAGCACCCGGAACGCGCAAAGAATGAAGCCCAGATCCAGCAGACTGGTCACGATTGTATAGGTCAGCCCGACTTCATGAACGAACGTCGGCACCAGTGATACCGCCGTAAGAATGAACGTATAGATCAGGATCTGCCATCGTGTATGACGCGCACCCTTCACGACCGGCAGCATCGGAATGCCAGCCTTGTCGTAATCCTTGCAGGCATACAGCGACAGCGACCAGAAGTGTGGTGGCGTCCACAGGAACACGATCGCAAACATCGCCACAGGCAGAACTGCCATCGAATTCATGCTCGCAGCCCAGCCGATCATTGGCGGAAAGGCGCCCGCAGCACCGCCGATTACGATGTTCTGCGGCGTGCTACGCTTGAGCCACATCGTGTAGATGACGCTGTAGAAGAAAATCGAGAACGCCAGAATTCCGGCTGCCAGTGCATTCGTCGCCAGCCAGAGCACAACCACAGACAATACCGACAGGACGACGCCATAAACCAGCGCCGCCTGTTCCGGCATACGCCCGTCAGGAATAGGCCGTACCACCGTCCGCTTCATGATCGCGTCGATGTCGCGGTCATACCACATGTTGATGGCCCCTGCGGCCCCTGCCCCGATGCAGATGCACAGGATGGTAATCAATCCGATGGGAATGGACGGCCAGTGCGGCGCCACGGCCATGCCCGCAGCACCGGTAAACACCACCAGCGAAATCACCCGCGGCTTGAGCAGCGCCAGCCATTCACGCAGGGACGGATCATTATCCTTCCCCGGAACGGAAAAAACCCCCGAAGGGGCCAGAGGTGTTGTCGTATCACTCATGCCGAGACCCGGGCACGCCCGGTCTCCCTCAACAGGAACAGTCCCACCAGCCCAAAGACCAGCAGACTGACACCCATCAGAATCTCACCATAGATCATCACGACCGGCACGATCGAACAGAACGCTCCCACCAGCATGAGACCCGCATGGACCCGACTCAGCAAAGAAGGAATACGACCGGGGAGAAGCCTCTCAACCCAGGCATAGAACCCGCCACACAGCGCCATGATCCCACCAAATGCCACGGCCGTATGGTCGCCTGAATGGCCCGGCAGAGCATCAGACAGCCATCCCGCCGCAAACAGAAGAATGCTGCCAATCGCCCACAGCGCAGTTCCATCCAGATCGCGCTTCTGCTGCCACACATCCCGGCACAGTGCCCCGATCAGCACCACCGACGGCACAATCTGCGTCACCAACATAAGACTGGCCCCTACCTCGGATGCCAAAGAGCCATACAGTCCGTCCATCCAGAACAGCGGGCCACCAATCCCCATCACGCCAAACACATAAGGCGCAACCGTCCAGGATGCCCCGCCACGGGCAGAACGTGACAGAAGGGCCGACGCGACCAGCCCGAGTGCTGGGGTCAGCATCAGTGCCATTTCAGGCAGATGGAGCGTTGCGATGAGGGCGTCGGTGGTCAGTCCGTCCATCATGCCGCGCGTCACGACAGCCGCCAGAACCGGCGCCACCAGAACGACACTGCATGCCGTTGCGAGCAGCGACCATGCCAAAGGTGCCATGTCCCTGAAACGGCAGGTCCGTCCTTCAAGACAGGTGGTAATCACGTCAGTCGCTACGGCCAGAATACCAGCAGACCAGAGGAGCATCGCGACGAACGGCAGGATGGGCAGAAGGACAACACCTGCCGAAAGAAAACCGAACCCCGCCAGCGTCAGTCCGCGAAGTACCGTCCGGTCAGTCCCGAGCGCTGCCGGCAATAGCCACTGCCCGAACCCGCCCAGCGCGGCAGGACACATGACGAAGAACGTCATGAGAATACCGTGGCAGAAGGCCTGTCCACTTGTGGGATGTGTCTGGAGAATTGGCAGGGCCAGCGACCCACCCAGCAGGCCCGCAAACAGGGCCAGCAGAATGAAGGATGTCCCGACTCGGCAGCTGGAACGGGCCGAGGCAGTATCCGGAGCAGTATCGACGGCCTGATAAGTCATGATCGCGTAGTCGGTCCCTGAACTTAGGAATACCGCAGCGAGCGTCGGAATACTCGGCGCCGACACACGTGCGGAACCAAACGCCGATCAGGCGACCAGGGCTGCTGCGTCGCTTTTACTCTCGCATTGCGGCAATGTCACGAGTGTAAACAGTCCCGCAGGCGGAACCGGCATCAGCGTCGCACGACGCAGGTCTTCCGGCGGCAAAAGCGACTCAATTGCGAAATCCGGATGCCAGCCCAGGGAGCGGGACGCCCGGGCCATGCCACGCTCTACCGACAGACGCACGCCGCCAGTCGCCAGAAAATGATTCACGAACAGGATATGCCCGCCCGGCTTCACGACGCGCTTGAGTTCAGCCAGCAGCCGGTCGGGGTGCGGGACGACCGATGCCACAAACATCGCTACCGCAATATCGAAGCTGTCATCTTCAAACGTCGTGGCTTCCGCGTCCATTTCCAGCAGATCGTCCACATTCGTCAGATGCTCCTGAAGCACCCGCATCCGCGCACGCTCCAGCATGTCTTCGGAGAGATCGATTCCCGTAATGCGTTTGCTCTGGGAATAGGCAGGCAGGGCCAGCCCTGTTCCAACACCGACTTCCAGAACCCTCTCTCCTGGCAGAGCATTGACCGCAGCCACTGCTCTTTTACGCCCGTAACCCGAAATACCGCCGAAAACAGTATCATAAACACGGGCCCAACGACGATAAGCCGTTTTGACGGCTTCCGCGTCCAGTGCCGAACGCGGGGAAAGGGTTGAGGACATTGTGATATACGACCTTCTTTGTCCGCCCGACCTTCGCAGGCCAGAGCTATCCAGAACATGTTCAATTCGCACCTTCTTGCCCTCCCCGATAGGCATCTGGCAAGACACGCAGTGTGCATGACGTTTCAAGCCCATGTTTCCGACGGGGCCAAGGAGGACAAACATGCTGGTCTATTGTATTGTGGCGCTCACTTTCGTGATTTGGGGCACCATCTATTTCCTGTATTTCCGCGTGCAGCTTAGGGACTGGTTCGGTAATCGTTTCGGTCGGGACAGCGACGCCAAAATAGAGGAAACCCTGCCCGATGAACCCCGAATGTCCCTCACCTACACGTCGAATTCAGAAGATAGTCGGCAGCGTTAGCCTTTTCTTTTCCTGATCGCAGATCACTCTGACGCCAGAACGCGCCCTTCGATTGCATCCCAGATCAGCCCCGCGCTGTTGATGCCGTCAAAACGGTCCAGCTCCTGCAGGCCCGTTGGTGACGTGACGTTGATTTCCGTCAGCCAGTTCCCGATCACGTCGATCCCGGTAAAAATCAGCCCGTGTTCGCGCAGATATGGTCCGATCGACTCACAGATTTCCCGGTCGCGGGCCGTCAGCTCAACACTCATGGCCCGACCGCCGACATGCATGTTCGAACGTGCTTCTCCCGTTGCGGGAACCCGGTTGATCGCACCGATTGGCTCGCCATCCACCAGAATGATACGCTTGTCCCCCTGACGCACGGCCGGCTCATAACGCTGGATCATGAGCGGTTCACGCGAACGTGCGAAATGCATCTCCAGCAGCGCACCCAGATTCTCATCATCCGGCTTAATCCGGAATATTCCGGCTCCACCATTGCCGAAGAGTGGCTTGACGATCAGGTCGTGATATTTTTCCCGGAACGCCAGAATTTCGCGCGTATCCCACGTTACAAGCGTCGGAGGCATCAGGTGCGGGAAATGCGTCACCAGCAGCTTTTCCGGCGCGTTCCGCACCGCCACCGGATCGTTCACCACGAGCGAGCGTCCCTCACCCACACCGTGCACATGCTCCAGCATATGCGTGGCCGTGATGTAACCCATGTCGAACGGCGGGTCCTGACGCATCAGGATCACATCCGTCTGCCCCAGATCCAGAACCTGCTCTTCACCGAACGTTGCATGATTGCCGCGCTCGCGCCGCACCTCGACCCGGCGCGCCCGCGCTTGCACACGGCCGCCGCGTCCCTGCCCTTCAACGAGGCTCAGCGTCGTCACAGGATAGACCCACAGCTCATAACCGCGCGTCTGAGCCTCAAGCATCATCGCAAACGTGGAGTCGCCGTCAATATTAACGGACTCCAGAGGATCCATCTGAACAGCAACGCGAAGAGAACGGGACATCAGGAAACTCCGGTCCGGGGAAATGGGAGTGGAATAGTCTGTGTAAACGCAGGTTGTACTTTTTCAAAGCCACGCCCCTGCCGCACGTTCAAACGTCAGGCCGCTACCGCCACGGGATAGGCGATCTTCAGGATTTCGATCTCGACCGGCCCGCCCGGCGTCTGTAACATCGCCACGTCCCCGACCCGCGTTCTCATCAGCGCCCGCGCCACCGGCGAGACCAGACTGACCTCGCCACGCGCCAGATCGGACTCGTCCACGCCGAGGATCGTCACCGTGTGTTCGACGTCATCTTCGTCCACATAGGTCACGGTCGCGCCGAAAAACACCCGGTCCCGCGTGGTCTGCCCGGCGGGATCGACGATCACCGCGTTTTCCAGACGCTTGCCCAGAAACCGCATCCGCCGGTCAATTTCCCGCAGTCGGCGCTTGCCGTACTGATAGTCCGCGTTCTCCGAACGGTCGCCATTGCTGGCCGCCCAGGACACGATCTCCACAATGCGCGGCCGTTCCTTCTGCGCGAGTTCCTTCAGTTCGGCCCGCATCACAGCCGCCCCTTTCGGCGACAGGTAATGCGACAGCGGCGTCTTCTCAGCCATCTCAGCGGCCTCCCCGACCGCGTTTTTTCTTGGCCGGATCATACCCGCCCCCACCCGGCCCCAAAGGCACGGGCGTCTTCGGAGCCTTTCTCGCACCCGGACGTCCGGCGGTCGAGTTGGCAATCGGTGGCGGCTCCAGCCCCATATCGATCGCCTCAAGCCGCTTGACCTCGTCGCGCAGTCGGGCGGCCTGTTCGAAGTCCAGATTGGCGGCGGCCTCCCGCATCCGCTTTTCCAGATCCTGAATAGTCGCGGGGAGCGATTTACCGACGAACTGTTCCGTATCCCCAGAGCCGTCCGGCGCGACCGTCACATAATCCTGCTCGAATACCGACGACAACGCATCGCCGATCTTCGACCGCACTGTCATCGGCGTAATTCCGTGCGCCTCGTTCCATTCCGTCTGCTTGGCCCGACGCCGCGCCGTCTCTTCGATCGCGTATTTCAGACTGTCCGTCATCTTGTCCGCATACAGCAACACACGGCCATCGACGTTACGCGCCGCACGCCCGATCGTCTGGATCAGCGACGTCTTGGAACGCAGGAATCCTTCCTTGTCCGCATCCAGAATAGCCACGACCGAACATTCCGGAATATCCAATCCCTCACGCAGCAGGTTAATCCCCACCAGCACGTCAAAGGCCCCCAGTCGCAGATCGCGGATGATCTCGATCCGCTCCAGCGTATCCACATCTGAGTGCAGATACCGGACCTTGATGCCCGCTTCGCCCAGATAATCCGTCAGATCTTCTGACATCCGCTTGGTCAGAGTCGTGACAAGCACACGTCCGCCCTTGCTGATCGCGTCCCGGCACTCATGCAGCAGATCATCGACCTGCCCTTCGACCGGACGCACATCCGTTACCGGGTCAATCAGCCCCGTCGGACGGATGATCTGCTCGGCAAACACACCGCCTGTCTGCTCCATCTCCCACGGTCCCGGCGTCGCAGAGACGAAAATCGACTGCGGCCTGAACGCATTCCACTCCCCGAACGCCAGCGGACGGTTGTCGATACAGGACGGAAGACGGAACCCGTAATCCGACAGCACGCTTTTCCGCGCCCTGTCTCCACGCTCCATGCCACCAATCTGCGGCACCGTGACATGGCTCTCATCCACGATCAGCAGCGCATCTTCTGGCAGATATTCGAACAGAGTCGGCGGCGGATCTCCCGGACCACGCCCGGACAGGTAGCGGGAGTAGTTCTCGATCCCCTTGCACGCTCCGGTCGTCTCAATCATTTCCAGATCGAAGGTGGTCCGCTGCGACAGACGCTCCGCCTCCAGCAGCTTTCCATCCTCGGTGAACTGCTGGAGGCGCCCGCGAAGTTCATTTTTGATCCCGATCATCGCCTGATTGAGCGTCGGACGCGGCGTCACGTAATGCGAGTTCGCATAGACGCTGATTTCCGCCAGATCCGCCGTCTTGTTTCCCGTCAGTGGATCGAACTCCACGATCTGGTCGATCTCATCGCCAAACAGCGACACGCGCCAGGCCCGGTCCTCATTCTGCACCGGAAAGATGTCGATCTGCTCGCCGCGCACACGGAACGTCCCGCGCTCGAATGCTGCGTCATTGCGACGGTACTGCAGCTCCACCAGCGCCTTGATCAGCCGCTCGCGGTCGATGGAGCCACCTACTTCAAGCCGCACCACCATCTTCGAATACGTTTCGACCGAACCGATACCATAAATGCAGGAAACGGACGCCACAATGATGACGTCATTGCGCTCCAGCAGTGCCTGCGTGGCGGCATGGCGCATTCGGTCGATCTGTTCGTTAATCTGGCTGTCCTTCTCGATATACGTATCCGACCGTGGCACGTAGGCCTCCGGCTGGTAGTAATCGTAGTACGACACGAAATACTCGACCGCATTATCCGGAAAGAACTGCTTCATCTCCCCGTAAAGCTGCGCCGCCAGGGTTTTATTGGGGGCCAGAATGAGAGTCGGCTTCTGCGTTGCCTCAATGACTTTCGCCATGCTGAACGTCTTGCCCGAGCCGGTCACACCCAGCAGGACCTGATCCCGCTCGCCGCCTTCGACACCCTTCACAAGCTCCGCAATCGCCGTCGGCTGATCGCCCGCCGGATCATAGTCCGACTTGACGACGAGTTTGCGCGTCTTGGGTTTGACGGGCTGCCTCTCGGGGAGAAACTGCGTCAGAGGCATGGATGCGGCGTTGCGAACGGAAGATGTTGGTTTTTTGGCCATCATCGCAAGATGGGAAACCGCGCGACACAGGACAAGAGGCATCTGCCCACACACCCTGCCGGACAACATTCCGCCCGCATATCTTTATGACATTTTATTGCTGAAAGGGATGGAGAGACTCGCCGCCCGAGGGTATCAACACCCCTGTCTCTTTGAAGGAAAACCGTCATGGACGTTCAGACGATCGAGCAGACCTACATCCAGCTCCAGCAGCAGGCCCAGCAAACCGCGCAGGCGCTTCAGGCTCTCGGCTCCAAGATGCAGGCTGCTGTCCAGAGCGGCGACATGCAGGCTCGGGAATGGTCCCTCGATCTGCGCGAACTCGCCCTCGCTTTTCAGGCCGAACAACAGCAGGTCACGAACCTTCTGCAACAGCTTCACGCAGCACTATCCAACGCCCAGCCCGACTACGGCGCACAAGCCGTCTATCAGGCCCCGACACAGCAGATCCCCGTGCAGCCCGTTCAGGCCCTTCCCGACAATAATTTCGTCTCTGACATCCTCAATTCCGGCTTCGCCCGCTCTGTCGAGGCTGGCGCAGGATTCAGCATCGGCAACGACCTCATCAAAGAAATCTTCTGACGCTCCTCACAACTCTGGCCCGGTATATTTCGCAAAGTCATGATCAGACCCGACTTGCCATCGGGTCAGATCTTAGAAACCGTCAAAAACGGGCAATTTTCTGATCGGTATTTTTAAAATTGGCAAACAACATTAATTAAAAGCCAATAATATAAATTATTACAAGTAAATAAAATGATTTATTATCTTTGGATCTATTTTTTATTTATCAACCCCCTTTCAATCCCTTTCCCGCAATAATTCGTTTCATATGTGGCGCATTTGCCAAGCCAGCATAGATTATGACTTATTGTTTAATAATAATGTTGCAATGTTTCAATTCCATGACATAGCGTGAATTCCAGAATTTTATGAACAGAAACTGGAACTCGCTCGTGCAGTCAGCCTTGGGACGATATCTTTTATCCGGTGTCGCATTGATCGGCCTTCTGGTCAGCCCGACGCGGGCCGCCAGCGCCACGCACAAAACGCATTCACATCATGCTAACCAAGCCAGGACCACAGCATCCGCACACCGTGCACTCCCCGCACACAAACATTCAACAGTGGCATCCGGCACTGAAGACATGACGGTTCATGCGCGGCGCAGAGGCTCCCACAGTGCGGTAGAAGTTGTCACACGAGAAACGATGGATCATTTCGTGGCTGGCACAAGCCCGATGCAGATCCTCGCCCTTACGACGCCTGGCGCAAACTTCGCCTCCGATGATGCTTTCGGACTCGATACAGTCGCCAACACTCTCTACGTCCGAGGCTTCAACCAAACACAGCTCGGCGTCTCTCTGGACGGGATCCCGATGGGCAGACAGGGCTTCCACAACTGGAACGGCCTCGGTGTCGACCAGATGGAAATTCAGGAAAACATCACCAGCCTGACCATGTCGCAGGGCGCAGGCGCACTGGACACTCCATCAGCCCAGACGCTTGGCGGTGCCATCACCTTCACCTCTGCAGATCCTTCCGACAAGGCGGGCGGCCAGATCAGCCAGCTTTTCGGCAGTTATAACGGCTTCAGAACTTTCGGCCGTGTGGATAGTGGCAAGCTGAATTCCAGCGGCACAAAATTTTATGCTGCCTACGCCCGCACCGATCAGGATCTCTGGAAGGGCTATGGCGATCAGCAGGAACAGCAGGCTAACTTTAAACTGGTCCAGCCCGTTGGTGATCGCGGCAAAATCACAGCCGTTTTCGACTATTCGAACTTCGAACAATATAACTATCTCAGCCTGACCAAGAACATGTGGCAGAAGATGGGGCGCAATACGACCTACCTGAAACCCAATTATGCCCTCGCCAAAGAATACGCTTACTACGCCCAGAATGGCGGCGTACCTCCGGGACTTGAAGGAGTTCTGTCCAACGATGAAATTGGCGATTACGCTTATGACAGCTCCCAGACACAGCGGAATTATCTTTCCGCCATTACGGGTGAGTTCCAGCTTTTCCCCAACGTTACATCCAGGACAATTGCTTACGCCCATGTTTCGAACGGAGATTACAGTGCCTCCAATCCGTTCCTGACATCCCCGACCTCACAAGTTCCGATGGCGATGGAAACCGGGCACCCCGATGTCCGACGTTTGGGTTTCGTCCAGAACTTTGACATCCATGCCGGTCATAACAACGACATTAAAACCGGTATCTGGTACGAAAACGACCGCTTTAACTATCCGATGATGATGTATGAAGACGGGGTTAATACTCCGCATTCCTCCATTGCCGACTTCAAGAACGGAACAACATGGTGGGCAGATTCTTTCAACACCAACACGTTTCAGTTCTATCTGCAGGACACCTACCGAATCATTCCGGGCATGACTGTTGAAGCAGGTTTCCGTTCGCTGCTGCAAACAACGCATGGTGGAACCAGCGTCGACAATACGAGTTCGCTTTCTTCATGGGGTGTTTATTACAGCCACCCTGCGTCCGGTAATCTGACGGCAGCGAACGCCTTCCTCCCGCATTTCAACTTCGACTACCACTTCCTCAATCAGCACGAAGTTTATTTCGATATTGCTGAAAACATGCGCGCTTATGATTACTCCGCACAGAGTTCCAGCGGATCGGCCTGGTCAGGTCTCGGAAGCGCATCCAACCCTGCGCAGACCGTTTTCGACGAAAACAAGAAGTCGCTGCGCCCGGAGCGGACCTGGAATTACGTCGTTGGCTACCGCTTCAACTCCCATTTCTTTTCTGGAAGCGCGGATTTCTACCATACAGATTACTATAACCGCCTCGCCGCCATCACCAGTGGCTCAACGGGAAACACCTACAGTTCATTCATGAATGTGGGACATGAAACCATGAACGGCGCAGACGTCGCGGGGACGTTCCGTCCGCTTCCAGGACTGGCCATCACCAACAGCTTCAGCTGGAATGATGCGACCTATGAAGATACGCATCTTCCCTATAATGGCGGTTATGTCAGCATCAAGGGCAAGCAGCAGGTCTATTATCCAAAATTCATGTACAAGGCTGACGTGAGCTATACTTGGCATCGTGCAACATTTAACTTCAACACCACATACACAAGCGCACGCCAGATGACCTATACCAATGATGAGCAGATTCCTGCCTACTGGACGTCAAACCTCAATGTTGCTTACGATTTCGGCAAGGTCGGCTTTGCCCAGAGCCTGAAGACGTCCTTTGGGGTCACCAACCTCTACAATCAGAACTATATCGGTGGCGTCTATGGCGCAGCTTCGGTTGCTGGCGATGACAACGCAAATCTGTTTGCCGCAGCACCGCGCGAATTCTTCGGAACGATTGCAGCCCAGTTCTGAACCGGTACTCGCAACCCAGAAACAAAAAGGGCGCTTCCTTTGCAGGAAGCGCCTTTTTTGCGACTGAACCCTTCAGAGTGACGACAGCGCCGGCGGCACCTTCGCCTTCTCCAGAGCCTCTTTCTGACGCGCCGCCAGAATAGTCACATCGAATCCCTCGATCAGTTCCTCGAACATATTGTGCCAGTTCAGTCGTGCTTCCAGACGCAGGAATGCACTGCCAAGCCCGATCGCAGAGCGGTCCATCAGCACGAATTCACGCGGCAGCTTCACACCGCCGGTGCGCTTGAGTCCGTCATAGACCTTCTCCAGAACCTGACGTGCTTCCGCGGGATCGTTACTTTCCTGCATGGAGCACACGCGGTCCGTCATCAGCGGACGATAGAAGAACCGTGCCCATTCATTCAGAATACCCGCCGTCTCACGCGAGATCCCGACGAAGCCCCACTTGCTGTAGGCATGGAAGGCGAGTTCCTCGTTGTTCTCCCGCAGTGCCTTGAAGAGATCGATGATCCCTTCCACAAATCGCGGCGAGAAAATCCGGACGGCCCCGAAATCCAGCAGGTTCAGACCATAATCGTCACGCACGGTGAAATTGCCCATATGCGGGTCACCGTGAATGACACCGTAGTGATAGACTGGGGTGTACCAGGCCTTGAACAGCGCCGTGGCCATCGCATTGCGATCTTCCAGTGGCAGGTTTTCGCCCAGAACGGCCCGCATACTCCGGCCACTCACCCAATCCATCGTCAGCAACCGCCCGGTGGACATCTCTTCGACTGGCGCCGGAACCGTGACCTCGGGCGTCTCCGAGAGCATGTCCCGATATAGCCGCAGATGGCTTGCTTCCCGCCGGTAATCCAGTTCCTCGCGCAGTCGATCCGCGAGTTCGGTATAAACTTCGTCCTGCCGGATCGTGGTCTCAAACTGCTTGTAAATGCCGAGTGCGGCCCGGAACTGCCGCAGATCCGAATCTACGGCCGCCTGCATGTCCGGATACTGCAACTTGCAGGCGACTTCCCGCTCATCGATCAGACGCGCCCGATGCACCTGTCCGAGCGAAGCTGCCGCGACGGCTTCATGGCTGAAGGAGCGGAAATGCTTTTCCCAACCCGCTCCAAGCTCCGCCTGCATGCGACGGCGCACGAAGCTCCAGCCCATCGGCGGCGCATTGGACTGCAAATGTGCCAGTTCTTCAGCGTATTCGTCTGGCAGCGCGCCGGGAATGGTGGAGAGAAGCTGGGCCGCCTTCATCAGCGGCCCTTTGAGGTTTCCCAACGCCGACTTCAGGCCCTCTGCATGAACGCCCTTGTCCGTCTTGAAGCCCAGACGGTTGCCCGCCATCCGCGCCGCAATACCGCCGACCGCGCCGGAAGTCCGCGCCATGCGACGCAGTTCTCCCATAAGGCCGGTGTTGTCGAGATCCCTCGCCATGATGCTCCTCAGTCCTCCTGCTCGAGCTGATCAATCAGCCCCGAGATCACATCCAGTCCTTTACGCCAGAAACCCGGATCTGTCGCATCAAGTCCGAACGGCGCAAGCAGTTCCTTGTGCCGCAGCGTCCCCCCTGCTTCGAGCATGGTGCGGTATTTCGCAGCAAAACCCTCAGGTTTTTCCTGATAAACGCCATAAAGCGCATTCACCAAGCAGTCTCCGAAAGCATACGCATAAACATAGAACGGGGAATGCACGAAATGCGGAATGTAAGACCAGTACAGGTCATAATCCGGTGTGAAGTGGAACACGGGACCCAGACTCCGCACCTGAACCTCCCGCCAGATTTCCCCCAGACGCTCCGGTGAAAGCTCGCCCTTCGCCCGCTCGTCATGAACCTTCACTTCGAACTGGTAGAATGCGATCTGTCGGACAACCGTGTTCAGCATGTCCTCGACCTTCGCCGCCAGCATGTGACGACGGCGCTTCGGATCGCTTTCTGCATCCAGCAGAGACTGGAACGTCAGCATTTCGCCAAATACTGATGCCGTCTCGGCCAGCGTCAGGGGCGTATCGGCGTTCAGATAACCCTGCTTTTTCCCGGCCAGCGTTTGATGCACGCCATGCCCCAGTTCATGCGCCAGCGTCATCACATCGCGCGGCTGCCCGCGATAGTTCATCAGAATATACGGATGCACGGACGGCACGCAGGAATGGGAGAACGCACCTGAAGACTTCCCCGCAACAGGGGCTGCATCGATCCAGGGATTGGTCAGGAAGTTCTGGACAATCTCGCCCAGAGCCGGATCGAACCCGGCATAGGCCGTCCGCACGATCTCCTTGCCCTGCTCCCAGTCAATCTGGCGCGTCTCCACACCCGGCAGCGGGGCATTGCGGTCCCAGTGTTCCAGCGTCTCCAGCCCGAGCCACTTCGCCTTGAGCGCATAATACCGGTGCGCCAGACGCGGATAAGCCTCGTCCACCGCGCCCACCAGCGCATCGACAACCTCGTCCTCGACCATGTTCGCTAAGTTCCGCGAACTCGTCGGGCGCGGATAGCCGCGCAGCTTGTCCCCGATCGCCTTGTCCTTGGCGAGCGTGTTGGTAATCATCGTCAGCAGACGCGAGTTCTCGCCCAGAACCGCACTGATCTGCTGCGCCGCAGCCTCGCGCTTCGCACGATCCGCGTTCGTCAGCAGATTAAACGCATCGCCCAGCGGCTTCTCCTCACCGTCGATCGTGACACTCAGCGTCGCCATCGTTTCATCGAACAGCCGGTTCCAGGCATTCCGCCCCGTCACCGACTTGTCCATCAGCACCTGCTCGACCTCATCGGAAAGCTGATAGGGCCGGTACATCCGCAGATCCCGCAGATACGCACCCCACTTACGCATTTCCGGTGCTTCGCAGATCCGTGCCAGATTCTCGTCCGCAATCCGGTTCAGTTCCAGCGTGAAGAACATCAGATCGGAGGCCACCTCCGTCATCCGCTCCTGCACACCCTGCGCAAACCGTCCCCAGACCGGATCGGTCGTATGCGCGGCAAAACCGAGGCTGGAGAACGACCCGATCTTCCCGAGTCCTTCTTCGATTTCTTCATACTTCGCAAAGGCCGCCGCGAGTTCTGCACCGCTCAGACTGTCCAGACGCCCCTTATACGTCTCGCAGAAACGACGCGCCTCCCCCGCCCAGCGATCGAAATCCGCCGCCAGAGCCGGATCTTCTGGCGAAACATAGAGATCGGACAGGTCCCAGCGGGGCGGTATCTGCTCCCCGGAGGACGAATTGGGCGTGCCGTCAACGGCAGAAAAGAGCATGGTCATATCCCTGACCTTAGAGCCACAATCCTCGCCGTCAAACGGGATGTTGATGACAAATCCGTAGTGTAAAACCGCTCTCAGACTGCGATGCAGCCCCAAACCGGATTTTTCGCCACATCATGCAAGAATACCCCTCCTACGCATCTGAACGGCTCGCATCCTTTGAAAATCTGCGTCAGCGAATCGCAGGTCCAGATCTGGTGCGATCGATCGCCATTCTCGACGTTCTGATCTGCCATGACGGAATCATGTTCTCATCCTGGTGGCACCGGGATCTCCCGTTTCATCTGGCGGTGCTCGGCTTCTACGGCGTGATGCTATTTTTCGTGCTCAGCGGCTTCCTGATTGGCACCATCATGCTGGATCTGCTGGAACGCGGAACCTCAGTAAAAGGCTGGAGCATTTTCGTCATCCGCCGATGGATGCGAACCCTTCCGGCCTATTATGCGTGGCTGTTCGCACTGCTGATTCCGCTCGCCTATTTCGGCCCCTACGGCGTGACATGGGACGAAGCCAGGCGCATGCTGCCCTGGTTCCTGACCCTGACGCAAAATCTAGGTTGGCCCATGGTTTCGAACTGGTACGACGCCACATGGTCGCTCTGCGTAGAAGAGTGGTTCTATATCGCCTTCCCGGTGCTGCTGCTCACACTTCTCGCCTGCCGCCTGAAACCGGTGCTGGCCTTCGGAACCACTCTGGCGGCTTTCTTTATCGTTCCGCTCTGCTGGCGCCTGTCTCTCCCCACGGACGTCAACTGGAACGAAGTCACCAGCAAAATTGTTCCCTGCCGCTTCGACTCCATCGCATGGGGCATTGCCGCTGCCTGGCTGTACCGATGCAAGCCCGCAGTTACCCGCTACAGCACCTCTCTCGCAGCATTGGGCACTGTCATCGTGCTCACAGTCTGGTGGCGTAACACCGGAGACAACGCGCTCTGGCCGTCGCGCTTTGGCGCCATGGGATCATTTGATGTCGTGGGCTTCGGCTACGCGCTCTGCATGCCCGCAATGATGCGCCTGCAAACGCTGCCTCCCCTGATCGGCCCGGCGGTCCGCAGCCTCAGTACCCACAGCTACGGGCTTTATCTGTGCCATCTTCCACTGGTGATGATGGCGACTGACCTTCAGACCCGCTACGGCCTCGGTCGCCGCCACGCCGTGATCCTTACGATCCTCACCACAATCGGAGGCGCGATCCTGTCATGGCGTCTCGTGGAACGCCCCTGCCTGAGACTCCGTCCCAAGCAGGGGTAAAACGCTTCTTCAGGCCGAAAGCTGCGACAGATCTTCCTGAACATAGCCGATGATCCGCGCATAATCGCGCGGCACGATATGCCAGAACCGCTCCAGCGTCCGCTCCCAGCAATGCAGCAGATCCTCGGCATAGGTGCTGCCCGTCTCCGCAACATGCCGTTCCACAAGCGCGCGCAGTTCCTGATCCCAACGGCTGCCTGCCTGCACGCGGCTCCACATGACAGTATCCGGATTGATCTGCGCCTCGAACCGTCCCTTCACGTCCAGCACATAAGCCATACCCCCCGTGAAACCGGCGCCGAAATTGTCGCCTGTCTCTCCAAGGATCACGACCGTGCCGCCGGTCATGTATTCGCAGGCATTCGAGCCACAGCCCTCAACCACTGCCGTCGCCCCCGAGTTTCGGACCGCAAAACGCTCACCCGCCTGTCCGGCTGCAAACAGCGTGCCTGACGTCGCCCCGTACAGCACCGTGTTTCCGATGATCGCGCTCTGCTCGGACGCCCACTGCGCCGCCGGTGACTTGCGGACAACGATCGTCGCGCCCGAAAGCCCCTTGCCGACATAGTCGTTGGCATCGCCCTCGACCTCGATCTTGAGGCCCTGCACACCGAACGCACCCAGAGACTGCCCGGCAGACCCGCGAAGCGACAGTGTAAGCTGGCCTTCCGGAAGCTCTTTCATACCGAATTTGCGCGTAATCAGCCCCGAAACCCGCGTGCCGATTGCACGATGGGTGTTCTGCACCGTGTAGTGCAGATGCAGCTTCTCCCGACGCTCGAACAGCGCCGTCGCATCCGGGATGATCTGCCCGTCCAGCGTCTCGGGCACTTCGTTGCGTCCCTCACGGGTGCAGAAACGCGCATGCTCGCCCGGATCCGCCTGAACCAGTAGCGAGTTCAGATCCAGATCGTCCAGATAATCCGCACCACGCGACACCTGACGCAGCATGTCCGTCCGCCCGATCACCTCTTCAAGCGACCGCACACCCAGATCCGCAAGAATATGCCGGATGTCTTCCGCAATCAGCGTGAACAGGTTGATGACCTTCTCAGGCGATCCCCCGAACTTCTCCCGCAGCTTTTCATCCTGCACACACACACCCACCGGGCAGGTGTTGGAGTGGCACTGGCGCACCATGATACAGCCCATCGCCACCAGTGCCGCCGTGCCGATACCGAATTCTTCGGCACCCAGCATCGCCGCCATGACAACGTCGCGTCCTGTCTTGATGCCGCCATCCGTCCGCAGCACCAGACGATGACGCAGCCGGTTCAGCATCAGCACCTGATGTGCCTCCGACAGCCCCATTTCCCACGGCAGACCCGCATAATGGATCGAAGACTGCGGGCTCGCACCCGTCCCGCCCGAATGGCCGGAAATCAGGATCGCATCTGCCTTGGCTTTCGCCACACCGGCCGCAATCGTACCAATGCCCGTCCGTGCCACCAGCTTGACCGTGACGGTCGCCGTCGGGTTGATCTGCTTGAGATCGTAAATGAGCTGCGCCAGATCCTCGATCGAATAGATGTCGTGATGTGGCGGCGGCGAAATCAGCGTGACCCCCGGCGTCGCATGACGCAGACGCCCGATCAGTTCCGTGACCTTAAAGCCCGGAAGCTGGCCGCCCTCGCCGGGCTTTGCGCCCTGCGCCATCTTGATCTCGATCTCGCGGCAGTCGTTCAGATACTGCGCGGTCACGCCAAAACGTCCGGACGCCACCTGCTTGATGGCCGAAGACGCATTGTCTCCGTTCGGACGCGGCTTTGAGCGTTCGGCATCCTCGCCACCCTCACCGGAATCGGACTTCGCGCCGATCCGGTTCATGGCAATCGCCAGCGTCTCATGCGCCTCGGGGCTGAGCGCACCCAGCGAAATTCCCGGTGCCACCAGACGGCGACGGATCTGCGTGATGCTCTCGACCTCATCCACCGGAACCGGGGCATGAAGCGGCTTGAAATCCAGCAGATCACGCAGCGCCACCGGCGGCATTTGACGCACCGCATCCGCATAACGTCGGTATAGCGTGAAGCTGTTCGCCGTCACTGCGCTCTGGAGCATGTGCACGAGCTGGCCAGAGAACGCATGCGTCTCACCCTGACGCCGCAGCTTGTAACGCCCACCGACAGGCAGTGCTTCGACCTTCCGGTTCCACGCGGCCGCATGTGCGCCAAGGATGTTGCGTGCGATTCCCGGCAGACCGATCCCCGAAATCCGCGAGGGCATACCCGGGAAGAACTCGGCCACCAGCGCACGGGACAGTCCAATCGCCTCGAAATTATACCCGCCGCGATAGGCCGAAATGATCGAAATGCCCGACTTGGACATGATCTTGAGCAGACCCTTATCCACGGCCTTGCGATAGCGCTCCATTGCCTCACGCAGCGACATCTTGCCGAACAGCTCGCGCCGCAGCCGGTCCGCCACGCAATACTGCGCCAGAGCCGGGTTCACTGTCGTGGCACCAACGCCGATCGTCACAGCAATCGCATGAACGTCGATCGCCCCGGACGTCCGCACGTTCAGCGACGTGAACGTCCGCAGCGAGTTGCGCACCAGATGAATATGCACGGCTGCGGTGGCAAGGATCATCGGAATCGCAACACGCGTCGCGTCCGTGTTGTCATCCGTCAGGAACAGATGCGTGCACCCGCCACGAACATGATCCTCCGCCTGCGCCCGAATGGACGCAATCGCCGCCCGCAGCCCTTCCTCGCCCTCTTCGGCCGGGAAGGTGCAGTCGATGACGCCCGCGTTCTCGCCGCAGACCTTCCGCAGCTCATCGAACTCACCAATCGTCAGAACAGGGCTCGGCAGCTGCAACAGGTCGCACTGCTCCGGCGCCTGATCGAGAATATTCCCCAGATTACCCAGCCGCGTGATCAGGCTCATCACCCGCGTCTCACGCAGGGAATCGATCGGCGGATTCGTAACCTGACTGAACCCCTGACGGAAATAATGCGCCAGCCCGCGATAGATCTGCGACAGAACCTGAAGCGGCGTATCGTCTCCCATGGAGCCCAGAGCCTCAGCCGCCGTCTCCACCATCGGGTGCAGGATCGTCTCCAGCTCCTCATGCGTCAGACTGACCGCCACCTGATGCCGCCGCAGCACATCCGGGTCCAGCGCCTCGGGCTCAACCACATCGCGCACGATCGGCTCGATATCACGGATGCGCTTCACCCAGCCCTGAAAGTCCTGACGCGAAGCCAGCATCTCCAGCAGTTCTTCGGACTGGTAAAGCCGCCCCTCTTTCAGATCCAGCGCCAGCGTCTGCCCCGGACCAAGCCGCCCACGGCTTTTGACGCGCGCATCCGGCACCCGAACCATTCCGGTCTCGGACCCGACGATCAGCAGACCATCTTGCGTGATGCTGTAACGCAGCGGCCGTAGCCCGGCACGATCCAGCCCGGCCACGACCCAGCGCCCATCCGTCGCACACAAAGCCGCCGGGCCATCCCACGGCTCGATCACGGCATTGCAGTACCGGAACAGCGCGCGCGCCGCGTCGGACATCGCCGAGTTCGCACCGCCAGAGGCCGGCACCAGCATCGTCTTCGCCATCGGCGCATCCCGCCCGGCGAAGGTCAGCAGTTCGAACACATTGTCCAGAACCGCCGTATCCGAACCCGCAGCCTGCACAACAGGCTTCAAATCCGCCATGTATGGGTCCAGATCCGGATGGGCGAGCCGCGTTTCATGCGAGCGCATCCAGTTTGTATTGCCCGAAATCGTGTTGATCTCGCCGTTATGCGCCACCTTGCGGAACGGCTGGGCGAGCTTCCAGGTCGGGAATGTGTTGGTCGAATACCGCTGATGGTAGATCGCAAACCGCGAGACGAACCGCTCATCCAGCAGATCCGGATAAAAATCCGTCAGGTTCTCCGCAAGGAACATGCCCTTGTAGATCACCGAGCGGCAGGACATCGAACACACATACAGATCAACCTGCTGCGCCGTCGCCTGCTTCTCGATCCGCCGACGCAGCACATACAGGTCGCGCTCGAACTCGTCCTCGGACCGGCCGAGCCGGTTGCGGATCATGATCTGTTCGATCTCCGGCCGCGTCTGGTTGGCCTTTTCGCCAATGCACGCCGTATCGATCGGCACCTGACGCCAGCCATAGATCCCGTAACCGAAATTCAGGATTTCCGTCTCGATGATCTGACGGCCCCGCTCCTGCGAGCCCAGATCGGTCTTGGGCAGGAACACCATGCCGACCGCAATGCGCCCATCGATTGTATCGTCGCTGGAACCGTTATGGATCGCCTCGGCAAAGAAATCCTGCGGGATTTCCACATGAATGCCTGCGCCATCGCCAGTCTTGCCATCTGCGTCGACCGCGCCGCGATGCCAGATATTGCCCAGCGCCTCGATGCTCGCCAGCACCACGCTGCGCGACGGCTTGCCATCCAGCGATGCAACCAGACCCACACCGCAGGAATCGCGCTCCTGCGACGGGTCATACAGCCCCTTCAGGCGTTCGACGTTCTCAGCATACTCGCGGATGAAATCGTTATTGTGTGTCATTCCGCGGCCTCCAGAGAACCGGTCACTGTTTCAGTCAGATGATGATGGATCGCATCGGCTGCGTCCCGGCCATCCTTGATCGCCCAGACAACAAGGCTTGCGCCGCGCACGATATCGCCCCCGGCAAACACACCCGGCAGGCTCGTCTCAAAGCCCCCCGGCGGCACCGTCAGCGTGCCCCAGCGCGTCACGGCCAGATCGGGAGCGGCAAACTGTTCCGGCAGATCCTCGGGATCGAAGCCCAGAGCCTTGATGACCAGATCGCCCTTGATCACGTCATGCTGCCCCGTGCCCTCGATGGACCGACGGCCCGACGCATCCGGAGACCCAAGCCGCATCTTCAACACGCGCACGCCCGACACGCTGCCGTCTCCAAGGAACGCTTCCGGCGAGCCCAGCCATTCGAACTGCGCGCCTTCTTCCTCGGCGTTATAAACTTCCTGCCGTGACCCCGGCATGTTCGCCCGGTCCCGACGGTAAACGCAGGTCACACGCTCGGCACCCTGACGGATCGACGTACGCACGCAGTCCATGGCCGTGTCACCACCGCCAATGACCACGACCCGACGCCCCTTCGCGTGAAGCGCTGCATCCTCGCCCGGATCTTCATCGTAACCGCGACGGTTGGACGCCGTCAGGAAGTCGATCGCATCGACAACACCCTCAAGCCCGGCCCCCGGCACCTTCACGTCGCGCGAGCGGTACACACCTGTTGCCAGAAACACCGCATCATGCCGCGCCCGCAGATCCTCAAGAGACGTCTCACCTGCACCCGAGCCAACCGGCGTGGAGAGATGGAACACAATCCCCTGCTCTTCCAGCAGCGCGTGACGGCGCGCCATTACGTGCTTTTCCAGCTTGAAGCTCGGAATGCCGTAGGTCATGAGTCCGCCCACACGGTCCTGACGTTCATAGACATGAACCTCGTAACCCTGTGCCCGCAGCCGTTCCGCACAGGCCAGTCCTGCCGGGCCGGAACCAACGATCCCGACACTTCTCCCCAGTTCCCGGTCCGGAAGTGCGGGCTTCACCCAGCCCTGCTCAAACGCATTTTCGGTAATGAACCGCTCGACAGCGCCAATGGTGACGCTCTCAAAGCCTTTGTTGATGACGCAATTGCCTTCGCACAGGCGATCCTGCGGACAGATACGCCCGCAGATTTCCGGAAACGTATTCGTCGCGGACGACATTTCATACGCTTCCTCAAGCCGGTCCTCAGCCGTCAGCTTCAGCCAGTCGGGAATGTTGTTCCCTAACGGACAATGCACGGAGCAGAACGGGATGCCGCACTGGGAACACCGCGACGCCTGCTCTTCCGCCCGGCTGCGCGCGAACCCACGGTAAATCTCCCCGAAATCCTGGCGGCGTTCGGCCGCGTCGCGCTTCTCGGGAAGCACCTGGGGGTGGGTGACGAACTGCAACATCCGTTCGGCCATGCGTCGTGTCTCCTGCAAACATGCGAGTAAGAATGCAGCTATTCCGTCACTTTATCCAATAACAGTCAGCAATGCTGACCTTTCATGCGAAATGACCCATCTTCTCATCGCATGAGCTATTTTTCACACAGATTTTAAGGTCCGTATCGGACCAATCACCTCCGGAACCGCCGCCAGCTCTCACAAACGCTCCCCCTCAGATAGTCCGGAACGATACTCCGCATTGCTGCAGGTCTGATCCCGAGCGTCTGAAGATCAACCGCTCCCTGCTGCACCACATTGTCCACGCCCATCATCGCAACCTGATCACGCGTCAGCAGATGTCCCGGCAGCGATTCAAGGATATCGGCTTCCAGCCTCGCAACCCACCCCGGCACAGACACCAGAAGCCTGCGACGCCCCGACGCCTCCAAAACAAACACCATTAAGTCCTTCATGCTCAAAACATCCGGCCCGCCAGCTTCAACAGTCAGGCCTTCGTGCCCCGGCTCCACCAGTGTGACGATCGCCCGTGCCACATCTCCTACATAGACCGGCTGAAACAGCGTCTTTGGCGCAAACACCGGCAGAACAGGCAAGAGCTTCGCAATCAGCGCGAACATGTTGAAGAAACTGTCCTGCGGACCGAAAATCACCGAAGGCCGCAGCAACACTGCCTCGGGAAAGACCTCCCGCACCACATGCTCAGCCGCCCCCTTGCTGCGCCCGTAATTCCCCGGCGACGCCAGAGACGCGCCAATAGCCGACATATGCAGGTACTGCCTCACGCCCTCACGCCGCGCCACAAGCGCCGCCAGCCGTGCGCCTTCCACATTGACCCGATGCATTGCCCGCACGTCCGGCGACATGATGGACACCAGATTGATCCCCACATCTGCCCCGGCAAACACACGCTCCAGCGCAGCCGCGTCATTCACGGATGCCTTGATGAACTCCACACGCCCGTCACCCGGAAACCGCGCCAGCCCCTGATCGTCGTCCGGGTTTCGGCTCCCCACCCGGACGACATGCCCCAAAGCCACGAGCCGGCCAACGAGCTCGCGCCCGACAAAGCCTCCTCCTCCCAGAACCGCCACAACTCTTGGGCTGCGCCCCCCTCCAACGTCTGCCGCAGCTCCACCGCCGGTCCCGTCCACGGAAAAATTTCTACGCATTTGCATTTTTCTTTCAGTTTGGCTGTTGACGCCCCACACGTGCAGGGGTAAACGCCTCTTCACCGAGCCGGGATGCTTCAGGAAACTGAAAAAACTCCGGTGCTTTCTGAGCCCAGATGGCGGAATTGGTAGACGCGCAGGTTTCAGGTACCTGTGTCCGAAAGGACGTGGAAGTTCGAGTCTTCTTCTGGGCACCACAGACGATCAGGCGATAAATCGCCTCGATCCTCTGGTGATTAAAAAAATTTGGTGACGACAAATGAGTTCGCAGACCGCCATCCATCTTCATGACGGCGATCTGCCGGATGACTTTGATCTTGGTCCTGTCGTTGCCATCGATACCGAGACCATGGGTCTCAATCCCCATCGTGATCGCCTCTGCCTCGTCCAGCTTTCCGCCGGTGATGGCGAAGCCCATCTCGTGCAGATCAAACCGGTTTCCATGGGCGGCCGCGGCTATGATTGCCCTAATCTTAAAGCGCTTCTGACAGACGATTCTGTCACCAAGCTGATGCATTTCGCACGCTTTGACGTCGCAGTCCTGCAGAACGCCTTCAATATTACGATCCCCTCTGTCATCTGCACCAAAATCGCCGCCCGGCTGGTCTATACGTTCACGGACCGTCATGGCTTGGCCTATCTGTGTCGGGACCTTCTTGGGGTTGAAATTTCCAAACACCAGCAGAGCTCGGACTGGGGTGCGGAAACCCTCACCCCCGATCAGCTTCGCTATGCCGCATCGGACGTGCTGTATCTTCACGCATTGTGGGATAAGCTCGAAGCCATGCTGATCCGTGAAAACCGCCGCGACCTCGCGCAATCCTGCTACGATTTCCTTCCGGCCCGCTGCCGCCTCGACCTGCTGGGCTACGACGAGTCCGACATTTTCTCGCATCGCGCCTGAAGCGCGGCCCGACTGATCATGCACCGCCCGTCGCCCGGTTTTTCCCACACCGCTCTGGAATCGGCCCTCCAAACCGTCTCCATCGAACGCAAAGGACTGGAAGCGCTCGAACAGGCCCTCTCCGGTCCGCTCGGAGTTTCGTTCAGCGAAGCCGTTGACCGCATCGCCGAAAGTCGCGCGCGTCTGATCGTTACCGGAATCGGGAAATCCGGTCATATCGCCCGCAAAATTCAGGCAACCCTCGCCTCTACCGGCACACCGTCGTTGTTTCTGCACCCCGCTGAAGCCGCACATGGCGACCTTGGGATGGTGGCGCCCGGCGATCTGATCCTCGCTTTCTCCAATTCGGGCGAAACCGCAGAACTTGCCGCGATTCTGGCCTATGCCGCGCGACAGAATCACTGCGTGATCGCCGTTACCGCCGTCGGCACCTCCGCCCTCGCCCGTGCCGCACAGATCCCACTGGTCCTGCCCACCAGCGCAGAAGCCTGCCCGATGGGCTTAGCGCCAACGACGAGCACCCTGCTGCAACTGGCTCTGGGCGACGCGCTCGCCATCGCACTATTGGAAAAGCGCGGTTTCACCGCCCGCGATTTCGGCGCTTTTCACCCTGGCGGCCTTCTCGGGGCCCGTCTGCGCCCGATCAGCGACCTCATGCATACCGGCGATGCCCTGCCTCTCGGACAGGGCAGCCTCCCGCTCCGCTCCGTCATTCTCGAGATGACACGCAAGTCATTCGGGTGCATGGGTGTCATTAATGACAATGGTGAACTTCAGGGCCTCATCACAGACGCCGATCTGCGCCGCGCCCTCTCCGGCGACCTCGATGCGACCACGGCCGCGGACGTCATGAACCCCGCCCCCGTTACGGCAAGTGCCGACACGCTGGCACAGGACGTGCTGCATCTTATGAATCAGCGCGAACGCCCCATCACGAGCCTCTTCATCGTGGACACGGCACACCGCCCTGCGGGAATCGTTCATATTCACGACCTCCTGCGAAGCGGACTGTCATGAGCGACCCCACGCCCGATAATGGCGAGCACCGCATCCGCCGGGAAGATTTCGACCCCAACCGGACAGAGAGTCTCGCCCGTCTCGATAATCTGCGCCGCGCTGCCTTCCAGCGGATCCGTCAGGCCCCCAATGCTCAGGAACTCGCCCGACGCCGCTCGCTTCTGGGATTCGCCAAATGGGCACTGCCGGGGCTGGCTCTCGTCCTCCTCAGTTCCATCGCGGCCTGGCCCGAGATTTCCCATCTCATGAACCAGAACCGCGCCGCCCTGAAGGAAATGGCCCGCCTGCGCGTGGAAAGCGGCAACATGGAACAGGCCACCTATCGCGGTCTCGACGCCCACGACCATCTTTACATGATTACAGCCCGCACCACCCACCAGCAGGGCCCGGATCGCGTGGACCTTGTTGAGCCGGTTGCCGACATCCAGCTTTCGGGGAATTCGTGGGCACATATCAAGGCTGATCGTGGCGTCTATATGCAGCACGAACAGACGCTCGATCTCGACGACAACGTCGTGCTCTACCGCGATGACGGCTTTCTCCTGAATGGCCCTTCCGCAGATCTGGACCTTAAGGCGGACGTCATCGCCTCGCGGGACTGGGTCCATGCAGAAGGTCCGTTCGGCACGCAGGATGCCCAAGGCTATTTTCTGGACCAGCATGCGGGTATCATGCAGTTTACGGGACCCGGACTGACGGTCCGCAACGATGACAACGGCCCTCCGAGTGCGGCGGCCCGCCTGCACCTGCAAGGACTGAAGACAGAGAAATGACCCGCCGTTCCGCAGCCTTCCTTCCCTTCCTGATCGCCCTTCCTTTGGCTCTCCCTTCCGCTCCTGCCTATGCGGACGGGCTGGACATGTCCCACGGTGAAGCCGTGCAGCTTTTCTGGAAAAAGGAAGAAGTCTACGACCGCAATGCCCAGACCGTGACGCTCACGGGTGGAGCCCGAGCCGTACGCGGGGATACGACGGTCGATGCGGACACACTGATCGGGTATCTGCGCAAGAAAGCGCCTGTTCCCGGACAGCCCGCACCTGCGCCGACACCGGCCGACGGCAAAAGCGCCAGCAGCAACGATCCGATGGGCGGCTCCCTCGAATTGTACCGGATCGAAGCGCGCGGCAACGTCCATATCTACAACCAGACCGATCAGGGCTGGGGCGATCGTGCGCTGTACGACATGGATCAGGGCGTCATGGTCATGACTGGCAAGCACCTGAAGCTGACCACACCGCAGGACGTTCTGACGGCCCGCGACGTCATGGAATATCATTCCAAGACGCGCATGTCGGTTGGCCGGGGCGATGCGACCGTCACGACCAATGACGGCAAGCAGGTCAAGGCAGACGTGCTCGTCTCGTTCAGCAAACCCAACGACGCGCCTGCTCCGGCACAGTCTGCAAAACCGGAACAGGCAGCCGCAGATTCGTCCAATCCGATGGGCGGCGGCTCCTCGAAGCTCGATCGGGCCTATGGCTGGGGGCATGTCATCCTGCGGACACCGACCCAGACCGCCACGGGCGATCGTGGCGTCTATGTTTTCGATACCCAGATCGCCCGCCTGATCGGCCATGTGCATGTCACGCAGGGGCAGAACCAGAACAATGGCGCGCAGGCCATCGTGAACATGAAGACCGGCATCGCAACCATGCTGCCGGGCACGGATTCCCCCATTCAGGGACTCGTCGTGCCAAACGAGGCCAACAGCAGCCAGGCACCCAAGTGACAGACAGCCATATCCCCTCTCAGCCGCCCGCAACCGGTCTGGTCGCAAGTGGCATCGGCAAGTCCTACAAGAAGCGCGCCGTCGTCAAAAACGTCTCGCTTCAGGTGCAGCGCGGCGAAGCGGTTGGCCTCCTCGGCCCGAACGGTGCGGGCAAGACGACCAGCTTTTACATGATCGTCGGCCTCGTTCAGCCTGATACCGGCACCATCACTCTGGATGGCGCGGACATCACGCAGCTTCCGATGTATCGCCGCGCACGCCTCGGCGTCGGCTACCTCCCGCAGGAAGCCAGCATTTTCCGTGGCCTGAATGTCGAGCAGAACATCATGGCTGCTCTTGAGGTCGTCGAACCTGACCCGGAAAAGCGCGACCTGATGCTCAACGGCCTTCTGGCCGAGTTTGGCATCACCCATCTTCGCCGCTCTCCGTCGCTGGCCCTTTCGGGTGGTGAGCGCCGTCGTCTGGAAATCGCCCGGGCGCTGGCCAGTCAGCCGAACTACATCCTGCTCGACGAACCGCTCGCCGGTATTGATCCGATCGCCGTCGGTGAAATCCGCGATCTCGTTTCGCATCTGAAAGATCGTGGCATCGGCGTGCTGATTACAGACCATAACGTCCGCGAAACGCTCGAGGTCATCGACCGCGCCTATATCATGCATGGCGGTCAGGTGCTGATGGAAGGCACGCCCGAAGCCATCGTTGCGAATGAAGATGTCCGCCGGGTCTATCTCGGAGAGAATTTCTCGCTGTAACATGCCGGGATGCTTGTCCCGGGCCTGATCCAGCGTCAGTCGCAGTCTCTCGTCATGACGCCCCAGCTACGTCAGGCGATTGCGCTGTTGCAATACACGCAGCTCGACCTCGCCCAGCATCTGCGACAGGTTTGCGAAGCCAATCCGCTCCTTATTCTGGAGCACGGCGACACAGCACCCGAAGCTGCGCCGTCTTCGGAAGAGTTTCATGACGACGACCCGGACCGCTTCACCACAGCCTCTGATCGTCCGGAAGCCGCGGCCCCGCTTCCATCCGCCCGGGACGATCTGATCCTCCAGATTCGCCTCTCTTTTCCTGCGGACGAACAGGATGCGGCGCTGCATCTTCTGGACAGTCTGGATGAAAGCGGCCGCCTTCCCGTTTCGGTAGCGGATCTTGTAGGCGACCTTCGCATGGAGGCGACAAGGCTCGAAGCGATCCGTCAGACCCTCATGTATTTTGAACCTGTCGGGCTTTTCGCCCGATCGCTTGAAGAATGCCTGGCCGCACAGCTCCGGGTCCGCAATCGCCTCGATCCCGCGATGCAGATTCTGCTCGACAATCTGGACCTCCTCGCCCGGCGGGACTGGCGCAGGCTGCGGGAAAAATGCGCTCTTGAACAGGACGATCTGCTGGAGATGCTCGCTGAGATTCAGGCGCTCGATCCGCGTCCCGGACTTACCCTACCACCGCCTGAGCCCCCCATCGAACCTGATCTGATCGTCCGCCCCAACGGCACTGGCTTCCGCCTGACCCTCAACACGCGCCTGCTGCCAAAACTCCGACTTGATGACACGATGCGCGCACAACTCAATGGGGGCACGGGCGCCGGTAAGGCGCTCCTTGCCTGTGCGGCAGAGGCCACGGCCCTGATCCGCGCGCTGGACAGCCGCAAACAGTCCCTGCTCACAGTCGGACGCGCCATTGTGCAGCATCAGGCCGACTTCCTGCGCAATGGCCCCAGCGCCCTGCGCCCGCTGACCATGCGCGACATCGCCGAGCGCACGGAGTTGCATGAAAGCACCATCAGCCGCATCGTCAGCAACAAATATATCGACACCCCACAGGGCGCCGTCCCGCTCAGGCTGTTTTTCTCCACAGCCCTAACGTCCGAAGACGGAACCTCCCAGAGCGCCCATGCGATCCAGCATCGTCTTCAGGCGCTCGTCTCGGCTGAAGGGGACAATGTTCTGTCCGACGATGCCCTGACGGCCCTTCTGCAAAAAGAAGGCTTCTCCATTCAGCGCCGCACCGTTGCGAAATATCGCGAAGGGCTGGGCATTGCGAAATCCAGCCAGCGCAAGCGGCTGCGCCGGACATCTTGAAAACCTTTTATGTCAAACCATGTTTAACTCACGGCGATATTTTTATCGCTTCATGCCCTGACAAGGAATTACATTTCATGGCCGATCATTCTCACGCACTTCCCTCCCAGCAGAAGCTCGAACATCGCCTTAAAGAAGTTGAGCGTGACCTTGCACGGGCTGAAAAGTCAGAACCCGAACGCATCCACGCTCTCAAAGCCGAAATCAAGAAAATCCAGGCCGAACTTCAGGACTGATCACATTCCTGTTTTGCCTTTGGCGGCATTCTGCCGGGAACAATGCTCTCATTTGGACAGAATGCCGAACCTTCCCATCCTGCGCTTTGGTGGCTAGCGTCCTGCGTCATGTCTCCATGACGTCGAAGCAGGATATTCCCACTGTCTATTATTGAAATTCCCTGGAGACCTCCCGAACAGGCACTCTCCGCCATGACTGCCGAACCTTGGGCGGCGTTTCTCGATAGTGGCGGCCCGAACACGGACGTGCGCGCGCGCTGGTCCTTTCTCTGCCTCTCCCCTGCCGAAACCCTCGACTGGAGCGCAGCGGATCTTCGCAGGAACGGTGTGTCCGTACAGGGTGATATCTGGACGCATCTGCGCGATATGGCTGCCACGCATCGCTGCCCCGAGACCGAGGGTGTCATTCCCTTTACGGGCGGGGTGATCGGGATGGTGAGCTACGAGGCGGGCATGGCGCTTGAAAACGTCCCGTCCCGTCATGTTTCTTCTACACCCAGACTGGTGGCGGCCTCCTTTACGGACGTACTGGCTTTCGACCGGCGTGCAGAACGCTGCTGGTGGATCAGCCAGACTGATAACCCAGTACCTGATCTGACCCAACCCGCCGTCCGCTCTACAGCGTTTTCCCTGCGCTTTACACCTGAACAGTCCCGGAATGTCTGGACGGGGGCTGTTCGCAGCACCATTGATTTCATTCGGGCCGGAGATATTTTTCAGGCCAATCTGACGATGCGCTGGAGTGCGAATTGCAGTGGCGATTTCGATGAACTGGCTGCCTATCAGACGCTGCGGCAGACCTCTCCGGCCCCATTCGGAGCGTATCTGAAAACACCGGATTTTTCGCTGCTCAGTGCTTCCGTGGAACGGTTCATTTCACTCTCGCGGGACGGGCTGATTGAGACGCGCCCCATCAAAGGCACCATTTCCCTCGGACACACTCCGGAAGACACAGCCCGGAACAGCCGGACACTGCTTGCGGACGAAAAAGAGCGTGCCGAAAACCTGATGATTACGGATCTGATGCGAAACGACATTGGTCGTGTCTCGCAAATTGGCTCCGTCCGTGTTCCGCAACTCTCGAAGGTTGAGCAGTTCCCACACGTCCTGCATCTGGTCTCGGCCGTTCAGGGGCAGATTCGACCCGAGCTGGACGCCATTGATCTGCTTCAGGCCACGCTTCCGCCGGGTTCCGTCACGGGGGCACCGAAAAAACGGGCCATGGAGATTATCGACCTTCTGGAATCTTCGGCTCGTGGGGCCTATTGCGGCAGCCTGTTCCGTATCGGGAATGATGGTGCGATGGACAGTTCCGTCATCATCCGCAGCATGTCGAGATCGGGCGATACCGTCTCCGTCGGTGCAGGAGGCGGCATTACCGTGCTGTCCGATCCGATGTGGGAATATGAGGAAATGCTTCTGAAAGTCGCCCCGATCCTGGAGGCGTTTGAAGCATGAGCGCTACAGTCTGGCTCAATGGACGCCTCCTGGACATTGCAGATGCACATATTGCCCCGAGTGACCGGGGCTTTCTGCTCGCAGATGGTCTGTTTGAAACAATCCGCGTTGCTAACGGACAAACGCCTCATCTGGCACGGCATCTCGCACGGCTGGAAGAAGGGTGTGCGATCCTCCGCCTGCCTTCGCCGAACCGGACGGTTATGGCACAGGCCATATCCGACCTACTGCACGCCACGAATCTGTCAGACGGATCGCTACGCCTGACAGTTACACGCGGCACCGGACCGCGTGGCCTTGTGCCCCCCGCTACGTCGCATCCGACTGTTCTCATTCAGGCCACGGCTTCCATAATGACCGTGCCTGCTCCGGTCCGGCTGGGTCTCAGCCGCTACCGGCGAGACGGGGCTTCTCCACTGGCGCGCGTCAAATCGCTGGCCTGTCTGCTCTCCGTTATGAGCCGCATGGAAGCCGTCGCAGCAGGACTGGACGATGCGCTTCTTCTGGGAACGACAGGGGCTATTGCAGAAGCCAGTGCTGCGAACGTCCTGTTTTTGCGGGAGGGATGCTTGCAAACGCCCCCCATCGCTGACGGCGCCCTGCCGGGAACGTCCCGCGCCCGGCTGATGGACGCCGGCTTCTGCACGGAAGGCCGTCTTCTGCCGCAGGAGCTCAAAACGGTGACGGGGGCGTGGCTGGTCAATGCGTTGTCCCTGACAGCCATTTCGAGCATCGACGGCCATGATCTTTCCTTACACGCAGAACTGGACCGGCGATTACGCGCGTTTCTATTCCCTGCCTGAACCGGCCCCGCTGACTGCGCTTATTTCAGCGCGGCAATCGCCGTCATTTCGACGCGCCATTCCGGAACGGCCAATTTTGCTTCAACCGTGGCACGGGCTGGTTTGCTGTCGGTATCCAGCCACACATCCCAGGCCCGGTTCATCGCCCCGATTTCCGCGATATCCGTCAGGAAGATCTGCACCGACAAAATCCGGCTCTTATCCGTCCCCAGCGACGCCAGAAGCGCGTCGATCTGGCGCAGGATATCGACCGTCTGTCCTTCCGTATCGAGCGTGGCATCGTCCGCGACCTGACCGGCCAGATAGGCCAGCCCGTTATGGACGACGACGCCTGCAAGACGTTCTTCTTCGAGATGACGGGAGATATCGGCGTTTTTGCTCATGGGTGCGGACCTTCTGAAAGAGGTTACTGAAGAAGCGTCGGGATCATTTCATGCTCGAGGATAGCGTCGAGTGCGCTTTCCTCATCTTCCGCAACGGCCATCGGTGTGCCGTCGGCGGCGTGAATGGCCACGAGCATTTCGCCGTCATGCATGACGGATCTGACATAGGCGAGGCGGGACATACCCAGCGTCAAAAGCTGCGGCCCCGTGATGCGGCGCAGATCCGCAGGGAGTTTTTCGTCCGAACGATCACCGTTTTCGAAGGGATTGTTCAATTCAGGTTCCTTTTGGAGCCGCAGAGGCTTCTGCCGCCCGGCCTTGGGTTCAGTCTGTAAAAGATGGGATCGGGCGCCCGGTCTTACTCGTCGTCGATATCGCGCGCAGGACGCGTCGTACGACGGGTTTTCACGACGGGTGGGACCACTTCGTGATGAACCGTCGGCGCGGGGGCCGGGCTTCGCCGCCCTTGCGAAATCGCAATTCGCTTGACCCGAACTTCCGGCTCCGGACGCAGAAGATCGATGTGCAGCAGGCCGTTATCAAGCCAGGCTCCGCCGATTTCGATGCCTTCTGCCAGTACGAATGCCTTGTGGAACTGCCGCGCCGCAATCCCGCGATGCAGGAAAATGCGCCCCTGACTGTCATCCGTCTGACGCCCACGGATCACAAGCTGGTTGTCTTCCTGCGTGATCTGCAGATCGTCCATGACGAAGCCCGCAACCGCCAGCGTTATGCGCAGAGCCGTGGAGCTGAGCTGCTCGATATTGTAGGGGGGATACCCGTCGGACGTCGATTTGGCTGCACGCTCAAGCATCTGCTCGAGGTGATCGAAACCGAGGAACATCGGGGACGTGAACAGGCGACCGGACATAGGGCGAAAGCCTCCTCCATGAGCGAGACGTAAAACAGAGCCAGTCCCATTATGCGGCAACCGGCTGACCCTACGATATGGTGTCCACCCCCGCGGATGCAAGCTCTGCTCTCAACGGGGCACATACAAAACCGACGTTAATGGCATGTTGCACTGCATGTTACACTGGCATTTGACGCCCGCGCTCGCTACATCGCAGGGCATGAGCGAATTCGATTTCCTGTCCGGCATCGACAATGTGCCGCCCACCCCGATCCTGATCGCCCCCCAGCCCGTGCTGCGGGAGGTCACCCGCGACGTCCGCCCCGAGGATATCGCCTTCATCCGCGATCAGCTTCCGGGCATGTTTTCCGCCATGTACAAAGCCCCCGGCATCGGCCTCGCCGCGCCGCAGGTTGGTCTTGGTATGCGCTTTGCTCTGGTGGACGTGGCCGAAGAAGACGCGCCGCGTGAGCCCATGCTGCTGATCAATCCGGAAATCGTTACGGATTCAGAGCAGATGGCAGCTCGCGAAGAAGGCTGTCTTTCGTTGCCGAACCAGTATGCCGAAGTCGTCCGCCCCGAATCGATCCGCGTGCGCTACCGCAACCTCGCGGGAGAGACGATCGAGCGTGATGCATCCGGCCTGCTCGCCACCTGCATCCAGCATGAGATGGACCATCTCGACGGCATCCTGTTTGTCGATCATCTCTCGACGCTCAAGCGCAACATGATCATGCGCCGCCTCGCCAAAGAGCAGAAGCTCGGAAGGCGCTGATTTCCGATGCGGCTGATTTTCATGGGAACGCCGGACTTTTCGGTCCCGGCGCTGCACGCTTTGCTCGAAGCAGGGCACGACGTGGTTGCGGTCTATACACAGCCGCCGCGTCCGGCAGGGCGAGGCAAGGCACTGCGCCGCTCGCCGGTTCATGAAGCGGCCGAAGCCGCTGGGATCGAAGTGCGGACACCCGCGCGCGTTCGTCGGGACACGACGGAGCACGCCGCTTTTGCTGCCCTGAATGCTGACGCCGCCGTAGTCGCCGCCTACGGCCTCATTCTACCCAAGGAAATGCTGGATGCCCCGCGTCTGGGGTGCCTGAACATCCATGCGAGCCTTTTGCCGCGCTGGCGTGGGGCCTCGCCCATCCAGTCCTCCATCCTCGCAGGCGACACCCAGAGCGGCGTTTCCATTATGCAGATGGATGAGGGCCTCGACACCGGCGCGGTTCTGCTGGAGGAAGCCACCCCCATCAGCGCGACCGATACCGCCAGTACACTGCATGATCGTTTGTCCGAAATCGGCGGCCGCCTGGTCATCCGTGCGCTTGTCGAACAGCCGACGCCCGTGCCACAGCCCGCAGAGGGCGTGACCTATGCCGAGCGCCTGACACGCGATGACGGCCGTATCGACTGGACACGCACGGCGTCCGAGATCGACCGCCAGATTCGTGGCCTCACGCCTTGGCCCGGCGCGTTTACGACGCTTGACGGTGTCGTCCTGAAAATCGGCACAGCCACTCCGCTTCCAGACGCAGCCCACAACGCCCTCCCCGGCACCACGCTCGACGACGCCCTGACGATCGCCTGTGGCACCGGTGCCATTCGCATCGACCGCCTGCAAAAACCGGGACGCAGCATGATGTCCGCCTCCGACCTCCTGCGTGGCCAGCCTGTGCCGAAAGGGACGCGCCTTGTCTGACGCGCAGGCTCAGGATCATGAGCCTTCCGGCCTGAATCGCTGGGCCTTACGCATTGAATATGACGGCACCGGCTATCTGGGATGGCAGAAACAGACTGATGGCACGTCCATTCAAAGTCTGATCGAAGCCGCCGCCTCCAAACTGGTCCGTAACCGGCCCGTGCCCAGCATCACGGCCGGACGTACGGATGCGGGCGTCCATGCCGCCGGTATGGTTATCCATCTCGATTTTCCGGATGATGCCCAAATCGACGGCCGCCAGATCCGCGACGGTATGGGGTATCACCTTAAACCTCACCGTGTGGTTGTGCTCGAAGCCGCGCAGGTCGGGCCGGAGTGGAATGCGCGTTTCTCCGCCACATGGCGTAGCTACCGCTACACGATCCTCAACCGCCCTGCCCGTCCGGGCCTGATGGAAAACCGGGTGTGGCACATCAAGCGCCCGCTGGATGTGGATCTCATGCAGCAGGGCGCGAACCATCTTCTCGGCCCGCATGATTTCACATCTTTCCGTGCGGTCGCCTGTCAGGCCAGAAGCCCCGTCCGCACGCTGGACATTCTGACCATCCGTCGCGAGGGCGAACTGGTCATGATCGACACGAAGGCGCGCTCCTTCCTGCATCATCAGGTCCGCAACATGGCCGGAACCCTGATGATGATCGGCGCGGGTCTGTGGCCGGTCGAAAAAATGATTGAGATTTTGGAAGCGAAAGACCGCTGCGCGGCAGGGCAAACGGCCCCGCCCGAGGGGCTTTGCCTGATGGATGTCGGCTATCCCGACAATCCATTCATCAGGACCTAAAACGATATCCCAAGCAGGTCCACCATCGCATTGTAATGCGGCGGCAGAAGCCACAGAATCCAGAGCAGTGCTACAACTGGCAGGGTCTGAAGAAGCGTCATGACAAAGGCCTGCCATCCCGTGGTCAGAAGACCGACTTTCGTGACGTACCAGGTCAGCCACAGCGTATAAAGCTGCGCCCCGAAGGCGAGGCCAGCCAGCGCCTGACCGGATGCGGCAGCCCCCGGCATCACAAGATGCAGCACGCCCTGCGCCACGATGAGCATGACCAGCGGCAACCAACCACACCACAAAGAGGCTGTCGCATAGCGCGTCCACAGCCCTTTACGGCTGAGGAAACCTGCGTAAAATTCCGACACCACAAGCTGCAACAGCGTGCAGACCAGCGGCACAACAGCTCTCACCAACCCCATGACCCGTTCGGCAGGAGGCAGCATAAACGCCATCCACACGCCAATAAGCGCCAGTGCGATTGTCGGCGCCAGAGCCGCGAACAGCGCCCCGGCTCCCGGAGCGAAACAGTTGATGCCTTCGGAACGCCCGCGCCCCAGCAGCCACACGCCCAGCGGAATGGCCATGTTCCCGGAGGGAGGAAACGACCCCTGCCGTCCAGAATTCACAGCCCGTATCCTTCCATGAACGCCAGATAGATCCGCGTCAGATCCTCAAGCGTTTCAAGTCCCACATGCTCGTCCCGTTTGTGCATGGTCGCCCCTACGAGACCGAATTCCGCAACCGCGCAGTAGCGCGAAATGAAACGCGCATCGGATGTGCCGCCGCCGGTATCGAGCCGGGGCGTACGACCCGTCACATGACGCACGGCATCCGACAGACACGTTACGGCCTCTCCGGGCTGCGTCAGGAAGGCCTCACCGCTGATGGATACCTGCACTTCTGCTGAAGGCGCGTGACGCCGGACGACATCCTCGATCCACGCGGTCAGTTCAGCCCCCGTGTGAAGGTCATTGAAACGAATGTTCAGCCGTCCGATGGCCTGTGCCGGAATGACATTAGTCGCGGGATTGCCGACGTCGATGCTCGTGACCTGAAGCGAAGACGGATCAAACCATTTGCTGCCCGCGTCCAACTCGCGCGCCGTCAGTTCGGAAAACGCTGCCAGAAGACGATGAACCGGGTTATCCGCCAGATGCGGATACGCCACATGCCCCTGAACGCCCTGAACGGTTACAACAGCATTCATGCTGCCGCGTCGGCCAATCTTGATGACATCGCCCAGAGCCTCGGGATTCGTGGGTTCACCCAGCAGACAGAAATCCGGAAGCTCTTCCCGTTCAGCCAGCCATTCGATGACTGGCTTCGTCCCGAAATGAGCGGGGCCCTCCTCGTCTCCCGTAATCAGCAGGGAGATGGAACCCTTCAGCGGCCCCTGCTCCAGACGCCGGGCCACGGCAGCCACGAAACAAGCCACACCGCCCTTCATGTCCGCAATGCCGCGTCCATAAAGCCGACCGTCCTGAACCACGGCGGCAAAGGGATCATGCGCCCAACCTTCGCCCGGCGGCACGACATCCGTATGCCCCGCAAAGCAAAGTGTGGGATGCCCCGTCCCCAGCCGTGCGTACAGGTTTGGCGTAGGGGCCTCTGCGGGTCCAAAGGGAAGATGGACTGTCTCAAAGCCCATCCCCTCCAGCACACCTGCCAGAAGCGCCTGCGCACCCCCATCGGCCGGAGTCACGGACGGACAGCGCAGCAGATCCCGCGCCAGTGTCACGGGGTCTGTCGGCAGGTGTGATCCGCTCACGACACTCAGTCGCGCAGGAGGTCGTTGATGGAGGTCTTGGAGCGCGTCCGCTCATCCACACGCTTGACGATCACCGCACAGGCCAGCGATGGCATGCCCGGCTCTTTCGGCGGAAGTGTACCCGGAATGACGACGGAATAGGCCGGGACGCGGCCCATGAAAATCTCACCTGTCGCACGGTCCACGATCTTGGTGGACGCGCCGAGGAACACACCCATGGACAGGACGGAACCCTTCTCGACCACGACGCCTTCGGCCACTTCAGAGCGCGCACCAATGAAGCAGTCGTCCTCGATAATGACCGGAGCAGCCTGCAACGGCTCCAGAACGCCGCCGATCCCCGCACCACCGCTGATGTGGCAGTTCTTGCCGATCTGGGCACAGGAGCCGACAGTCGCCCAGGTGTCGATCATCGTGCCGCTGTCGACGCGTGCGCCTACGTTCACGAAACTCGGCATCAGCACCACATTCGGTGCGATGAAGGCGGAGCGACGCACGATCGCACCTGGAACGGCGCGGAAACCGGCTTCTGCGAAACGGAACTGGTCCCAGCCGTCAAACTTCAGCGGAACCTTGTCGAAGGCCGGTTCGCCACCGCAACCGCGTTCCATGACGCGGCTGTCGTTCAGACGGAACGACAGAAGGACAGCTTTCTTCAGCCACTCATGAACGACCCAGCCGCTTTCGGAAGGCTCGGCAACACGCAGGGCTCCGGCATCGAGCCCGGAAAGGGCTTTTTCCACGACGTCACGGTCTTCACCTTCCGTACGGGCGCTGAGAGTCGTACGACGCTCCCACAGGGCTTCGATGGCAGTACGAAGAGGTGCATTCGGCATCAGGTCGGTCCGGTCAGAAAAGCAGAAATCCGCCGGAACATGCGATTCCCGACGGTGCATGTCAACGGATCTTTGCCTCGGATTTCGACCTGCACACATTCGCACGTTGTTCATGACTTCTTAACCTGCCACGCTTATGAAAACCGGGGGCTTTGACTGGCTGGCCCGACCAGGAGCTTTCTGCGGGATATGTCACCCTTGCCTGATATGCGTTCTTTGATGTCCCAATTCATGAACACGTCTGCGTCCGACAGGACGCCGCAGGACCTGCGGAACATGCTGGCGTCCACGCTGGAAAGCCGCGAGAGATGGCGTTCCCTGCTGTATCAGGCTGTGGATCTGGTCTTCGAGACAGACAGTCGCGGCCGGATCATCCTCATTTCCCCGGATACCTGGCTCGGACAGCCGACCACGGCCTTTATCGGGCGTCCCTTCAGCGCCTTATGCGCCTCTATAGACGTCCTGCAGCCTCATGCAGGAACGCCCGCCTCCATCACGCCCCCACAGGGGTCCCCTCTGACCGTAATCCTGTCTTCCTGCCCATTTCATGATAATGAAGGACGCGTTACCGGCACACGCGGCACACTCACAACCGTTTCAGCGCCGCTTTCCAGCCTTGCAAACGGAGCCGCCCCGCTTCCTGAACATGATGGAATCGCAATTCTTGCTGCGGTAACGACCGCTCTGCGCAAGGCTATCGTACCTCGACTGGCCGCCGCTGCTGCCATGGAAGCCCTGCTGGAGCCCCTCGCCGCCGAGGGAGCACTGTTGGATACGGCAAATCCCAACACGCTCCTGTACAGTTCCTCAGGCCTGACAGACGATATTCAGGCCGTTCTCTCTGCAAGCCTTACTCAAACAGGGACAATCGTTTTCAGAGCTGGCACGCGTTATGCCATGATCTCCCGGGAAAACATCCGCAGTCTCGAACAGATGTGTCTGATTGTCTGGCGTACCACCCCATGGTCATCGCTGGAAAGGCAACTCTGTCAGGCCGTCTGTTCCCTGCTGGCAGGTTTCTGGGAGCTCGATAGCATTCATCGCCGGATCCTGCTCGACTCGGATTATGACATTTCGTCCAATCTGTTGAACTGGCAGGGTTTGAAGGCGGAAATAGAACGCCGCACGCGCCGTCTAGATCAGGAGGTCATGCCCGCAACCTTGATCATCGCGCGCGTCCCAGGTCTGACGGAACTGTCAAAAACACGAGGTTTTGAAGCAGGCGAAGAAGCGCTCAAACAATGCGTCGCGCTCCTACGCAAGGCGGTCCGCCCAACGGACGCCATAGGGCGCATCAGCAATAATATTTTCGGGCTTTGGATGGATGGCGGCGACCGCTTTGCAGCAGCCGAACGGGCCGAACGCATGACAGCGCACGGTATTCCCATTTTGATCGACCCTCCCGTCCACCTTCCGTTACAACTCGGGCTTGTCTCCCGCGAAGCCAACGCCGAGGAAACCCCTGAAACCCTGTTGGAACGCGGAATGCTGGCCTTACGGGAAGGCCTGGCCGAGAACAGAAAATGGCGCTTCTCACATGAAGCGCCATAATCCTTAATCCAAGTTTACTGTAAGGCCGATTAAGCCTTGATGAGCGTTCCGGGTCCTGCCCGCGTGAAAAGCTCCAGCAAACAGCTATGCGGCACCCGGCCGTCCAGAATGACAGCGGCCTTAGCCCCTTGGCGAACGGCCTCGAGGCAGGTTTCGACCTTCGGAATCATGCCCCCCGAAATCGAACCATCAGCAATCCGGCGCAGAGCCTCTTCAGCACTCAGCTCCTCGATAAGCTTACCGTTCTCATCCAGCACTCCTGGAACGTCCGTCAGCATCAAGAGGCGTGAGGCATGGACCGCGCCAGCGATCGCACCTGCCGCCGTATCCGCGTTGATGTTGTAGGTTTCACCGTCTGGCCCCACACCCACCGGAGCAATCACGGGGATCAGCCCGGCCCCGAGCAACGCATAGAGCACTCGCGGATCAATCTTTTCCGGCTGTCCTACGAAACCGAGATCAATAACCTTCTCGATTTCACTGTCCGGGTCGCGCTTCGTGCGTGTCAGACGACGTGCCTGAAGCAGACCGCCATCCTTACCTGAAATGCCGACAGCCAGCGCTCCGGCCCGGTTAATCAGCTCAGCGACCTGTTTATTGACGCTGCCAGACAACACCATCTCGATCACATCGACCATCGACTGGTCCGTGACGCGAAGCCCGTCGATGAACTCGGAGCGGATTTTCAGACGGTCCAGCATCGCGCTGATCTGCGGTCCACCACCATGCACCACGATCGGATTGATCCCGACCAGCTTGAGCAGAGCGATATCATAGCCGAACGCATGTGCGAGCTTGCCCTCACCCATGGCATGACCGCCGTACTTAACGACAATCGTATCCCCGGCATAACGGCGCAGGAACGGTAGCGCACTGGACAGGATGGCTGCCTGAGCCTGTGCCTCTTCCGCATTCACAACCGGCGGCACATCCGGCAGTTTATCGCTGTGGGTCTTACTGGTCATGATCCGGACTGTCCTTCCCCTGACGTCTGGAGTGGCGCGGCAAAACGGGCAATTTCCGCCCGCAGATCCTCGATCCCGAACCCGGTCTCGCTGCTCGTCGAGATGATACGCGGATAAGCGGCGGCATGTTTAAGCGCCAGCGCCTCGACTTCCGCAATCTTCGTAGCAAGCGCCTTGGGCCGTACCTGATCGCATTTGGTCAGCACGATCTGGAACACCACGGCCGCACGATTCAGCAGTTCCATGACGTCCTTATCAGACTCCTTGAGCTCAATCCGGGCATCCAGAAGCAGGATGACGCGCTCCAGCGTGGTGCGGCCCCGAAGATAGGCGAACATCATGTCCTGCCAGTCTTCCTTGACCGACTTCGCAGCCTTGGCAAATCCGTAACCCGGCATGTCCACGAGAGACACGCGGTCAGCAAGGTTGAAGAAGTTGAGCTGCTTGGTTCGCCCTGGCTCGGAAGACGCTCGTGCCAGAGCCCGACGCCCCGTCAGCGCATTGATCAGGCTCGATTTGCCGACATTGGAGCGACCGGCAAAGGCCACCTCCGGCCGCCCAATGGGTGGAAGCTGGTCGATCTTCTGCGAGCCAAAGAAGAATTCGCATTCTCCCGCAAACAAAAGCCGCCCATCCTCGATCTGGGCCTCAGTCGGAGGCCCGGGTATTTCTTTCATCATGCCTCAGGTCCGGGATACCGGAACGGGAAGAGCGGTCCGGCGCTGGATAAACATCTGCTGTGCGACCGTCAGCAGATTGTTCCATGTGTAATAGACCAGAAGACTGGCCGGAAATCCGGACATGAAGAACACATAGGCCAGCGGCATGAACTGCATTACCCGTGCCTGTGCCGGGTCAAGGCTCGCCGTCGAACTGGTCTGACGCTGCAGCAGCCAGAACGTCAGGCCGAGCGCCGCACCCCAGATGCTGACATGCAGGAATGAGGAATACTGCGTTGGATCAAACGGCAGCAGACCGAACAGGTTGAACACGTTCGTCGGGTCCGGCATCGACAGATCGCGGATCCAGCCGAAGAACGGCGCATGACGGGCATCGATGCTGATGTTCAGGATTTTATACAGGCAGAAAAAGATCGGGGCCTGGATCAGCATTGGCAGACAGCCGCTGGCCGGACTGACCTTCTCTTCACGATACAGCGCCATGACCTTCTGGTTCATAGCCATCGGATCGTCTTTGTTCTTCTCCCGAATTTCCTTGACCTTGGGCGCCAGCAGACGCATGCGCGCCGAAGACTGGGCAGCCTTGGAGGCCAGTGGGAAGAGAACGATCTTGACGATCAGCGTCAGCGCCATCAGCGCGAGGCCGAAATTGCCAATATGCAGATACAACCAGTGCAGAAGCGTCAGTAGCGGACGGGTCAGGAAGCTGAACCAGCCGAAGTCGATCGCCTTGTCCAGATCAGGGATTCCAAGCTGTTTGCTGTAAGACTGCAACAGGCTGAGAACCTTGGCTCCGGCGAAAACATGGCTCTTTTCGGTGACAGATCCGTTGGGCATGATCTGCTGCGGAGCCTGCGTTGCCATACTAACCTGATAGGATGCAGGCGCACCGGGAACGTAGGCAAAACTCGCTGCAACAGGTGTCCCGTCCGCAGGCGCCACAGCCGTCAGCCAGAACTTGTCACTGATGCCATCCCAACCACTCGTTCCCGTCGAGGACCAGGAGACATGATCCGGATGGTCAGCACCTTTACGAAGATTTTTGTAGCTCTCGTCCTGCATCCGACCGCCAATGACGGCGATAGGGCCTTCATGTGCGGTGAAAGCCCCTTCCGGTGCTTCATAGTCCCGCTGTACGCGCTGGAACGGCACAAGTGCCACCGGCTGTGCGGAGTGGTTCTCAACCGTCTGGTTCACGGCGAACATGTAGTGCTCGTCCAGTCCGATCTGAATGGAGAACACCAGCCCCTGCCCGTTATCCCAATGCAGCGTCACCGGGTGATCCGGCGTCAGCGTCTCGTCAGTGCTGTCCCAGACCGTATTCAGATCAGGCACGCGAGCATTGGAGCCCGGAGCATTTGTCCAGCCTATCACGACGAAATTGGGATGCGCGCTTCCCGCCTTGTCCAGCAGCCGCACCAGCGGGCTGTTTTTGGCAAGGGTCTCGCGATATTTCGTGAGGATCAAATCATCCAGCACGGCGCCCTTCAGATTGACGGATCCCTGCACATCCGGTCCGTTGAGCGGGATACGTCGCGCGGAAACCTGAGTTTCCGCAGTTGGCTCAGACGCGGTCGCAACAGGCGTGCTAGCCTGAATCTGCGCTGCGGGCGCATGAGGGACGGGATGGGAGTCGTCCTGGTGGGGCTTCGGCATGAAATAGTCGAAACCGATCAGGATAAGGGCCGAGAGAAGTGTGGCCGCAATAATGCGCTTGATGTCCATCGGGCGGATGCCGGTCTTTCGTCTCACTGAATGGGGCTTGCGCTTCAAGTGGCCGAAAACCGCATCCAAAACAATAGGTGAAGGGTGTTTTTAATGCCGGTGTGGCTTCGGAGGCAGATCCGTACCTCCCTCCGACCAGGGATGGCAGCGCCCGATCCGACGCAGTGCAAGCCAGCCACCACGAACGGGACCATGCTCACGGATCACTGTCAGCGCATAGGTACTGCAGGTCGGATCGAACCGGCAATTGGTGCCGATGACTGGACTGATGAAAAGCTTGTAGGCGTCAATAAGCGACAACATCAGGGCCGTGACGGCATTCCTGATGAGCGACACAATCATTTCGCCCGATTCCGGGCATGACTGGAATTCCCGGAAGGTTTTTCACGGAAATTGACATCCAACCCTTTACGAAGGGCCTGTCGCAGATCGTCTTTAAGAAGGGAGAACTCGCGTTCCCGGGTCTTATCTCGTCCGATCAGAACGAAATCGCCGGAAGGCAGACCGTCTTCCCGCGCAACGAGGCGGAGAGCCTCGCGAAGGCGACGGCGGGTGCGGTTACGGATGACAGAATTACCGACTTTTTTTGTAACTGTGAAACCCACTCGGGTTTCGGTCGCTGTGTCATCCGGCAGGATCTGCACAACCATACCGGGAGTGGCGACCTTGCGCCCTTTCCCGGCTACACGCAGAAACTGCGGCCGTTTTTTCAAACGGCTCGGTGTATGGGTCGTGCCGATCTGGGTCGAACTCAGGCGGAGAGCTTCTTGCGACCCTTGGTGCGACGGTTGGCCAGCACGCGGCGGCCGCCGACGGTTTCGCTACGCGTACGGAAACCGTGACGACGCTTGCGAACCAGCTTGGAGGGTTGATACGTGCGCTTCATGACGTTGATCCTTAAAAACCAAGCGGACGCCTCAACTGCTGGACATCCGCGTCGATCGGGCGCACGAAACGCCCGGTGATTGAGACCCGGGCTTGTAAGCACGCAGGCCCTTCATGTCAATGCCAGAGCTAAAGGAACCTGAACCATGTCCGATTCCGACAACATCCCGGCTTCCGGCACTACGCCTCAGGATGCTGCAGCCTTCCGCCACGACCTGCGCAATGCCTTGGCCCCTGCCCTGCTCTGTGCCGATATTCTCAGCAGCAACAAGGACGGGGCGGTCCAGAAGAACGCGCAAACGATCGTCGACGCGCTGGAAAAAGCTCTGAAACTACTGAAAAACTTTACGCCTTCTCGATAAGCTCGATTTTGTAGCCATCGGGATCTTCGACAAAGGCGATAATAGTTGTGCCAAATTTCAGCGGGCCGGCCTCTCGCGTCACTTTGCCGCCGCCGGTACGAACTGTTTCGATAAGGGCCGCGACGTCTGGAACGCCAATCGCAAAATGACCGAAACCGGTTCCAACCTCGTAATCGGACTCCTGATCCCAGTTATAGGTAAGTTCGATTTCGGCCTGCCCGTGCTCATTATCGTCGAATCCGATGAAAACAAGCGTGTAGCGCCCTTCCCGGACCTCCTTGCGACGAAGCTCCTTCATGCCGAGCAGCTTGTAGAATGCCAGACTCCGGTCGATGTCCCGGATTCTCACCATCGTATGCAGAAACGTACTCATTATCTGTCCTTCAGATCTTCCGGTGTCAGCCCATACAGGAAAAGCCCGTAACGATCTGCCAGCTTTACACAGCCGGCGGGGTCCGTCATGAGGGTTACTCCGGGCTGAAACGCAACGCCCCGCAATCCGTTCCGGGCTGCATTTTCCAGCGTCTCCGGCCCAATCGTCGGCATATCCGCCCGAAGGTCCTGTCCCGTCTTTGGCATCTTCACAAGAACGCCACCACTTCCCGCCTGCATGAGGCGCCCACAGCGGCCCAGCATGGCGTCCGTGCCCTCCAGAGCCTCTACAGCCAGCACAAGCCCGTTCTGGACCACGCATCCCTGACCGATATCAAGGACGGCCATCGCTTTGAGAACATCGACACCACGAGCGATGTCCTGCTTGGCCTGCGCGTCAGGAAGAACACGCCCCAGAGTTCCTGAGCGGCCAGTGGCATGCTCGAGAAATTCGTGTGCACCACGGACATGAAAGCCTTCTTCACCAAGGACACGGACAATCGCGCCGAGAAGTCCGTCATCTCCGGAAAAAATCGCCCGCCCAAGACGGGCCAGGATGCGAGCCCCATCAGCGTCGGGACGCAGATCCCGCCACGCAGGGCGACGGACCGGTCCGATCAGGACCAGTTCGCGGCAGTTGTTTTTCTTGAGGGCGCCGAGAATGTCGCCAGCAGCCGCTAGGCGGATGACTTCATGTGGATAGGGTTCAAGAAGCGCACGATCGGCGAAGTCGCGGAACCCGATGACGAAAACCTTGCGCCCCTTGGCGATGGCTGCGGCAGCAACCTGCGCGGGAAGCGGTCCCGAGCCGGCCAGAATACCGATGCAGCCCCGATCGCCCACGTCAGGCGCCTTCGGTTTCAGACTGCCCTTCCTGACGCGCGACACGTGTCAGGCCGCGACGACTCGGCGCTTCCATGAAGTCCAACATCTCGGCGATGCGAGGGAGATGACCGTATTCCGCCCTGACTTCGGCAATACGGCTTTCCAGAACAGCTTCCGTCGCCCCGTGACGGGGATAGAGTGTGCGGAACGCACGGCGCATGGCCTGCATTTCTTCCGGACCAACGCCCGAACGTTTCAGGCCGATCCAGTTCAGCCCAACCAGACGGGCACGATTCCCCAGAACGCTTCCGTAAGGAATAACGTCCATTTCCACACCACAGACGCCGCCGACGACAGCCCCGCGCCCGATACGGACAAACTGGTGCAGCGCTGCAGATCCCATGACCTTGGCGTCATCGTCAATTTCAACATGACCGCCCATGACAACATTGTTGACGATGATGACGCGGTCGCCAAGGACACAATCATGAGCCACATGGGAATTGGCCATGATCAGACAGTTCGCGCCAATGCGTGTGAGAGCATGACCTTGCGCCGTGCCGCGATGAATGGTCACGTTTTCACGGATGACCGTATTGGCACCCACTTCGCACAGAGTGGGCTCGCCGGCATATTTCAGATCCTGTGGGGCAAGACCGATCGTCACGAACGGATAAATCTCCACGCCTTCGCGCAGGGTTGTGTATCCATCCACAATGACCGATGCGTGCAGACAGACCCCGTCACCAATAGTGACGTTGGGACCAACCAGACACCAGGGCCCGATGCGCACGTTCTCGCCGATGCGCGCACGCGGATCTACGAGAGCGGTCACGTGAATTTCGGCGGTTTCGGGACGCTTCCCTGCCATCTGCATCAACGTCAACCCATGATCATCGCACTGAAGGTCGCTTCGGCCACGGCCACACCATCAACCCGGGCCACACCCTTGAATTTCCAGACATTGGCGCGGGAACGTTCCTTGTCCACATGGATACGGAGCTGGTCTCCGGGGCCGACCGGGCGGCGGAACTTCGCGTTTTCAATCGTCATGAAATAGACCAGCTTGCCTTCAAACGCTTCACCCAAAGTCATAACGACCAGCGTGGCCGCTGTCTGAGCCATGGCTTCGACGATCAGAACACCGGGCATCACAGGATGGGAGGGGAAATGCCCCTGAAAGAACGGCTCGTTAACCGTTACATTCTTGATGCCGATGGCGGATTGCCCGGCATGGATCTCGACCATCTTGTCGATCAGCAGGAACGGATACCGATGCGGGATCGACTGCATGATCTTGAGAATGTCGATGCTCTGCGGAAGCTGATTCCCTGCAGCGGCGTCTGTCGCGGGAGTCATCTGTTCGGCTGGAGCGTCCACTCGGTCCATCGTTTCACCATGCCCTTCAAGCGGTGTTGTCTGTCAATTGCTACCCAGTGGCAGCGCGAATGGCTTCCCTTAGCAAACCTGAGGGGGAGTTACCATCCGCGCCACGGAGCTGTTAGTCACTGCTTTTGCGGGAAAGCTTCCGCAACGTAGCAACATTCCGGAAAAACTCGCGGAACGGCATGGCGGGGCTACCAATGACATCGGCCCCAGCATCCACGTCTGACATGACACCACATTGGGCGCCGATACGGGCCTTGGAGCCAATCTTGATATGTCCGATCAGACCAGCCTGCGCGGCGATGGTGACAAAATCACCCAGTTCCGTGGAACCGGAAATGCCAGCCTGCGACACAACAATGCAGCATCGTCCCAGACGGGCATTATGACCGATCTGCACGAGATTATCGATGCGGGTGCCTGCCCCGATCAGCGTATCCCGCATGGAACCGCGATCAATCGTGGAGTTCGCACCGACTTCCACGCCGTCTTCCAAAACGACCAGACCGAGCTGTGGAACGGTTTCAAACCCTTCCGGCCCTACGGCGAACCCGAAACCGTCCTGTCCGATGCGGACACCGGGATAGAGCGTGACCCGATCACCAATACGCGCATGAGAAATGGCAGCATGAGCACCGATACGGCACCGCGAACCGATTTCAACGCTCTGACCGATGCTGACATGACTGGCCAGGATGGTGTCACGGCCGATACGGACACCGCTGCCAATTACGGCAAAGGGACCGATTTCGACATTTTCGCCAATCTCTGCATCATCTGCAACGCAGGCTGTTGGATGGCGGATTCCGGTGGACTTTGGGTCAGGATGAAACAATGTGGCGACACGGGCCCAGGCGAGGTAAGGCGCCTTGCAGACCAGACCAGCCGTATCTGGCGGCAGCTTGTCGGAAAACGCTGGCGAGAGAATAACCGCGCCAGCTTTCGTTTCGGCCAAGAGCGGCAGGTAACGACGGTTGTCGAGAAAGCTGACCTCGTCAGGCCCAGCTACGTGCAGAGGAGCCACGCCGCGAAACGCGGCTACGCTTTTCCCCGAGGCTGATGCAACGACCTCGCCACTGGATGCTTCAGCCAGTTGCTCCAGACCAAAAGGCCCGGAGCGCTGAAAAAAACGGCTATCGCCAGGACGGGTCTCGCTTGCTGTCATATCAGACACGGTCACTCGCCTCAGTGATGCTGACGAAGAACGGACTCATTCGGTGCGGAGGCAGGAGCCGCCTGCTGGGGCTGTGCGCCACCCTGAGCCTGCCGCTGTTCGTCAGCAGTCGTCGGCATCTTGCCGGAACGGGCGAGCTGTTCGGGGTCAACACCATCGCCGGGGATGAAGACATGCGGCAGCGTCTTGTTGAGCTGCGCGCCTACTTCCTCGGTAATGTCCTGACCGCCAACATGTAGCACGACCTGCTCGGCATGCAGGATCAGGTTCATGTTATGCGCTGCCGCAACAGCCGCGATGATACCGTTAGGCTCTTCCAGCTCGCGCTCGATCTGGTGCATGGCAACCTGTGCCGCTTCCTGGATAATCCGGGCCTGACCGCCGAAATCATGCTGGTCCTTGGCGCGGCGTTCCTGGAGGTGACGCTCCCGCAGCTGGATCTGGTCGGATGTCAGGGTCCGGGCCTGCGCCTGCAGCTTCTGCTGTTCACCACGCCATGCAGCCTCTTCACGCTGGACGGCCTGCGCCAGATGATCCCGACGCGCGCCCAGAACCTGCTGGATTTCCTGCCATGCGCTGGAAATCTGCATGACGGCCTGAACATTGATCACACCGATAATGGCAGCCGGCGGGGGAGCGCCTTTCGCGATGCTCGGAGGAGCCGGGATCGGAGGAAGAGGCAGGACGGGAGGAGCCTGCTGCTGATCGGAGGGAGCGGCTTCCTCTTCCTCTTCAGGAGCCGCTTCCGGAACGCGCCGCTGCACGGGGCGCGGCGGCGGGGCATCAGGATGAGCGGCCTTGGGAACGAACCAGCCACCGTTGCCGCCAGCAGCCTGCGCGTGAGCACCCGGAGCGGAGACAAGAATCGACGCAGCCAGAAGCGCGCCGGCCGAAACCGTGCGCATCAGGGAATTGAGGGTCATGACCACCTCTTGGCAAGGGGTTGGAAAACAGGATGGCAAGGGTTCGGACAGATCAGAACTGCTGACCGAAACCAAAACGCAGCGGATACAGACGGTCACCGTGTTCTTTGCGGATCGGCACGGCGCCATCAATGTTCACGAGGCCGAACGGGCTCTTCCACGACACGCCCAGACCGCCGGAAACGCGCGGGATCAGATTGTCGCCGGTGATCGGGGTGTAGTTGTCCCCGTCATTCGTGCGGTTCGTATACAGATGTTTGACGCGCAGGCCCGCGAGACTACCGGCATCAATGAAGCCACGCCCGGAAATCCCGAGATCGTCACCCATGGGCAGCGGGAAGTTAAGCTGTGCGGAGGCCGTATACATGAAACGACCACCCAGAAGATCTTCCTGCCCCTGAGCCGGGATATAGACGCCATTAACCTTGATGTGGCCCGAACGCGGCCCAACACCACCCTGAAGGAAGCCTCGCAGGTTCTCGCCACCAAGATAGAAGTTATCAATGATGTTACGGTTTCCGTTGGAGCTCCAGTCACCCATGTAACCGACGCCCCCCTTGAACTGGAAGGTCCAGTCGTGGTTGCCGGTCAGGTCATCGAGCGGCAGGTAATAGGCACCATCAGCCTTCACGCGGGCATATTTGGAGTTACCACCCAGACCTGCGAAGTCACCACCGACCTTGAACATATAACCGGAGTGCGGCTTGGCCCGTTGGTCACGACGATCATAGGTTATGGAGGTGCTGAGCTGCGACAACAATGACCATCCAGCAGACTGCTGGACATAGATCGAGGGAACCCACTGAATCAGGCTCGGGTCCTGTGCCACGGCAGAAGCATCGTAGAAATTACCGACCTGACGATCGACAAGGGTGTAGTTCCAGGACTGCGACAGATAGCGGTTATAGGCGTAACCCAGACGCAGGCTCATGCCGTACTGAGATTCTTTATAGCTCTGATACGTCTGATAGTTGTTCTGGATGAAGTAGAAATCTGCACCCGCCACAAGATTGCGATTCAGGAAGTACGGATCCGTGATCGAGATGTCGGCCTGTTTTTCATAATAGGCGACCGTTCCCGAAATACCGGCATCTACGCCCGTTCCGAGCAGGTTGTGCTGCTTGATCGAGGCGTTTCCAAGGATACCTACGTCTGTCGAGTAACCACCACCCAGCGAGAATTCGCCAGTCGGCTTCTCGACCACGTTCGCAGAAACGTTGACGCGGTCAGGCGCTGAACCCTGCGTCTGATCAACGGAAACAGAACTGAAATATCCGAGATCCTGAAGACCCAGCTTGGAATATTTGCGATCGAACGGGGTGTACGGGTCCCCTTCCGCCATCGGCAGGTTCCGGCGGATTACATCGTCATGCGTAATGGTGTTGCCGTTGATGTCAATTCGCTCGACATAAACATGCGGTCCCTCTGTCACATCGAACAGCAGGTCAACAACGTGCTTTTCCGGGTTCCGGGCGATTTCCGAACGAACCATAGCGAACGGGTGACCTGAGGCCTGCAACCATTCCTGCATGTTCTTGGTATTGTTCTGAATCGCCGTGCCATCATAGATCTGGTGCGGGAACAGCTCGACATGCGGACGAAGCATCTCGGACGTCACATGGCGTACGCTGGAGCGGACATCCATTTTACCCAGGCGGTACCGATCACCTTCATGAACGGTGAAGGTGATGTAGAAAGATTTGTGATCTGGAGCGAGTTCACCCGTCGCGTCGACCATGTGGAAATCCACAAAGCCGTTATGCAGGTAGAAACGGCGCAACAGCTCTGCATCATATTTAATGCGTTCTGGATTATATTCATCCGATGACGAGAAAAACCGGTACCAGTTCGACTCTTTGGATGAAATAACCTGTGCAAGACGTGCTTCACTGAAGGCATGATTGCCGACGAAAACAATCTTCTTGATGAGAGTCTGCTGCGCTTCGTTGATGTTGAACACCACATCAACGCGATTATGGGACAGCCTGACAATCTGCGGCGTAACGGTCGCGCCGAAGCGAGCCTTGCTGGCATACTGGTTCAGGATCTTCTGCCGGTCAGCAGCCGTGGTTTCTGCCGAGAAGACCGCGCGAGGACGCAGGCTGATCTCCTTGCGGAGGTCCTCGTCCTTCAGCGCGTGATTGCCTTCAAACACGATGCGGTTGACGATCGGGTTTTCGACGAGATCTACGAGCAGCGTATTGCCATCGCGGTGCAGCGTGACGTCCTTGAACAGACCGGTAGCGTAAAGCGTCTTCAGCGAACGGTCGAGGTCGTCCTGGTTGAACGTATCACCCGGCTGGGCGACCATATAGGACAACACCGTACTCGTCTCGATCCGGGTATTTCCCTTGACCGAGATGGCTTGAATGATGTTTCCGCCGGGGGCTGATGCCGGGGCCTGATGACGAACGGAACGCGCCTGAGCTGTTCCGAGGACGACCGGCAGCAGGCAGGCTGATGCGAGAAGCATCAGACGCGTGTTCGAAGACCGGGAACCTCTTGACCGTGATCCTGACAAACCGGCTTTCCTTGTAACATATTTTTTGCAGGCGACTGACACGTTACGCCACTGGCCGAGGTATCCGATAACCCCTACCCCGCGCAAGATGCCCTGACGTGTTCGACTGTATCACAAGTCTTTTCAGAATATTTAGCTTACTGCGTGAAAGATCCAGTGAAACAGTCCGATATTGGTCAGATCGTTGAATGTCGAGAAGAGGAAAAGGGCGCCAATCAGCGCCATTCCGACCTGCATGCTGACATCCTGGACCCTGCGCGAGACCGGGCGGCCACGAACGAGTTCGCACGCATAAAAGACCAGACGACCACCATCGAGCACGGGAATTGGAAAGAGATTGATCAGACCAAGATTGATCGAAAGCAGCGCCATGAAGGAAATGATGCTGGCCAGACCGTAGCTGGCGACCTGTCCCGAGAGCTGCGCAATGCGAATCGTACCGCCCAGCTCCTTGGCGCTCCGCTGGCCACTGATGATCTGCCAGACGCCTTGCAGCGTCATGACCGATTTATCCCAGGTTTCCTCCATGCCCATGATGAACGCAGAAGGAAGCGAAACAGGACGTCCGCGGGAAATGGCGAACGCAACCCCAAGGCTGCCCGTCTCATGCCCGCCGCTTTTCACGCTATCAAACGTGACAGGCAGACTGAGGTCTTCGGTGCCGCGGTGCACTCCAAGAACTGTCTGCTGCCCCGGATGAGAGGACACGGTGTTCATCACGTCCTCAGCACCGAGGATATGGGTCTCTCCGATCCGGGTGATCACATCGCCCGGCTTGATGCCAGCATGATCCGCAGGGCTTCCTGCTACAACCTGTGAAATATCTCCGTGGATTTCTGGCTTCCCGACGACTGCGAACAGCACCGTAAACGCCAGAATGGCAAAGATGAAATTGAAGACCGGCCCCATTAGAATGACGATCGCCCGCGACCCCACAGGCTTGTCGTGGAACGTCCGTCCCGGAATCCATGCAGCTTTTTGTTCTTCAGTCGCATCTTCCGGGCCTTCAAACCCGTGCGGCTTGACGAAACCACCCAGAGGAATGGCACTGATCCGCCATTCAGTCCCGGATTTGTCATGCCAGCGATAGAGTGCGGGGCCAAAGCCGATGGAAAACGTATCGACCTTCACGCCACGCCAGCGCGCCGCCAGATAATGCCCAAGCTCGTGAATGAAGACGAGAATGCCCAGAATCAGGACATAGGCCAGAATGGTACGCAAAAGATCATGCATTCAGGGCGGTCTCACTGACGTGGTTTCGCAGATGTCCACTGGTCCGCAGGATATGGGTCTCGGCAAGCTCCCGACCCAGCGCATCCCAGTGCAGAACATCATCCAGGGTTCGGAGTTCGGGATTTTCAGTCATGGCTTGAAGAGCAGCGTCGATTGTCTCGCCAATGCCAAGAAATCCGATACGACGGTTCAGAAACGCCTCGACAGCGATTTCGTTGGCAGCGGAGAACACGGCAGGAGCCGCTCCACCCGCCCGCAGAACCTGCCGGGCAAGACGAAGAGGAGCGAACCGCACTTCGTCTGGGGCTTCGAACTCAAGGCGGCCGTAGGCAGCCAGATCAAGGCGCCCACAGGGTGTCTCCATACGTCTGGGCCAGGCGAGCGTATGGGCAATAGGAATGCGCATGTCCGCAGATCCCATCTGGGAGACGAGACTGCCGTCACGGAACTGCACGAGACCGTGCACAACAGACTGCGGATGAACCAGAACGTCGATCCGGTCTTCGGTCAAGCCAAACAGCCGTGCGGCTTCGATGACTTCCAGCCCCTTGTTGGCCATGGACGCCGAATCGATCGTAATTTTAGCGCCCATCGACCATGTTGGATGCTTCAGGGCCTTTTCAGGAGTGGCTGCGCGCATCTCTTCAAGCGTCGACTGACGGAAAGGGCCGCCTGATGCTGTCAGGATGATTTTCTCGACACTTTGCATATCGCAGGCCCCCAGAGACTGGGCGATGGCGTTATGTTCCGAATCGACGGGCAGAAGCGTAGCTCCAGCTTCAGACACGGCACGCAGCATGACATCGCCCGCGCAGACGAGCGCTTCCTTGTTGGCGAGAGCCACGGCATGTCCGTTGCGAACGGAGGCCAGTGTGGGTTCCAGACCTGCCGCGCCAGTAATCGCGGCCATAGTCCAGTCCGCTTCCATGGCACCGGCTTCGATAACGGCCTGACGACCCGCAGCCGTGCGGATGCCGCTACCTGCGAGCAGTGATTTCAGTTCGTCATGACGGCTTTCGTCATGCAGGACGGCCACCTCAGCATTCAGAAGCCGGGCCTGTTCGGCCAGAAGAGCCGCGTTGCAGCCTCCGACCAATGCCCGCACTTCGATCTCATCCGGGATCCGGGCAAGAAGGTCGACCGTGGAAGTTCCAATGCTGCCGGTGCTGCCCAGCACCGTGATGCGCCGGCGTGTGGGGCGTGCAGAACCGTCAGTCATGAAAAGAACTCCCGTGAGAAATAGGTGAATGTACAGGAATGATGGACCAGAAAGGCTGTGTCGCCACCGCAAGCGATAACAGGGCCGCCGCAGGAGCCGCGGCAAGAAGGCCGTCAAAGCGGTCCAGAAGGCCGCCATGCCCGGGAATGAGACGTCCTGAATCTTTGACGCCCAGTCGACGTTTGGCAGCGCTTTCCAGAAGATCTCCACTTTGGGAAAAAACGCCCAGAACCGCCCCACAAAGCAGACCGCCAATCTGCGTTCCCGGTGCAGCCAGCCAGGCGACAAGGCCGCCCGCCAGAGACGCTCCAAGCAGCCCTCCAATTGCACCGGAGCGGGTTTTGCCCGGAGAAATGGATGGAGCCAGCTTGGGACCGCCGAAAACGCGGCCCGTCAGATATGCGAAACTGTCGCTCGCAATCACAACGGACAGAACGAAGAGAACAGATGCCATTCCGAAAGACAGATGACGGAGCCACAGAAGCGACAGGCCGCCGACAATGGCAACGATGACCGGGACACTGGCGGGAAAGCCAAAAATCAGCGTAGGCCAGATCATCCAGAAGGCGGCGCTCCACTCCCCTTTTAGGGCGGCAAGACCAGCAATCACGGGCCAGGCGAGCAGCAGAGCGCCGCGCCACGTCTTCAGGGGCTGGCGGACAAGCGTCTCACCTTCCCAGACCAGACCGAACATCGCCAGCAGGATCAGGGCATCATAGACCAGACCGCCACGCCAGATGCAGAAAGCGGCGACCGGCACGAGGACCGCTGCCGACAGAAGACGCAGCCGCAGATCGGACCATCGTGCAGAAGCACTGCTCATGCGGGACGCCCACCAAACCTGCGCTGGCGACCGGCAAAGCGCGACAGGGCCTCCAGAAATTCAGCCTCCCCGAAATCGGGCCAGAGTACGTCCATAAAGATCAGCTCGGCATATGCACTCTGCCAGAGCAGAAAATTGGACAGTCGGGATTCACCACTGGTCCGGATCACCAGATCAGGGTCAGGCATATCGGCCGTCTGAAGCGCGTTGTGGAGCGTGGATTCATTGATGTCATCAACAGCAATTCTACCAGCAACAGCATCCTCGGCGAGGCGGCGGGCAGCCTGCACAATCTCCGCACGTCCACCGTAAGACAGTGCGAGCGTGAGGGTCAGCGTCGTGTTATGTAGCGTCAGAGATTCAGCGCGGCGGAGTTCTTCACGTAGCGGACCTTCGAACCGCTCCGGCTCACCAATAATTCGCAACCGCACGCCCTGCGCGTGAAGTTCGTTGATCTTGTGTCGCAGATAAAAACGCAGCAGCGACGTCAGATCCCCGACTTCCTTTGTGGAACGGCGCCAGTTCTCGGAAGAGAATGCATAAAGCGTCAGATATCGCACGCCCTGGCGAATGGCTGCACGCACGCATTCCTGTACGGACTCGGCCCCTTTGCGGTGCCCTGCAATAACCGGAAGTCTGCGCGCACGTGCCCAGCGACCGTTTCCATCCATGATTACGGCGACATGGACGGGAACAGTGCTGGCTCCCCCATCAGCAGAAGGGGGAGCCGTACGTTCGGAGCGGGGAAAAGATCCTAAGGGCAAATGTGCAATCAGACCTGTTTGATCTCGCGTTCTTTGTCCGCGAAAATATCGTCCACTTTCTTGATGTACTGGTCCGTCAGCTTCTGGATGGCATCAGTCCAGGTTTTCATGTCGTCCTGACTGATATCGCTCTTCTTTTCCAGCGCTTTGGTCTGCTCCATGCCGTCACGTCGCACACCACGCACGGAGATTTTGCCGTTTTCGGTGTAGCGGGCGGCAGCACGGGCCAGTTCGTTACGACGCTCTTCGGTGAGGGCCGGAATGGGAACGCGGACCGTCTGACCATCCGTGGACGGATTGAGCCCGAGGCCGCTATCGCGGATGGCGCGCTCGACAGCGCTGACGACCGTGCGGTCCCAAACGGAAACCGTCAGCATCCGTGCTTCAGGAACGGCGATGGAGCCCACCTGTGACAGGGGCACTTCAGACCCGTAGGCTTCGACGCGGACCGGCTCCAGCAGGTTCGGGCTGGCGCGACCCGACCGCAGACCGGAAAGGTCCCGGCGCAGGCTTTCGATCGCACCGTCCATACGACGGGTCAGATCGGCGATGAGGTCATTCAGGTCAGCAGGCATGAGCTGTTCCTTTCAGTTCGACGTTGGTCTCAGGATAAAACCTGAAGATTTCGTTGAAAATGCGAAGATCAGTCCGCTTCGATGATCTTGGTGAAGAGCCCTTCCCCACGCATGACGGCGCTGAAAGAGCCAGGAGCATGCATGTTGAAGACCACGATGGGCAATTTGTTTTCACGGGCCAGACTGATGGCTGCAGCATCCATCACGTTCAGATCGCGGGCAAGGACTTCGAGATAGGTCAGGCGGTCGTAACGCGTGGCATCGGGATTGCGGCGCGGGTCGGCGGAATAGACGCCATCCACCTGCGTTCCCTTGAAGAGCGCGTCACACTCCATTTCGTTGGCACGCAGGGCGGCGGCTGTGTCCGTCGTAAAGAACGGATTGCCTGTCCCGGCTGCGAAAATAACGACGCGGCCCTTCTCCATGTGACGCACGGCACGACGACGAATATAGGGTTCGGCAATGGAGGCCATCTGGATCGCGGTCATGACACGCGTTTCCATGCCACGACGCTCCAGCGCATTTTGCAGCATCAGCGCATTGATGACGGTTGCCAGCATACCGGCATAATCACCCTGCGCGCGATCCATGCCCTTGGCGGCGGCGGCCAGACCGCGGAAAATGTTGCCACCTCCAACGACGAGGCAGACTTCCACCCCTGAAGCCCTCACTTCAGCAATGTCGGCAGCAACCATGTCCACCATCACGGGATCTACCCCTGACGGACCATCGCCCATAAGTGCCTCGCCGGACACCTTGAGCAGGACACGTTTGTAGGAGGAGCTCTGTTCTGGGTTTTCGGTCGTCATGCCCGTCTCCGGCTAGATGTGGTGTCTTGATTTGCGCCCGTCATACAGACGCAGCGGGATTGGAACAAGCGATGTCAGGATCGCCGGATTTCAAACACACCGGCACCTGTCTTTTTCAGTCGTCCAGACCAATGGCACGAAGCCGGGCCTTTTCCTCATCCCATCCTGCACGCTCCTTGACGTTCAGGAAAAGATGGCACTTGCGGTCCAGCAGTTCCTGAAGCTCCATACGGGCCCGCGCACCAAGGGATTTGATCTTGTGGCCGCCTTCACCAATCAGAATGGCCTTATGTCCGGGGCGGGACACATAAATCGTTACTTCGATCCGCACTGAGCCATCGGGGCGTTCCTTGAAACTCTCGGTCTCAACGGTGGCCTGATAGGGAATTTCCTCATGCGTCTGCATGAAGATCTGCTCACGAACCAGTTCAGCCGCCAGAAGACGATCGGGCAGGTCCGTCAGATCGTCTTCCGGGTACAGGAACGGACCTTCCGGCAACTCGGTCGCCAGACGGCCCATGAGGTCGTTCACACCCTCGCCCGAACGCGCACTCAGCATGAAGACATGCTCGACGCTGATAAGACCACCGATCTCCTGCGTCAGGGGGAGCAGTTCGCCGCGCTCCACGAGGTCCGTCTTGTTCAGGACGAGCCAGATGCGTCCCTTGCTCTCCGCAAGTTTCGCGATGATTTCGCGAACATCTTCGCGCAGGCCCGACTTTGCATCCACCAGAAGCAGGGTCAGATCCGCATCCTGCGACCCTGACCAAGCTGCATTGACCATGGCCCGGTCGAGACGGCGACGCGGTTTGAAGATACCTGGCAGGTCGACGAGGATGATCTGGGCGTTGTCCTGCATGACGATGCCCAGGGTCCTGAAACGGGTCGTCTGCGCCTTGGGGCTGACGATGGACAGCTTGGCTCCGGCAATCCGGTTGAGCAGGGTGGATTTCCCTGCGTTCGGAGCGCCGACGAGAGCCACGAAACCGCAGCGCGTGGTCATGTTCTGATCCTTTGTTGATGACATCTCAGGACGCCACATTCTGACCGAGACGTTTCAGCAGGGCGGTTGCCGCTGCCGTTTCTGCCAGCCTCTTGCTGCCGGCTTCTCCCGTTCCCGTCTGCCCGAGGGTCGTCACGCTGACGCGGAAGACGGGCGCATGGGAGGGACCGTCCGAAGACAGGAGTTCATAATTCGGGAGCGGCAGGCCCTGCGACAGCATATATTCCTGCAACAGGGTCTTGGGTTCCTTGTGGGGCCGGTCGGCAGTATCGAGCCGGTGCTGCCAGTACTGGCGGACCACACGGCGCGCCGGTTCCAGACCGCCATCCAGATACAGCGCTCCCAACAGGGCCTCCATTGCGTCAGCCCGGATGCTGGAGAGACGCCGGATCCCGGCATCTTCCTCATGCGGAGAAATCTGAAGGGATGCTGAAAGTCCAACCTGATCGGCGATCTCGGCCAAAACCGTGCGGGATACCAGATGGGCATGACGCGGCCCGAGCGCGCCTTCCTGCTCATCCGGATAGCGTTCCAGCAGCCACTCGGCCATCAGCAGCCCCAGAACACGATCCCCGATGAACTCAAGACGCTCGTTCGAACCCGTGCCCTTGGGACGCTGGCTGCGACGCGCGCGACGAGGATCACGGCCGGACACGGCGGAGCGATGGGTCAGGGCTTCGCTCAGCAGTTCAGGCTTTGCGAAATCATGTCCGAGTGCTGTCTGCATCGACGCAAGGGCGTCCGTAGAAGAGAGCTTCATGTGACGGAATGCAGGAAGCGGTTCCAGCGGATTTCGGTCGGCCAGTACCAGAACTGCCATGCGGGATGACGCATATCCATTGAGAACAGGACGATCGGCGCACGACCGACGAGGTTCTGCATGGGCACGAACCCGAGATCGTCCGGGCCATCGCCCTGAAAACGGCTGTCGGCGCTGTCGTCGCGATCGTCGCCCATGGCGAAGAAAGATCCCTCCGGAACGACATATTCCGGTGTGTCGTTTGCGAAGCCGTCATCCGTCAGCTTGAGAATATCATGCACAACCGGCGACCGCCCTCCGCTTCCGGGAAGGCTTTCGCGGTAGAGTTCACCACTGAGAAGGCGGTTGTTCTCATCCAGCACTTCGTAATGACCAAGAGACGTACGGGGGACTTCGATTCCGTTGAGAATCAGATGCCCTCCCGTGACCTGAATGTGGTCACCAGGAAGCCCGATGATGCGCTTGATGTAATCCACGGACGTATCACGCGTGAAGCGGAAGACAGCGACGTCGCCGCGGTGAGGCTCGGAACCAAAAATCCGGCCACTGAACAGATTTGGCGAAAACGGAAAAGAAAAGCGGGAATATCCGTAACTGAACTTCGAGACCAGAACGAAATCGCCGATCTGCAGCGTCGGGATCATCGAACCGGAAGGGATATTGAAAGGCTCCACCACAAGGGAGCGCACGGCAAATACCGCCAGCAGCAGCACGCAGAAATAACGGATGCTTTCGCCAAGCGTCTCTTCGCGGCGTGCGGGCTTGTCACCCGTACTTTCTGAACCCTGCACGGGCCTGTTCTCCTTGATCATCAGACGCTCTTAACGCAGCTTGGCAGCGTTGGCGAGCGCTTCAATCGGACCGGACTGTCCGGACAGTCCCAACGGAACCGATTGTATGATGACCTGCGCGAGCGCGAAGGGAGGATCGTCCGTCAGGCTGACGAGAAGCTGGGCGCTCTGTCCCGGGGGCGTCAAATGGTTCAGGACTTCCCTCGCCCTTCCGGAAAGTTGCAACTCGGGAGCGCCGCTCGGCCCGTTACAGACACCAATATCCTGAAGTTGGACACCATGAGCAAAGCCGGTTCCCAGCGCTTTAACGCAGGCTTCCTTGGCAGCCCAGCGCTTGGCGTAACTGCCCATGCGAGCAACGCCCGAAAGCCGGTCGGCATGGTTGCGTTCGGCCTGCGTGAAAACTCGGCTGAGGAAGCGGTCGCCAAATCGTTCGACGCTTTTCTCTATGCGCGAGATCATGCACAAATCCGTCCCCATACCGAGGATCACGACTTCATCCCTTGGCGCGCTCGACCTGCATGACGCCCACAGCCGTTCTGAAGGCCGCGATCATGGACGAGAGATGGCGCAGATCCTTCACTTCCAGATCCACCAGAATTTCCATGAAATCGAGCTGCCGGTTCACGATCTTGAGGTTGAGGACGCTACCATTGTGTTTTGCGGCCACATTCGTCAGGGTCGCGAGGACTTCTGGTTCGTTGGCAGCAACCACCGACAATCGGGCCGTATAGGGCTCGGCGCCCTGACGGCGACCAAGGGCTTCGTAATCCCAGTCCACTTCCAGAAAACGCTCGGGTGTATCTGCAAAACTGGACAGGTTCTGACAGCCACGCCGGTGGATGGTGACACCCTTGCCCTGCGCGATGATGCCGACAATCGGGTCTCCCGGCAGCGGCCGGCAGCAGCCCGCGAAACTGATGGCGATCCCTGAACCGATCCCCCTGATCGTGCTTCCGGAATGCGCTGTCGTTTTCGGAGCACCATGCCCCGAGCCCAGCATAAGGGACTGCCCGAAACGAGGTGAGAGACCCGGCACCATCCGGGGCGCACGGACGCTCTGCCGCAGTTCGGGGTAAGCGGTGTTGACGACGTCCTTGGGGCCAAGCTGGCCGTTCCCGACCGAGACATACAGATCTTCAACCGAAGCCTGACGGAGTTCCTTAAGGATACCGTCGAGCACCTTTTCAGAACCGTCCACGCCTTCCTGACGGAAAGCCTTTGCGATAGCCGCACGGCCGTTATCGATATAACCCTGCCGCTGCTGCTGCGTCACGAAACGCCGGATACGGGCACGGGCCTTGCCTGTTGCGACGAAGCGCTCCCACGACGGAGAGGGCGTACCACCACGGGCGGTCATGATTTCGACCTGATCGCCGTTTTGCAATTCGTGCCGCAGCGGCATCAGGCGCCCGTTGACCTTAGCCCCCACGCAGGTATCACCGACCTGGCTATGCACGGCATAGGCGAAATCAACGGGAGTGGCGCCGCGCGGCAGGGAAATCAGCTGCCCCTTAGGGGTGAAACAGAAAACCTGGTCCTGATAGAGTTCCAGCTTGGTGTTTTCGAGGAACTCGTCAGGAGCCTGACTGTCCTCGAGGATTTCCAGAAGATCCTGCACCCAGCGCAGCTTGCGGGTTGGCGCACCAAAGGCGGACGACAGGGCTGCAGCCTCGCGCTCGCTGGGGGTCGCGTGTTCCTTATAAGCCCAGTGAGATGCCACACCGTTTTCTGCCAGATCGTGCATTTCGGCGGTGCGGATTTGGACTTCGATTTTCTGGTTGCGCGGATGACGCAGGGTCACCCCGGTATGGAGGCTCTGGTAACCGTTGGCCTTAGGGGTAGAAATGTAATCCTTGAAACGCCCGGCGATCATCGGATAGGCGCCGTGGATCGCTCCGAGCGCCATGTAACAGGCATCACGCGTAGGGACGAGCAGGCGAAAAGCCATGATGTCCGACAACTGCTCGAACGCCACGTTCCGGCGCTGCATTTTTTCCCAGATCGAATAGGGTGATTTTTCACGCCCCGTAACTTCGACCCTGTCGATCCCGGTTTCCGTACACAGGGCCATCAGTTCCTGACGGACCTGCTCAATGACGTCAGCCCCCTGCCCGCGCAGGAAGTTCAGACGCGCACGGATCGTCGCATCCGCCTCGGGTTCAAGCTGGGCGAAAGAAAGGTTTTGAAGCTCCGTCTTGACGCGGTCCATACCGATGCGCTCGGCGAGGGGCGCATAGATGTCCATCGTCTCACGGGCGATACGCTGCCTGCGGTCCGTGCGCTGCACATAATGAAGTGTGCGCATGTTGTGCAGACGATCAGCCAGCTTAACGATCAGAACGCGGATATCCCGCGACATGGCCAGAACGAGCTTGCGGAAATTTTCGGCCTGTTTGGTGCGGTCGGACTGGAGTTCGAGCCGCGTCAGCTTCGTTACCCCGTCAACGAGCGCTGCGACGTCTTCGCCAAAACGGGCTTTCAGGGAGTCACAAGAAACACCGGTGTCTTCGACGGTATCATGAAGCAACCCCACCATGATGGAGGTCGCATCCATACGGAAACCCGCAAGGATATTGGCAACGGCAATGGGGTGCGTGATGTAGGCATCGCCATTATCGCGACGCTGTTCGTTATGGGCGTTGGCCGCCACATCATAGGCAGCCTCAATCTGAGCGAGATCGGCTGACGGATCGTAGCTTTCGATTCGCCGCAGCAGTCCGGCGATGGACGGCTTGAAATCCCCGCTTGCTACAGGCGGGGACGTCGTTGGAGGAGATGCTGCATCAGGCATGAAGCATATCCTCCCTTCAGTGTACGCGAGTAGAGATCAGCGACGACCCCGACCACCCAGTTCGGCTTCAATGGCGGCAGCTTCGTCGGCAGACATATTCTCGGCCATGTGAGCGTGCTCTTCTTCTGTCGAGACATCCTGCAGGCCAAAGATATTCTGGTCCGTCGGGATGAGATCCAGAACTTCCTCGTCAACGGGTTCCGGCTCTGGGGCGCGCGCCAGAGAGCGAATGATGCCGTCGCGCAGAACAGGGAGACTCACCTTGTCTTCAGCGATTTCACGCAGGGCGACGACCGTGTTCTTGTCGTTTTCACGATCCAGACGAATTTCTTCGCCGCGCGACAGGCCACGGGCACGCTGGGCGGCCAGCAGGACCAGTTCGAAACGGTTAGAAACCTTCTCGATGCAATCTTCGACGGTTACGCGCGCCATGCCACAGGCCCCCTTCGGGTAAGACAAAAGAATAAAATAAGAGAGAACGCTGGCAATAACATGCGGTTCATGCGAATGCAATCGGCGCCTGCCCTACCTCCAGAATTGAACCCGAGTGCCTCCAAGCACATTCCCCGCTGGAGGGCAGCGTCAGCCCCTGTCGCACGGGGCAACATATTTTATATATTCAGGATTACACACATGCTTTTGCGCCAGAACGAACGCACTGCCCTTTTTATCGACGGCGCCAGCCTCCACCATGCAGCTCGCAATCTGGGATTTGAAGTCGATTTCCGCAATCTGCGCCAGTTGTTCGAGAATGCCTGCCTGTTTCAGCGCGCCTTTTATTACGCCGCCATGCCTGAAACAGAAGACTACTCCCCCCTTCGTCCCCTGACCGACTGGCTCTCCTATAACGGCTATCATCTTGTGCTGAAAACTGCCCGGGAGTTTACGGATCATTCAGGAAGACGGCGTATCAAGGGAAACATGGATGTCGAACTGACAGTGGACCTTATGGAACAGGCGGCCCGCCTTGATCACGCCGTGATCATAAGTGGCGATTCCGACCTGCGCCGTGCCGTAGAAGCGGTGCAGGCGCGCGGTGTCCGGGTTACGGTCATTTCATCAATGCGTTCGACGCCGCCCATGATTGGAGACGATCTGCGGCGTCAGGCGGATCTGTTCGTGGAACTGGCTGACATCGCGCCGTCGTTCACGCGGCGTCAGGCTGAACCGCGTAACCCTCCCCGACAAGGGCCGGTTCGTCATCCTGCCGATATCAACAGTGACGAGACCAGCGATTCATGACCCTTCGGGCTTCTACCGGAACGACCTCCGCCCCTCCGCCCCTTCCTGCTTTCCCGGAAGGTGGTCGGTCAGGAACTCGGCCAGGAACAGGGCCACTTTCAGCCGAAATGCTGATTGTCTGCCTCGATCCGGAAGACGCCAAAGAAATACTGGCGTCTTTTCTGGACGCCAACAGCATCGTTTTCGACGCGGCTCTTGCCGGACCAGAATCCATTCTGGGACGGATCACCAGCGTCATGCAGCCTCTGTCGCCACAGCCGCTGGCGCTTCCGTCCGAACTCGAAGCCTGTAGCGCCACGCTCTGTGCCGAGCTTCAGAGCATGCCCAGACTGAAACTGGTCCTCACACTCGGTATCAGCGCACATATTGCAGTTTTGGGGGCGTGCGGCATTCCATTGTCTCGCCTTGATTTCCGGCCCGGCGAAATCACCCATCTGCCCGATGGCCTGCTTCTGGCCGATGGGTGCCACTTTCCGAACAAACCCTTTCCAGCGGATATGATGGCGCAGCGCCGTTCGGCGCTAACGGAGCTTTCGCCCAAGATCCGCGCGGCATTGCGTCCGACCATCTGAGACGCCAACGGGCTCTGGAGCAGAGCCCGTTTATCTCCGCCTCCGGGGCAAAACACGACACAGTAGCAGTACCGCAAGCCCTGCAAGATACGGCGCAGACACATCATTCAAGGTCTTGAAAGACAGAAAGAAGTGGATGCCAGCCAGAACTGCCACCGGGTAGATCAGCCGGTGTAAAAATTTCCATCGGCGTTTCATCAGACGCATGGAAAACGCGTTGGAAGTCAGCGCGAGCGGGATCAGCAAAACCAGCGCAACCATTCCAAGAATAATGAAAAGGCGATGTGTGATGTCGGTCCACAGGACGCCCCAGTCGAACCCATGATCCAGCCCGACATAGGCCAGCAGGTGCAGACTGGCATAGAAAAATGTCAGAAGCCCGGTCAGACGACGGTATCGAAGCAGGTTGATGCCTGCAAAACGTTTCAGCGGGGCCAGTGCCAGACAGGCCAGAAGGAAACGGAAGGCCCACAGACCCAGCGACCGCTCGAACACGTTGACCGGATCCGCACCAAGAGCACCATGCTGTCCTTGCCAGACGAGCCAGAGGGCCGGAATCATGCCGATCGGATACAGAATCACGCGCCAGTGCCGTTTTAACATGCGACCTACGGCTGCTGGGGACCGCGTAGAATCGGACGACATCAGAAGTTTTTCCGCAGGTCCATGCCGCGATACAGATCCGCCACCTGTTCACCGTACCCGTTGAACATCAATGTCGGCTGCCGGGCAGCGCCGAACAGGGAATGCGCGCCTATGACGCGTTCTGTCGCCTGACTCCAGCGAGGATGATCGACCTGTGGATTGACGTTGGCATAAAAGCCGTACTCGTCAGAGGCGAGGCGATTCCATGTTGTGGGCGGTTCATGATCCAGAAGACGGATGCGCTGAATCGATTTGATGCCTTTGAAACCATATTTCCACGGAACGACCAGACGGATGGGCGCGCCGTTCTGGTTCGGAAGCGTCTCGCCATAAATGCCGAGCGCAAGGAGCGTCAGCGGATTCATGGCTTCGTCCAGACGCAGACCTTCCACATAAGGCCACTGTATACCCGAAAGGCCGCCATTTTGGCCGGGCATTTCCGAAGGGCGCAGAACGCTCTCAAAAGCAACATGGGTGGCCCGAGGATCGGGATCGGCGTCCTTTAGCAGACTCGCAAGCGGAATACCGTCCCACGGGATGACCATGGACCACGCTTCGACACAGCGCATGCGGTAAATACGCTCCTCCAGTGCCGCAGAACGCAGAAGCTGCTCAACATCCAGACGGACAGGCTTTCGGACAAGACCCGTGATCTCCAGCGTCCAAGGCAACGGATGGAAACCCTGCGAATGGGCCGCAGGATCAGCCTTGTCCATGCCGAACTCGTAAAAATTATTATAGTGCGTCACGTCTTCGTGCGGCGTCGGCGTCAGGTTGCCAGAATACGGGCCGGGATGCGTCTCGAGGGATGCGGCGTTTGCCGTAGTCGCAAGCGCGCCCAAGGCTGACACGCCGCCGATCAGGGCGCGTCGGGAGAGGTACATCTCCTTGGGAGTAATCTCGGAAGGCTGCGGTCTGGGGTAGTGAAACAGTGCCATGATCAATTTCCGGACTTTGAGAAACTCTGGCACCTATGATGCGTGAGTCTGTCGTAACGCATCATAAGGAGCCAGTATCCATGCCCCGTCCTAAAATCGGTTTTATCGGCTACGGAGCGATGGCCCAGCGTATGGGCGCAAATCTGCGAAAGGCCGGCTATCCGGTGGTGGCGTTCGCGCCTTCGGGGGGCAAGGATGAGACGGAAATGCTGTCCTCGCCTCGTGCGATTGCCGAAGCCGCCGAGATTATCATTTTCTGCGTGCCGAACGATGCAGCGGAAAATCAGTCCCTGCACGGCGAGAACGGAGCACTTGCTGCTCTGACCGCGGAGAAACTCGTCCTCGATACATCCACCGTCTCACCGGATCAGGCGGACGACTTTGCAAAACTTGCCATTGAACATGGGTTTTCCCTGCTCGATGCGCCTATGTCCGGCAGCACGCCTGAAGCCGAGAGCGGCGACCTGGTCATGCTTGTGGGCGGCGACGAGGCCGTCGTGAAACGGGCACAGCCGGTTCTGGACGTTATCGGCAAGCTGACGATCCATGCTGGCCCCGCAGGTTCTGCCGCGCGGCTGAAACTGGTTGTGAACGGAGTGATGGGGGCTACGCTCAACATCGTGGCCGAAGGCGTGTCCTACGGACTTGCCGCCGGGCTGGACCGTGATGTCGTGTTCGAGACGTTACAGCAGGTGGCCGTCGTCAGCCCGCATCACAAGCGCAAACTGAAGATGGGCCAGAACCGGGAATTTCCTTCCCAGTTCCCGACCCGTCTCATGTCCAAGGATATGGGACTTCTGCTGGATGCCGGTCGCAAGGTCGGCGCGTTCATGCCGGGCATGGCCGTCGCCGATCAGGCGCTGGCCCTCTCAAACCGTCTGCATGCGGATGAGGATTACTCGGCTCTCATCGATGCGATGGAACACAGCGTTGCCAATCTTCCCCATAAATGAGAACGATATGCGGGAGCAGCCGTCCCTGAGGGCGGTCACCTCGTTTTATTCTGCCAAGGAGTGACATCATGGCTTTCGAACTTCCCCCCCTGCCCTACGCAGAAAACGCCCTTGCCGGTGCTGGCATGTGCCAGGAAACGCTGGAACTGCACCACGACAAGCACCATCAGGCCTATGTCACGGCCCTGAACGGTTTCGTGGAAAGCAAGCCGGAACTCGCTGGCAAGACGCTTGAGGAGATCATCACGTTCTCTTACGGCAAGCCCGAAATTGCTCCGGTGTTCAACAACGCGGGCCAGCACTGGAACCACGTCCTGTTCTGGAAGAATCTGTCTCCGAAGGGCGGCAAGATTCCGACCAGCCTGGAAACGAAGATTGCTGAAGACTTCGGTTCAGTCGAAGAATTCAAGAAGCTCTTCAAGCAGGCTGCCACGACACAGTTCGGTTCGGGCTGGGCGTGGCTGGTGCTCGACAAGTCCGGCAAGCTGGCCGTGACGAAAACGGCAAACGGCTCCAACCCGCTGGCCGAAGGTCAGGGCAAGGCGCTGCTGGGTCTCGATGTGTGGGAGCACGCCTACTACCTCGATTTCCGCAATCGTCGTCCGGACTATGTCACGAACTATCTGGACAAGCTCGCCAACTACGAGTTTGCGGAAGCTGAACTGAAGTCTGCCTGATCCCTTTCGGGTTCACTCGGATCAAAAAAAGCCCCGTCCGGCTGTCCGGACGGGGCTTTTTTCATGTACCGGGCCTAAAAATTCCAGTTCAGGAATCGCTGGCGGGCTTTTCACGCGACGTGATGTTCGTGATCGTGCTGCGGACGATCTTTACGCGCACACCCTGTGCGATCTCAACATCCACTTCGTCGCTGTCATCGCGGGTTGCCTGCACGACGCCGACGATGCCGCCTGCTGTGACGATCCGGTCACCGCGACGCAGGGAGCCCTGCTCGTCACGCAGCTTGCGGGCGCGCTGCTGCTGCGGGCGGATCAGCAGGAAATAGAACACCACGAAGATGAAAATCATCGGGGCGAACTGAAGCACCTGCGGATTGGAGAGCAGACCACCACCATCGGCGGCCTGGGCGGAAGAAATGAACAGACTGCTCATGGATGTAAAGGTCCAGTCTTGAGTGAAGCTGGCGGGGACCATATCGTCCGGAGGCTGCCCGTCAAGCGTGGCGCCGATGTCTTTTGATCTCAACTCCTTTCAGCCCGGAACCGTTTTCCATGACCGACCACGCCCTGCTCAGCGCTCTCGAACGTATTGCCGCCAGTCTGGAGCGTATGAGCCCGCCCCCGCCAAGTGCGGATATCCTGCACAAACACGATGCCTTTCTGTGGCAGGCCGCATTGGGTGTTCTGACGCCGGTAGAGAAGGTTTCGGGCGTGCCGCTATCGCTGTTGCAGGGCGTGAAACGGCAAATGGATCAGGTAATGGCCAATACACGGCATTTTGCCGAAGGATTCAGCGCCAACAATGTCATGCTGTGGGGCGCGCGCGGGATGGGGAAGTCCTCATTGGTGAAAGCGTCCGTCGCGGCTGTGAACGAGGAGCAGCGGGCGAAGAGCGGCGGGACGCTGGCCCTGATCGAGATCCAGCGCGATGAACTTTCTTCCCTGCCGAAACTGCTGGCTGTTCTGCGCACCACCAGACGCCGCTGCATCCTGTTTTGCGATGACCTGTCCTTCGAGAGCCAGGATGCGGATTACAAATCTCTCAAATCCGTGCTTGACGGCGGCATTGGCGGTCGGCCCGAGAACGTTCTGATCTATGCGACGTCGAACCGGCGACATCTGATGCCGCGGGACATGATCGAAAACGAGACCGGAAGCGCGATCAACCCATCCGAGGCAATCGAGGAGAAAGTCTCGCTTTCGGACCGGTTCGGCCTTTGGATCGGGCTGTATGGTGCCACGCAGGATGATTATCTGACGATCGTGGAGGCTTATGCGGCTTACTACAAGCTGCCGGTTCCGCGCGATGAACTCCGCCGTAAAGCACTGCAATGGGCCATGGCACGCGGCAGCCGGTCCGGCCGCGTGGCCTCGCAGTTCATCAGCGACCTGGCTGCGGAATTGGGGATTCCGCAGCAGTGAAAACGGATCCACCCCGTCATAAAAAAGGCGGGGATTAAACCCCGCCTTTTTTATGATCCAAACTTAGAACGAAGCGCTGACGGTGCCGAAGAATTCGCGGACGGGGCCGCGTTCCATGGACTGGTAGTCGCCCACCGCAGGGTTATCGTTCTCACCCATCATGGAGATGTATTTGGTGTTGAACAGATTATAGACGTTGAAGCTCGCCGTGACGTCCTTGAGAACGCTGAGCTTACCGAAACGGTACTGCGCACCGGCATTGGCCAGCCAGTATCCGCCAATCGACGTGTCGTTCATGAAGCTGTAGTAACGACGGCTGTAGTAGTTCGCATCGAAATGCGCCGTCATGCCCTTCCAGCTATAGGCGACGGAGGTCTTGTACATCCATGCCGGGTAATTGACGATATTCTTGCCCGCCAGCGCGTAATAGCCGCCGACCGTATCGACGTTCCGGTCGTAGGTGCCTTTGTTGTAGCTCAGGTTGTTGCTGATGCTCAGACCGTCGATGGGGGTGATGGTGATGTCACCATTCGCACCCGTCATGGAGATATGGCCGAAATCAATGACCTGCGAGACCGGATTAGTCAGGGAGCCCACGGCAGCGGCCAGAATCGGATGAATCAGGCTGGCGTGATAGACGGTCGCATTCACCTGAAGAAGTTTGGACGAATAGCGATAACCACCAAGATAGACCCAGGCCTTTGACGGTTCGAGAGACTTCTTCTGGGCCTGGAACGTCGCCTGATCCTGCACGGAATAGACCGAGTTCGCCACGCCATAGGCCGAGACCTCGTAGGCGCGCATATTTTCGGCCACGTCGACATAGATCTCGTGGTGACGGTTGATGTGCCAGTCCAGATTGACATGTGGCAGGAAGGCCTGAGACGCCGTAAGCGACCCGTTAGGCAACGCATCGGCGCCCGTCCAGTCGGAATTATTATACTGCGCACCGCCGGATGTGGTGGCAGTCATGGATTTGAAACCGGCATGCAACGTCAGACCTTCAGCCAGTTGGATGCTGTCCTGAAGGTGAAACTGCATGACGTTGGTGTTCCACTGGAAGTTATAACCCTGCAGATAGGCTGGGCCATAAACGTCATAAGGCCCGACAGCCTTGAGCGGTGCGCCCTGCCCCAGAATGGGCTGACGATAGTTGAAAACACCGGCTTTCTGGTTATTGTTTTCATACCAGACACCGCCCTCAATCGTATGACGGCCCCATTTGTAACGCAGGCTGGTATCGAAACCGTAACGCTCCTGACGGTTCTGCCAGACTTCTTCGGACAGCGGAGCGCCCCCCTCGACCTGATCGGCCGGATCGCTGTCGGTATAGCTATAATAGCCCGTCTGGCTGTGACCGTAGAGCGTGGTATTCCAGGTTAGATGGTCGGTGAGAGCAAGGTCGAAATGCAGCCCACCCATGTAATTGGTTTCGGCCTGGCCACCATCATACATGGCAATATTGGAGCCATCGATGCCGGGAACGCTGTTATAACCCGCCGGGTAAGGACGCGTGCCGTTGGCGATGCCGTAAGCCAGACCGTAATTTGGATAAAGATGTGGCGTGCGCCAACCGATATTCTTCAGAATACCGATGGACGTATCGGGATAGTTCCACTGGGCAAGGCTGGACCAGTTGAAGAAAGCGGACATGCGGCTGCGTTCGTTGATCGGCTGCACGAGCTTGGCATCGACCTGTTGCATGAACTGATCGCCGCTGCCCATCCACATGCCCTCGTCGGTTCGGGCATAGGAGGTGTAGAGCTTCGTGCCGGTCTGGTTCAGCTTTCCAGAATCCAGACGGACATAGGTACGGTAGGAGCCATAGCTGCCAAAAGACTGGCTCACTTTGCCGCCCCGTTTGTCATCGGGGTCCGAAGAACCGATCTGGATCGTCCCGCCCAGCGTGTTCATGGAAGGCAGTTCAACAGATCCTGCGCCCTGCGACATACGCATGGACTGGATGTCATCGGGAATGATGGCTGAGGCGAGGCTCATGCCGCTGACGGACTGGTAGGTCTGGTCGTTCAGGGGAACGCCATCAACCGTCACACCCATCTGGTTCATGAAGAAGCCGCGGACGTAAAGATTGGCGCCGAAGCTGTCGATACCGAACGGATCGGTGGAGGTGAAGCTTACGCCCGGCGTACGATCCAGCATCTTATAAGCGCTGGTTCCGGGGACGTACTGCCGCATGATGGCTTTGGAGACAGCCTGTTCGGCATCGCGCCCGGTCAGTTGCCGCCCCGTAACGGCGACGCTTTCGGTCGCGCGGGATTCCAGAGCCTCGGTCTTGCGACGGATGGGTTTGGGCCGATCCGCACCATTCCGTACAGGTGCAGCCGAAACGGCTTTCGGAGAAGCTTTCGAAGCATGATGTTTCGCCGGATGCGCGGACACCGAAACCGGCGAAGCATCATCGCCTGCCGGAAGAGGCTGATGCCCAGCCGCCAGAGCGGACTGGCGGACTGCAAACAGTGCGATTGAGGACAGCAGCAGGGATCTGGTTCGCACCGTGGACGAAACTCCGGAATCTGGGTTTTATAAACTTTGGGAAGCGGTGTCCTAAACGTGCCTGCACACCGCGAAAAGCGCCAGCATTGCTAGATGATGTTTCAATGACACGAAAAAGGTGGTTTTTGTGCCGCATGTTGCGGGAAAGACGCGCTCTGTGAGAGTGAATGATCGCTTCCTGTGGTGGGGCTTTGCCTGTTAGGTTTGTCTCCAGCAAGACGATGTCGCGGTTTCATCACGGATCAGGATACTCATGTCGCAGACGCTTTCTGTCTCTTCTGCTACCGAAAACTCTCCTTCGGACACGGACCGGGTAATCGACCCGAATATCGGCGAATATTCTCCTGTGGAGGATGTGGTTCGCAAGACAGGAGATCTACGGCGCGTCCTGTCCAACCCCGACTACTGGTATCCGGTGGCGTGGTCGCGTGAACTCAAGCGCGGCAAGACCATTGGCACGCGCTATGCCGGACAGCCGATCGCGCTTGTACGCCCGATGGACGGCAGCGTATTCGCGCTGGAAGACCGCTGCGCACATCGTCAGGTGCCACTGAGTCTGGGCAAAGTCAGCGGTGAAGCGGTTCAGTGCTGTTATCACGGCTGGGCCTACGGACGCTCCGGGCGCTGCATTGACGTCCCATATCTGGGCAAGGGCAAACTGCCAAACGGCGTGCGGACCTATCCGTGCCGCGAGGAAGGCGGGCTGATTTTCATTTTCCCGGGTGATCCTGCGAAAGCCGAAAGCACGCCATTCCCGCAGATGGGATCGGTCGGCAATCCCGAATACAAGACACGCCGCTTCGGCGAGACGGTCGCGTGCCATTACAGTTTCATGCATGAAAATCTGATGGATATGAACCATCAGTTCATGCACATGAAGCAGATGGGCCAGATGAAACCCCGCTTTCTGGGCGGCCGAGATGAGCCAACGCTGGTCGAGGCGCGCTACAGCTTTGCCCGGACCGGCGGCAAGCAGCCCTGGGGTGAGACGTTCATTTTCGGCGAGCGCCGGGATGCGAGCGAGAAATACGCCCATAAAGACGTCATGACGATCCGGACGGAATATCCGTACCAGACACTGCGCATTGCCACGGGTGATGAACCGCCGGTCATGGATCTGTGGATTGTCTATGTCCCTCAGGATGCGGAACAGAAGACTTGCCGCGTCTTCGGACTGCTCTCGATCCGCCGCCCCAAGGCGAAGCTGGTTCTGGACATCGCGTGGCCGTTCCTCATCGCGTTTACAGAGCGGATCTTCAAAGAAGACCGTGACATTGTGGAACTGGAACAGGCGGCGTGGAACGAGCAGGGTGGCGACCGCAACCAGGAAGTCTTCCCGGTCATCAACATGCTGCGCCGACTTCTGGCCCGATGTGGCGTTCCTGCCGACAAACCTACAGAGCAGCAGGCTTCACAATCCTGATATGACACCTGAACTCAAAGCAGGGTGCCTCGTTCTGCGCGCCCTGCAGCCGGATGATGCCCCGGCCGTCCATCGTCTGATCAATGACTGGAGCGTTGTGCGGATGCTCAGTCGCCTGCCCTTTCCTTACCCGCGCGATCTGGCAGAACAGTGGATCAATTCCACCCGCCATGACAGTGCGCAGGGCAGCGCCCATCATTTTGCCATTACCCGTGACGGATCGCTTCTGGGCGCGATCGGCCTCGTTCTGTCCGAGGACCGGCGGTCCGGCTCGCTGGGATACTGGATGGCTCCGAGCGCTTGGGGACAGGGACTGACCACTCAGGCGGCCCGGCGCGTGATCGAATGGGGACTGACAGTTCTACGTCTGGAGAAAATCACAGCGGACGCGGCGCAGGATAATGCCGCGTCTCTGGCCGTTCTGGGCAAGCTCGGTTTTACAAAAACAGGCATATCCAGTCGACGCTTCGTGTCACGCGGGCAGGATTGTCCGATCGATCTGCTCGAACTCCCCCGGACGACATTTCTTTCTGAAGTGCAAAAGCCAATTGAGGCTCCCGTGCAGCAGGCCGAAGTGACTCCTGTCGTTGTGGAGGCACCTAAGCCGCGGACACTGTTGGTAGTGGCAGCCGCACTTTTGGACACACAAGGACGAATTCTTCTTGCCAAAAGACCGGAAGGCAAACGTCTCGCGGGCCTATGGGAATTTCCCGGCGGCAAGGTCGAGCGCGAGGAAACGCCCGAGCAGGCATTGATCCGGGAAATGCGCGAGGAACTTGGCCTCGATCTGACCGGCTCCTGTCTGGCACCGTTCACGTTCGTCAGCGAAAATGCCGGGCCGTTTCATCTGCTGATGCCGCTTTATGTCGTGCGCCGCTGGCGGGGTGTCCCCACCCCGCGCGAAGGTCAGACCCTGGAATGGGTTCCAGCATCGGATCTGGGCCGCTATCCCATGCCAGATCCGGACCTGCCCCTGATCCCGCTTTTGCAGGAGCTTCTGGGCTAGGTCAGTCGTTCAGACGGAAAACCTGCTGGGGCGCCCCCGCAACATCCGTGCGGAACACGAACAGCGAACCGGCCTGCGGCTCCTTCGCCAGCGTTTCAGCATCCAGTCCCTTGCGGGCCGTTGTCACGAAAACGGTCTTCAGGTCCTCGCCCCCAAAGGCCACTTTGGTCACGTTTGTAACCGGCATGGGAATGGACGGCAGTGCCGTGCCATCCGGCCTGAAGCGCACCACGCGCGAACCACCCCACACGCCGCACCAGAGCGTGCCCTCGCTATCAGTCACGATCCCGTCGGGATATCCCTGTTCCAGCCGCGCAAAAACCCGCTCGTTCGCAAGTTCGCCATCGGGCTGGATATCGAAAGCATAAATCGTCTGTTCCGGGCTGTCGCAGACATAAAGCGTCTTTCCACATGGGGAGACGGCCGGACCATTGGAGACGGTATAGCCTTCATCATGATGGGTTATGTTCAAGCCGCTTCCTTCATGCACAACGCGATAGATCGAGCCGGAAGGCTGCTCCTCGCCATCATCCATGGTGCCGAACCAGAGGCGTCCCTGTGAATCGACACAGCCATCATTCAGGCGGTTACCGGGTTTTTCAGGTTCGACAAGTTTGTGATCGGAAAAAGTGCCATTCTTCGGATCGAAACGGCGCAGTCCGTCCGGCATACCGGCCAGAAACGTCCCATCTTCGACCGGCAGCAGAAAAGCCACGCGATCCGGCGCGCTCCAGCTTTCGTACGCGCCCGTTCCGGGTGTGAAGCGATGAATTTTCGCCTCTGGAATATCGACAAAATAAAGCGATTTCTCGCCGGAAATCCAGACCGGACCTTCCCCCAGTGTCGCACGCAGGTCCAGAAGGCATTCGGGCTGATGAAGCGGGCTGCTGGTCATGGTTCCTCCTGATGAAAACCAAAATTCGGGGTAGGTTTGTTCTCGACAACGCGGGACGACCCGTTACGTTCTGTGGCGAAGACTATCAGGAGCGGACACATGCTTCAAAAAACTGCCTGTTTTCTCGTCATCGGCAACGAGATCCTCTCGGGACGCACGCAGGACGCGAATACGCGCGTTCTGGCTCAGGCGCTCAATGCGCAGGGCATCCGGCTCATGGAAGTCCGGGTCATTCCCGACATTGCGGAACGGATCATTAGTACGGTTCGTGAATGCAGCGCGGCTTTCGATATCGTGTTTACGTCCGGCGGAATCGGGCCGACGCATGACGACATCACCGCCGAATGCGTGGCCACGGCCATGGGCGCCCCGCTGGTTCGTCATGAAGAAAGTTTCCGTCTGCTGGAAGCGGCGCTGGGGGCGGATCGCTTCAACGCAGCCCGGCAGCGCATGGCCTATCTGCCGGAAGGGTCAACACCCATCCTCAACACGGTGTCCGTGGCGCCCGGTTTCAGCATCGGTAATGTGCATGTGATGGCCGGGGTGCCGTCGATCTTTGCGTCCATGGTCGCATGGCTGGTCCCACAGATGGAAAAGGGTGCTCCCCTCGTTTCCGCAAGCTGGCATGCTGCGGGACTGAAAGAAGGTGATTTCGCCTCTGATCTGGCCACGTTGCAGGAAGGCTTTCCGACGATTGATCTCGGGTCCTATCCCTATCACCTGCCAGACGGCGCAAGTGGCGTGGCTCTCGTGGCCAAGGGCTATGACAGCGAGATCGTCGGGAAAGCCGCACAGGCGATCCATGATCTCATCATGGCGCATGGACGCGAGCCGCTGGCGGGCGAACCGCCGCACAGGCAGACAGTCTGAAAAAACAAAAGCCGCTGCGAAGGAGCAGCGGCTTTCAGGAACGCCTCACTGCAGAGGAGCGCGGGTCATGGACAGGAACTTGTCCCGACGCTTCTGGATCAACGCCGGGCCCGTAAGTCCCTTGAGGGATTCGAGTTCTTCGAAAATCGCATTCCCGATCGCCTTGACGGCCTCTTCCGGCGCACGCTGGGCGCCACCGATAGGCTCGGGAACGATCCGGTCGATCACGCCGAGGGACTGAAGGTCCTGCGCCGTCAGCTTGAGCGCTTCGGCTGCGGCTGGAGCCAGCTTCGGATCACGCCACAAGATGGAGGCCGCAGCTTCCGGCGAAATCACGGAATAGATCGAGTGTTCGAGCATCAGGATGCGATCACCCGCGCCGATCGCAATGGCACCGCCGGAGCCGCCCTCACCGATCACCGTCACGATCAGAGGTACCGGGGCTTTGAGGCACACATCGATCGACTTCGCGATGGCCTGAGCCTGTCCGCGCGCTTCAGCGTCGATTCCGGGCCATGCACCGGCAGTGTCGATAAAGCTCAGGACCGGCAGCCCGAAGCGTCCGGCCATTTCGATCAGGCGCTGTGCCTTACGGTAACCTTCAGGGCGGGCCATACCGAAATTGTGCTTCAGGCGCGTCTCTGTGTCGTGACCGCGCTCGGTCCCGACAACGACGACCGGCTCACCACGGAAACGGGCCAGACCACCAATCATGGCGTCATCGTCACCGAAGGCGCGGTCGCCGGACAACGGCGTATAGTCCGTCGTCAGCAGACGCACGTAATCCAGTGCCTTGGGGCGCTGGGCGTGACGGGCCACCTGCACTTTCTGCAGCGGCGTCAGCTTGGAATAGGTCGAGCGGAGCTGCTTGTCGGCCTTGTCGGACAGACGGGCAATCTCGTCATCGATATTGATGCCGCTGGTGCCTGAGGCCTTGCCCTGGCTGCCCATCTGGCGGAGTTCGTCGATTTTGGTCTCGAGTTCGGCGACCGACTTCTCGAAATCTAGGAATTGGCGCATGGCCGCCCGATAGCACGCCTGCGCGCCGGGAAACAGTCCCTGAGACAGGCGGAATGTTTCTCTCAGTCTTCCACGAGGTCTGACACGCCTTTACGGGCCAAGGGATGATGCGCGCTCACGGCCTGCCGCAGGCGCTCCGACATAACCTGCGTATAAATCTGGGTTGTGGCGATATCCGCGTGCCCCAGCAGCATCTGAAGCGCCCTCAGATCGGCACCATGCGCGAGAAGATGGCTGGCGAAAGAGTGTCTCAAAACATGCGGACTGACGCGATCGGGGTCCAGCCCGGCCTTGAGGGCGCAGGCGAGCAGAATCTTGTCGAATCCCTGTCGCGTAAGCGATTTTTGCGGATTGCGTCCGGGAAAAAGCCACGGACTGGCCAGATCCCTGTCGAAATGCACAAGCTGGTCGGCAGCCTCTCGCGCGCTCCGGGACAGAGGCACCAGACGTTCCCGCCCGCCCTTGCCGCGTACCAGCAGCATCGGGCCGCGCACATGCACACAAGTCGCAGGCAAAGCGAGCAGTTCGGAAATGCGTAGTCCAGTTGTGTAAAGCAGTTCCAACGCGGCACGGGAGACGATGTCCCGGCGTTCGTTTTCATGCCCTCGCGTGCCGGTGTCGAGCAGAAGGCGGATTTCCGCCTCGTCGAGCGGTCTGGGCAGGGAAGACGCGATCTTCGGAGCCTGCTGCCGCTCGGTCGGGTCATCCTCACGTACCGTTTCGAGCATCAGGAAACGATAGAATTGGCGCAGGCAGGACAACCGCCGCGCCGCCGTCCGTGCTGCGAGACCAGCTCGGGACAGTTCGGCCAGATAGGACTGAACGTCCCTCCCCTGCGCGTCGCAGAGGGCTACAGGTGCGCAGTGTGCCGCAAAATCGGCAAGATCGGAAGCATAAGCCTGCCGCGTTTTCAACGCCGCACCACGCTCTGCAGCCAGCATCTCAAGGAAAGCCTCGACATGTCTGCTGTCACCAGAGCGCAGCATGACGGACTGGTCAGTGCCCGGAAGCGGAAGCCGGTGCGACCGGAGCCGCAGGCACGGACTGGGTCGGGGCGGCCTTGGGAGCCGGCATCGTCGGCAGCGGAGTCGAAGGGGTCAGGGGCGCAGCGGTGGGGGGGGCAGCCGGAACTGCTGGAGTCGTGCCCGATGCAACGACAGGAGCCGCAGGCGTCTGGGCCGTCGTCTGGACGGCGTTCTGGGCTGTCGGTACGGGCGGCATGGCGGGGAGCTCGGCCTGCGGTGCAGCGGAACTCGCGAAGGCCGCGCCCGACAGGTCTTTGTGCACCATGGTCTGCTGTGGCGGAGTAGCAGTCATGCCGAGACGCAGGAACGCTCCACCAGCGCCCAGAACGAGAAGGACGGCGACAGCTCCGCCGATGAACGGCAGACGGAAAATGGAACGATCAATATTGGCCATGAAAAAGGTCTCGAAGTGAGGACAGGACGTGCCCCTTCTCCTATGATAGGTAGCAGAGCATGTCACGCCTGCCTTTCTCCCTTTCAGCCAAGCCGGAACCCTTTTTCTCATCCGACGGCGTACCGTCACGCACGGTCGTCCTTGTCGGGATGATGGGGGCTGGCAAAACCACCATCGGACGGCGCCTTGCCCAGATCTGCGGCCTGCCCTTCGTAGATGCCGACGTCGAAATTGAACGCGCGGCCGGATGTTCGATTCCCGAAATCTTCGCACGACATGGCGAAGCCGCATTCCGGGACGGGGAACGGCGCGTCATCCAGCGTCTTCTTGACGGGCCGCCCTGCATTCTTGCGACGGGTGGTGGGGCGTGGATGGATGCCCAGACCCGTCGGCTGGTCCGTCTCCATGCCGTCTCGATCTGGCTGCGCGCGCCCGTGCATGTGCTGATCAAACGGGTTGCGGGCCGCCCGGGGAGACCGCTTCTGGCTCAGGGACGCCCTGACGAAGTTCTGGAGCGCCTCGTCGGGCTACGCTATCCGGTTTACGCCGAAGCAGACATCATTATTGATTGTGGAGACGAGACCGTGGAACAGGGCGTGCATCGGGTACGGGAAGTTCTGGAGGAATATCGCAGGCCGGAGACGGTGCATGTTGCGCTCAGTCATCACAGCTATGACGTGGTGATCGGGCCCGATCTCATTTCCCGTGCCGGCGCCCTGCTCGCCCCGCATCTGCCTCAGAAACGCGTGGTCGTCATTACTGACGAGACCGTGGCGGAACTGCATCTGCCGCGCCTGCTGACATCTTTCGAGGAAACAGGCATTCGCGCAGATGTGATCTCGGTTCCGGGCGGCGAGGAAAGCAAATCCCTCGCCTGCTACGCCGACGTGATGAACCGGCTTCTGTCCACGGGTATCGAGCGCAAGACGACCATCGTCGCGCTGGGAGGCGGCGTGGTCGGGGATCTTGCAGGTTTCGTCGCAGCGACGGCCCTGCGCGGACTGCCTTTCGTGCAGATCCCCACAACATTGCTTTCACAGGTGGACAGCAGCGTCGGCGGCAAAACCGGGATCAATGCCGCATCAGGCAAGAACCTGATCGGGGCGTTCCATCAGCCTGTCGCGGTTCTGGCGGACACCTCCGCTCTAGCCACTCTTCCACGCCGTCAGCGTATCGCCGGGTATGCCGAGATCGTCAAATCCGGCCTGATTGCAGATCCGGACCTGTTCGCATGGTGCGAAAACTACGGCCAGAACGTGCTGGCGGGTGATCCCGCAGCACTTGCGGAAGCGGTCCGTCGCGCATGCGCTTTCAAAGCGGCCGTCGTGGCTGCTGATGAGAAGGAACAGGCCTCCGTCGGAGGACGCGCCCTGCTCAATCTCGGGCATACTTTCGGCCACGCTCTGGAAGCCGAACTAGAATATGACGGGCGTCTTCTGCATGGCGAAGCGGTTTCGATCGGCATTCATCTGGCCATGGCGCTCTCCGTGGAGATGGGTTACGCCCCCGCCGAAGACCTGAGTCGACTGGACCGGCATCTGCGCAGTCTGGGCATGCCCGTGAGCTTTGACTGGTTCAGGGACTCGTTCTCGGCGGAAATACTTCTGCACCACATGACTCGGGACAAGAAAATGCAGGATGGGAAGGTTGCATTCGTCCTGCTGCGTGGGATCGGAAAAGCCTTCTCCACACGCGAAATTCCAGCAGAAACAGTGCGTAACCTGCTTGTGCGCGAGGGTTGCCGTCCGTGATGAATGTTAAAATTTCGTCATACCTCGACTAAATACCTGTTTTGCCACCACTTTTGCATAGCTGCTTTCTGCGGGAAGCTCTGGCGTCTGCTGGAGCCATGAGCTAAGGCAGCGTAGACGCGAGGCGTAGATCGTGAAGCGGGCGAAACGGATTGTGGCTTTTATGTCACTCCCCTTCCCCGAGTAGAGCTGGAACCCCCTGAGTGGCTTTGTCGCCGGGAACTCTGAGTTCTATATGCGCTTATGCATCGCGCTGGGTCCGTTGGTGAAAGCATTTTCCAACGGCTCGAACGTTAGTCACTAAGAGGACGAAAACATGCGTCTCCGCACGGCACTCCTTGCCATGACGTCGATGGTCGCCGCACCGTCGCTTGCCATGGCCAGCACGATCACCGGTCCCTATGTCGACCTGGGTGGTGGGTACAATCTGGTCCAGAACCAGCACGGTCATTTCTCGCCGACGACACAGGCTGATGGCACGAGCAACAATGCTGGTTCCCGCTCGCAGTACCGTCACCACGACGGTTTCACCGGTTTCGGTGCGTTCGGCTGGGGCTTCGGCAACGGTCTGCGCGTTGAAGTCGAGGGTCTGTACAACTACTCTCAGCTCAACCACCGCAACCACACGGCAGCAACGGGTTCCACTCGTGGCTCCGATCAGGCTTACGGCGGCCTCGTCAATGTCCTGTATGACATCGATCTCGCCAATTTCGGCCTGAACGTTCCTGTCACGCCGTTCGTTGGTGTTGGCGCTGGCTACCTGTGGCAGCACTACAACCCGACCACGACTCAGTACGACAACGGCAATGTGACCCGCATGGGCGGAACACAGGGCAGCTTCGCGTACCAGGGTATCGTCGGTGCAGCTTACGACATCCCGAATGTTCCGGGCCTGGCCGTCACGACGGAATACCGTTTCATTGGCCAGACTTTCGCAGACGGTCCGTATCGCGCCACGTCCTACAACGCTTCCGGCGTTCACAAGGGCAACGTGAACTTCGACCAGCGCTTCTCGCACCAGTTCATCCTGGGCCTGCGCTATGCCTTCGACACGGCTCCCCCGCCGCCGCCGCCGGTTCCGGTCGTTGTTCCCCCCGCTCCGACCCCGGCTCGCACGTATCTCGTGTTCTTCGACTGGGACAAGTCTGACCTGACGGGCCGTGCTCGTGAGATCGTTGCCCAGGCAGCCCAGGCTTCCACGCACGTCCAGACGACGCGCATCGAAGTCAACGGCTACACGGATAACTCTGCTGCTCACCCGGGTCCGCGCGGCGTGAAGTACAACCTTGGCCTGTCCAACCGTCGCGCTTCCAGCGTGAAGGCTGAACTGATCCGTGACGGTGTCCCGGCTGCTGCCATCGACATCCACGGCTACGGCGAGTCCAATCCGCTGGTGCCGACTGGCCCGAACACCCGCGAGCCGCAGAACCGTCGCGTCGAAATCATCCTGAAGTAATTCAGACATGATCTGACGCCGGGGTTTTCGACTTCGGTTTCTGAGAAAGGCGTCCTTCGGGGCGCCTTTTTCTTTATGAAGCCATGCAGGCTGAAAACAGAACGCCCTTGCATGCTTCTTTCCCGGCACGCTAGAGCCACCCCATCCCGACATATCGGAGAAATGGTCCTTTGCGACGCAGCCGTATCTTTTATCCGCGCAGCCGCCCGGAAATCATTGACCAGTTCCTGCGATTTGGGATTGTCGGGGCGCTCGGATTTCTTGTGGACTGGGGAACGGTGTCCCTGCTGCGCCCGCCAATAGGACTAGTCGCAGCAACCCTGACGGCATACTTCGTCGCAGCCACCGGAAACTGGTGTCTCAACCGCTTCTGGACTTTCCGGCTATCCGCTGCCGACAACCAGCATATGATCCTGCAGTGGCTCCGATTCCTGCTGGCGAATTCGTTCGGCTTTCTTCTCAACCGCGGAATGGTTTTCCTGCTTTACGCTACGGTTCCACTGACTTTACATTTTCCAGCACTGGCACTGGCAGCGGGCGCGCTGTGTGGCATGGTCGCCAATTTCAATCTTTCGCGACGCCTCGTCTTCCGTGCCCAGACACCGGAAACTCCGCTGGAACTCGTCCAGATGGCTGTAGAAATCCCTGCCGCCGGACTCACGGCACCAGAACCCGAACCTGATCTGTCAGGCTTGGAAGATAGTACTCTCAGAGCGCATGACCGCAATGACTGAAGGCCGCATTTCCAAGGCTGCGACAATAGTCTAGGACAGGCAGACGATTTCCATGCTTTTCCGGAACTGACGCTCCCTTATCATGACCAGCACCAACGATATCAGATCGGCCTTTCTCGAATATTTCGGTGCACAGGGCCACCGCATCGTTCCTTCGGCATCTCTCGTGCCCCAGAACGACCCGACACTGCTGTTCACCAATGCTGGCATGGTGCCGTTCAAGAACGTCTTCACCGGTCAGGAAACCCGCCCATACTCTCGCGCAACTACGGCGCAGAAAGTCGTGCGTGCAGGCGGAAAGCACAACGATCTCGACAATGTCGGCTACACTGCGCGCCATCATACGTTTTTTGAGATGATGGGAAATTTCAGCTTTGGGGATTACTTCAAGCCCGAAGCCATTGAGTTCGCCTGGACGCTGCTGACCCGCGATTTTGGGCTTCCCAAGGACAAGCTGCTCGCCACCGTCTATGCGGAAGACGAAGACGCCGCGCAACTTTGGAAGAAGATCGCAGGTCTGTCCGATGACCGGATCATCCGCATTGGCACGTCCGACAACTTCTGGCGTATGGGCGATACGGGACCATGTGGTCCGTGTTCCGAGATTTTCTACGACCACGGGGATAGCGTTTTCGGTGGTCCGCCAGGCAGCCCCGATGAGGACGGCGACCGTTTCGTCGAGATCTGGAACCTCGTGTTCATGCAGTTTCTCGATCAGCCGGATGGTTCGCGCGATTCCCTGCCCCGCCCCTCGATCGATACGGGCATGGGACTGGAGCGTTTTGCCGCGATCATGCAGGGCAAGCGCGACAACTATGATACCGATACAATGCGTGCGCTTATCGAAGCCTCGGCTGATGTGATGCATCAGGACGCGGACGGCGCTTTCAAGTCGAGCCATCGCGTTGTCGCCGACCACCTGCGCTCTACCGCTTTCCTGATTGCCGATGGCGTACTGCCGTCCAAAGAAGGGCGTGGCTATGTGCTGCGTCGTATCATGCGTCGCGCCATGCGCCATTTGCACATGATGGGCGCGAAGAAACCTGTTTTCTATCGTCTGCTCCCAGCGCTGATCCAGCAAATGGGCGCGGCCTATCCCGAGTTGGTCCAGCATCAAGCGCTTATCGCACAGACCATGAAGGGCGAAGAAGAACGCTTCACGGCTCTTCTGGAGCGTGGTCTTACGCTGCTCTCTGACGAGTTGGACCGCCTGGAAGAGACTGAAGCCCTTCCCGGCGATGTCGCTTTCAAGCTTTATGACACGTTCGGATTCCCGCTCGATCTGACGCAGGATGCCCTGCGCGAAAAGGGTCGTACGGTTGACGAGAGCGGCTTCGAGACCGCCATGGCCGAACAGCGCAAGCGGGCTCGTGCAGCCTGGGTCGGATCGGGTGATACTGCTGCCGAGACGGTCTGGTTTGATGCACGCGACAAGCACGGTCCCAGCGAATTCCTCGGCTATGTTTCGGAAAAGGCCGATGCGGAAGTACAGGGCATCTTCCGTGGTAATGACGAACTGGCTTCAGCTTCCGCCAGCGATGATACGGTTGCGATTCTGCTGAACCAGACGCCGTTCTACGGAGAGAGCGGCGGACAGGTTGGCGATCATGGAACGCTGACAGCCGCTGGCCTTCGTGTCGAGATTACAGACACGCAAAAGCGCAACGGCGATCTGATCGTCCATTACGGCAAGGTTGTCGAAGGCACGCTGAAACCGGGCATGGCGGTTCATGCCGAGATTGATCACGGCCGCCGCACGGCGGTCCGCGGCCATCATTCCGCGACCCATCTGTTGCATGAAGCCCTGCGCCGTCAGGTCGGGACGCATGTCACGCAGAAAGGCAGCCTGAATGCACCGGAGCGTCTGCGTTTCGATATCAGCCAGCCACGCCCGCTGACAGATGAGGAACTTGCCGCAGTCGAAGCCGAGGTCAATGCCCGCATTCGCGAGAACGCTCCGGTCCAGACACGCCTGATGACGCAGGACGAAGCCGTTGCGGAAGGTGCAATGGCGCTCTTTGGCGAAAAATACGGCGACGAGGTTCGCGTGGTTTCGATGGGCAAGGGCGATGACGATCGTACGGCCTATTCCATCGAGCTTTGCGGTGGCACGCATGTGGGGCGCGTAGGCGAGATCGGTCCGTTCCGTATTGTCTCAGAGAGCGGTGTCTCGGCGGGCGTGCGTCGGATCGAAGCTGTTTGTGGTCTGGCTGCGGAAGCACTGTCCCTGGAAACAGAAAGCCGCCTGAAACAGATTGCGGATCTGCTCAAGGTTCCCGTCACCGACGCGGCTGCCCGTGTGGCGGCACTGCTCGAAGAGCGCAAGTCCCTGACGTCGCAGGTTTCCGATCTTCAGCGCAAACTGGCGACCGGCGAAGGCACGAGCGCGACCGAGAGCATCAACGGCATCACACTTTCGGCACGCGATCTCGGTGATGTCAGCCCCAAAGAACTCAAGGGGCTGGCAGAGAGCATTTCCCAGCAGATCGGGTCCGGCGTTGTAGCCTTGATGTCCAATGCGGATGGTCGTGGCAGTATTGTGATTGCCGTGACCAAGGACCTGACGGCCCGTCTGGATGCGGTCAAGCTGGTCCGTGAAGCATCTGCGCTGATGGGTGGCAAAGGTGGCGGCGGACGGCCAGATATGGCTCAGGCCGGTGGACCGGATGCCAATGCGGATGCGGTCTTTGCAATGCTGCGCACGACATTGGAAGCCGCATAAGCAATCGCATCATGGTATGTCAGGGCAGTGACAAAGCATGGGTTGACCGGAATCATGCTTTACCTGTCCTGATAAAGCCTTCTAACTGCCCGGTAGTTCAAGATGAAGGAGAACACCATGGCCTGTGGTCGTGATACTCTGGCGAAACTGCTGGGCGGCGTCCGGAAATTCGAAACGGACGTTTATCCCGAGAGTGCAGAACTGTTCGAGAGTCTGGCCTCCAGCCAGTCTCCGTCAACCCTGTTCATCACCTGCGCGGACAGCCGGATCAGCCCAAGTCTGATTACCCAGACAGAGCCGGGTGAGCTGTTCATCGTGCGCAATGTCGGCAATATCGTGCCGGCCTATGGCGAAATGCTGGGCGGTGTGTCGTCTGCGATCGAATATGCAGTTGGCGCGCTCAAGGTAAAGAACGTCATCATCTGCGGTCACTCCAACTGTGGCGCCATGGGCGCGCTGATGGATCTGAATTCCCCGAAGCTGGACAATCTGCCGACGGTCAAGAGCTGGATGCGCCACGGTGAAGCCGCTCGCGCAGCACTTGGCAACCTGAAGGCAGAGGATGCCGGCCCGGAAGACATCCGTTCGCTCGCCGAATACAACGTCATGCTCCAGCTTGTGCATCTTCGCACCCATCCTGCCGTTGTGCGGGCTATGGCACAGGGCGAACTGAAGCTTCAGGGCTGGTTCTACGACATTCCCAAGGGCGAGATCCTCATCATCGATGAGAGCACACGCAAGACACGCACCGTCGAGAGCGTTCTTGAGGAAATGCGTGTTACCGAAGGACAGGCCGCCTGAAACAGGCCACTACTTCCGTGCTGGCCGGTCTTATAGGGATCGCCAGCATGGGAACAGCTTCGGCGCATATTCTGAAACTCTCAACCTGGAACATGGACTGGCTGACCCTGCGCTCTACGGGCGATGGAGCACTGCCGGACGATGTTCCCGGTGGAGAGCATCGCGATTTTTCAAAACTCGCGGCTTATGCCCGGCATCTGGACTCTGATGTCGTGGCTTTTGAGGAAGTGGACGGCCCGATCGTCGCTTCCCGCGTTTTCAACCCTAAAACATATCAGATCGTCATGACGCCTGATGCGGTGGTGCAGAGAGTAGGCGTCGCCGTCCGTCGTGATCTGCATGTGACGGTCAATGAGGAACTCTCGGCCCTCAATGTCGCGGCACCAGATGCGCCTCATCAACTCCGCGGGGGCTTGGACGTCACCATCAGCGATGAACACGCCACCCTGCGTCTGCTGGTCGTGCATCTCAAGACAGGGTGTTGGGACCAGCCGCTGAACCAGCGTCAGCACTCCTGCCCTACCCTGTATCAGCAGGTCCGCGTCATGCAGGACTGGATGCTCGAACGACAGGACGAGGGCGAGGCCTATGCCGTTCTGGGGGATTTCAACCGGCGCCTGACGCTGCATGATCCGCTGATGCAGCAGATCGAGACTGAAACGCCGGTGACGCTAACAACAGCGGGCAAGGCCAGTCCGTGCTGGGGCGGCGAATATTTCATCGACCATATTCTTCTCGGCAATGCGGCACAGAACTGGCTCGTGCCGGACAGCCTGCGGGTCATGACCTATAAAAACGATACGACCCCTGAGGGTCTTTCAGATCACTGCCCGGTTTCAATCCGACTGGACATGCCCTGAAGGGGGCGTTGCGGACCCGAAAGTTCCGGTCCATGAAAGACTCCCCTTCCGCTGCCTCATCCGGAGCGACCGATGACTGATTTTCGATCTGCATGGCCCGTCACCCCTTTGGCCCCTCAGGTCGCGGTTCGGATCGCGCGGCCTATGCCGGACCTGTCTCCAGCGATCGAAAGTCGTGTAGCATCACACTGGAATGCCGCACTTGCGAAACATCCCACGCTCTATAACGGGCGCGTTTTCTGTGCCGATGTCATCGAAGCTGAAATCATCAGCGGGCACTGGTCGGAATACAGGCGGGTTCTGGCCCAGATGCGGGAGCCAGATCTGTATGGTGCGGATTTTCTGCGTCCACTGGCGGTCGTAGGCCTGTTGCGGACAACCGACGGGATCGTCATCGGGCAGCGTTCAGAAACATCCATTTACCTGCCCGGATACTGGCAGGGCGCTCCAGCGGGCAATGTGGAAAGCCGCGATGGCGAGGCGCAGATTGATCTGGCGGCCCAGTTGATGGCGGAATGTCTTGAAGAACTGGGGGTGTCTGAGATGGAATGTCACATCGGAGGTTGTCTTCTGGCCTGTGAACACCCGCAGACCCATATTGTGGATATCGGCATGGACATCATCGCCACGCTGGATTTCGAATCTCTGAAAGAACGCTGCAACCGTCTGGGTAATGCAGAATACCAGAGGCTGATGTTGATCCGGCCCGATACGACACTGCCCACACCGCTCGTCCCTACATTATCCGCCATGCTGGAGCGAAACCGATGACCTACCGTATTCTGGATGCTTCAGGGCTACGGGACTGGCTCGCACAGCAGCCGGATCTGTCGGAACGACTGGGAGGCGAGGCTGCGGATTGGAGCATCCGGGAGGTCAGCGACGGCAATCTCAACACGGTGTTTCTGGTAGACGGTCCGGTTGGAGTTCTCTGCTGCAAGCAGGCTCTGCCTCATGTCCGCGTGGCGCCGGACTGGCCCATGCCGCTGGAGCGGGCGCTGTATGAATCACGCTATATGCAGACTGTGGCACCTGCCGTTCCGGGGTTGATGCCGGAGTTCTTGGCCTATGATGCAGATCTGTTTCTGATCGTCATGGAATGTCTGACGGCGCATGAAGTTCTGCGATCGGCGCTGATCGCGGCCCGGGCGGCTCCGGGATTTTCCGCCGTGATCGGTGCCTATATTGCCAGAACCGTGCAGGCGACAGGATGGGTAAACCAGCCGTTTGAGGCCGGAGCGCGCCTGCTGGAGCAGTTTTCCGGCAATACCGCCCTCACCCGCATTACGGTCGATCTGATCCTGACAGACCCGTACCGCGTTTGCGATCGCAACCCGGAACCGGAAGCCGGTCTGCGCGAAGACGTGAAAGCACTTCAGACCGACCGAACACTGCACCTCGCTGTCGGCCGACTACAGGAGCGCTTCCTGACGGCAAGGCAGGCGCTGCTTCATGGCGATCTGCACACCGGCTCGATCATGCTGGACGGTTCGGATGTCCGCGTCATTGACGGCGAGTTCGCTACGATGGGGCCGGTCGGGTTCGACTGCGGGCTTTATCTGGGCAATCTGGCGCTGCATCTCTGCGCCGCCCCCTACAAGGTTGCGTTCCTCAGAAGCGAAATGCTGGCCTTCTGGAAAAGCGTCTCAACAGAATTACGCTCCAGCCTCTCGAAAGACGGCGGCGATCTTTGGACACTCTCCGAACCTGCGGCCCGTCAGGATCTGATCGAGGCGTTCCTGAATAGTATCCTGCGCGATACGGCGGGATTTTGTGGACTGGAAATGATCCGACGGACGGTCGGGTTTGCACAGGTCGCCGACTACGAATTGTGCCGCACCGAAAAGGATCGTCTTTTGGCGCGACAGAAAGCGCTTCAGATCGGACGGACACTAGTGGTGCAGAGTGCATCGCTACGGAGTTTTGCCGACATCCTCTCCCTGATGGGACTATGATAAAAAAAAACCCGCTCCTTTCAGAGCGGGGGTTTTTCTTGTCAGGCGGCTGACATGCCGATCTGTTTGATGTCATGAAACGCAAGATCGGGATTCATCTCGATGGTCCGGCGCATCATGAAAGAAGAGGTCGCGAGGAAAACCGGATCTCCATCCAGATCGTCGGCCATGGCAGAGCGGTTCATATCCTGAAACATCTCGATCTTGGCGCGGTCACCCGTGATCCAGCGGGCCAGCGAGTAGGGCGTGCTCTCGAAGCCGATGGTCACACCGTATTCGCCCTGAAGACGGGACTGAAGCACGTCAAGCTGGAGCGTTCCAACCACGCCCACGATCGGCGAGAGGCCATCCTGCGGACGGAAAAGCTGCACCACACCCTCCTCGGCCAGCTCCACAAGGGCCTGACGCAGCTTCTTGGCCTTCATCGCGTCATCAAGACGGACACGGCGCAGAATTTCGGGGGCGAAGTGTGGCACGCCCGTAAAGCGCAGATCTTCGCTCTCGCTCAGCGTATCGCCAATCCGTAACGTGCCGTGGTTCGGAATACCAACAACGTCGCCACCGAACGCCTCTTCGGCAAGCTGGCGGTCACGGGCGAAGAAGAACTGCGGTGTATGCAGGGCAAACTGCTTACCGGTCCGGACATGCTTAAGGCGCATCCCACGGGTCAGACGGCCTGAACAGACGCGGGCGAAAGCCATACGGTCACGATGGTTCGGGTCCATATTGGCTTGAATCTTGAAAATCAGCGCCGTGACCTGATCTTCGGAAGCCTTGACCTCGCGTGTTTCGGTCTGCTGCGCACGAGGTGGGGGACCATAAGCCACAAGCGCGTCGAGCAGGTCCGTCACACCGATTTCCTTCATGGCCGAGCCAAAGAAGACCGGGGACAGATGGCCCGCGTCGAAGGAGTCCTGATCGAACAGGGGAAGTGCGGCTTCGGCAAGTTCGACTTCCTCGCGCATCTGGATGATGCGGGGATCGTCTTCGCCGACAGGCTCTTTCGTATGCACTTCCTGCGTCCGCAGATCATAAGTGCCAATGAACTTGGCTGCACGCCCGATCGGCCATGTTGCCGGAGACGTGTCCAGCGCAAGCGTATTGGCGATTTCGTCGAGCAGCGCAAAACAGTCCTGCGCTTCACGGTCCATCTTGTTGATGAAGGTGACGATGGGAATGTCGCGCAGGCGGCAGATTTCGAACAGTTTGCGGGTCCGGTCTTCGATACCTTTGGCAGCGTCGATGACCATGACCGCGCAGTCCACGGCCGTCAGGGTGCGATAGGTGTCTTCGGAGAAGTCTTCATGGCCCGGCGTATCGAGCAGGTTGAAGACGCAGTCGCCATATTCGAAGGTCATGACCGATGTCACGACGGAAATGCCACGGTCGCGTTCGATCCCCATCCAGTCGGACTTCGTGCGACGACGTTCGCCCTTGGCGCGGACATTGCCCGCCATCTGGATCGCACCACCCGCTCGCAGGATGCGTTCGGTCAGGGTCGTCTTACCGGCGTCAGGATGGGAAATGATTGCGAACGTACGCCGACGAGCGATCTCGCGGCTGATTTCAGCGCTCTGCGCCTCTGACATGATGCCTCCGATGACAACAGCAAATCCGGGAGAAGTCCGGGACCGGCTCCCTCGCAGTGTCCGGGGTCAGATAGCACGTCTGACAACAGTGGGGGACACCCGGAAAATGTGCTTTTCCGTTGGGAGGCGCAATGTGGAGAAACCGGCTTTTTCCGTCAAGGGAGAAAGGCGCTGTTCCCGCGCGAACTTACCAGCGGAACCCCAGTGTATGCCCTGTGAGACTGCGAACGACATTACGCACGGAATCCACGGTCTTTCCCGCCGCCGTACGCTCCATCACAGGCGGAATGACCCGACAGCGTCTGGGCGTCCAGACAATGCTTCCATCCTTGCAGTGGACGGGATGAGGCCCCGTTGGTGGCGGATGATAGTGCATGTCGGGTGCAATGAAGGTGTTGATGCCGCGTGCCTGCGCAGAAACGCACACACCCGCGAAAATCAGAATGATCCATAGCCCAGATCGCATGTGCCTCTGCCCCACTCCCTGCGACACAGACCGCATCACTCGGCAACAGAACGATACATCACTACCGCCTCTTCCAGCCAGAATAAAAAAATGCCGGATGGGAGAACCCATCCGGCATTTTCCGGTCGCATTCCGATCCGGGCCCAAAAGCCCGGTTCAGGATCAGCGGGAGTAGAACTCGACAACCAGGTTCGGTTCCATCTGCACCGGATAAGGCACGTCCGTGAGAACCGGAATACGCAGGAACGTACCCTTCATCTGGCGGTGATCGACTTCAACGTATTCCGGCGTGTCGCGCTCACCCGTCTGCACAGCGTCGAGCACAATGGCGAGCTGCTTGGAGGAGGAACGAACTTCGATGACGTCGCCTTCCTTCACGAGGTAGGACGGGATGTTCACCTTCTTGCCGTTGACCGTGACGTGGCCGTGGCTGATGAACTGACGCGATGCGAACGGCGTGATCGCGAACTTCAGACGGTACACAACGGCGTCCAGACGACGCTCGAGCAGACCGATCAGGTTCTCGGACGTATCGCCCTTGCGACGGACGGCTTCGTCATAATACTTGCGGAACTGCTTCTCGCTGATGTTGCCGTAGTAGCCCTTGAGCTTCTGCTTGGCCATCAGCTGGATGGAGAAGTCGGAAGGCTTCTGCTTGCGGCGCTGACCATGCTGGCCGGGGCCGTATTCGCGACGGTTGACCGGGGACTTGGCACGGCCCCACAGGTTGACGCCGAGGCGGCGGTTGATCTTGTACTTGCTCTCAAGACGCTTTGACATGGGTTGACCCCTGTACTCATCAGAACCGCCCCATGCTGCATGGCGGTCCGTTTTGTTGTGCCGGTAGGCTCTCTCCCGGATTGGAAAGAGCGGGCGCGCACCCAGATGCCGGACCGGCGGGGTTGCAGACTCCCGCACTGATGGACCGGCCGGTACGTCCACGTTTCCGGCTGTGCCGTCGCGCCTACAGGAGTCCCCGGACGGGGTCAATCAAAACCTGCTTGCAAGCGTGGTCATTTTCTTGCAGTGGGGACCAGGAAGTTGCGCAACCATCTCTCTTCCGGTTGCGCTGACTGTCCGGATCTCCCCTTCGCTTTTTTCCGAGCACTCCTGAAGGGGAGCAACACGATTTTTCGAGTTTCAGTATGAAAATCTACCGCTTCAATCCCAAGGCCGGCCGTATCGGCGAAGGTTCCCTCGAAGGACTGGTGCAGTCCCTTGATGCGCCCCTGCCCCCCAAGCCCGGGGAGAGCGTCATCAAGCGTGCCTTCAAGAGATTCGGTCTCGCCCAGATGCATATGTCCCATCTGGTGATCGATGACCGCACGATCTATCTGCGTGGCAAGGCGGACAACGCCAAGGACCGCGACCAGATGATCCTTGCAGCAGGCAATGTCGCGGGCGTCTCCGCAGTCGAGGCCGAAATTGCCGTGCCCGCCGGAACTCCGGACCCGGATTTTCTGGAGATCAAGACAAGCAAAACGCTTGATGAGGTTGCGGACAAGCTGCCGCAGGACATCACCGGCGATGAGTTGCTGGATGCCAATCAGCCGCTTGTCACGGCCAAGGATGACATTTATCCGGGTCAGACCATCCGCCTGCCCACCGAAGACTGATCTGTTCGTCGTGGCTCCTCAAAGATGGGGTGCCACGACAGCTTTTCAGAGCCCGGCAATGGCAGGACGGTCCTGACCCCCATTCCCGGAACTCTCCTCATGGACTCCATCGAACCTCTCGACGTCGAACGGGTGCGACCGCCCCACGGCGTCGGACCGGCCATGCTGTCCCTCATGCTGGCGACATTCACCATCGGCACCGGCGAATTCGCCATGATGGGTCTGTTGCCGGAATTTTCCCATTCCCTGAACATCACCATTCCGCAGGCGAGCTGGGCCATCTCGGCTTATGCGATGGGGGTTGTCGTCGGAGCGCCGCTGATTGCGATCACTGGCGCGCGTCTGCCGCGGCGCACACTTCTGCTCTGTCTGCTGTGCCTGTTCATCGCTGGCAATATCGGCAGCATTCTGATGCCGAACCTTGCTGGCATTGAACTCATGCGGTTCATGACCGGACTGCCTCATGGCGCGTTTTTCGGCGTTTCGGCTCTGATCGGCGCATCGATGGTCGAGCGTGCACGGCGCGGACGGGCAGTCGGACGTGTGCTGTCCGGCATCATGATCTCGACCGTTATCGGATCACCACTGTCAACATATGCTGCAAGTCATGTCGGCTGGCGCATCACTTACGGGGTTATTGCGGCACTGGGCCTCGTGTGTTTCGTGGGAATCTGGTTCTTCGCCCCTCGTGACAGGCCGCATCCGGGCGCAACCGCGCTGACCGAACTCGGCGCTTTCAAACGGCCTCAGGTTCTGTTGACGCTGCTGACCAGCGCAGTCGGGTTTGGTGGACTGTTCGGAATCTACACCTTCCTCACAACCGGACTGACGGACATCACGCAGCTTCCGGGCTGGCTCGTGGCTGTCTATCAGGTCGTGTGGGGACTGGGCATGGTAGCGGGCAATGCGTTCGGCGGGGCCATGGCGGACCGTAGCATCGACCGGACGGTGATCGTCTCCCTGACGGTCAGCATTGTCTTCATGCTGGGGTTCTGGCTGTTGCTGCCCTCGCCTTACGCCATGTTGCCGATCACGTTCCTGGTTCCGGCCGGGATCATCATGCTCTCACCTGCCCTTCAGACACGACTAATGGAAGTCGCCGGGGACGCCCAGACACTGGCGGCCTCGCTCAACCACTCGGCTTTCAATATGGCCAACGCCTTCGGGGCCTGGTTTGGAGCCATGCTGGTCAGTTCAGGGTTCGGGCTGGGGTCCGTTGGCTGGGGTGGCGCCATCTTCTCTGCGCTGGGACTGGTGATTTACGGTCTCACGATGTGGCAGGCAAAGGTTTCCGCATCACGCGAAGCAGCCTGATCCCGAAGGCCACGCAGGTCGTGGCCAGCGCCAGCGCCATGCCGATCCAGAGACCTTCAACGCCGAAATGTTGATGGAAAGCCAGCCAGCCGCCGAAGACCAGGCCGACCAGACCATAACTCGCCATGGCAATCAGCATGGGAGTCACGGCGTCTCCGCAGCCCCGGAGGGCACCGCTGAAGACGCATTGCAGGCCATCCGCAATCTGGTAGAGCCCGGCAATCTTGAGGAGCGTCACGACAAGCGCCGTGGTTTCAGGATCCGGCGCACGATTCGAGAAATAGAGCGGCAGGATCTTTTCCGGCCAGATCAGCAGCAGCGAGGATGTGGCAAGGCTCCACATCAGCACGATGCCCATTCCGGTCAGGGCCGCGCGACGCCCCTGCTCCATGCGCCCTGCTCCGCGCCAGTAGGCTACACGCACATTCGTCGCCTGACCGATCGCCAGACACACCATGAACAGCAGCGAACTGACATTGACCGCGACCTGATGGGCCGCAAGACTGGGCGTTCCGAGTTCACCGGCGCGCAGGCTAGTAATCTGGAACATCAGGATCTCGGCCGCAGCCCCCATCATCATCGGTCCGCCGAGCTTCAGCAGATCCTTCATGACGGCCCACTGCACAGGCGCGGGTTTCAGAACCGCCCTGACGCGCTCATGGGTCAGGCAAAGTCCGAACAGGGCAAAGCTAACGACCCAGCCCGTCAGGGTGGTGGCCGTTGCCGAACCATAAAGCCCCATAGCCGGAAGTCCTGCCCAGCCGTGGATCAGCGCCGCATTGGTCAGCCCGTTGCAGACCGCCATGGCCGGCATGATCCAGAGCAGCAGCGTCTCGGCGCCCAGCGCCGGCAGCGCGACACGCAGAACGCCAATGACAGCCAGATCAGGCAGAAGTGACAGCAGCAGAATATCAATGAAGCGGCTGCCATGCGTGATGACTTCCGCCGGTTCGCCGATGGAAGTGAAGATGGTTTTCGAAAAGGCTAGCAGCAGGGCACACGGAACGAAAACCGCAATGGCGAGTAAGAGGGTTGCGCTCATGACGCTGCGCCCGTCATGGGACGTGCGACCATGATCTTCCGCGCCGCGCCCATGCGACAGAAGCACCCCTGCCCCACCGAGAATGGCCTGAAACGTCACCATCGTCGTGAAGAAGAACGTGCTGGACAGACCGCCAATGGCCAGTTCCGTCACCCCGAGACCGCCAAGCAGGACCGTATCCGTGACACCCATCGCCATTTCGGAGAGCTGCGACAGGGCCAACGGCAGCGCAATCCGCACGAGCGTTAAGGCATGATTGCGTGGCGTTGTCGGGTCAGACGGCGGATGACTGGAAAAGGTGCTGCTCATGCCTCCCTAATACAGGCGTCAAACCTGCCGACAAGAGTAACAAGCCTGTTGCGCCCAAACCAAGGCTGGCGCATTGATCGGCATATGGCCGATCCTGCTGCACACGTGCTCCGCCTGCACGATACCCATCTTCGCGAAAAGCGACCGTTCACGCCCCTCGATCCTGAGAATGTGCGCGTCTATTTCTGCGGACCGACCGTCTATGACCGCGCGCATATAGGCAATCTGCGGGCCATGATGTGCGCGGATATCCTCATTCGTCTGCTGCGGACGCTGTATCCGCGCGTCACTTACGTCCGCAACGTCACCGACGTGGACGACAAGATCAACGCGCGCGCGAAAGAGAACGGCGAGGACATTTCCGCCCTGACCGAACGCACGACGCAGGCCTTTCATGAAGATCTCGCGTCACTCTTCATTCTGCCGCCCGATATCGAGCCCCGCGCGACCCATCATATCGACGATATGCTGGAGATGATCGCGCAGCTGATCGAAACCGGGCATGCCTATGAAGCCGAAGGGCATGTGTTGTTCGCAGTCCGCAGCTTCCCGTCCTATGGCGCACTTTCGGGCCGCTCGCTCGATGACATGATCGCGGGTGCCCGTGTTGAAGTTGCACCCTACAAGCGTGATCCGGGCGATTTCGTGCTGTGGAAGCCGTCCGAGCCGGAGCTGCCGGGCTGGGACAGCCCTTATGGGCGCGGACGGCCGGGCTGGCATATCGAATGCTCGGCCATGTCGCACCGTTATCTGGGCGAGAGCTTCGACATTCATGGCGGCGGCGACGATCTGCTGTTCCCGCACCATGAGAACGAGCGCGCGCAGTCCATGTGCTGCCATCCGCACGGCAAATTCGCCACGCACTGGGTCCATAACGGGATGCTGCTGTCGAACGGCGAGAAAATGTCGAAATCGCTCGGCAATTTCTTCACGATCCGCGAAGTGCTGGACCGTTCGCCCGCCGAACCGCTGCGCCTGCTGTATCTGGGCGCGCAGTATCGCTCCACGCTGGATTTCAGCTGGGACAAGCTGGAAGAAGCCCGTCGGGTACTGGATCGGCTGTACCGGGCACTTGAACGCGGCGATGCGCAACCGGGTGCCGCTGTTCCGGCAGCGGTCATGGACGCGCTGTGCGACGATCTGAACACGCCTTTGGCCATCGCGGCCCTCCACCCGCTGGCGGACGCCGCCATGCAGGGCGATCAGGACGCGGCCTCCAGTCTTCTGGCTGCCGGAAAGATGCTGGGCCTGTTCAATGTCACCCCCGCCGAGTGGTTCCAGTCCGGTGTGGATGCCAGTGCGATCGAAACCCTGATCGAAGAGCGCCTTGCGGCCCGCAAGTCCCGCGATTTCGCCCGTGCTGATGCCATTCGTGCGCAGCTTGCCGCCGATGGCATTACCCTTGAAGACGGCCCCGGTGGCACAACATGGCGAAAGGCGTAATCATGACCGGACGTGACGGCGGGGCGGATATCGGCCCCCTTGGAGACTTTGATCCGGTTGTGATTCTGGTGCGTCCGCAGCTTGCCGAGAATATCGGCACGACCGCGCGCGCCATGGCGAATGGCGGCCTGTTCCATCTGCGCATTGTGGCACCGCGCGACGGCTGGCCGCAGGAACGCGCCTGGTATGCGTCGTCAGGCGCGGATCGGATTCTGGATGCGGCGCAGGTTTTCGAAACCGTGGACGACGCGGTGGCGGACCTGCACCGTATTTTCGCAACGTGTCCGCGCCCGCGCCATGTGGTCAAGCCGGTCATGACCGCGCGAGGTGCCGCGGCCGAACTGCGCGTCGCCTCCACCCGCGGCCTGCGCACCGGCATCCTGTTCGGACCCGAGCGCGCAGGGCTGGACAACGAGGACATGGCCCGCGCCGATACGCTGGTCCGCTATCCGCTCAACCCGAAATTCATGTCCCTCAACCTCGCACAGGCCGTGCTCATCATGGCCTATGAGTGGTTCCTGACCGAGGACATGACGCCACCGCGCGAACTCATGACCAATGAGACGCATGTGGCGACGAAGGGGGAGATGGAAAATTTCATGTCCCACCTCATCCGCGATCTGGATGAGACCAATTTCCTCAGAAACGAGCAGAAACGCCCCGGCATGGTGCGGAACCTGCGTCATTTCTTCACCAGAGGCGAAGTCACGGAACAGGAGCTTCGCACCCTTCACGGCGTTGTCAGCGAACTGAGCAGCGCCCGCAGGAACAGGAGCTGACCCCATGATTCACTGGCGCCACCGGAAACGGATGCAAGCCCGACCTGATCCGGGGGCGCCAGAATCACAGCACGGACATCCCACCGTCGTCGAGACGGTCAACAGGATCCGGGCGCATGTTCTCGAAGAGAACGGCCGCAGCGACATCATCCGCACCGGTCTGGATGCCGGGGTTTTCGGGGATCTCTACCACACCCTCATGACCATGAGCTGGTTCACGTTCTTCTGGGCGTCCATGGGGCTGTATCTGGTCATCAATGTCGCCTTTGCCCTGATGTATTACGTCATCCCGCACAGCGTCAGTGGCGTTCCGAACGGGGATTTCCTCGACGATATTTTCTTTAGCGTTCAAACCATTTCGACCGTGGGCTACGGCACCATGGCTCCAGTCGGACGACTGACAAACACCATCGTCTCGTTCGAAGTGCTGGCGGGCATGATGCTGAACGCGCTCGCCACAGGGCTGGTCTTCGCCCGCTTTTCGCGCCCCCGCGCCCGCGTCCTGTTCAGTCATGTCGCGGTCGTCTCCTATGACGACGTGATCCCCACTCTCACGATTCGCATTGCCAACCAGCGCCGGACCCTGATTCTGTCCGCCAATATCGAGATGACCCTCACGCGCCTGATGCCGGACGAACGCGGACGTCTGGTCCGGCGTTTCGACCGCCTGACGCTCGTGCAGTCCCACATGCCGATCTTCCGGATCAGTCTGAACGCAACCCATCTGATCGATGCACAGAGCCCGCTTTATGGCCTGTCCGCCGAGACGCTGATCGATCAGAACGCGGAAATCATCATCACGATGGACGGGACGGACGAAATCTCGTCCCAGACCGTTTTCGCCCGTCATGCCTACGAAATCGGACATGTGAAACACGGCTACCGTTTTTCAGATATGATCGCCAATCGTCCGGACGGGCGCGTGGAAGTCGATTTCCGTCGTTTCCATACGACCGAGCCGGGCGATACGCCGCAAACGCCTGATCCTACCCCCTGACAGGAGACATCCCATGACGGATATCGTGACGGACGACAGACATGATTTCGGAACCGGCCTGCTGAAAGCCTCGGTCAGAAGCCATGGCGCCGAACTGGTCGCCTTGCATAACGGGACGGACGATCTGCTCTGGAACGCAGGACCGGCATGGCCGAGACAGTCGCCGGTCCTGTTTCCGATTATTGGCCGCCTCCCCGAACATGAGATCACGCTCGATGGCACGCCCGTCCGGCTGAAACAGCACGGCTTAGCGCGTGACCGGGTCTTCCGCTGGATCGCACGGACGCCCGAGGGCTGCACACTGGAGCTGGTGGACGACGCCGAAAGCCGTGCGCTCTTCCCGTCCGCGTTCAAGCTGCGACTGGTCTATCTGATCGAGAACAACACTCTGCGTGTCTCGTATCATCTGCATAATCCGGACAGCACCAGCACGCTTCATGCCTCCCTCGGGGCACATCCGGCGTTCCGCTGGCCGCTGAAAGAGGGCGTGGCAAAAGACAGCTACAAGCTGGTTTTTGAATATGACGAGCCCCTGCCCGTCCGACGCATTGACGCTGACGGACTGCTTTTGCCGGAAAAACAGCATACGCCGGTCCGGGACAACGTGCTTGCACTGACGGATGCGCTTTTTGAAAAAGACGCGCTCATCATGGAGAAGCCCGAAAGCCGGTCCGTGGACATGGTCGGGCCGGACGGAGCGGGCATCCGGTTTGTCTGGGGCGGATTTAAAGAGCTTGGCTTGTGGACGAAACCCGGAGCCGATTTCCTGTGTATCGAGCCCTGGTACGGCTATGCGACACCGGTTGGATTCAAAGGCGATTTTTCGCAGAAACCCGGCCTGTTACATCTAAATCCGGGCGAAAGCTGGACGGCATTCTGGTCCGTCAGAGCGATCTGAAAAAATCAGCCCCGTCGTGCTTTTCAGAAAGCACGACGGGGAGACAGGTTCAGGCCTGAATGGCGTCCAGCAAACGAGCAAACGTGCGCTCGCGTCCCATCAGGCCAAGCAGGACGTGCAATTCCGGACCTGCGTCTTCACCTGTCAGTGCCAGACGCAGCGGCATGAAGAGGGTTCGTCCCTTGCGGCCCGAAGCCTCCTTGAGCGTATTGGTCCAGTCCTTCCAGGTGTCCTCGCCCCACGGCTCGGCGGGAAGGGTGTCGAGGGCGTGCTGAAGGAACTCACGGTCTTCAGGCTGTGAGGGCGGGACGATCGTGCCATGCACCACGTCCCACCAATGCGGGATCTCGGCGGAGAGGTCGACGTTTCCACGCACGGCGTTCCAGAACGTCTCGTCGGCTTCCGGCGGCAGATGCGCCTTTGCAGCCTCGAACGGCAGACTGTGCAGCGCACGGCGGTTCAGGGCGAGAAGCTGCGTCATGTCGAACCGCGCGGCCGACTTGGAAACATGCGAGATGTCATAGGCCGCAATGGCCTCGTCCATCGTCATGACCTGCGGATCATCCGACGATCCCACGCGGGCAAGATAGGAGACGATCGACATCGGCTCCAGCCCGTCTTGACGCAGGGATTTCAGCGCAAGCGAGTCGAACCGCTTGGACAGCTTCCCGCCGTCAGAATCCAGCAACAGCGGCAGATGCGCGAAGGTGAAACGGTTGGGCTTCGCACCCAGCGCCTCGGCAATGTCGATCTGCACGCCCGTATTGGTCACATGGTCTTCACCACGGACAATATGGGTGATGCCCAGATCCAGATCGTCGATCACGGAGGCCAGCGTGTACAGAATCGTCCCGTCGCCACGCACCAGCACCGGATCGGAAATGGCCGTCAGCTTGACCGAGCACTCGTCCATGACGAGGTCGTTCCACTTGCGACTGCCATCACTCAGGCGGAAGCGCCAGTGCGGCGTTTTGCCGTTGGCTTCGGCGCGCGCGCGCTGGTCAGCCGTAAGCTTGAGCATGGCACGGTCGTAGATGGGTGCCTTGCCGCAGCGGATGCGGGCTTCGCGCTTGGCGTTCAGCTCATATTCCGTCTCAAAGCACGGATAGAGACGGCCTGTTGCCTTCAGCTTTTCAATGACTTCGGCATAACGGTCCAGCCGTTCGGACTGGCGGACATATTCGTCCCACTTCAGCCCCAGCCAGGACAGGTCCTTGCCGATTGCCTCTTCATATTCGGGCTTGCCCCGGCTGGTATCGGTATCGTCGATCCGCAGCAGGAATTTTGCGCCGTTATGGCGCGCGAAAAGAAAGTTGGCGACGGCAAGGCGCGCATTGCCAACATGCAGGTAACCGGTCGGGGACGGAGCGAAGCGCAATTTCATGACGCCTTAATGCCGCATGATGCGCCGCGTTTCCAGAGCGGGTTTTCAGGAAGGACCATGCAAAGGAAGGGGAACATGCCCCTTCCCTGCATCAGGTGTTCAGTGACGGATCACTTCGTGGCGGTTTTCGTCGTCCTCGTCGTCATCCTCATCCGGCGGCCCGGCGATTTCCTCATCATCGACGAGGCGACGCGGATCAATGGCGCGCCAGTCACGCTCCATCGGGGTCGCGCGGCTGGCCGCGAAGTCTTCGAGTTCCGTGGAGGACTTCCAGCCATCCTCGCCAGCGTCCACGACTTCGGCATTTTCACCGAAAGCGAACCAGTTCTCGATCACTTCCTTGCTGCTCGCACCCGGAGTGCGGCACCGCTCGATACTGTCGCGAACGTATGCGCGGGCATAGGCATTGGCGTGCATCAGGTCGATGAAGTCCTTGACCACCTCGACCGTGTCATCCTCGCCTTCCGACGCGCCGGACAGGTCGATGATGCGCACGCTCCACGTTCCCGTCTGCGGGTTGTTTTCCGGGGCGCCTTCGACAGGGTCAATCGTATCGTCGGTCATGAAATGTCCTTGGATGTCTCGTGGCTGTCACGGACCTTCTGGAGCAGGAACTCGCGTCCGAGTTTGACGCGGGGCTGCCCGTCATAGGCCACGATATCAGCCGTTGCATAGGTTTCGGACCAGCGGTCGGGGATGAAGGACCCGCTGCCGATCACGTCAATCGGGGCATGAGCGTCCCGCATCGTCGAACATTTGGCGACGTTGAAGCCGGAAGAGGCAACGATCCTGACATGATGGAAGCCCGCATGGTCCAGAGCCTCCCTCATGCGCCAGATCGCCGCCGCCGACACGCCCGTTCCCACCAGATCGCGCAGTTCCTGATCGGAACGATAGCGGCGGATGGTGCCCGGCGTGTGACGCTCAAGCACACCATATGAGGTCTGGGGGTCCAGTCCTTCAAGGAAGCGACCGCCATGCGTATCCAGACGGACACTCAGATGGCCCCTCGCAGCGCGCTCGGGAAAGCGGCGGCAGACGGCGAGCGCATCCGTGATTTCCTGTCCGAAATAATCCACCAACACCGTCAGCGGATCGTTCGGATAGACCTCGTCATACATTTCCGCCGCGCGCAGCGTGGAGCCTGCATAACCGATCAGGGCATGGGGCATCGTGCCCAGACCGGCCTCCAGACCGAAGAAACCGGCCGTGGCGTCATTGGCATTGCCGATGAAGCCGCGAGCGCCTTCCTTGCGCGCCGCACGGGAGCCGACGCCCGCCGCATAGGCCATCTGTTCCTGCATCTCGAAGCCCGCGCAGTGCCGGGCGTCCATCGCGAGGAACGGAATGGAGGGGAGCGCCATGGCCATCTGATAGGCATTGTGTGCCGCCACGCAGGTCGAACCGATCCGCTGGAGCACCAGTGTTTCCAGCGGCGCCAGACGGCTGAAACTGCCGGTCAGGTACAGCAACGGCTCACCCGCACCGACCCATTGGCCCTCGGCATACATTTCCCGGCATTGAAGGTCGAAGCCCTGCGCTTCCGCCACGTTCTTCAGCCACTGCGTGACCAGACCGCACGCCGCAATCACCGGGCGGCGGATGAACACCGCATAGGTGACGCGGGAATCCCCGAAATGCTCCACGATATGCCGCGTTCGCCCGAAATAGGCGTCCGTCCGCGCTTCGATGGTTTTCTCGTCCAGCGGACCGAGAGTGCCAAGCGCGCGCTGGAGCGCGGCCTGTGGAGTGTTCTGGGGATCGGAAGCGGTCATTATTTCTTTCCTGCTCGTCCCGTCAATTCCTGAGCAAGAAGGAAGGCCATTTCAAGGGACTGTTCCGCATTAAGGCGCGGATCACAGAATGTTTCATAGCGACCGGCCAGATCATCCTCGGTGAGGCACTGGGCACCACCGATGCATTCCGTGACGTCCTGACCCGTCATTTCAAGATGGATCCCGCCCGGACGACGGCCCGCAGCCTCGAACACGTCGAAGAAGCCGAGCACTTCACCAAGGATGTTGTCGAAGGAACGGGTCTTGATCTTGCTGGCCGTGGTCGTGGTGTTGCCGTGCATCGGATCGCACAGCCATGTCACGGTGCGGCCCGTGCGGTTCACCGCATCGAGCAGCGGCGGCAGATGCTCGCGCACCTTGTCCTTGCCCATGCGTGAGATCAGCGTGATACGCCCGGCCTCGTCCTGCGGGTTCAGGATTTCTAGCAGCTTTTCGAGATCCGCGACCGTTGTGGTCGGGCCAACCTTGATGCCGATCGGGTTCTGCACACCGCGCAGGAACTCGACATGCGCGCCGTCCGGCTGACGCGTACGGTCACCGATCCACAGGAAGTGCGCGGAGCAGTCGTAGTAATCACCGCTCGTGCTGTCCACACGGGTCAGGGCCTGCTCGTACGGCAGCAGCAGGGCTTCGTGAGACGTGTAGAACTCCGTCTCATCAATCTGCGAAGCCGAACCGTCGAAACCGCAAGCCCGCAGGAACGACAGTGTCTCGTCGATGCGATGCGCCAGATCCTGATAGCGCGCGGCGAGCGGAGAGCGCTCTACGAAACCAAGGTTCCAGCTATGGACCTGATGCAGGTTCGCATAACCGCCATGCGCGAAAGCACGGAGCAGGTTCATCACGCCGGCGGACTGGAAATATCCGGTCTCCATACGGCGCGGGTCAGGAATACGGGCTTCAGGCGTAAATTCCGGGCCATTGATGATATCACCGCGATAGCACGGCAATGTCACGCCATCGATCGTCTCGGTATTGGCCGAGCGCGGCTTGGCGTACTGGCCCGCCATGCGCCCGATCTTTACGACCGGAACCTTGGCGGCGAATGTCAGCACAACCGCCATCTGGAGCAGGACACGAAACGTATCGCGCACGATGTCGGCAGTGAACTCGTCAAAGCTCTCGGCACAGGCGCCGCCCTGAAGGACGAAGGCCTCACCACGCGAGGCTGCGGCCAGACGGGTCTTGAGGCGACGGGCTTCCCCCGCAAAAACCAGCGGTGGATATCGATGCAGACGAGCTTCGACAGCAGCAAGCGCCGCTTCATCCGCATAGGACGGAGCCTGGACGATGGGACGGGAACGCCAGCTTGCAGGAGACCAGGACATCGTGTTGGTGGACGTCGGGGTCTGGCTCGAGGGGTGCATCAAATGCCCTCCGGAAAGGTGTGAATGCGAGAGTTGCGGGGCGCTGGTTATGGCCGAAAAAGCGCGACGTTGATAGCGCGAAACGTCAGATTGTATCGCATGGCTCCTGTCTGCAGATGGAATGTTTCGCGAATGCGGGAGACCCCGTGCCACGCAAATCGCGATGCGCCACCCCAGACCACAACGTCCCCATCGCGCAGCTCAATGATCCGTTTGGGATCATTCCGGGTGAGCCCTCCGAACGAAAAGCGTGCTGGGACGCCAAGAGATACCGATACAACCGGCGCTTCCGGCCGTTCCTCATCACGGTCCTGATGCAGTCCCATGCCCGCTCCCGGCGCATAGCGGTTGATGAGGCAGGACGTGGGATCGAAACCGTTATATCCGGCTTCCGCTGCTGCACGGATGGCAAGATGACGAAGGATGTCCGGCATTGCGGGCCAGAGCTGACTGCTTAAAGGATCGGTCCGGGTGTAGCGATATCCGGTGGGATCGGCGGTCCAGCCACAAGCTCCACAGGAGGTCATGGCGGCGGACATCGGACCCATGCGTGTGTTGAAATGACGAAAAGGCGCAGCGGCGCTTACATCCGAGACGGCCTGATGGAGCGCAGAGGCATCCGGCAGCGCAAAGCCGGGCAACCATACCGCGCCATCCGCCAGAACGGTCCGGGGACGCAAGGCGGCGAAAAGATCATCCATCAATATCTCTCCGAACGGCGATAAAACCTCCCGAATTTCGACATGTCTTTCATATGGGGACCCTCAGGGGTCTTTACAGGGGAAAAGAACTCTTGAACCCGGCTCAAAGCAGGCCGATGATAAATGGATATGCCGCCTGCCGGGGAAACGTCAGAACCTGACGCTCTCTTTTGCCCGGAAGGCAGTCTTGTTGTCATGATCGGCCAAGGACTGGATCACATGTTGTCCTCTTCCCGTTTCTTCTGCCATGCCCTGCTGGCGACTGCTCTGGTGGCAGGGGCGGCACAGGCCCAGACCGCCACATTCGGTCAGCCTTATGCGTCAGGCACGACACTTCCCGTGCAGCCTGGCCAGAGCGATACGCAGGCGCAGAAGCCAACCATCAATGGCGGTGAGCATTTCCGGGCACGTGGCCACCGCAAGCCGCCTCCGGGATATGCCGATACGCCGTCCAACGATTTCGAGCATGGTCCGGACCCGGATCATGAAGCCGGCGTGGAACGTGATTCCGTCACGGGCGCGAACCTGTCCAAGTTCGGATCGTCCTATCAGGGCAGCAATAACACGCAGTCCGGCCAGCTCGGCGACGCGACCGGCAACGGCTATGTCGCGCCGCGTGGAAACGGCTGGTAAGACACGCAACCAAAACCCCGGCAGCAAGTTCTGATCCTCGTATGAACGCCTTCGAGGATCAGAACCATGCCGTATATCACCGCCACTGATGGAACGAGTCTGCACGTCAAGGATATGGGCGCGGGAAAGCCTGTCGTCCTGATCCATGGCTGGCCCCTCACCGGGGACATGTGGGAAAAGCAGACGCTGGCACTGGTGGAAGCGGGCTACCGCGTCATCACCTATGACCGGCGGGGCTTCGGCCAGTCAGGCCACCCGATCGACTGCTACGACTACGATACTTTCGCCGATGATCTGGCGGTCATTCTCGAACAGCTCGATCTGTGGGATGCGACGCTGGTCGGCTTCTCCATGGGCGGCGGCGAAGTCGCCCGCTATCTGAGCCGCCATGGTCGCTCGCGCATTTCCAAAACTGTTCTGCTGTCATCCGTCGTGCCATTCCTGCTCAAGACGTCCGACAATCCCAAGGGTGTGGACATTTCCGTGCTCGACGGCATCAAGCAGAAAATCCGTCAGGACCGTTTTGGCTTCCTGAAAGACTTCCTTCCCGAATTCTACGGCGTCAGCATGCTCCATCACCCCGTCAGCCAAGGCGTGCTGGACTGGTCCTTCCTGCTGGCAAGCATGGCAAGCCCGATGGCAACATTGGACTGCGTGGATGCATGGGGCACGACCGACTTCCGTCCGGATCTTCAGGCCTTTACCGTTCCCACGCTGGTGATCCATGGAACAGGTGATTCAACCGTTCCCGCGGAAATTTCCGGCGAAAAGGCCGCTGCGGCCATTCCGGGTTCGACCTGGATTTCCTATGAAGGCGCGCCGCACGGGCTGTTCATGACCCATGCGGAGCGGGTGAACGAGGATCTGCTCCGCTTCCTCGCTACCCCCTGAAGGCGCGTCAGAACGCGCCTTTGAGAAACGCCCTGCTGACCGGCATTTCCGTCCGCACGATCAGCAGGGAGCCGATGGCCAACACTAGGTCATGGCGGATCGACGGGTCTTGCGACTGTCGCTCCAGCGCATAGAGCTCTTCGAGTGTCGGGTCGATGGTCGCGGTCGTGTGTGTCAGGGGCAGTTTGCGGCGGGACAGGTTGCGAACCAGCCCATCCACCGCAGCTACCGCCGTGTCAGGCAGGCTTCCATGCTGCGCGAGCTTGCGCAGCATCAGCACATTTCGCCCGACCGTCAGCACAGAAAGCGTTCCGCGCAGCATGGCTTCTGCCCGGTCGCTGGACAGGGAGCCCGCAAAACGCACGGCGCGCTCCATGCTCTGCGTGCCTTCATTGATCCAGACATATTCGTCCATCACGACACCCGGCAGTGCCAGACGTCGCAGACTACGCTTGAGCTGATAGCGCAGAACTTCACCCGCACGGGCCGGGGTAAACGGCAGAACGGCACGGAAGATGATCACGCCCGCCCCCAGGCCCAGCAGTAGGGCTATGGTGGTATTGAACCAGCCGAGTTCGTTGATACGTCCCTGATTGTCCATCCCCAGAAGGAACGGAAAGAACGTGCCATAGGACGCCGCCATGACCGCCGTGGACGGATTGCGAGCGGCCAGACCGCCTATCATCATGAAGAATCCGACCACAAGGCAGAAGAACGGATAATTCGCCGTAACCGGCATGACGATGAAGACCGGGATGATGCTCGCCAGAGCCGCAAAAAACGCACCGTAGAAAAATGCGGAACTCAGCAGCACGGTGTTCTCGAAAGTTGCGAAACGCGCGCAGACCACAGCGATAAAGGTCAGGAACACACTCCCCTGCGGCCAGGCCGTGACTTCCCAGACATAGGCGCCGAACAGTAGCGCCACGGTCGTGCGGATACCGTTGCGCATGGACGCGCGCCAGTCTGGATTTCGGGTCAGGCGATGGCGCTCCGAGACCGGCGCTCCATCCACGCTGGCCCGATAGGACCGCATCGTCTCACACAGATCGGACAGCATGACTTCCACGCCTGTAAGGATGATGCCCTCGTTCAGGGAATCCTCGTCGTCGCGGGGCAGAACGGTCTGCATACGCCCGCGACACTCCGCCAGAAGGGCCTCGGCCTGCACCAGAGCGCCGATTCCGCGCCGATCCGTCACCAGACGCTCCGGCAAGCCGTCCAGAGCATTGGCCATGTTTTCCAGAAACGGCCGCAGGGCTTCGGGCTGATGTGTCACGGACGTCATACGGGTCCGCAGGCCCAGTCCACGCGAGAGGACGCGCGCAACCAGCCCAAGCGTGACATAGGCGTGTTCGACCTCGTTGCCTTCGCTGCGGATCTCGATACGGCTGAATTCAATCTGGTCGCTGGATGCCTGAAGAGACCCCAGCAGCGCGGAGAGATCATCCGTCGCGCCCGTTTTCTGGCGCAGTACGGCCGTCAGCGCCGGGATGGCGCGGGTCAGAATGGCCTGAAGACGGTTCCGCAATTCTTCACGCGCGCGTCCGGCGACATTGGGAAGCGCAATCATGCCCATCGCCGTCTCGCAGATCACGCCAAGGAAAATATAGGTTCCCCGCGCCATCGCGATGTTGAAGACGTGATCCGGTTCCTTCACCGCGCCCAGCGCGATGATGGTGCAGGTATAGCCCGCAAGCACGAGGGCATAACCGCGGAAGTTGTGTGTCAACGTGGCAAGGCCGGCGCACAGCCCGACCCAAATGGCGAGAGCCGGCAGGAACAGCCAAGGAGACTGCGGGAAGGCCCCCATGAGCACAATGGCCATCACCATCCCGATGACGGTGCCGACCAGACGCCAGCGTCCTTTGGAAATACTCTCGCCGCGCGAATTCTGGGCGACGATCCAGACGGTCATGGCGGCCCATTGCGGCTCACCGAGCTCCATCCACAACGCAATCGCCAATGCCAGAAGCGAGGCGACCGTGGTGCGGAGGGCGAACATGACGGACGTGATGGACGGGGCAAACAGCCAGCCAAACTTCATGCCCGGTCTTGCCCTTCAGAAATTCTGTGACGGCCCGACTGCCGGGCCTCCGTGAGACCAGTACGCGCCGTCATGATGTGTCAGCCTGCTTTTCGGGAAACGTGGCGTGTGAGGCTTCGCATGGTCACGAATTCCTCTGCGCTGGTGGGGTGCAGGCCGATCGTGCGATCGAAATCCCGCTTCGTCAGCTTTGCCGTAATCGCAATGGCAAGGCCCTGAATGATTTCCGGCGCATCCGGGCCAATCATGTGGGCACCGAGCACGATCTGGCTCTTTGTGTCCACGACCAGCTTCATCAGGGTCTTGCTCTTGCGGCCCGAAAGCGCCTGGCGCATCGGCGTGAAGCTGGTCGTGTAGATGTCCACGTCATGATTCTGCACGGCTTCTTCTTCGGTCAGACCAACCGTGGCAAGCGGCTGGGAGAAGAACACGGCTTTGGGCGTCGTGGCGAAGGACCATTCACGACCCGGTTCGCCAAACAGCCGCTCGGCGAGGATATGACCTTCGGCAATGGCGGTCGGCGTGAGGTTGTAGGTGTCCGTCACGTCACCGATGGCATAGATGCCGGGCACGTTGGTCGTCGCATCATCGGGCTTGGCCGGAATACGGCCGTCCCATGTGGCCACACCCGCAGTCTCGAGCTTGAGCGGGGCCAGATTGGGATGACGGCCCGTCGCCATAAACACGCAATCCGTCTCGATAATCTCGCCGCCTTCAAGATGCAGACGGAAAGTCTCGCCAACCTTCTCGATCCGCTCCGGACAGCGACCGGGATGCGCCTTGATGCCGTTTAGCGGCAGCAGTTCGGAAAGATGGGCGCGCAGTTCATTGTCGAAACCGCGCAGAGGATGCGACTGGCGGAAGACCAGATCGACCTTCGACCCCAGCCCTGCAAAAATGCCCGCAAATTCAAGCCCGATATAACCGCTGCCGATCACGGCGACGCGCTCGGGACGATCTGCCAGATGGAAGGCATCGTCCGAAACAATGGCGTGTTCAGCACCGGGAATATTCAGGCGCGTGGGTGTGGAGCCCGTGGCAATCACGATGTTCCTGGCCCGGATACGCTGGACCGACGCGTCCGGTGCGAGTTCGGACGGGCCGATTTCAACCGTGTGGGCGTCCACGAAGCTGGCATCGCCCGTAAACAGCGTCACCCCCGCCTTTTCCAGCATCGAGACATAGATGCGGTTGAGGCGCTCGATCTCGCGGTCCTTGGCGCTGATCAGTGTGGACCAGTCATGGGCAACCGGTGCGACGTCCCATCCATAGGACGGGGCATCGGCGATCTCGCGGCCATAATCGGCCGCGTAGACCATCAGTTTCTTGGGGACGCAGCCCAGATTGACGCAGGTTCCGCCCCAGTGACGGCGCTCCGCAATCGCGACGCGCGCTCCGTTCTGGGCGGCAATGCGCGCGCAGCGCACTCCGCCCGAACCGGCACCAATAACGAACAGATCAAAATCCTGCATCATTCCGGCCTTTCGTACCCTGTTATCAAACCTCAGCGCTCGGCGAAGGCCTTCTCGACGACATACGAACCCTGATGGCTCATATTGCCTTCCTCAAAGCCCATACGCTCCAGCAGGGCTTCGGTGTCAGCCAGCATTTCCGGCGAACCGCAGATCATGACGCGGTCATGCTCGGGGTCCAGCTTGTCGATGCCCAGATCTTCGAAAATCTTGCCCGTCTCGATCAGCTTGGTGATGCGATCGGTCACGGCATAGTCTTCACGGGTCACAGCCGGGTAGTAGCGCAGCTTGCCGGCAACGAACTCACCGAGGAACTCGTGCTCCGGCAGTTCGTGGCGAATGTGGTTCTCATAGGCCAGTTCGCCCGAAATGCGGACGGTATGGCTGAGGATCACGTTCTCATAGCGCTCATAGGCCTCGGGGTCTTTGATGAGGCTCATGAACGGCGCCAGACCCGTGCCCGTGGATAGGAAATACAGGTTGCGGCCCGGCTTGAGGTTATCGAGCAGCAGCGTACCAACCGGCTTGCGGCCGATCAGAACCGTATCGCCCACCTTCACATGGCGCAGACGCGAGGTCAGCGGGCCATCGGGAACGGCAATGGAGAGGAACTCCATGTTGTCTTCGTAATTGGCGGACGCGATCGAATAGGCGCGCAGGAGCGGCTTGCCTTCGACTTCGATGCCGATCATCGCGAACTGACCGTTCTCGAAACGAAGGCCGGGGTCGCGCGTCGTGGTGAAGCTGAACAGGCGGTCCGTCCAGTGATGGACCGTCAGCACCTTGGCCGGATACAGATGTGCGTATTCCTTGCTCGGCTCGGCAAGGCGATACTGCTTCGGATGGCCTTCGAACGGCACCAGGCCGGTCAGGGGCTCGTCGATCTCGGGGGTGGGGGCTGCAAAAGTCGGGTTAGACATGTCTGGTTCTGTCTCCGGGGCGGAACGGATAACAGGTCTCGGACCTGATAAGGGTCGGGTCTTTTAGCCCAATCGTCACCGCTCGGGAAACCCATGCGCGTTGAAGCGCATGCCAGAATGACGCACAAGACTCTTATGACAGACGACTCCATGCCGGACGCCCCTCTTTCCGACACACTCTCTCCGGCCGAACGCGCCCTTGCGCGGGCCGAGGCTGACTTCGGAAGCCCGCTCGAGATTACATCGCGCGAACGACCTGCCCTGCTGCGTCAGGTCGCGCGCAGGCTTGAGGGCCCGGAGGCAAGCCTGTCCCATGACGGGTTGATCGAGGCGCTGTGCGTTGTGCGCCGCAAAACCTGGGCATCCCAGCTCATGAATCTGTGCCGCAGGGCCGGTGAAGTCTGGGTCAGTAAAGCCGACACGCAGGACGCGGCGGCCCGCACACATGACCCGCGCGCCGACATGCCTGCCCTGCGCCGGACACTGGACGATGTCCTGATGACGCGCTGGCAGGAGATGGGCGATTCTCCGCGCGCCGTTCTGGAAGATGTCCGCGCCGATCTCGCCGACACCGGCCTTATCCTGTCGAGTGGTCAGCTTGAAAAGCTCTCACAGAGCATTGCCAGCGCCTTCGGCAGCGTCGATCTGGGCTTTGAGGACGATCTGCGGATTGCCGAAGAACGCCGCGCCCGTGAACAGGCCGACATTCAGGCCCGTGCCGAAGAACGCAGGGCGCGCGAGCTTGAGCGCCTGCGGCAGTGGGAAGAGGGACTCGTCAGCTTCGACGACCTCCCCGGCGTTCTGCACTGCTCCCGCCGCGAGGCGCTGCGCTGGGTTGCGGAAAACCGGATTCCTGTTGCGCGCCGCGAAACGCGCCCGGACGGAATCGAGCTGTTCTTTTTCGATCCCATAGAACTCAAGCGGCTTCGGACGTTCCTCCCGCAATGGCGCAGCGGAACGAAAGACCGGCCGGAAGTTCTGGATCTGGGCAACAAGGCGGGCAATGCCGCCATTGCCCGTGTCGCAGCGCTGGACCGGTTCGCGGCGCATTTCCGCACCGCGCGTGCGCTGAAACGGCGCATCACGCTCGTGACCGGACCTACGAACTCCGGCAAGTCCTATACCGCCCTTAATGCGCTGGCGAATGCCGAGAGCGGTCTGGCGCTCGCGCCCCTGCGCCTGCTGGCCCATGAATTCCGCGAGTCCCTGCTCTCACGCGGCGTTCCGGCATCCCTGTCCACGGGCGAGGAGCGGATCGAAATGCCGGGGGCGCGCCATCTGGCAGCGACCGTCGAGATGTGTCCGTTCCACAATCCGGTGGATGTGGCGATCATCGATGAGGCCCAGATGCTCGCCGATCCGGACCGTGGGGCCGCCTGGACGGCAGCCATCATGGGCGTCCCGGCGCGACATGTCTTCATCCTTGGCGCGCCGGATTGCATCCCCTTGGTCAAGCGCATCGCCGAGCTTTGTGATGATCCGGTGGACGAGATCCATCTCGAGCGTAAAAGCCCGCTCAAAGCGGGTGAGACGCTGCATCTCGATGAACTCAAGCCCAGCGACGCTGTCATCGCCTTTTCGCGCCGCGAAGTTCTGGATCTGCGCGCCGAGCTTATGGCACGCGGGCGTCGCGTTGCCGTGGTATATGGCGCTCTAAGCCCCGAAGTCCGTCGTGCAGAAGCGGCCCGGTTCAACAATGGAGAAGCCGATATCCTCATTGCGACGGATGCGATCGGCATGGGGCTGAACCTCTCCATCCGACGCGTCGTGTTCAGTGCGCTCCGCAAGTTCGACGGGCGCCAGACGCGTGATCTGGTCTCGCAGGAAGTCAAACAGATCGGCGGGCGGGCCGGACGTTACGGCAAACATGAAAACGGACTGGTCTGCGTGCTCGCCGGAGCGGGTAGCCCGACCTTCGTCAAGAAGATGCTCAGCGCACCGCCTGAAGTCGTGACGGAACTCCGCCCACTGGTTCAGCCGGATTCGGATATCGTCCGGGCGGTTGCAGAAGAAATTGCCAGCGACAGTCTCTACGGTGTTCTGACGCGCATCAAACATGCCGTTCTGCGTGCAGATGACCCGAACTATCGTCTCGCCGACATGGAACAGGCGCTGGAAATCGCAGCTGCTCTGGAAGGCGTGGAAAACCTCGATCTCTCGACCCGCTGGACTTACGCCATGTGTCCGATCGACGAGCGGGATAACGGGATTCAGCGTCTTGTCCAGTGGGCTGCGGACCATGCAGCCGGACGCCCGGTTCCCCCGCCGGGTACGGGACGGCTGCCGCATCCAGAGCAGGCGGGGCGTGAGGAACTGGAGCGGGCCGAGAAACGTCACAAGCGGCTAGTGGCCTGGCGATGGCTCGCACTGCGTTTTCCGGACGCTTATCCGGCCCGTCAGGACGCGGAAATCAACACGTCCATCCTCAATGACTGGATCGAACAGGTTCTGCGGACTCAGAGCCGGATGCGCGAAAGCCAGAAGCAGCAGCGTGTTGGCGGGCGTCCGGGGCGTGGCGGAGAGAGATCCGGGGGTGGATCGGGAGACAGGAGTTCTTTTTCGGGGCCGAAAAAATCTGGCGGCCGAACTTTCCCTGCGAAAGGCAATAAGCGCTCAGGGCCTCCGCGCAGGCGGCCCTCGTAATCCGTCCGGCCAGCTTAAGATCAGACTGGTTTGGGTGGACGAGGGGGCTTTGCATTCTGCCCCTCACTTTCCTTATGACGGACGCGCCGCTCAATCCATTTCTGGGCTTGAAGTTTAATGAGCGGATCAAGCTGTCGGTAGAGAGTGACCATCGTACTTTCGTCTGGCGTCAGGGTCGCCTGAATAGCTTTGTAGGCCATCCCCGTCAGCAGCACTTCCGGTTCCACCCCCAGAACGGCGGCGAGACCTCCCAGATGCTTTCCGACATGGCCTGAACGGCCTGTCTCCCAGAATGCAACGGCTGAACGCGAAATTCCGACTTTTTCAGCAAGCTGCTGCTGACTCAAACCTGCCATTTCCCGCAGAAGCCGGATACGGCGACCAAGCTCAAGCCCTGGAGAAAGTTGTGCATACGGAATGGAATCTTTGGTCAATACGGCCTCTGTCTCTCTGATCCATGCCCTGTATGCTACTTCAGAAACCTGCGTTAGAGCGGCCGGAGATCCCTCAACCCTAAAACCGACATTCCCTTCGGAAAGCGTTATGATCTCCCTCACTACGCCCGCAGCCTGATCGGGGGCGGCAACAAAGGACGTCCATTTCTGCCCGAGCCCGAGCTGGAGTGTCTTTTTCATGCCTAAACCTCCGACCTAATAAAGTGCGCTCCGTCCTGCGACAAACACTCTCCACTCATCAGAGTTCTCTCACCGTAACGAGAGATATTTTGCCTGCTTGATCTATTCAAAAAGAGAGCGGTAGCTGGATCAGATTAGTCCTCTTTCCCTTTTCAGGGAAAGAGGGACGATACCCCCCTGCCCTTTTAAAAAACATGCAGGACAAAATTTTTACTGAAAATCAGTCTCTTAGAGGCTGAAAAAATGATTATTGAGCATCTTGTGGGACGAGTATCATCGCAGCACCTTCGCCACGTCCATGCAGGACGAGATGATTTTCACCCTCCCGCGACCATGACATCACAGTCGGCAGAAACGCACTGATCTGCTGTCCGTGCGCCATGAGAGGCGGCAGGCAGGCCATACGTGTCATGGCCAGTGGTTGAAAGCGGAGCGTCTGAGCTTCAAGCGTGAAATGGCCCATCAGACGGTTACAGCCATCCGTTCCGTAAACCGTGCCATCCTGTTGCAAAGTCAGACCCGGCGCTTCAGGCGTGTTGGGGAAGTTCAGGTTGCCAATACTCTGGATTCGCCATGTTCCATAAGGAGCGCGGACGACCGTTTCCGCGACACGCCGTAGCAGAAGCTGCGGGCGGTCGAGGGGCGCGCCTCCATCCGGCGTAGCGAAGAGACGCCGTCCCTCGACCGTGATTTCCGCGTTCAGCACATAATGACCGCCCGGCGGCAGCGCGGGATAGGTCAGGGTATAGGGAATGGGTACGCCATGATGGATTTCTGAGCGCTGCTCGGCCATGACGAGGGGAGCGCCATGCGTGGGCCCCGTGTCTTCAATCCAGACGCTCAGAACTGCGCCCGGCGGCAGGGCCATGCGCTCACGATACAGCGCCTGACCCTGCAGCGTGCGCATGGTGTCCGCCTGATTCTTTGCCGAATTCGCCGCCGGACTGGCTGCGTAAACAGACGCACTGGACAGGAAACACCCTGCGACCAACAGGTTCAGGGCAAAACAGCGGAGCGTGATCATCATGCGTCAGAGTCCTCAGCCGATGCGGTTCAGCCCGCCCATGTATGGACGCAGAACCTCGGGGATATCGATGCTGCCGTCTTCGTTCTGATAGGTCTCCATGACCGCGATCATCGTCCGGCCGACAGCAAGACCGGAGCCGTTAAGCGTGTTGACGAAGGCCGGTCCATTTTCTGCACGATAGCGCGCATTCATGCGGCGTGCCTGAAAATCGCGCGTGTTGGAACACGAGGAAATCTCGCGCCATGCCTTCTGGCCCGGCAGCCAGGCTTCCAGATCGAACGTCTTGGCAGCACCAAACCCCGTATCGCCCGCGCAGAGCAGCATCCGGCGGAAGGTGATGCCCAGACGCTCCAGAACCGTCTCGGCGGCCTGCGTCATGCGCTCGTGTTCGGCCTCGCTGTCTTCGGGACGCACGACCGACACCAGCTCGCATTTGGTGAACTGGTGCTGACGAAGCATGCCACGCACGTCCCGCCCGGCGGAACCGGCTTCGGAGCGGAAGCATTGCGAGAGGGCGGTCATGCGGATCGGCAGGGCATCGGCGGGCAGAATATCGCCCATGACGGACGCCGTGAGCGGGACTTCGGCGGTCGGGATCAGCCAGCGGCCATCTTCCGTCCGGAACGAATCCTCGGCGAATTTGGGCAGCTTGTCCGTGCCGTACATCGCGTCGTCATTGACCAGAAGCGGCACGCTGGTTTCGCTGTAGCCGAACTCGGACGTGTGGATATCGAGCATGAACTGGCCCAGCGTGCGCTCCAGACGGGCGAGTGCGCCACGTAGGACCACGAAACGCGTGCCGGACAGTTTGGCCGCGGTCGGAAAGTCCATCAGGCCCAGCGCTTCGCCGAGTTCGAAATGCTGTTTCGGCTCGAAGGTCAGGTAACGCTTCTCGCCACGGACATGAACGACGACATTGTCGTCTTCGCTTTTGCCGTCCGGGACGGAGGCATCAAGACGGTTCGGCAGGGCTTTCAGCACATCGTCGATGCGGGTCTGGATCGTGTTTGCGCGCTCTTCCAGCCCGGCGATCTGGTCACGCAGGGCAATGGCCTTTGCCTCGATCTCAGCGGTATCGAGGTTCTGGCGCTTGAGCAGGCCGATTTCCTTGGCGATCGTCTTTCGGGCAGCCTGTGCTTCCTGAAGCGCGGCCAGAGCGGCCCGGCGCTCCTCGTCTTCGCTGACGAGCTGCTGTCCCACGGGTGACAGGCCCCGACGTGCGAGAGCAGCGTCAAAAGCGGCCGGGTCGGCGCGCAGGGCTTTCAGGTCATGCATGGTTCAGGGCTCCGGCAGGTGTCATCAGTCTTCATCGACGGCCATCGGTTTCGGTTCCACGAACCGGGCCGTCAGAATGGATACCTCGTACAGTGCGACGAGGGGAATGGCGAGGCTCAGCATCGTAATCGCATCCGGCGGCGCAATAACGGCTGCAACCGCAAAGGACGCAACGACAGCATAGCGGCGGAAGCGCTTGAGCTGCGCCACATTCAGCAGCCCCACACGAACCAGCAGCGTCAGGATGACTGGCAGTTCGAAACAGACCCCGAAAGCGAGGATCATTTTCGTGACCAGCGTCAGATATTCCGACACCTTGGCCTGAAGTTCGATCTGCATGCCGCCATCGGTGTTCTGCGGCGTCTGAAAGGACAGGAAGAACTGCCACGCGTAAGGGAACACAACGTAATAGGCGAGTGCCGCGCCGATCAGGAACATAACCGGCGTTGCGATCAGGAACGGTGCGAAGGCGCGTTTTTCACTGCGATACAGGCCGGGTGCGATGAAGATCCAGGCCTGGATGGCAATCATGGGAAAGGACAGGCAGGTCGCGCCGAACACGGCCACGCGGATATAGGTAAAGAAGGCCTCATACAGCGCGGTGTAGATCAGGTGCGGCTGTTCACCGTTTTTGCGCATGATGTTGCCGAGCGGAGCCGCCAGAAAGCGGTAAATCTCGCCCGAGAAGTGATAGCAGATGGCAAAGGCGATCACGAAGGTCACGATCGACCAGATCAGCCGTTTGCGCAATTCCACAAGATGTTCGAGGAGCGGCATCGGCGTGTCGTTGATGCTGTCGGTGTCGGTCATTCGCCGTCCTTTCCGCTCGCGATGGGGATGCGCCGACCGGCATGGATGGCGCGGACGGGCGGCAGAATGTCAGGCGCGCGCCAGCGGGACCGTTCATGCTGGAGCCGTCGTGCCGTGCTGGGCGGGAGAATGGACGGAGCGCCCGCGACATCTTCGTTGACATCCGGCTCCTCCTGCGCGGGCAGGTCCACGGCTGGCTCGAACTGCGGGCGGGCATTGTACGGCACCGTTTCCAGATCGCTCAGGGAGGGCGGTGGCGGAAGCGGCGGAGCGGGCGGGACCTTTGGCAGCGCGGCGGCAGACGCTTTCGTCGGCGCATCCAGCTCCAGACTGCGGCGGATGGAGTTGTCGCCGTCGATGGCTTTCGTGACGCGGTCGCGCAGGTTGAAGCTCTTCAGATCCCGGAACTGGTCGCGGGCCTCGGACAGATCGGCCTCACGGACCATTTCGTCCACATGGGATTGGAACTCCGAAGCCATGCGCCGCATCGCCTTCAGCCCGTTGGACAGGGTGCGGATGGCAACCGGCAGGTCCTTCGGGCGGATGAACACCATCGCCACCATCACGAACAGCGCGATTTCCGAGAAACTGAAGTCAAACATGCGACATTCCTAGCCTGTCTGCTCCGTTCCGCCTACGGCAGAACCGTCCGGGGCATCGTCTTCCGCTTCCGTGGAGGCCCGATCCAGCAGGAAATCTTCCCTGCGCGGCAAAGCGGCAAGATTCGGGAGGGCAAAACTTTCCAGGAAATGAGCGGTGGTGCCCCACAAGACAGGCCGACCGGGCACTTCCTTGCGGCCTTTTGGCGCGATCAGGCTGTCTTCCAGCAGGGCGTCAAGAATGGCCTGTCCGAGCGAAACACCTCGAATGGCTTCGATTTCAGCGCGGGTGCAAGGCTGGTGATAGGCCACGATCGCCAGCGTTTCCATCGCCCCCCGGCTCAGGCGACGCGGTTTTTCCACGACTTTCGTCAGAGCCGAGGCATATTCGGGGCGAGTGCGGAACTGCCAGCCACCCGCGGCCAGCACCATTTCGATGGCATGATCGGCATAGAGCGCACGGACGGCCTTCACAGCCTCATCCGTTGCCACGGCAACGGACTGGGCCTTCAGAAGCTCTGCAATTGAAGAGGGTTTGACGGGTTCGGGACTGGCGAAAACCAGTGCCTCCACCAGACGGCAGGCCCGATCGAGCGTTCCGGAGTCGGTCATGATGCAGGGCGCCACTCAATGACTCCGAAAGCCTCGGGCTGACGCAGTTCAAGCGCGCCGCCCTTCGCCATTTCCAGCCCTGCGAGGAGCGTCCCTGCCAAAGCTGCGTTGCGTCCGTATGGCCCTTCCTCTCCGTCCAGTTCGTCCGGGTCCGGCAGGAGGGAGGTCAGGGTGTGCCAGCCGACCACACTGTCGGTTCCGAGAAGGCGTTTGAGGCGGGAGAGCGCGTCCTGCACGCTCCAGTAGCGGCGGGCACGGGGAGCATAGACCGTACGGCGGCCTGTTCTACGCCGCGCGGACAGATAAGCCGTAATGAGTGCGGGCATCTCCACACGCAGGCCCGAGCGGTCGATTTCAGTATGGTCCTCGCCCTGCCCGCGCCGGAACACGTCCAGACCGAGCCGGGGTTGTGCGGCTAACCACTGGGCGGCGGCGCGCATCCGTTCGAGTTCGATCAGGCGTTCCTGAAGAAGCTCAATCGCGTCTTCGGCGTCCGGGTCTTCGTTTTCGGCGGGAAGCAGCAGTTTGGATTTCAGCCAGGCAAGCCATGCCGCCATGACGAGCCAGTCCGCCGCCAGTTCCAGCCGCAGGCTCCGCGCTTCCGCACGGGCTTTGTCCACGACGGCCAGATATTGCTCCACCAGTTGCAGGATGGAGATTTTCGCCAGATCCACCTTCTGTTTGCGGGCAAGGTCGAGGAGCAGATCCAGTGGCCCCTCGAACCCGTCAAGCGTCAGATGCAGTGTTTCGCTCAAACGCCAGCGCTCAGAACTGGGCTGGCGTACAGGCGACGGACTGCGCGTGCAGCTTCACACAATAGGCCCGCGCGGCTTTCAGATCCGCAAATCCGCCGATCCGCAGACGCACGAACGTATGGTCGCCACGTGTGGTCTTCTCGAACAACGGCGTATGCCCGGCGAACAGGGCCGGAGCCTGATGGCGCAGGCTGTCCCATTCCTTGCGGGCCGCAACCTCACTGTCGAGCGCGCCCAACTGCACTTCATGCGATCCGGACGGGACATCCGCCTTGGAGGCCGTTTTCTCGGAAGCAGCAGTCTTTGGCGGCGCGACGCTTTCGGGTTCAGGCACGGGAGCGGGAAGCGGCTTTTCAACTGGGCGAGCCGCGTGATGGACGGGTGTTTCTTCCTTTTTCGGTGCCACTTTTGGAGCTTCTGCCGGAGTGTTCGCAGCAGTATTCGTCGGAGCCGAAGGCTGAGCCTGCGGTTTTTCCGGAGTCGTGGCAGGCGGTGTCGCGGGCCGGGGCTGTTCCGGTGTAGCAGACGCGGTTGCATCCGGGCTGTTCACAGGCGCCGTCGCAGAAGAGGTGCTGCCCGCAGTTGCGGGGGACGCTGCGGAAGGCGCGGTGGCAGCCGGGGTCGCATCGGTTTTCGCGGGCTCCTGCGCCGGCGTTCCCGGGGGGACACCATACTGACGAGCCAGAGCCTTCGTATCGGGCTGTTCGGGGCCGGGCGCGAGATGCGCCTCGCCATTGCCGGTCATGTCAGTTGCGCCATCGTCACTGCTCATGATCTGCATGCCGCCAGGGTCGGCGGGACGATCCTTCACGGGACCCGGTGGCGGCCCAATGATGGGAATGCCACCGTGATGGCTGCCCATAAGCGACCAGCCACCGACCGCCAGCATCAGCACGACGCCGATACCAACCGCACCGCCGACCAGCTTGCGCGTTGCGGGATCATTGCCCAGCAGGGATGTCAGACGTCCGGCACCAGCGGCAGTCGCGGGGGCAGCGGGGCGACGGCGCGGCGTGGGTTCGTCATCATAATCGTTGCTCATGCGCTCACGCTCGAAACGCTGCTGCGGGCGTGGTCCCGAAGCCGGGCCCGCAGGTTGTTTCGGGGTGCGGCCATAATCGCCGGGATCGGAGTTTCCGCGTCCCTGATCGTTTTCCGGGCTCATCGCATTTCCTCCACCGGCACGACGCCGAGAATGGTGAGGGCACAGCGCAGCGTTCCCGCAATCGCCGAGACCAGCGCCAGCTTGGCCAGGCTGGTGGCGCGGTCGTTCTCGTGCAGGAAGCGCAGTGTCGTGTCTTCGCGACCCCGGTTCCACAGGGCATGAAAATCGGACGCCAGATCAATGCAATAGGTCGCGATCCGGTGCGGCTCGCGAGCCGTGGCGGCGGCTTCCACACTGCGAGGGAACGCGGCCAGACGGCGCAGAACGGCCAGTTCGACGTCCGAAGACAGGTTGGTCAGGTCAGCACCGCACAGGGCTTCCGGCGTCACGGCATCCGTGCCAAACATCGTCTCGGCCGAACGCAGAACCGAGCGGCAACGGGCATGGGCGTACTGGACGTAGAACACCGGATTGTCGCGCGTCTGGGCGACGACGGCGTCCAGATCGAATTCCATCTGTGCGTCGGCCTTGCGGGTCAGCATCGTGAAGCGCACGGCATCCTTGCCCACTTCGTCCAGAAGGTCGCGCAGGGTCACGAACGTACCGGCGCGCTTGGACATCTTCACCGGTTCGCCGTTTTTCACGACGCGCACGATCTGGCACATCACGACTTCAAAGCCGGTCTTGCCATCCGTCAGAGCGGAAATGGCGGCCCGCATCCGCGAGACGTAACCGCCATGATCAGCGCCGAGGACGTCGATCAGGACGTCAGCATTTTCAGCTTTCTGGGCATGATAGCCGATATCATTGGCGAAGTAGGTGTTGGTGCCGTCGGATTTGCGGAGCGCACGGTCCTGATCGTCGCCGAACTCGGTGGAGCGGAAGAGCGTTTGCGGACGGGCTTCCCAGTCTTCCGGCATTTTGCCCTTCGGCGGTTCCAGCACGCCCTCATAGAGCAGGCCTTTGCTGTCGAGCGTGGCGATCGCGGCATCGACACGACCGCTGGCCAGCGTCTCGGCTTCGCTGGCGAAGACTTCATGCGAGATGCCGAGCCCTTCTAGATCCTCGCGGATGGCAGCCATCATCTGCGTCAGCGCTTCACGACGCACAGTCTCGAACCAGACGGACGGATCTGCCGGGCCACCTTCGGCATTGGCGAGCGAACGTCCGTGCTTTTCAGCAATGCTTTGCGCGACGGGGATCAGGTACTCGCCCTGATATTGTAGGCCGTTCGGGGTCAAGGCACCGAATTCGTCCGCCGGAATATCCGTGCCGATGGCCTGAAGATAGCGCCAGTATGTGGCCCATGTCAGGGCGACAACCTGAGTTCCGGCATCGTTGATATAGTATTCGCGCATCACCGGGCTGCCTGCGGCTTCGAGCAGGTTGGCCAGCGCATCACCCACCACCGCACCACGGCAATGACCGACATGCATCGGGCCGGTCGGGTTGGCGGAGACGTATTCCACGTTCACGCGCGTTCCCTGCCCCATCGTGGAGCGGCCGTAGCGGTCGCCCGCCTTGAGAACGGAAACAGCCACGCCCTGCAGGACTTCGGGCTTGAGTGTCAGGTTCACAAAGCCCGGACCGGCGGCTTCGGCCTTCGCGATCCCCGGAAGTTCGGAGAGTTTCGCGACCAGTTCGGCGGCAATATCGGCGGGTTTACGGCGCGCGGGCTTGGCGGCCAGCATCGCGGCATTCGTCGCCATATCGCCGTGAGACGGGTCACGCGTGGGGGTCAGGTCGACGCGCTGCACCACCTCTTCCGGCAGGCCGGGGACGACCGATCGCAGAGCCTCGCACACCCGAACCCGGGTGCGGGCAAAGAGACAGTCAGTCGTAAGGGTCGTGGTGTCAGCGGCCATTTCAGCTCGATTCCTGTAACGCGTCTTTAAATCAGAGGCTCTATCAGCCCAGCACGGAGAGGTCCGTCAACCGTCGATGTTCTTCCATCGCGAAACGATCGGTCATTCCGGCAATATAATCGGCCACCAGACGCCTGCGCTGCACGTCATCGGCGGCTTTCGCCCGCCCCCGTAGCGGATCGGGCAGAAGGCCGGGATCTTCGGACAGGATCTCAAAAATTTCGCGTACAGCAATCTTGGCTTTCCGCGCCATGCGGTTGACGCGCCAGTGGCGGTACATGCGGGCATAGAGGAACTTGCGGATGGCCTTGTTGGCTTCCCGCATGTCCGGGCTGAACGCTACGACCGGATAACCGGCATGGCGAATGTCGTCAGCGGACTGCGGATTGAGCGCTTCGAGGTTGCGGCGCGTCTGGTCCGTGAGGTCGGTGGCGAGCTGGTTGATGACGACGCGGATGGTTTCGTGACGCACGCGCTGCGCCTGATCGGACGCCTCACGCCCGATCAGGCGCTCCATCTCGCGGGACCGGCGCAGGGCGTCTCCGACCAACGGCAGGTCTTCAATATCCTCAAAAGAGAGAAGCCCGGCCCGCAGACCGTCATCGAGATCGTGACCATGATAGGCGATGTCGTCAGACATGGCGGCCACTTGCGCTTCTGCGGACGCATAGCTTTGCAGATCCAGATGATGTTTCGCGTCGTATTCCGCGAAATAGGGCGTCGGGCGTTTGACCGGGCCATTATGCTTGGCCAGCCCCTCCAGCGCTTCCCATGTCAGGTTCAGGCCATCAAAGGCGTGGTAGCGGGCTTCGAGCGCGGTTACGAGCCGCAGGGACTGGGTATTGTGATCGAAACCGCCCCAGTCCTTCATCGCGAGCGCGAGGGCGTCTTCCCCGGCATGGCCGAACGGCGTGTGACCGAGATCATGGGCAAGCGCCACGGTTTCGGTCAGATCTTCGTTAAGGTCCAGATTACGGGCGATGGAACGGGCGATCTGCGCGACTTCGAGCGAGTGTGTCAGGCGCGTGCGGAAAAAATCGCCTTCGTGATTGATGAAGACCTGCGTCTTGTATTGCAGGGTCCGAAAGCCTGCGGAATGAAGCACGCGATCGCGGTCCCGCTGCCAGGGCGAGCGGACCGGGCTTTCCACTTCGGGGTAGAGTCGGCCCCTGAAATCCGTAGGGGAGCCGGAATCCTGTACCGCGTAGATCGCTACCATCAAGACTGTCCTGCGTGAGCCGTCGGGCCGGGAGAGCGCCGTTTCGGGCGGCTTACGGGACCATTCTACGCCAGCATCGTACCGGTGCAAGCATGGCTCCTTTACCCTTCCCCTTTGCTCTGGGGAACGCTCTGGCCATATAATCAGGACCGCAGTCGTCTTTTCAGAAGAGTCCGGGAACCAGAACCCATGTCCGACACCGTGCCTTTCAGTGTTTCCGCCAGCGCAGCCGCCCGCATCAAGGAGATCATTGCCGCGCAACCCGAACCCGACGGGCTCGCGCTGCGCGTTGCGGTGCTGGCCGGAGGCTGCAACGGGTTTCAGTATCAGTTCAAACTGGAGCGCGATCAGGCGGCAGATGATGTCGTCATCGAACGGGACGGCGCGCGCGTGCTCGTGGATACGACCAGCCTCGACCTGCTGGAAAACGCAGAACTGGAATTCGTAGACAAGTTGATGGGCGCCCATTTCACGGTCACAAACCCCAATGCGGCCTCGTCCTGTGGCTGTGGCACCAGCTTTTCGCTAGCCTGAGTTCATGAGCAACACGCCGTTTACCTTCGCAAGCTGGAACATCAATTCCATTCGCGCCCGCGCCCATCATGTTCAGGACTGGCTGGAGCGCCATCCGGACTGCGATCTGCTGTGCCTTCAGGAAATCAAATGCGAGGACAGCCAGTTTCCGGCCGTGTTCGCGGAAGCCGGGCTGCATGTCGCGACTTCGGGACAGAAAGCCTATAATGGCGTCGCCCTGATCGGACGCCGACCTTTCACAGTGACGCACCATACGCTTCCGAGCTTCGATCATCCGTCTGCCCGTTATATCGAAGCGGAACTCGACGGCATTACGATCGGTAATCTTTATCTGCCGAACGGCAATTCCGGCGGCGAAGACGGTTACGCGACCAAGCTGGCGTTTTTTGACGCTTTAGCGGAACGCGCGCGTGTTCTGCTCGATGCGGAAAAACCGTTTGCGTTCATCGGCGATTTCAATGTCTGCCCGACGGACGAGGATCTGGCACCCGGCGCGCTTTCCCCTGACGACGCGCTGGTTCGTCCTGAAACCCGTGCGGCGTTCCGTAGGCTGGAATGGATGGGGCTGACGGATGCCCTCCGAGCCCTGCTCCCTGCGGGCCGACATTACACGTTCTGGGATTATCAGGCGGCGGCCTTCCAGCGGAACTCAGGGCTGCGGATCGACCATGCGCTTCTGTCGCCCCGTCTGGCCGAGCGCCTGACAGCTTTTGTGATCGACCGGGACGAGCGGGCGAAGGAAAAGGCTTCCGATCACGTTCCGGTTCTCGTCACGGTCTGAAAAGGCTCCTGTCACGCACGACGCAGATTGGGTTTTCGGCTCAGATGACCCGGCTGCCACTGATACCCGTTGCCGCTCCAGCGCCAGTAGCCCGGCACCCAGTGCAGGTCTCCGCGATGGGGCGGAATTGTTTCCGGCAGCGTATGCGGAGGCGGAGGCGGCTGGCGGTATGGGCCGCTATAGGGCACGAACTGGGCACGGGCTGTTCCCGACATCGGCGCAATCGCCATCGTACCTGCAAACAGGGCGGAAACAGCCAAGATCCCTGACAGATGTTTCAGCATCAATGCTCTCCTTCTCATGACGCCTTGTCACGGAAAGATGATGGCGAGACCGTCTTGGCGCGGCTGCGGCGCATCTATGGCGGAATCCGGGCAGATCATGATTTTGTGTTGCATGTACGATACCTTGCCCTACGCCTGTAACGGAAAGATACAGAAGTTGATGTGTGTCTTTTAAGATACAAATTTAGAGTTGTATTTATTTCCAGCCTTTGAATTTGAATATATTTTATTGACTGTATCTTTTTTGATACAAGATTTGGCGTGCGCTCACATCTTGCACATCCGGCTCGTACGCCATTACCGCAGACCCTCATGTCGTTTTTCGTTGGGGGTTTTTACCATGTGCATAGACTGGCGGCTTGCGGCCTATATTCTCGGCAGCGTCTGGGCCTTCCCGCTTCGCGCCCAGAACCCCGCTTATTTCATGCCCGCACATCATACCGCACGGACACGAATGCCTCATCCGGATGCCCTGCGGGTTCCTGCTCTGCTGGACAGCATGACAGGTCGATCCGGGTCAGACGGATTAAGTTTTGAGCAGACAGGAACGTCCCCCGTTGTGCGACGAGAGTGGATGAAGCTGGATCTGTCGAATCTCTCAAAAATTGGCCCTCTGGACGTCGAGCGGGCAGCACAATCGCCGCTGATGGAAGAAAAAGGTGTGACGACGACTTTCGCCTACCCGCTGAAAGCCCTTCCGGGCGTGGACCTGACGGCGAGCTTCTTCGGAGGACACCGCGATACCATCCAGGGTGCCGCAGGCGGCAGTGCAGCCGTGACAGCGGGCATCCGGGTCCACTGGTAGTTCTACGCGGACCACACCTGGAAAGAACGAAGCAAAACAGGCAGCATAAAAAAACCGGCATCTCCTGAATGGAAGATGCCGGCTTTGAAACAGCGAATGAGGCTGCTTAAGGTTTACTTGCTGGCGGTCGGCTTGGGCTTCGGCAGGTCGAGCGCCAGATGAAGTTCCTTCAGACGGGCGGGCTCGACCGGAGCCGGGGCTTCCATCATCAGGTCTTCGCCGCTCTGGTTGAGCGGGAAGAGAATGACTTCGCGGATGTTCGGCTCATCGGCCAGCAGCATCACGATACGGTCCACACCCGGTGCTGCGCCACCATGCGGCGGAGCGCCGTAGCGGAAGGCGTTCAGCATGCCGCCGAAGCGCTCTTCCACGACTTCGGGGCCGTAGCCTGCGATTTCGAACGCACGCAGCATGACTTCCGGCAGATGGTTCCGGATGGCGCCCGAGGACAGTTCCACGCCGTTGCAAACGATATCGTACTGGTAGGCGTTGATTGTCAGCGGGTCCTGCGTGTTCAGGGCGTCGAGGCCACCCTGTGGCATGGAGAACGGGTTGTGCGAGAAATCGACCTTCCCGGTTTCCTCGTTCAGCTCGAACATCGGGAAGTCCACGACCCAGCAGAAGCGGAACGCGTTCTTCTCGATCAGGTCCAGTTCGGTTGCGACCTTGGTGCGGACAACGCCGGAGAACTTGGCGACCTCGTCCCCCTTGCCTGCGGCGAAGAACACGGCGTCTCCGGCCTTAAGGCCACAGGCTTCACGGATGCTCTCGACGCGCTCAGCTTCGAGGTTCTTGGCAATCGGGCCCTTGCCGCCTTCTGCTTCGAAAATGATGTAGCCCAGACCACCTGCACCGCTTTCACGCGCCCAGGTGTTGAGCTTGTCGAAGAAGCCGCGCGGGCGGTCGCCCGCCCCCGGAGCCGGAATGGCGCGGATCTGGCCACCCGAGGCCGCGATCTTGGCAAACAGGCCGAAACCGGACTCTTGGAAGGCCTCCGTGACGTCCTTGATGATCAGCGGGTTGCGCAGATCCGGCTTGTCGGAGCCGTAGTCGCGCATGGAATCGGCATACGGAATGCGCGGGAATGCGCCGTCCGTGATCTTCCAGCCTTCAGGCGTGAACTCGTTGAACACGCCCGCGAGGACGGGTTCAAGCACCGTGAAGACGTCTTCTTGCGTGACGAACGACATCTCGAAATCGAGCTGGTAGAACTCGCCCGGGCTACGATCAGCGCGCGAGGCCTCGTCGCGGAAGCAGGGTGCAATCTGGAAGTAGCGGTCAAAACCGGCAACCATCGCGAGCTGCTTGAACTGCTGCGGAGCCTGCGGCAGTGCGTAGAACTTGCCCGGATGCAGACGGGCGGGAACGAGGAAGTCCCGCGCGCCTTCGGGAGACGAGGCCGTCAGGATCGGCGTCTGGAACTCCGTGAAGCCCTGCGCGATCATGCGCTGGCGCAGGCTCGTGATGACCTTGCTGCGGAGCAGGATGTTCTGGTGCATCTTGTCACGACGCAGGTCAATGTAACGGTATTTCAGGCGCAGTTCTTCGGGGTAGTTTTCGTTGCCCGCGACCTGGAACGGCAGGACTTCGGCGCTGGAGCGCACGTCCAGAGCCTCGGCCAGAACTTCGACGTCGCCGGTCGGCAGGTTCGGGTTGCGCTGCGATCCATGACGCACCACGACCTTGCCGGTCACAGTGATGACGCTCTCGACACGCAGACGCTCGACCTTTTCCAGCAGGTCCGTGCCCGAAGGAATGACGATCTGCGTGACGCCGTAATGGTCGCGCAGATCGATGAACAGCAGGCCGCCGTGATCGCGCTTGCTGTGCACCCAGCCGGAAAGGCGGACGGTCTGCCCGGCGTTCTCTTCACGCAGGGCGCTACAGTCATGGGTGCGGTATGGATGCATGGCGGGCCTCTTCAACGTCCTGTGCGGATAAGTGGGCGCAGGAAGCCGGGACGGCCCTCTGATGTCAAGTTTTCTGCGACCTCAGGGGCGGGTTCAGGTCTTTTCCTTCATGAAACCATCAAAATCGACTGCAGCCCGCGCCATGTCGGCGGCATGTCCTGCTCCGGCCAGTGCGATGGGTTTGCCATCTTTTAGATAGGTCGCAAGGAACCTGAAACCGCGAATATCGCCTTCCAGCGCCACATTGTCGAAGCTCTCGCCCCAGCCCAGAAGCTCGATTTTCTTACCGAATTGCTGCGTCCAGAACCACGGCATCGGAACGTTCGGGGTATCGTGCCCCATCATCGCAAGAGCCGCGATCCGCCCCTGTACCTCGGCATGACGCCAGTGTTCGATTCGCCGTGGCGCACCATCATGAAAGACGGCGGAGGCATCCCCGGCCGCATAGACGCCGGGATAGGCTCCGACATTATCGCCCCGCGTCACGCGCATCTGACCGTTCACAACAATCGCACCGCTTTTGTCGCGCTCCAGCCCCAGAACATAATCCGTGGCCGGGATGACCCCGACGCCGAGCAGCACAAAAGCGGCGGGTAGCCGGGTTCCATCATCCAGTTCCACGCCTGACGCCGTCCCGCCGTCGCTCTCATTGGCATAGATCTTCGTCACCCGCGCATCCGAGACGAACGCCACACCGTTTTCTTCATGCAACTGGCGCAGACGAATGCCTATTTCGCGCCCGAACTGTTTTTCCATCGGGATTTCGTTATCGGAAACAATCGTTACCCCGACCCCGCGCTGACGCAGGGAAGACGCGGCTTCCAGACCGATGAACCCTGCACCGACGATCGTGGCCGCCAGATCGGGGTCGAGAATGGCGGCAATCCGCTCGGCATCCGCTTCGCGATGCAGCGTATAGACGCCCTTCATGTCCACGCCCGGAATATCCGGCTTTTTGGTGACGGCTCCCGTGGCGATCAGGACGTGATCGGCTGTCAGTTTTGTCCCGTCCTGCAAGGTTGCGGTGCGGGTCTGCGGGTCGAACTGTGCCACATGGCCGCGGATGCGCGTGATGTCGCGCTCGGTATAAAATTCTTCTTCCCGAACCGGGGGCGCATGGGCTTTTTCGGATTCGCTGACGAGGACGGTCTTGCTCAGGGCCGTGCGGTCATAGGGAAGATCCTTTTCCTCGCTGACCATTGTAATCGTGCCCGCAAAACCTTCCGCCCGGAGCGTCACTGCCGCGCTGACGGCTGCGGCCCCCGCTCCGAGAAGCAGGACGCTGTCGCCTTCCTGTCGTTTCGCGGGCGCGACACGCTGCATTGGTTTCAGCCCGACCAGAACGCGTCCATCGACAATCTGGGCGGGGTAACGCGGCAGGGGATCGAGGGCCAGCGGTTCGACGAGGCTTCCATCCGTCGCGTCAAAAACTGCCTTGTGCCAGGGGCAGACCAGCACGGTGCCTTTTTCGGTCCGGCAGAACGCCCCCTGTTCCAGCGGTGCCTCTTTGTGGGGGCATTTTCCCGCGAAAGCGTGAATTTTTTCACCATCGCGGATGAGGACGACTGGCGCTCCGTCCAGCGAAAACGGTGTAATTTTGCCGTCTTCCAGCGCATCGAAGGCAGAAAGATCGCGGAAATCGGCATTCGGAGCGGAGTGGGACATCGGATGGGGCCTCCCGATCGGGAAAGAGGTCAGTCATGAGAGCGAACGCAGCATAAGGCGCCGGGTTGGCAAACATCAAAAAACCCGCCCGGACACGATGGCCCAGACGGGTTTTTGAGAACTCACTGTCTGAGAGAGACAGGATCAGAACATGTCGTCGAATCCGCCGCCGCCATCACCGCCGCCGAAGTCTCCGCCACCGGAATCGCCACCGCCGAAATCGGAGTTGGAGAAGTTACCGGCATCGGTGCCCGAACCGCCGAAGGGGTCTGCGCTCGAAGCGTCACTGCCATAATTGTTGATGATGGTGTCGCCGCCCGTACCCCAGCCACCGGCTGCATCACCGCCGCCGCTGTGATGGTCGGAAAACAGGCCTTCAAGCGCGTTGGCAGCCATCATACCACCAGCAACACCCGCAGCCGTCGTCAGGGCCGAGCCCAGAAAGCCCGAGCCGCCGCGCTGGAACATGCCCGGCTGGTAGCCCGGCGGGTAGGCGTATTGCTGCTGCGGCATGAAATTCGGCGGAGGTGCGGCCTGTTGCGCGCCCCAGCCCGGCGGGGGGACCGATTGCTGCGGACGATTACCGCCACTGAAAAGGCCACCGAAAAGCCCACCCGGTTTACCACCTCCCGACTGCTGCGCCTGTGCAAGCTGCTGCTGGGTCTGCTGGAGCTGGAATTCGAGCTGGCGAATGCGGTTCTGCGCCTGTGCAAGCGCTGCTTCCTGCACCACGGCCATCTGGGTGACGCGGTAGCGGGCTTCCGGGTACTGCTGGAAGTTCTCGGCGATGAAGCGGTCCGCTTCAGGATCGACGGGCGGCAGGGGGGTGGCCGGTGGCTGGCCGGGTCCCGTGACCTGCGGCCCTCCCCCGACACGGGCGACGAAACGGGCGATCAGATCGCGTTCTTCGTTGTTCATCGTCATCATCCTTCCAGATGAAGAAATTGCTGAGCCTCGATCATATGATGCAGCCACGGCCAGTCTACAAGATCAACCGCAGGAGGCTCCCTTCCGGTTCACGGCCTGTGCCTGTAAGGTGGGGGCCGATTTCTGCCAACCGGAGCCTATCGAATTGTCTGCGACCCGGCCGCTCTGTTTTCAGGACCTGATCCTGCGCCTTCATCAATTCTGGTCCGAGAAAGGCTGTGCCATTCTGCAGCCCTACGATACCGAACTCGGAGCGGGAACGCTCTCCCCTCACACCACGCTCCGCGCACTCGGTCCCAAGCCGTGGGCTGCGGCCTATGTGCAGCCCTGCCGCCGTCCGTCGGATGGCCGTTATGGCGAGAACCCGAACCGTCTTCAGCACTATTACCAGTATCAGGTGCTGCTCAAGCCGACGCCGGAGGATAGCCAGCAGCTTCTGCTCGCCAGCTATCGCGCCATCGGGATCGACCCCGAACTGCACGATATCCGATTCGTCGAGGATGACTGGGAAAACCCGACCATCGGCGCGTGGGGACTGGGCTGGGAAGTCTGGTGTGACGGGATGGAAGTCTCGCAGTTCACGTATTTCCAGCAGGTTGGCGGTATTCCGACCGTCATGCCGTCCACGGAGCTGACCTACGGGCTTGAGCGTCTGGCGATGTATGTGCAGGGCGTCGAGAACGTTTACGATCTCGATTTCAATGGCCGTGGCCTGACTTATGGCGATGTGTTCCTACGCGCCGAGCAGGATTATTCGCGCCATAATTTCGAGCTTGCCGACACACAGATGCTGCTGACCCATTTCAATGATGCCGAACGCGAGTCCATGCGTCTGTCCGAGGCTGGCGTGGCCCAGCCCGCTTATGACCAGTGCCTCAAGGCCTCGCATCTGTTCAATCTTCTGGATGCACGCGGCGTGATTTCCGTGTCCGAGCGCGCCTCCTATATCGGGCGCGTCCGTGCGCTTGCCAAAGCCGCCTGCGACGCATGGCTCGCCGGTGAGGAGACGTCCCATGGCTGAACTCTTTCTCGAACTGTTCAGCGAGGAAATCCCCTCCGGCATGCAGGCCCGCGCGGCGGACGATCTGGGATCGTTGCTGACCAAGGCGCTTGACGGCCTGAATCCGCGTGATCTGCGGACGTTCTTCGGGGCCCGACGCATCGCGGCGGTTCTGAACATCGATGCCGAAATCCCGGCTCGCAGGGTGTCCGAACGCGGCCCGCGTGAGGGGGCTCCGGAAAAGGCTCTGGAAGGCTTCACGCGCAAGCATGGCGTGACCCCGGCTGATCTGACGCTGGAGAACGGCTTCTGGGTTCTGAACAAATCGCTCGATCCAGTAAGCGCGGAAAGCCGCGTGGCCGAAGTCGTGCCGGATCTGCTGTGGAAGTTCCCTTGGCCCAAATCCATGCGCTGGGGTGCGGGATCGAACTTCACATGGGTCCGCCCGCTGCGTCGGATCGCATGCCTGCTGGACGGGCATGTCGTGCCGTTCGCTCTCGTTCGTGACGGGGATGACGCGCATGGGCTGAAGGCCTCCAACCTCTCCGAAGGCCATCGCTTCCTTGCACCCGGCGCGTTCGAAATCCTGTCCGCGTCGCAGTGGCAGGATGAGCTTGAAACGCGCTCGGTCATCGTGGACATGGACAGCCGCCGCGACATGGTCCGCACCGGCGTGGCGCGTCTGGCGGAGCAGCATGGCATTACGGTCGTGCAGGATGACGGTCTGGTCGATGAGGTCTGCGGACTGGTCGAATATCCGTTGCCGCTTCTGGGCAAAATTGACGCTGCGTTCATGGATCTGCCTGCCGAAGTGATGCAGGTCTCCATGCGGATCAACCAGCGCTATTTTGCGCTCCGCAATCCGGATGGGAAAGCCGCGCCGTATTTCGCCTTCATTGGCAATCTGCCGTTCAAGGATGGTGGCAAACTGACCACGGCGGGCAATGAGCGCGTGCTCCGCGCCCGTTTTGCCGATGCGCGGCATTTCTGGGATCTGGACCGGAAAACGAAGCTTGCCGACCGGGTTCCGGCGCTGGCGGCGGTCACGTTCCATGCAAAGCTGGGAACGCAGGCTGAACGCGCCGAGCGGATTTCGAAGCTCGCGGGCACCGTGGCGCAGGCCATGGGACTGGACGGCGCGCAGATCGCACAGGCCGAACGTGCGGGACTGCTGGCCAAAGCGGATCTGACGACCGGGATGGTTGGTGAGTTTCCGGAACTTCAGGGCGTCATGGGCGGCTATTATGCAGCGCATGATGGCGAAGACGAGGCCGTCTCCCGCGCCGTGGCCGAGCATTATCTGCCTCGCGGACAATCCGACGATACTGCAAAAGCACCGGTTTCGATTGCCGTTGCCCTCGCGGACCGGCTGGATCTGCTGGCCGGGTTCTTTGCCATTGGCGAACTGCCGAGCGGTTCGGGCGATCCGTATGCGCTGCGCCGTGCCGCCCTCGGCGTTATCCGCACGATCCGTGACAACGGGCTGCGTCTGAATCTAACGGCACTGTTCGCACAGGCGGCGAACGGACGTGCAGAAGGCGAACTGGCCAAGCTGCCGGACTTCATGGCCGAGCGTCTGCGCGTGCAGCTTCGCAGCGAGGGCGAACGGCATGACGTTCTTGCGGCCATCCTGACGCACGGTCTGGACGGCGATTTGGTCCGGCTTCTGGCCCGGACCTCCGCTCTGTCAGACATGATCCAGACGGAAGACGGACGCAACCTGCTCGCCGCCGCCAAGCGCGCCGCCAACATCCTGCGTATCGAGGATAAAAAGGACGGCCCGCATACTGGCGCGCCCAATCCGGCCCTTTATACGCAGGACGAGGAACGCGCTCTGGCCACTGGTCTGGATCAGGCCGTTCCCACGATCGAAACAGCCCTGAAGGACGAGCGTTTTACTGATGCGATGCAGGCGATCGCTGCCCTGCGCCCGACGCTTGACCGCTTCTTCGAAGCTGTGACGGTCAATGCGCCGGAGGCGGAGGTGCGGGCCAATCGCCTCAAACTGCTGTCCCGCTTCCGCCAGACAACAGCCCTGATCGCCGATTTCGGCCAGATCGAGGGCTGATCCTCAGGGACCGAAGGGCGTGAACGCCCTTCGGTTTCCCTTTCTGTCATCCCAATCCACCGCAGCCGTTTTGTCAGCATTTAAGGCTGGATGTCGTATTCGAATTCTGCAGCTTTCGCGCAGAGATCCGACAGCGCAGATACTCAGTCCTCATCGTCTTCCTGACCCGGATCGCGCTCGTTCCGATGTACCCAGGCGGACATGAGCAGGCCAAAGCCGAACATCATCGTCAGCATCGCCGAGCCACCATAGGAAATCAGCGGTAGCGGCACACCGCCGACCGGGATTGCGCCCATAACCATCGACAGGTTCACGGCGCAGTACAGGAAAAAATCCATCGCAATGCCCAGACCCAGCAGCCGCCCGAACTGGTTGCGACTGCGGATCGCAATGAGCATCCCGCCCATGACGAGCGTTCCAAGCAGCGTGATGACGGCAACCCCGCCGACGAAGCCCCATTCTTCCCCGATCATGGTGAAGATGAAGTCCGTCTGTTTTTCCGGCAGAAAGTTCAGCTGTCCCTGACTGCCGTGCAGGTATCCTTCACCCCACATGCCGCCCGAACCAAGGGCGATTTTGGACTGGATGATGTTGTAACCCGCGCCGAGCGGATCATGCTCGGGGTGCAGAAAGGTGTCGATCCGGGCCTTCTGATAGTCGTGCAGATGGCTGTAAATCAGCTTTCCCATAAATGGGAGCGGGGCCACGAGCAGCAGGATCTGCCACAGCCGCATTCCGGCCGCGAAGAACAGCGTTGCCCCGATGACGCCGATGATGGTGGCCGTTCCAAGGTTGGGCTCCTTGAGCACCAGCAGGACCGGCAGCAATGTCAGGAGCGCAGGCGGGATCAGGCGCAGAGGGTTGCCCATCCGCTCGTTGCCGATGCGGTGAAACCATGTCGCCAGCATCAGGACGAGGCCGATTTTGGCGAATTCGGAAGGCTGGAACTGCATCCCCGCCAGATTGATCCAGCGCTCAGCCCCTTTCCCCACATGTCCCATCCGAAGCACAAGGGCGAGGAGCGTGATCGATAACAGATAGATCGGAACCGCCGCCATCCGCAGAACGCGCGGACTGACAAGCGAAACGGCAATCATCATGACAAGACCAAAGCCGAACCTCACCATCTGTGGTCCGGCAAACGGTTTGGCCGAGCCACCGCCCGCGGAATAGAGCGCGATATAGCCTACACCCGCCAGCACACAGACCAGCAGAACATACAGCCAGTTGACCTGTAGCAGGCGCGCCATTGGCCTGAAATCAGGCTCCGCGCGCAAAAGGCGGCGGTCGGATTTGAGAAAGCCGAATGTGTTCAGGCTGTTGCGTTTCATGGCGTTGCTCCCCGCTCCGGCTGATCGTCTACAACGGGAGTGTCCGTGGGAGCAGAAGCGTTGGCTTCAGCAGGGACAGACGGCGTTTGTGCCTCCGCAGGCGGTTGCGGAGCGGTAGGTCGAACATCGCTGGCCGGATCGCGTAGCAAGGTATCGGTCATGATGAGTTTGGCAAGCGGAGCGGCTTCGTCCGCGCCTGCATTGCCATGCTCCACCACCACTGCGACGGCATATTTCGGATTATCGTAGGGCGCAAAGCAGATGAACAGCGCATGGGGGCGGTATTCCCACGGCAGGTTCATGGAGTTGAAGTGCCCGGATTCACGCAGTGCCCGCGACACGCGCCGGACCTGCGCCGAGCCCGTCTTTCCGGCCATTTGAATGCCCGGCAGGTCCAGCCGTGCCTTGGGAGCAGTACCATGCGGTTCGTTGACGACAGCAAACATGCCGCCGCGCACGACATCCAGAAACTCCGCTGGAAGATCGACCTTTGGCACCGCCTCGTCCGATGCCATGGCAGAAAGCTGGTCGTTGGTCGCCCGTAACAGATGGGGCTGAACGTTTCGGCCCGAAGCGATGCGGGAGGTATAGGTCGCAAGCTCCAGCGGCGTGACCTGCACGAAGCCTTGCCCGATGCCCGCATTGACCGTATCGCCACCATTCCAGTGAAAGCCGTGCTTCTGCCGCCATTCGGGCGTCGGGATCACACCGGAACGAACATGCGGCAGTTCTATATCCGGCCTAACGCCCAGACCCATCGTGTTGCCAACCGCCTTGATCGGGTCCATGCCACAACGACGGGCCACTTCATAAAAATAGACGTCGCAGGAATATTTCAGACCCTCGTGCATATTGATCATGCCGTGGCCCCAGCGGTTCCAGCAATGAAAGCGCACGCCACCAAGATCGTAATATCCGGGGCAATTAAAACGGTCCTGTGCCGTGACGGAACCGGATTTGAGGGCTGCGAGCGCCACGGCAGGCTTGAAGGTCGAGCCGGGCGGGTAAAGGCCCGACACGGCCTTATCCACCAGAGGCGTGCGCGGGTCGCTTGCCCATTCGTTCCACTGCGCATGGCTGACGCCGGAATCGAATAGTGACGGGTCGAAAGACGGTCTGCTGACCATTGCCATCACCTCGCCGTTCCGACAGTCCATGACGACCGCACTCGCCACACGGTCTGCGAGACGACCGAGCACCTGCTGTTGCAGGACAGAATCCAGCGTCAGGCGCACGTCCTCGCCCTGCTGCCCTTCCACGCGATCGATCTCGCCAATGACGCGCCCGACGGCGTTGACTTCCATCTCCACAGAGCCCGGTTCGCCACGCAGGGAGGCCTCCTGCGTCTGCTCGATCCCGGCACGACCCACGCGCATTCCGGGCAGGGAGAGTGTCGTGTCCTTCGCCACATCCTCTTCGTTTGGAGGCGCGACATAGCCCACGATATGGGCGGTCAGCCCCTTGAACGGATAAAGCCGCGTCGAACCGACATCGACCAGCACACCCGGCAGAGAAGGCGCGTTGAGTTCGATCCGAGCCATGTCGTCCCAGGACAGAAATTCATGCAGCGTGACGGGAACGTATTTGTGGACGTGTCGCAGATCGCGCTCGATACGCGCGCGGTCATGCTCATCCAGCGGTACGATCTGGGAGAAACGTTCGATGACGGCCGGGATGTCCGTCGTCTCTTCCGGCATCAGAAGCGCGCGCCAGCTCACTTTGTTGTCTGCAAGCGCCACACCGAAACGATCATGGACCGTCCCCCGGGCCGGGGCGAGGAGGCGTTTGCTGGTGCGGTTGCGTTCAGCAAGCTGGCGCAGATGGCCGCCATCCACGACCTGAAGGTTATACAGCCGCCGCCCGAGCACACCCAGAACCCCAGCCTGCACGGCCATGACCAGCAGAGCGCGGCGCGTGAAAACGCCACGCCCCGAACGCACAGGCTCAGCCTGACGTTTCTGGCGTATCCGCGAGCGGAAAGGGGTCTTTCGGGAAAACATCAGGGCAGGATTTCAGATCCGGAAAAGAAAACAGCCTTCGACGCGGCACGCAGAAGGACGCTGTCAGGCCTGATCGGGATTGGCAAATGTGCGGCGTCCCCAAACGAACAGCGCGGTCAGGCTGGGATAGATACCGATTGTCAGCGCTGCCTGAAAGAGGCCAGGTGCGGGAGAGAGCAGTGCCACGGCATGCAGGCACACCAGCGCCCATTGAAAAAAGGAGGCGATGACAGCGAAAATGCTGAAAATCAGCCACCCCATGAGAAATCCCAGACGCGACAGGCCATAGCGCCAGTGATGTGCCACGCCGTAGATCACCAGAAGCGACAGCAGCACTGTTCCCGGCGGCCCGAAGCTGAAAATCTCCACCACCAGTCCGCACAGGAAGACCGCCAGTGCGGGCATGGAGCGGGGTCGGCTATGGGCCCAGAACCAAACCGTACACATCGCGATCCCGAACTGAAGCTGCGCCTGTCCGGGGATTCCGAACGGCGCGGACAGCAGGATGGCGGAAAACATGATGAACAGCGACGGCATTGCCGCCCGGCTGGACATGTCGAGCGCGCGGCGGAAAGTCTGTTTGGGTTCGACTGCGGAGTGCAGATGCGGCGTGGAGTTCTCGGCAACCATGCGCTTACTGCCCTCCCCGTCCCGGCATGTCCGGCAGGTTGGGCAGCCATGAAAATGGCAGCGGCCCGGTGAGCGGATTCTGCGGCAGTTTCTTTACCCGCACGCGGCCCGGCGCATCCGGCGCCTGCGAATCGTCATCGCCATAATCGAACACGCGCACGATATCGAGCCGGTCCAGATCCGCATCCGGCACCACAACCGGACGGTTCGGAGCGCTGTAATGCACCGTCCCGACCGGCAACCCGGCGGGCATCGTGCTCTGGCCCCGCGTCTCGACACGCTCGCCTTCAACGGGATGGTGGTCCTGCGGATAAAAGATCAGGCGCGGCGCGGCGGTGTCGTCTCCGGCCATGATCGCATCCCCGTGCGAGGAGGCCAGCGTGACGGGAATGCGGCTGGCATCGTCATTGATCATCAGAACACGCACCGTATGCGGCCCGACCTCTGTGACACGGCCCAGCAATCCGGCCGCATCCAGCGCAACGTCCCCGATCCGGACCTGATGGCCGCTGCCGACATCCAGCAGAACCGCGCGCGAATACGGACCGCCATCGTCGCGGGTAACGCGCCCGGTCACATATTGGGGAACAGTCTGTGGAATCCAGTGCAGACTGTTTTTCAGACGGCCATTTTCCGCCGCCAGCGCGACCGCAACATCGTACCAGTGTCGCAGGGCGCGGTTTTCATCCCGCAGACGAGCATTTTCCTTGGCCAGATCCGTCGCGCCGCGCAGATCCGTCAGCCAGACGGCTACACGTCCCTGCGGCCAGACCAGCCCGTGATAGGCCGGAGCCATGAAGTCCGTCGCCATCAGCCGCACGCCATCAACCGCCGGACGACGAACCAGTCCCAGAAGGACAAGCCCAACCGCCAGCAGGATCAGGATGGGCAGGATGGCCTTTGCAAGCACCTGCCGGGCATGGATGGACAGCATCCGGCGTCAGCCAGTCCTCAGTACATGCTGCTCAGAACGCTGCGCAGACGACGCATTTCCTCAAGCGCCCGCCCCGTTCCGAGCGCAACGCAGGAGAGAGCGTTCTCAGCAACCGTCACTGGCAGACCCGTATAGAGGCGCAGCACCTCGTCCAGACGATACAGAAGCGCGCCACCACCGGAGAGAACGATGCCCTTGTCCACAATATCGGCAGCCAGTTCGGGCGGTGTATTCTCAAGGGCGGTCGTTACGGCATCGACGATCTGCATGACGGGTTCGGCCAGACTCTCGGCGATCTGGGCCTGGCTGACGACCACTTCACGCGGCACACCATTGATAAGGTCGCGACCCTTGATTTCCGTCAGCGGACCGTGAGGATTGGCAGGATCATCCGGCATCATGGCCGAACCGAGTTCGATCTTGATGCGCTCGGCCGAGCTTTCACCAACCAGGAGGTTATAGGTCTTGCGAATGTAGGAAATGATGGCTTCGTCCATCTTGTCTCCGCCCACACGAGCGGAACGGGCATAGACAATGCCGCCGAGGGAAATGACCGCAACTTCCGTCGTGCCACCGCCAATATCCACGATCATGCTGCCCGAAGGCTCCGTGACCGGAAGGCCCGCGCCAATGGCTGCCGCCATGGGCTCCTCAATCAGCATGACCTTGCGTGCGCCCGCGCTCTCCGCACTTTCCTGAATCGCACGCCGCTCGACCGCTGTGGCGCCGGAGGGCACGCAGATGATGATCTGAGGGCTGGCAAACGCACGGCGATTGTGAACCTTGCGGATGAAATGTTTGATCATTTCTTCCGCGACTTCAAAGTCCGCGATCACACCATCGCGTAGCGGACGGATGGCCGTGATGTTTCCCGGGGTCCGGCCAACCATCTGCTTGGCTTCATTTCCAACCGCAAGAACCTGTTTCTTGCCACGCACTTCGGCGATCGCCACAACGGAGGGTTCGTCGAGGACAATGCCACGACCCTTGACATAAACGAGCGTGTTGGCAGTGCCGAGGTCGATGGCCATGTCGGCAGACATGAGACCCAGCAGACGAGAAAACATCCAAAACTCCTGGAGCGGCTCTGTGCGGGTGACAGATAACGGATCGTGATTGCGGGGCGGCTCCCCGCGGTGGACTTAGCCAGACGCGGCAGGTTCAGCAAGGCCCGGAGACTCAATATAATGCGCGCTGTGAGAGCAGCACGTCCATATCGCATCTTTATATCCCGTCACGATATCCTTTCATTATCCTTCCACCGGCCATGTAAAAAAATAATCGTGCGCCCTGATCCTGCCACCCTTCTGTCACGTTATATGTGTCTAGAAGCACGAACCCGTTCCATTCGAACCGATCATCGGACTGCGGATTGGAACGTCAAACAGGATGTTTTGTCATGAAGACCTTTACAACACCCCGCTTTCTGGCAGCTCTGGCCCTCTGTGGCGTCGCTCTCACCGGCTGCGGCAGCCCCTATGACAGTGGGTCCCGCGCAGGCTCCGGCGCACTGATCGGCGCGGGCGGCGGTGCGGCAATTGGCGCTCTGGCCGGTGGCGGTCGTGGCGCGCTCATCGGGGCACTGGCCGGCGGCGGCACGGGTGCAGCCGTTGGTGCTGCAACGACGCCCAACCGCCCACGCAACGGATATTGAGCTATAAGCAGCGCTCACTCCGTTAGAGACGATCAAGGATTCGGACTATGAGGACCGCTTTTTCCCATTCCGGCCTGCGCTGCACAGCGCTGGTCGGAGCATTTGCCACAATCATGGCTCTGGGTGGGTGCGAAGGGAATTATAGCCCTGGCTCCCGCGCACTGGGAGGCGGCCTTCTGGGCGGCGGAACGGGTGCTGCAATCGGCGCTCTGGCTGGCGGCGGTCGCGGTGCGGCGATCGGCGCTCTGGCTGGTGGCGTTCTGGGAGCCGGGACAGGTGCGATCACCACCCCTAACCGCCCCAATTCCCAGAGCGGCTATGGCCAGCAGCAAGGCTATTACAACAATCAGCAGGGCGCTTACCCGCAGCAGCAGGGTCAGTATATGCAGCCGCAGTACCAGTACCGCTGCCCACCAAACACGAACTGCCAGCAACCACAATATCCCAATGGTTACCCAAACAACACATACCCGCCTAATAGCGGATATTCCCAACAGGGTGGCTATCAACAGCAGCCCCCGGCCCAGAGCTATCCGGGCAATTACGGCTACTGAACCGTAATACCTCGCCCTATCGGCCTCAGATCATTCTCAGGCCGATAATTGCCAGAAGGATGCCCAGAAACCATCTCTGTGCATCCTCTGGCAGCCGTCCTGCCAGAAGTGTTCCAAGCAGGATGCCGGGGATAGACCCCATGAGCAGTTCTACGAGCACAACGGAATCAACCGCACCCTGAAGCCAGTGACCTCCGCCGGCCAGAAGAGCCAACGGAACGGCATGCGCGATATCCGTCGCCACGAGTTCGCGCGTACTGACACGCGGATAGAGCACCGTCAGCGCGGCCATACCGATCGCCCCTGCTCCCACAGATGACAGGGTGACAAGCGTTCCCAGAACGACACCCAGTACAATCGTCAACACATCCACCGTCTGCGGGCGCAGCGTTCCGGCATTGGCAGACCATTTCTGAAGCTTTGGCTTGAACAGAATGGCAGGCACCGTCAGCAGGAGCGCCACGCCCAGCACTTCAGTAATGAGCTTAGAGACGAACGGGCTCGGACCGAAATGACGCAGGAAGATCAGGCACAGCAGACCAGCCGGAAGACTTCCCGCCATCTGAAGAAAAACGATCCTCCAACGTACAACACCGTGATGGCGATTGAGCGCCGTGCCGAAAATCTTGGTAATAGCGGCATAGAGCAGATCTGTGCCGACCGCCGATTGCGGTTTAACGCCAAACATCAGGATCAGCAGCGGAGTCATCAACGACCCACCGCCCACGCCAGTCATTCCGACCAGGAAACCGACCAAGAGTCCTGAAAGCGTATAAAGCCATGAATGCGGCATGGAAGTTCCTTGTCAGGCCAGATAAGAAAACCATACCGATCGTGTTATATTTGTCTACCGCTTATATAAACTATTTTATATAGTTTATATTCCTTGGGCGAAAAAAAACGAGCATGCAGAGATCCTCCACATGCCCGCTTTTCTGAAAATAATGATGTTCCTGACAGATCAGGACAGCGCTTCGGGTTCCTTGCGCTCACGTTTTGTCAAAAGCTTGTTCAGTGCGTGAATATAAGCCCGGACAGCGGACACCACTGTATCGGCATCTGCCCCCTGCCCGTCCACGAGCTTGCCGTTTTCCTGCAAACGTACGGTCGTGCGTGCCTGAGCATCCGTACCTTCCGTAACATTGGCCACCGAGAACAGCGCAAGTTCAGCCGTGTGTGGGAACGCTTCGCCAATAGCGCGAAAAGCCGCATCGACCGGACCGTTACCGCTGACCGCGGCATACTGGATGGCGCCATCCACGCTGATTTCGAGCTTGGCCTGAGATTTCTGCTTCGTACCGGATGCTAGTTCCAGCGAGATCAGATGCACCCGGTCATGATCGCGGCTCTCATCATCAACGAGCGCGCGGATATCGTCGTCGAACACGACTTTTTTGCTGTCGGCCAGATCCTTGAAGCGCGCAAAGGCAGCATTCAGGGCATCGTCTTCCAGCGGTGGATAGCCGAGCTGCGCCAGCTTGTCGCGGAATGCCGCGCGGCCGGAATGTTTGCCCATGACCAGCGAGGTCTTGTTCCAGCCCACGCTCTCCGGTGTCATGATTTCGTAGGTCGCGGCATTTTTCAGGATTCCGTCCTGATGGATGCCGCTTTCATGCGCGAACGCATTGCGCCCGACGATTGCCTTGTTCGGCTGCACATCAAAGCCCGTAATCGTTGCCAGCATGCGCGACATACCCAGCAGCTTCGTCGTCTCGATGCCGGTCACCTTGCCGTACTGGTCGTGACGGGTCCGCAGGGCCATGACGATTTCTTCAAGCGCGGCATTGCCCGCGCGCTCGCCGATGCCGTTGATCGTGCATTCGATCTGACGCGCCCCGCCCTCGACGGAGGCCAGGGTATTGGCGACGCCGAGGCCCAGATCATTGTGGTTATGGGCGGAGAAAATCACCTGATCTGCGCCCGGCACACGCTCGCGGAGCATGGTGAAGATCGCGCGCATTTCTTCCGGCGTGGCGAAACCAACCGTATCGGGGATGTTGATTGTGTTCGCGCCGTTGCGGATCGCCATTTCGACGCAGCGGCACAGGAAGTCCGGATCGGTCCGTGAGCCGTCCTCGGCTGACCATTCCACGTCATCCGTGTACTGGCGCGCCTTCTGGTTGCCGGACGCAATGATTTCCAGAACCGTTTCCGGCTCCATCCGCAGCTTATACTTCATGTGCAGCGGGGACGTGGAAATAAAGTTATGGATGCGCGGACGCTCAGCCTTTTTCAGCGCCTCACCACAGGATTCAATATCGCGCTTGCCACCACTGCGGGCCAGACCGCAGATCACCGATCCACGGACATCCTCGGCAATCCGGCGCACACTCTCGAAATCGCCTTCGGATGCCACGGGAAACCCGGCCTCGATCACATCTACACCCAGAGCGCTCAACGCATGAGCCATGCGGAGCTTCTCTTCAAGGTTCATCGAAAAGCCGGGAGACTGCTCGCCGTCGCGCAGCGTGGTGTCGAAAATGATGACGCGGTCGTCGGCAATATTGCCGAAGGACGGGTGCTGGAAAGTCATGATTGTGATCGTCTCGTCTGGTTCAGGGTGGTTTTCGGTCTGTTATCCCCTGAACGCAACGGAGCGCTGTCCGCCTAGGATAAGGCGTTCAGGGGCCGATAAGTCGAAGCGAGAGGATCGAAAGAAACGTCATAGCTGCGTTAAATGACCGATTCTTGCGTCATGCGCAACCCGCATGATCATAAAGTCTCCCCTGCACGGAAAGCGGATCAGCCGGTCATGACGCCGGAATGCGTTGCGAAATAACGATCTATGGCGGTCTTCATGGCGCTGGCGACCTGTGTGCGATGCACCGCCTGACGCAGGGCGGCTTCATCCAGCCGGTTCGACATAAACCCCATCTCAACCAGCACTGACGGGATTTCAGAAGATTTCAGAACCACGAAGGCCGCATGACGTGATGGGTGGGTCAGGAGTGCAATTCTATTTCGGAACGAATTCACAACACTAGCCGCCATATGGGCCGACCCCCGACGCGTTTCTTCGGAAACAAGGCTCGCGAGGATCTGTTGCACATCGGGCGACATTCCATGAAAGGCCGGTCCGGCAAAGCGATCGGCACTGTTCTCCGTCTTTGCAAGGGACGCCGTCTGCGCGTCCGAGGCGCCGCCTGAAAGTGTATAGACGCTCGCGCCCCGCACATCCCTGTCATGCAAGGCATCAGCATGCATGGAGATAAAGAGATGCGCCTGATGGCGCTGCGCCAGTTCGACACGTCCTTCAAGCGGAATGAACCGGTCTTCAGAACGGGTCATGGCGACGCGGTACTGGCCCGAAGCGAGAAGCTGACGGCTCAGTTCGGAGGCTGCGGCTTCGGCAATATGCTTTTCATAGGTGCCTGAAACCCCGATAGCGCCGGGGTCCTTTCCGCCGTGTCCCGGGTCCAGCATCACGAGGGGTTTTGGCGGCAAAGCCCCACGGTGCACGGCGGGAGCGTGCAGCTTTCCGTGAACCGGGTGACGCCCGAAAGCCGTCAAGGGTGTCAGCAGAGACACCCCCGAAAGACCGCCGAAAGCCATTATGCGTCGCGTCAGCATCCCTTGTTTCCCGGTTGCAGCGGTGAATGACGAAACAACCATACAGCACGAAACCCTGTCAGGAACATGGCAGAAGGCTTCGGGCGATCCACACCCACGCAGAAATGAAAAATACCGCTTCCACCCCGCACTTGCCACAGACAACAGTTTCGGTCATCCTGCGCGACAGGGACCTGTAAAGTGCGGTCCGACCGGATACGGGCCTTAACCTTTCCCGTACCGCTCCCGCCTTTTCCTGTCCCCGCCACGACGTCCCGTCGTTTGACAGATGCGCGACTAGCCTTCCGCACCCTGTCCTGACCGGATCGAACTGGTGATATGTCACTCCGGTACAGGCCAGACGCCCGTCCGGATCAGGTTTTTCATCCGGCTCCAGATTTCTGGACCGGCCGTCTGTTCAGGGGACGAATGTCACTCAACGTGCTCGCAGCCAGCAACCTCAGCGAAACGGGACTTAACATGTCCCGTCGCTTTGCGTTCGGACTGCGCCGTTCCCTCCACCCCACACAATCTGACGTTCCCCCCGGCCCAGGCAGCCATTGCGGAGCGTCGTGGAGTTCAGTGTTCCATGACCAAGCGTATGCTCATCGACACCACACACGCGGAAGAAACGCGTGTTGTGGTCATGGATGGTGACCGCGTCGAAGATTACGACGTCGAGACATCGACCAAGAAGCAGCTCAAGGGCAATATCTATCTTGCCAAGGTCATTCGCGTAGAGCCGAGCCTTCAGGCCGCTTTCGTCGAATATGGCGGTAACCGCCACGGCTTCCTCGCTTTCAGCGAAATCCATCCCGACTATTTCCAGATTCCTGTTGCAGACCGCGAAAAGCTCATCGCGCTCCAGGAAGAGGAAATTGCCGAACGTGGTGAAGCCGGAGATGAGGGCGACGCCGAAACGGTCTCCGAAGACGGCGCCGACGGCGAAGACGGTGACAACCACGACCGTCGCGCTCCCGAAACCGTTGGTGGCGAGCATGATACGGGCGAAGAAAGCGCGTCGTCGCGTCGCACGGCCCGTTTCCTGCGCAACTACAAGATCCAGGAAGTCATCCGCCGCCGTCAGGTGCTGCTGGTGCAGGTCGTCAAGGAAGAGCGTGGCAACAAGGGCGCGGCCCTGACCACGTATATCTCCCTTGCGGGCCGCTACTGTGTCCTGATGCCGAACGCCCTGCGCGGCGGTGGCGTCTCACGCAAAATCACATCCGATGCCGACCGTCGCCGCCTGCGCGACGTGATTGCAGAACTGGACCTGCCGAAGTCCATGGCGATGATCGTCCGGACCGCTGGTGCAGGACGTCCGGCGCAGGAAGTGACACGCGACTGCGAATATCTGCTTCAGCTCTGGGACGACATCCGCTCCCATGCTCTGTCTTCGGTCGCGCCCACGCTGGTTTATGAGGAAGCAAGCCTCATCAAGCGCGTTATCCGCGATCTGTTTTCCAAAGACATCGAAGACATCCTCGTGGATGGCGAGGCGGCCTGGAAGAGCGCGCGCGAGTTCATGCGCCTGCTGATGCCGAGCAACGCCCACAAGGTGAAGCTTTGGCAGAACCGCGGCCAGAGCCTCTTTGCCCGTTATAATGTCGAAGGCCATCTGGACGCGATGTTCTCGCCGACGGCCCGTCTGCCGTCGGGTGGCTATCTGGTCATTAACCAGACCGAAGCCCTCGTCGCCATCGACGTGAACTCCGGCAAGTCCACGTCCCAGCGCAACATCGAGGAAACGGCCCTGCGCACGAACCTCGAAGCTGCCGAGGAAGTAGGACGCCAGCTCCGACTGCGTGATCTGGCCGGGCTTGTCGTAATCGACTTCATCGACATGGAAAGCCGCCGCCACAACGCACAGGTGGAAAAGCGCCTTAAGGAAGCCCTGCGCTCCGACCGCGCGCGCATTCAGGTCGGGCATATTTCCCATTTCGGTCTGCTGGAAATGTCCCGCCAACGCCTGCGTCCGTCTATTGCAGAATCCGTCCTGACGCCCTGCCCGCACTGTCAGGGTACCGGCTTTATCCGTGGGACGGAAAGCTCGGCCCTGCATGTCCTGCGCGCCATCGATGAGGAAGGCGCACGTCAGCGTTCGGCCGAAATCGAAGTGCATGTCGGCTCGGAGATCGCGCTTTACATTCTCAACCACAAGCGCTCCTGGCTTGCGGATATAGAACGTCATCATCGCATGCAGGTGATTTTCCGCACTGAGGAAAATCTTGCTGCGGCGGATATGCGGATCGAACGCCTGCAGGCCCAGACCCCGGCTCCGGCACAGCAGGTCCGCGCTCCGGAACGGACGGAACGTGCCGTTGAGCGCGCGCCTGAAAACGTCCGCACGATCGAGATCATCGAAGAACAGGCTCCCGTCGCCCTGCGCACGGAAATGCCTGTCGTCGATGCGGAAGTCATCGAAGATGTTGTGCCGTCTGAAGGTCACGAGGACAGCAATGACGGTCGCCGCCGCCGTCGCCGTCGTCGCCGTGGCGGTCGTCGGGAGCATAACGGAGACGCCGCAGCGGACGCACCGCAGGATCATCACGTCCATGCGTCCGAAGAGCGTGAGACCCCAGTTGCGGACAATGTCGACGAGAACGGCATCATTCCGGGCCGCCGTCGCACGCGCTTCAAGCGCGTCATCAAGGAGACCGAAGGCTCCGAGGCCCCGCATACAGAACCCGCGGCCGAAGCCCGCGACGTAGCGCCCCGGCGTCCTGCTCCGGCAGCGCGTCCTGCCGCTCCCGTGACGCACAATCCGCGCCGCCGTGACGAACGCGAAGAGCGTCCTGCACAACATCGTTATACAGGTCCGACGCCTGCCGATCCGTTCGGCGGTAGCTTCGACATCTTCGACGTGATCGAACAGGCGGAGTTTGAAGGGACAACACAGGCTCTTCAGACCGGGATCAGCATCCCCACGGATGTCGTGATCGAGCATGTCCCGGCTGTCGAAACGACTGTCGTCGTGGAAGAACCGAGAACGGAAGATGCTCCGAAGTCCCGCCGTGGACGCGGACGCCGTCCGGCTCGTGCCAAGACGGTAGATGCCGCTCCTGCTGAGACGGTGACCGAAGCTCCTGCGGCAGAAGTCGCTCCGGCTCCGGTTGTGGAAGAACCTGTGGCCGAAGAGGCTCCCAAGCCCCGTCGGACCCGGGCGCGTCGTGCACCGAAAGCACAGGGAGTCGAAGCTGAAGCCCCGGCTGAGCCCGCTGCCGAAACCGTGCCTGCTCCCGTAGAAGCCACAACGGAAGAAGCCGCCAAACCGAAGCGTGGCCGGACCCGTCGTGCACCGAAGGCCGCTGCGGTCGAGGCTCCGGCCGAGGATGGGAACGTTCTTCAGCCGGTGAATATTGATGAAGTCGCTCCGGCGAAGCGTCGTGCGGGATGGTGGAAGCGCTGATCCATCAGCGTCTTCCACAACCATGAAAAAGGCCGGTCAGGACATCCTGACCGGCCTTTTTTCTTTGGTGCCGGGTAAACCGGGGTCCTGCTTCAGCGACAGACGCTCTGTGCCCCGGTTGCCGCGATATAAGTGCCGGTCAACGGCTGGAAACAGGCATTGCGTGGGCAGGAACTCGTGCTGGCCAGACTTTGTGGATACAGCGCTGCTCCAGCCTGCGCCTGCTCCCGAAGTGCTGTGCCGCAAAGCGGTGTGTTCAACGACGCAGATGGATCGTTGAACAGCTTCTTCTTACCGTCCTCGGGCGCTTCTTCCGCCAAACCCGGCGCAAAATCCTGCGGCGGAATTCTGGCCTGCGTCGCAGAGGCGGTAGAACGCGCAGGGGCCGTGGGCTGCTCGGCGCAGGCTGCGAGCAGTGGCAGGGCAACGAGACTCAACCAGAACGAACGCATGCAGACTCCAGATCGCAGATCAGATGGATGAAGAAATCAAAGCCCAAGATCGCCCTGCGGCGACAGGCTGTCCAGTCTTGCGCCACGATCTCCATCCACGAAAGACAGAACGACGCGATCGGCAACAGGTCGGGCTTCCGCACTCGTAACAGGCTGTCCGTTCATATCCTGAACAAGCACATAACCACGACTGAGAATGGCGCGGGGCGAGACGGCTTCCAGATGGCTGCCCAGCCCCTGAAGACGCATTTTCTGAAGGCGGATGGCGCTTCTGAGAACGTCTGGCGACAGGCGCTGACGTTCGGTGCGCAAATGGAAATTCTGAAGCGACCGCTGCCATGAGGCGTCCAGACCGCCGGACACCATCCGCAAGGTGGCACGACGGCGTTCGATCAGTAACTCGGGGTTTGGCAAATGGGTAGAGGAAGCGTTCAGGCGGCCTCGCGCACGACTGACGAGAAGTTCTGGCGCGGGCAGACGCAGAGCCTGCAAACGTGCCCGACTGCGCCCGATCAGAAGCTCCGACGACGGCAGATGCATCCCCGGCGCATCGAGCCGATGCCGAACGCGCATAACAAAGGACGGCAGCGCCAGATCAAGCCGCTGCCCCCGATCCTCCAGACGCATTCGAGCGGAATCCAGCAGTCCCGGCAGGTCGGGCAGACGGGCGGCGGCCTGATCCAGCCGTGCACGCGCCGTCTGGATGATGCGGGTCAGCGCACCTGTCAGACGGGCGTTCCGGTGCGCCATGTCCGCGACCATTTCCGAGCGCAGCGGCACGGCCATTTCAGCGGCAGCGGTCGGTGTCGGCGCGCGACGATCCGAAACAAGGTCAATCAGCGTCGTGTCGGTCTCATGCCCGACTGCGGAAATAACGGGAACGGGACAGGCCGCAACGGCGCGCAGGACGCGCTCGTCGTTGAACGCCATCAGGTCTTCGAGAGAGCCACCGCCGCGCGCAACGATCAGCACATCCGGCGTGCGCGGACGGCGGACGGACATGCCCTCGATGGCGGCCGCAATCTGGGCCGCCGCGCCTTCGCCCTGCACCGGCACTGGCCAAAGCAGAACATCGCGTGGAAAGCGGCGGCTGATCGTCGTGATGATATCGTGCAGGACCGCACCGGAGCGCGACGTGATGACACCCACGAGAGACGGCAGGAACGGTATGGCCTTCTTGCGCTCGGGGTCGAACAGCCCTTCTTCAAGCAGTTTGCGGCGCAGGCGCTCGATATTGGCGAGAAGCGCCCCTTCGCCCGCAAATTCCATACGGTCGATGACAAGCTGATAGCTCGAACGCTCGCCATAGGCCGAGACGCGCCCTGTCGCGATGACCTCGTTGCCGTTCTCGGGTGCCATGCCGAGGCGCGAGACACTCCCGCGCCAGATCACACCCGCAATCTTGCCGCCTTCATCCTTGAGCGACAGGTAGATATGCCCGGACGGATAGCGTTTGAGTTCCGTGATCTCGCCGCGCACACGGACACGTCCGAATCCGCTCTCCAGAGTGCGTTTAATCGCCCCCGAAATCTCGGAAACCGAATATTGCGGTACATTCCCGCGGATCGACGCGCCATCACTCTCCATCATGGCGCCAGTCTATGCTACGGACGCCCTCAAACGAAGCCCATGAGTGCAGAATAAAGGATAAGCGGAATGCGCGTTTTGCTGGTCGGGTCCGGAGGGCGTGAACATGCCCTGGCTACATGTCTTGCGCGCTCGCCAAGCCTGACCGCTCTTTATGCGGCTCCGGGCAATCCGGGCATGGCGTCCGTCGCAACACTCGTGCCGCTGAAAGCCGATGACGTTCCGGGTCTGGTCCGCTTCGCGCAGGAGCAGAAAATCGACCTGATCGTTCCCGGCCCGGAAGCACCGCTGGTGGCCGGACTGGCAGATGCGTGTGCTGAAGCGGGCATTCCGTGCGCTGGTCCGACGAAAGCTGCGGCCCTGCTGGAGGGCAGTAAGGCGTTCACAAAGGATGTGGCGGACGCAGCCGGTATTCCGACCGCGCGCTGGGAGCGCTTTGAAGACGAGGCGCCGGCCATCGAGTTCGTGCGCCGTCGGGGGGCGCCCATCGTTATCAAGGCGGATGGTCTGGCCGGGGGTAAGGGCGTCGTGGTGGCACAGAGCGTAGACGAGGCTGAAAACGCCATCCGCACGCTCGGTATGCCGCTCGTGATCGAGGAATGTCTGGTGGGCGAGGAAGTCTCGCTTTTCGCATTCTGCTCGGACGACAAGGCTGTTCTGATCGGCGCGGCGCGCGACCACAAACGTCTTGGAGATGGTGATACCGGCCCGAACACCGGCGGCATGGGAGCGATTTCGCCGCCCCCCGCTTTCGGACGCGAGATGCAGGAAAAGGCACTCGACATCATGGTGCGCCCGATGCTGGCCGAGATGGTCCGTCGTGGCACGCCATTCCGGGGCGTGATCTTTGCCGGGCTGATGCTGACGACCGAAGGGCCGAAGCTGATCGAATATAACGTCCGTTTTGGCGATCCCGAAGCGCAGGCCCTGCTGATCCGTCTGCAATCGGACCTGCTGCCGATCCTTGCTGCGCTGGCACAGGGCAATCTCGAACACGCGGCGGCCGAGTTCTCGGACGAACATTCGATCTCCCTGGTGCTGGCCGCCAACGGCTATCCGGACGCGCCGAAAAAAGGGGGCCGCATCAGTGAGATTGAACGCGCCGAAGCGGTGCCGGGCGTTTCGGTTTTCCATGCCGGAACGAAGCTGGTTGACGCTGTTCTGGTCGCGGATGGCGGTCGTGTCCTGACGGTCTGCGCGAAGGCCGCAACGCCAGAAGAAGCTCGCAATCGGGCCTATGAAGGAGCGTCCGCAATCCAGTGGGAGGACAAGATTTTCCGCAACGATATTGGGCTATGAAGACGCAGTGAATTCCGCGGCACGCATAAAGTTTCAGAAGCGGTTTCTGTTGTGTCTGGCTTTGTGCAGTCCCGCCATCGCACATGCTGCGCCAGAAGGGCGTGTCATCAGAACTGCCTTCGAGGCTGGGCATTTTTATGCGACGCCGCTCACCTCGGGAGGCCAGACGATGCGATTTGTCGTCGATACCGGCGGTGGCGGGATCGGCGGCCTCTATACGGTCAAATCATCTGCGACACAGCGTCTTGCTGTCCACACTCTCCAATGCAAAACGCCTGGCTTCACGTTCGATGCCGTTCGGGCATTCCCTTTCTCCACTGCGACTGCTCTGCCTGTCCCATCAGAACCCCGACCGTGCGGAGCGGTGGCGATGGTCCTGAACGATCCTCATGATCTCGGATATGACGGCATACTCGGAGCCGCCTATCTCTCAAATTTCATTTGGACATTCGATTTCCCTGAGCAGCGCTTGGTTCTGGAACCGCCGACATGGCAGCCAAATGGGCTCTCACAACATGTCCCTCTGCTTTTCGTCCACAATTCTATGGGAAAACGCGGCAGCGATTTTCCTGGTATTGTTCTGAAGATAGATGGTGAGGCTCTGCCCCTCCTGCTGGATACAGGCGCAACCGCGATGCCGACTTCTGCCGGACAGACAGCCCAGCATTTACCGACCGTTAACGGGATCGGGGTCACCTCCTACATCACCCGAAGCATTCTTGAGAGATGGCATGCCCGGCACCCGGAATGGAAGGTGGTCTCAAATGGTGATCGCCTCCTGCCCAATACACGTCTGATCGAAGTGCCGAACATCGAACTCGGCGATATGCACATAGGTCCCGTCTGGTTCACCGAACGCCCGGACGTCAATTTTGGTCCCACGCGCATGAGTCTGTGGATGGGACAAACGGTTGTCGGGGCGGCAGGGGCGAATATTTACGGGCAGTTCAGGATCACCATTGATTACCCGCACGAAACCTTATGGATTGCCAGCCAGAAACTGTAGCTTGGCGATACTCACTGCACCCAGACATGCGAAAACAGCATGTGGTTCAGAAGGGTCGAATAATAATTGCCCAGCCGTTTTGAGACGAAATCGACCGTTTTCATCTGGATCATTGGCGCACCAGGCATCTGCTGCATGATGGCATGGCCTGCGTCCTGCCAGATCGGGGCGGCTTTTGCAGGGTCTGTCTGATCTTTTGCCTGATCGAACAGGGACTGGATGTGCTGGTCGCAAAAACCGGTAAAATTCGGGGAGATGGCTGAGTTCGGATGGTAATTGTCGCAGCCGAACAGGTCGTCGAGGAAGGTTGAGGCGGAGGGGTAGTCTGCAAACCAATAAGAGAGCGCAATCTGCACATGATTGGCGGTGTTCTGTTCGTAGGACTCCGCAAGGCCAGCCGTGATGGGGCGAAGCTGCGCGTTCAGGCCCACCGCTTGCAGAGCGTTACGCAGATAGGTGCCCATGCCGAGTTCCATGGCCCGATTGGGAACAACCAGCGTGACAGACGCCCCCTCTGCTCCGGCTTCACGGATCAGACGGCGCGCACGCTCTACGTCCTGCGGACAGTCCAGCCCCAGATCTGCGCCGGGAATGCCGTGCGGCACCATCTGACACAGGGGGACGGAGATCGCGCTACCACCGAACAGGATCGTCATGGCATGGCGGTTGACAGCCATGCTGACGGCCTGACGCACTCGCACATCGGTGAAGGGTTTTTCGTGCGTGTTCATCGCCAGATAATACAGACCCAGCAGCGGCTCGATATGGACCTGCGCCGTGTATTGCGCGCCGAGTTCGCCCAGTCGGTCCCCGGGCTTGGCGTCCAGCATCCAGTCATACCGGCCCTGCTCGACCGCCGTGACCTGTGCTTCATCCGAAAGGCCGAAATCATATTCGATACGGTCCACGAAGCCGTCCGTCTGAGCCTGTGGATTCCAGATGTGGAAATACGGATTGCGTTCCAGAACCATGCCGTGTCCGGGATCGTACTGCGTGATCCGGTACGGCCCGGTGCCCGGAACCGTTGTTCCCCCCATATCGTGCGCAGGGGTTGAGGCGGGCAGGATCACGGCATGGGGGAAAGCCAGTTTATAGAGAAATTCGCCGTCCGGTTTCGTCAGATGAAAGACGATTTCGCCGGTCTCCGGATGCCCCTCAACGCCGGGAAGCGTACAGCGGTCCGGCTTTGCCAGACAGTCTACAGCCCCCTCGATACCGCCATAGAAAGATCCCGCAGTCGGGCCTCCAGCACGATAGATCCGGCGGAAAGACGCCACCACGTCTTCCACGCGCACGGAGGACCCATCGGAAAAATGCAGGCCGGAGCGGAGATGCAGCCGCCATGTCAGACCATCGGGGCTGATGACGGGCATGGCATCGGCGAGGTCGGGCACCACCTCCAACCCCGCTGCTCCACGTGCCAGACGGAACGTCAGCAGCGGGTCATACATATTGACGAACACCTGCATATATTGGGTGCCGTAATTGATCTGCGGGTCCAGCGTGCCGCCCGGACCATCAGCCGTCAGATGCAGTGTGCCGCCACGATGGGGGCTGCCGAGCGTGATGCCATTCCAGTCCGGCGGGGTCTCGTCCTGTGCACGGGCCTGAAAAGCCCCCAGCCCCAGAAACAGACCAGCAGCAAGAAGCGTAGCCCCCCGCCGCGTCATTCAGCGCTTCGCGAGGTCACGCAGACGCGCAATCAGGGCGTCCGCATTGCCATCTGCCGGGATGGTTCCGGCATAGTGGGCGTTCGGGTCCATGATGACAATCTGCGGTGCGGGAACGAAATGATCCCCTTCTTTCTGGAGCGGCGCATGATATTCTTCCGTCATGGCCTTGATCATGTTCGGGGTGCCGGTGAAAGGCATGACATGGGGAGCGATGGGCAGAACGTATTCCCGAAGCGGATCAGCCTCGTCGAACGGATTAAGCGATACCGCGAGGGGTGAGACGCGTATGCCCTGCGCGCGCAGCGTCACCAGCGCCTGATCCATACTCTTCAGCACAGGCTGGCATTTTTCAGCAGGGCAGTTGGCGTCGAAGAACCAGACCAGCATCCAGGTATTGTGGAAATCGCCTTCAGTCACAGTGCTTTCGCCCAGCGAGTCCAGACGGAAACTGCCGCCGACCTCATTGCCGTTGGACTGAACCAGAAGACCCGGCCCACCATTGGACGCCAGATGGAAGCCGACATATCCCAGAACGGCCGCTACGGCGAGAACCCCCCAGATGATGCGATTGCCGACCCGCTTGCGGCGTTCGTGATTGGTCTGCATGACCTTCCTGTCTTTAATGTGCGTCAGCCCAGCTTGGGCCGATACCGGTTTCGACTTCAAGGGCCACGTCAAGTTTGGCGGCCCCTTCCATTTCCGTGCGGACGAACGCCGCCAGATCCTTTGCGTCCTGCTCCTCGACTTCGAAGAGCAGTTCATCATGCACCTGAAGGACCATTTTCGCCTTCAGCCCCGTTTCGGGCAGGCGTCGCGCCAGATGGACCATGGCGCGCTTGATGATGTCCGCCGCACCACCCTGAAGGGGGGCGTTGATGGCCTGACGTTCCGCATAGGCGCGACGGGCACCGTTCTTTTCGGCAATGCCCGGCACATAACAGCGACGTCCGAACGGCGTCGTGACATAGCCGTGCTTTTTCGCCTCTTCCTTGGTCCGCTCCATATAGGCGCGGATGCCGGGATAACGGGCGAAATAGGCGTCGATATAGGACCGCGCCTCGCCCGGCGAAATCTGGAGCTGCTGCGCCAGACCGAAGGCCGAAATGCCGTAGATAATGCCGAAATTGATGGCCTTGGCCCGGCGGCGGGTCAGCGGATCCATGCCTTCAAGCGGGATACCGAACACTTCGGACGCCGTGCGGGCGTGAATGTCCTGCCCCAGACGAAACGCTTCGAGCAAAGGTTCGATCTGTGCGACATGAGCCAGAAGGCGCAGTTCGATCTGGCTGTAATCCGCAGACAGCAGAACGCAGCCGGGAGTGGCAACGAACGCCTTGCGGATGCGTGCGCCTTCTTCGGTGCGGATGGGGATATTCTGAAGGTTCGGCTCGTTGGAAGACAGACGGCCTGTCGTGGTGATGGCCATCTGGAAGGACGTGTGAACCCGCTGCGTGTCCTGATCCATCTGCTGGACCAGCGCATCGGCATAGGTCGATTTCAGCTTGGCCAGTTGGCGCCAGTCCAGAATTTTCCGCGGCAGGTCATGCCCTTGCTCGGCCAGCGCCTCCAGAACGCCGGAATCCGTGCCCCAGCTTCCACTTTTCGTCCGTTTGCCGCCGGGCAGGCCCATTTCATCAAAGAGAATCTCGCCAAGCTGTTTGGGAGAGCCGACATTGAAGCTCCGCCCCACCTGCTCGTGGATTTCCTGCTCGATGGTGCCCATGCGCTCGGCGAAATCTAGGGACATACGGCGCAGTTCGGTGGCGTCGACCTTGATGCCGACATCTTCCATATCCGTAAGAATCTGGATCAGCGGACGTTCGATTTCTTCATACAGCGCCAGTGCCTGACGGGTCCGTAATTGCGGACGCAACACCTGCCACAGACGTAGCGTCACATCCGCGTCTTCGGCGGCGTAATTGGTGGCTGCCTCGATCGCGACCTGCGCGAACGGAATGCGCTTGCGCCCCGTTCCCGTTACGGAGTCATAAGTGACAGGCGTATGCCCCAGATGCAGTTCGGAAAGTTCGTCCATCCCCTGCCCATGTTCACCAGCGGACTGGGCATAGGAAATCAACATCGTGTCGTCGATCGGCGTGATCCCAGGAATGCCCGCACCACGAAAGACGGTCAGATCGTATTTCGCGTTCTGGAACACCTTGAGGACGGACGCATCCTCTAACAGCGGCTTCAGCCGCTCCAGTGCCTCGGTACGGTCCAACTGACGGACGGCCGCTTCCCCGGTCGAATCTTCTTCCAGAAGGTCGCGGACGGTTTCGTGCAGGAATGGCACATAACAGGCCTTCCCCGGCGCAACTGACAATGACAGCCCGACCATATTGGCCTGACGCGCGTTGAGACTGTCCGTTTCGGTATCGACGGCCACCACACCTGCGGCCCGCGCATCCGCAATCCAGCGGTCCAGCGCGTCCAGATCCGTGACGGTTTCGTAGGGGCCATAAGGCGCGTCAGGGATCGTGGCGGCCGCAGCGTCTTCCCGTTCCGCAGCCTTGTCCTCGGGTCGAACGATCTGGCGCGTGAACGGACGCGGCTTTGCGGCCAGACCCAGCCCCATGCGCTGAATGGTGGAATGGAAACCCATCTCCTCCAGCCAGTCCCGCAGCGTTTCGCGAACCGGCTCGCGGCATCCCAGCTCGCTGATCGGCTGCGGCATCGGGGCCTTGTCGTCCAGCAGCACCAGCTTGCGGGACATGCGCGCGGCCTCGGCATGTTCGATCAGATTGTCGCGCCGCTTGGAGGCCTTCATGCCGGGAGTTGCAGCTAGGATCTGCTCCAGTGTGCCATATTCGTTGACGAGTTGCGCCGCACCTTTCGGACCAATACCAGGAACGCCGGGCACGTTATCCGTCGAATCTCCCATCAGCGCCTGCACATCCACAACCTGATCGGGACGCACGCCGAACTTGGCCTCGACCTCAGCCTCGCGGATCGGCTTCTGCTTCATCGGGTCCATCAGCTCAACGCCGGGACGCACAAGCTGCATCAGGTCTTTGTCGGACGAAATGATGGTGCAGCACCCGCCCTCCTCCACGACCGCCTTGGCATAGGCGGCGAGCAGGTCATCCGCCTCCCAGCCCTCAAGTTCGATCGACGGCACATTGAAGGCGGCGGTGGCATCGCGGATCAGACCGAACTGCGGGCGCAGATCTTCCGGGGCTTCCGGACGGTGCGCCTTGTATTGCGGATAAATCTCGTTGCGGAACGTCACGCGGCCAGCGTCGAAAATCACGGCCAGATGCGTGCCCACATGATCCCGCAGCAGACGCGTCAGCATGTTCGTAAAGCCATAGACCGCATTGACCGGAACACCCTGCGGGCTGCTCATCGGCGGCAGAGCGTGGAAGGCGCGGAAGATGAAACCAGATCCGTCGATCAGGACCAGATGGGGCTTTCCCGAATCAGGCTTTTCCAGATCAGGTTTTTCTAACGGCACGAATGTCTCCCTTCTCGCCCCGAAGGAGCGGACGTTCTAAAATCCGCGCGATGATAGGCCCATTCCCTTCCGTTTCAAACCGCCTCACACGTCTTTCCTGCGGGCTGATTGGCTTGCTGGCGTTACAGGCCTGCACAACGCCACATATGCCCGACCTGCATCCGACGGCACGGGAGACGGCCCTCATCCTCCCAACACTGATGCTCGACATGTCCGACGGCGCCCGTATTCCGCTGCGTCTTTATCCCGCCGCCACATCAGAACCACGCGGCATCATCCTCGCACTGCACGGATATGGCGACAGCCGGGACGCATGGGAATTCGCGGCTCCAACCTTCACATCCGCAGGATTCACGCTCGCCGCCCCGGACATCCGCGGCTTCGGACAGGCCCCGAACCGGGGCGGCTGGAGCAGTACAGCGAGACTGGTGCAGGACGCCCGCGAACAGGTGCTCTGGCTGCACGCCCGTTATCCGCATGTCCCCATTCATGTCATGGGGGAAAGCATGGGAGGTGCCATCGCCCTGTTGCTGGCGAGCACCGACACGCCGCAGATCAGCAGCACAATCCTACTTGCGCCGGCCGCACTGGATATCGGCCAGCCTTGGGAAACTGTTCTCAGTGGTATGGATTTTCTGGCACCACACTGGAAGCTGGATGGCTCGGCAGTCCCGGGCCACCGCGTCGCCAGTGACAATATCCAAGCACTGCGCCGAATGTATTTCGATCCCCTCACCCTGCACAGTTCGACGATTCACCCGCTTTACGGCCTGACATTGCTAATGCGCAGCGCCTACGAGGCGGCTCCAAAAGCACAGACACCTCTGCTTATCATCTTCGGAGGCCGGGACCAGTTCGTCCTGCCGCCCTTCACAGCACGACTTCTTCGCAGATTGCCGGTTGGTATTCGAATGGACGAACTGCCGGGCGCGCATCATCTTCTCAGCCGTGATCGCAGAGGGGCTGCACAGGATGCCGTGTCATGGCTGACCGAACCGGAGCATTTTCTGCCCTCCGGCGGTGATATCGCCGCTGCCGCATGGCAGGCCACGGCGCAGACACAGAGTTTTCCATAATCACTGCGTGATCACATGCCTGAACAGCAGAACTTTGAAAAAGAGGGCTGGCAATCTTCCGCTGAAGCAGTTATCTGAACCCACATGGACCTGTAGCTCAGCTGGATAGAGCGTTGCCCTCCGAAGGCAAAGGTCACGCGTTCGAATCGCGTCAGGTCCACCATCAATCTCAAAAAATCGCTATCTGCCGCCAGTTTTTCGGTAGGTTTGGCATTCTGCCTCAACCTTTTACGTCGCCGAACAAGCCAGCTTCATCTGATCAGCAGCACAGGCATAGCGGGCGACTTTATTCAGGCTGCAGTGGCCTGTAATGGCGGCGATCTGGTCGAACCTAAAGACCCGCCGCGCGCATGAGCGTGCGATCTTTCTTGGGCTCACTTCTCCCCTGACACTGAAGAACAGGATCGTCTGATGACCGGGAATTTTACACCGGTCCAAAAATCCGCCATCGATAGGCAGCAGCAATCCTCGCGGATCGGCATGACCGGAATCATGAAAATGCGACTATTCCATCTGACGCTTGCTCTGGCGTTTCTGACTGCTCCGCCGGCTTTTGGCCAAAGCATGCCATCCTGGAAATCCGCCACCAAGACGGGAAACGTCAGGGATCTTGCGCTGTCGGCAGGAAGCGAAAATTCAGTTGCAGCGTGGCTGGGAAAAAAGGCCGATGTTAGTTCAATCAATCGGCCTCACGGAATAGCGGGTTTGGACGGCAATGCGGCTCTCAGTGATAGTCCTAAAAGAATACATCTTTTCATGTCGTCTGCCAGAACAGGTGATTTGCCTTACCTCATGGCCAATGCTGACTTGCTTGTTAATTCCGGTGTAGTTTCACTGGGAACAGGTGTTGGTTTTGTAGGCATTACAGCACAACAGCAGGTCCAGCTTGATGCTTATTGGAAATACTCAAACTTAAAACTTTCAACTGGTGGTGGAGGTGAAACAATATCGGAACTAGATACCCGCGTATTCTCTGGACCAAATGATGATCGTCTTGGAAGAATTGGTGGTGCTATCGGTGAAGAAGTTGAAGCTAATCTGTATGATACTGGCGCCGGCAATAGTCCCTATACAGATCCAAAAAGTGGTATTGTGTACGGGTGCTATGCCACTGCGGATGACTTGGCGAAAATTAAAGCATCAGTAGATAGCGATTTTCAGTACGGCGCAAAAAATTACGGCGTAACTTCTGCTCCCAATTGTGGAACTGAAGATTTTAGTCAACCATTTGCTACGGGTGATTATTGGGCAAATGTTCGCGCTATGGCCCTTTATGGCGGGGCAATTGTTCTCGATGCTTCACCGACCATTTTTTTCAATCACCCTACACCAGCGGGCATGCCTGGAAATGTTGCAGCTGAATACCCGGACATGGTTGCACAGATGATCGTATGGGCGAAAAAGCAAGGATTAAGAACAAATATTACAATGTCTCCACTTGCAGCGCATACTGATCTGGATGTCGATATGTTGGCGGCGACCAAATCGATGGTTGACTACCTGCGAAGCAAAGGCGCAGTTCCATCAGAGTTTCTTGTTGATCAGTATAACTGGAAATCTGGCTCAGGAACAAATGGACCTTGGGGTGATTACGTTCCAAACAGCCTTAATCAGGTTGTTCTGTATTTAATGACCGTAAATACGCCTGATGCTGGATCTACCTACCCCCAAGCACATGGTGGTTTACCGGGCAATCAGCTTATGAAGGGCAATTTGCGCTTTGTCGCCCAAAAGCAAGTCCCTGATAAGTCGGGCAGCATGGGAGAAGAAAGTGTAAATGATGTCCGCATTCATGGCGGACAGATTGGTGACACATATTCCAATGCTTCTGGAATACACATTACCCTCATGGCTGCTGGGGGGAGTTCTTTTAGCACACAGGTACCACTCCTATTCCAGGGAGGTCACGGAAATCCAGATTTGCGTGGTGGCGTCAACGATGGATATTTGCATCTTGATAATGCATTTGTAGTAAATAACGCAGAAGTAGGTTTTGTGTTGGGACTGGATAGCGTAGCGCCGGGAATTATACGAGATGGCACAAAGCTGAATATGAAAAGTGCTTCACAGATAGAGGCGCAAAGTGCATTTCTTCAGTCAGGTCTTACTCTTTATTCTTCGCACACCCCTGCATCCCCTATCCACCCTTCCATTTATGCAGGTACCACGGATCACTTTGTTCATATCGGCTCCGATTATACCAACGATACACAATCTATTGGCTTGGCTTTTGATACCAAACCCAACCGAGGCAGCTTTGCATCATTGGTTGGCATTTCTGACAATGCTGGAATTTCTTATACAGGAAGAGTATTTCAGTTTTCCAATATGGTTCAGCTTGGGAATATGACTAAAGCAGAAATCCTAGCCTCTCCATATACTTGGAATGGCATGATGGTTAATGACAGCGACGATCACGTGCCCGTCGTCTACGAAAATGGACACTGGTATCCGATGACACTCGGGGCCGCCCTTCATTAAGCGGCACAACATATCCATATCCTGAAGGGTTCGAAAAACCTCCTGTCTCTGGATTGTTGGGTGTGATTCCATCTCTCCTGCGTTGACTGGAGTCTCGGCGCAAACGTTAATGCGCTTCCCAATCAGCAGAATGCCCTGCTCGCAGCCGCCATGTGATCCGCTCTGGCGTCAGCATCCAGAGCGGAAACCACATCAAGATGGTCTTCAGATAAAAAATTGCTTTGTTTTCAGATAATTCACGAGCCTGCGCCGTCGCAGCACAATGCGCCAAGGTGTAAGGATACGGGTCAGAAACCACATTCTGTTGGCATGACGGTCTATTTTGGAAAGACCGGATTGTCCTGACGAATGAAAGTATTCTCTGAGCGAATAGAAAGCCTCCAGTTGTGGAAACTGCTTTAGAAGGTCAGCATAGGAGGACATGAAGCGCCCCCGCCATGGACGCGCTTTTGAAAACCATGGCTTTTCAGCGCCTGTGAAATGAATGATCGACGGCTGGACAATGTCCAGGACGTTATTTTCGGCAAACATGGTCGTAAAATTGTATTTGGGTGACATGGGCAGCCTTCTGCCCACACACACAGCGTTTAGAGCACTCTGGTCGTGAAACATGCAGCCTTCCGAATTATTTATAAAATAATCAAAAGCCTCTTTACAGAGGTTAATCCATGTTTTACGTTCTGCAGCTAGAATTCCCGAATTAAAATAATCCTTCTCATGCAAAACGCCAATATTTTTAAGGTATTCACGCGTTTTTACACCTGACTTATCGCGCTCCTTTGCTTTCAGGAACTGTCGATCAATCACTCCTAATATTTTTCCGTCCGGAATGTCAGCGTTTGCCAAATCAAAAATCGATCCGACCACCTGAACATCCCCATCAATATACAAGATATTTTCATATTTCGAATCTATGTAAGAACCCGTAAAAAAACGACCCAGGGCTGAAATTGAAATATGCGTTTTTCGAAACGATAATGACTGATCCTCATTTAATACTTTATTTAAATCAAGATTAATTGTCTTGATGCCATGATTTTTGGCAATATTCGTTATCGTCTGGAAATCTTCACTATTAAGATCTGTTGTAAACAAGAATAAATCCGAGACACTCATCGTATCTTTCTGGCGACTGATCTGAAGCATCGCGAGGATACTCGGCACCAGAAAATTTCTATCCGCAACGAAGATAATTGCAGTTTTTTGTCCCAAAACAGGATCCCTCTCGTTGCAACAGCATCAGATTTCCTTTCAAGGATGCCATATTATTTTATAACTGTTTAGTTAATATTTACCTCAATAGAACTGTGTCAGACATAAAACAGGACTAATGAAATAAATTTCAAGAATTAATGAAGTATAACTAAGAATTAATTCGATAAATTCATCAAAACTACAGACAACAATACCAGTACCCCGGTCGAGAACCGCAATATCAAACCAGCCCCATGTTCCGCACATCGATCATTCCGAAATCCGTAATCTTGAGATGCGGGATGACAGGGAGCGGCAGAAACGCCAGTTGCAAGAACGGTTCTTCCAGAACCACGCCCATCTCTTTAGCGGCCTTTCGCAATACGACCAGATCGTCACGCACCTGTTCATAAGGCGTATCACTCATCAGACCCGCGACGGGGAGGCGCAGTTCCGCCAGCACCTGTCCATCACGGACGGCCACAAAACCGCCGCCGGTCTTTTCCAGATGGTTCACCGCGCAGGCCATATCGGCATCACTGGTCCCGACAACGCAGATATTGTGGCTGTCATGCCCGACAGATGAGGCCAGTGCGCCACTTCTGAGGCCGAAGCCGCGTACAAAGCCGCGTCCGATATTATCGTTATGCCCATGCCGCGCCACGACGCAGACCTTCGCGATATCACGTTCAAGGTCAGGCAGAACCCAATCACCGTCTTCAGGGAGATCCAGACGCAGGAATTCGGTAATGATCTGCCCCGGAATAATCCCCATCACCGGACGGTTTGCGCCGCTGCCTTTAATCCGCATGTCCTGCGCACTCACCGGGTTTGGCAGTTGCACGCTGTTCAGCCCAACAGACGGCACGATCTCACGCTCGGCAAACAGCGCGTCGTTCACCAGACGACCGGCGGAAATGACATCCGACACCTGACAGCATTCCAGATCGTCGAGCAGAACGATATCGGCGCGCTTGCCGGGCGCGATCTGACCCCGATCTTTCAGGCCAAAGGCGGTGGCAGCCGAAAGCGAAGCCGCGCGATATGCGGCCAAGGGCTCCACGCCGAGTTCGATAGCCCGGCGGATCAGGAAATCCAGATGGCCTTCATGGGCAATTTCGAGCGGATTGCGGTCATCCGTGCAGAACGCAAAGAACGGCGATGTGGCGACGTTCAGCAACGGGACCAAGGCTTCAAGATCCTTGCAGACAGAGCCTTCGCGGATCAGGACTGTCATGCCTTTCCGGACTTTCTCCAGCGCTTCTTCGGCGGCCGTCGCTTCGTGGTCGGTCGAAATCCCGGCTGCCAGATAGCCGTTGAGGGCCTTGCCGCGCATAAGAGGCGCATGGCCGTCGATATGGCCGTCAGCAAAGGCCGCGAGCTTGTCCATGCAGCCCGGATCGCCGTTCAGAACGCCCGGTATATTCATGAATTCGGCCAGACCGATCACTTTTGGATGGTCGCGATAGGGCAGCAGATCATCGACATTCAGGATCGCTCCCGACGTCTCCATGGACGTTGCCGGAACACAGCTTGAGAGATTGACCCGCAAGTCCATGATGGTCCGCTCAGCGGCGGCCAGAAAATAGTCGAATGCGGCACGCCCCAAGACATTGGCCATTTCGTGCGGATCGCAGATGGCGGTCGTGACGCCATGCGGCAGGACGCAGCGGTCGAATTCGAACGGCGTGACGAGCGAGGATTCAACATGCAGATGCGTGTCGATGAAGCCGGGAACAGCGATCCGGCCCGCGCCGTCGATCGTCCGTACGCCGTCATAGTCGCCATAAGTGCCGACGATCCGGTCGCCGCAAATGGCGATATCGGTGGGAACCAGATCGCCCGTAACCAGATCGAACAGCCGGACATTGCGGATGACCAGATCGGCGGGTTCGCGTCCCTGCCCCTGAGCCACCCGGCGCATGATGGTTTTCTGCATATCTGAAATCCTCCGTCCGTCGTCAGCAATTCACGCTTATACCGCATGAAGGCGATGCATCTCAAAGCGGCATGTTGTCGATCAACCGCACCGCTCCTGCCTGCACAGCCAGAAGCGCCAGAGCGTTATCAGAACAGGGCTGTTCGCGGCGGAAGGTGTCCGCGTTCACCACCGTGGCATAATCGATGTCCGGCAGTCCGGCCTTTATCAGACTGACGCGCAAAGCCCCCTCCAGAACATCCGCATTGCGTTCGCCATCTCGGAACAGCCGCGCAGCTTCCTGCAACGTGTGATACAGCGCCGGGGCTCTGTGACGGTTTTCAGGCGTCAGGCGCACATTACGGCTGGACCGCGCCAGGCCATCGTCTTCGCGCGCGATGTCACAGACCACGATTTCGACGGGGATATCCAGATCCGCCACAAAACGCCGAACGATCGCGCATTGCTGGGCATCTTTCTGCCCGAAATAGGCCCGCTGCGGTTGGACGATGTTGAACAGCTTCGTTACGACCGTTGCCACACCAGAGAAATGTCCGGGGCGGGACTGGCCTTCGAGTTCGTCCGCAACGCCGCCGACTTCAATGCGGGTTGCAAAACCTGACGGATAGAGGATTTCCGGTGTTGGCAGGAATACGAGATCGGCTCCGGCATCCTTCAGAAGCGCCAGATCCCGATCCGGATCGCGCGGATAGGAGGCGTAGTCTTCGTTCGGCCCGAACTGCGTCGGGTTGACGAAAATACTGACGGCTACCGCACCGTTTTCGGCTTTGGCCCTGCGGACGAGGCCCAGATGGCCTTCATGCAGAAAACCCATGGTCGGAACGAAGCCAAGCGTTCCATAGCTTTTGCGTGCGGTACGAAACGCATCAATTGTCTCAAAAACCTGCATCTGTGTTTCCTTTCCGGCCAGAACTGCGCGCCCGGAGCCTGACAAACCCTGCCGCACATGGCAATCAGACGCCTATGACTGCTGCGTCCTCTTCTCCGTCTACCGCACCATCCATCGCCATTATCGGAGCCGGTCCGGCAGGGCTGTTTGCAGCCGAAATCCTGTCGGCGCGAGGATGCAGGGTGCAGGTCTTTGACCGGATGCCCAGCGTGGGGCGCAAGCTGCTCATGGCCGGACGCAGCGGGCTGAACCTGACGCATTCGGAAGCGCTGGACAGGTTTTTGAAGCGCTATGGCAACGCGCAGGACTGGCTCGAACCTGCCATCCGTGCCTTTCCGCCAGAGGCGCTGAGGCAATGGACGGAAAGGCTCGGGCAGCCATGTTTTTCCGGCTCTTCAGGACGGGTGTTTCCAAAAGCCATGAAAGCCTCTCCGCTTCTGCGGGCATGGCTTGAGCGTCTGGCGCAGCAGGGAGTGACGATCCGGACCCGGCATCGTTTCGTCGGCTGGGACGGTTCGACCCCTGTTTTCGATACCCCTGACGGCCGGATCTCGGTTCATGCCGATGCAACCCTCCTGACAATGGGGGGCGCAAGCTGGTCCCGTCTGGGATCGGACGGTCTCTGGGCGGACCTGCTGCCGGAGGACACCGCGCCTTTTGCCCCCGCAAACTGCGGCTTCATGCCCAACTGGACAGCGGATTTCGCTATACGGCACGAAGGCAGCGTCCTGCATTCGGTCGGGCTGTCTTTTGGCGGACAACAGAGCCGGGGCGACCTGACCATCACGACCCGCGGGCTTGAAGGATCGGCGCTTTATGCCCTCTCGGCTGCATTGCGGGACGCGATCCAGCGCGACAGACAAGCCGTTCTCACGCTCGATCTTCGTCCTACACTTTCGGCCGAGGACGTTCTGAAACGCCTGCTGGCCCAGCGCGAACGCGAAAGCCAGGCCAATCGCCTGCGGAAAGCACTGGCACTGGATGCGCCCTCCCGCGAACTTCTCAGGCTTGCGACCCCGAAAAACGCCACCCCGCTTCAGCTTGCCCAGACCCTCAAGGCCCTGCCTCTGTCGCTGATCGGCATGGACGCGCTGGATCGTGCCATTTCGACCGCAGGCGGCGTACGGCGGGACGCCGTGGATGCACGGCTCATGCTGACATCCCGCCCCGGCGTGTTTGTGGCCGGAGAAATGTTGGATTGGGAAGCGCCGACGGGCGGCTATCTGCTTCAGGGGTGTTTTTCCACTGCTTATGCAGCGGCAAATGGCGTCCTTGGGTGGCTAGAATCGTCCAGTTCGGCTATCGCCTGACGCCATGACATCCATCGTTCTCGGACAGGGCCGCGACGGCTCCGACACCTGCATTGATCTGCCGGAACTCCTGGCCACGCGCCTGCTGGTCCAGGGCAATTCCGGCTCGGGGAAATCGCATCTTCTGCGGCGCCTGCTGGAGCAGACGGCAACCCTCGTCCAGCAGGTGATGATTGATCCGGAAGGCGATTTCGTCACTCTCGCCGACCATTACGGTCATCTGGTGATCGACGTCGAAGACCAGTCCGAAGCCAGCCTCCGCGCCGCTGGGGAGCGCGTGCGGGCCCATCGGGCCTCCGTGGTGCTGAACCTTGAGCAAGTCGAAGCCGAAATGCAGCTTCGGGCGGCCGGCGCGTTTCTTAACGGCATGTTCGAAGCCCCCCGGGCGCACTGGTATCCGGCCCTCGTCGTGGTGGACGAAGCCCAGCTTTTCGCACCCGTGGCCAGCGGCGACACATCAGACGAAGCGCGCCGCCTGTCGCTTGGCGCCATGACGAATCTCATGTGTCGTGGCCGAAAGCGCGGTCTGGCAGGCGTGATCGCCACCCAGCGTCTGGCGAAGCTGGCGAAGAACGTTGCGGCGGAAGCGTCCAACTTCCTGATGGGCCGGACCTTCCTCGATATCGACATGGCGCGTGCGGCCGATCTTCTGGGCATGGAGCGCCGTGCGGCGGAATCCTTCCGCGATCTGGCGCGCGGTCAGTTCATGGCGCTCGGCCCCGCCCTGAGCCGACGCCCGAAACTCGTGGCCATCGGCCCTGTCACGACCGCAAGCCATGCCACCGGTCCGGTTCTCGTGCCGCTTGAGCCTGTTTCTGCCGAAGACCTGCGGGACATCATTCTCGAACCCGTCCATGAGTTCACGCCCCGCGCGCGTCGGGAAACCCGCCCTCCTCCGCCGGACCTTCTCGCCCAACTTGATGCCTATGGTGCCGAGCGTGAAGCCGAGGAACCCGCACCCGCAGCAATAAGCGTCGAGGCTGATCCCGATCAGCTCTGGTCGCTGGTCGCTGAAGTCGTGGCCGGAGACGGATCGGACTATAAACCGCTGGCGACCCTGTATCAGGACTTCCAGCTTCGGGCGCGCATTCAGGGCCTGTCGCGCAACGTGCTGGAACTGGGATCTTTCAACCGGATGTTAGCCACGATCCGCGCCGGGATGGACCGGGAGCGTTCCGAGAGCGAGCAGTGGAAACAGGCCCAGACAGTCGCCGCGACCCTGCCGGAAGACGTGCAGGGCGTTTTCCTGCTGCTGGCCCGCACGGCTCTGGATGCGGAAACCTGCCCCGACGATGATGCACTGGCCCGTGCCTACGGAACGCATTCTCTGGGCCGTGCGCGCCGTCAGCTCAACTATCTGGAAGAGCGGGAAGTCATCGTTCTTCAGGATACCCCTTTGGGGCGGCGCGTGGCGATCGTCGGGTTGGGCTGGCAGACAGCCTGACAGGCAGCCTGACTGTCATCATTCTGTCACAACACATTCACATGAGCTTCACACGCAGATCTTTAAGGAAAGATTAGGGTCCGCCGCGTCCGAACCCTTCTTGCCCCGGAAAGATCTTAAATGCCGCGCAACCTGCTGCGTTCCCGTCTGCTCCTGACCGTTTTCTGCTCGCCATTTGCGCTGGCTGCTGCTCTTCCCCACCCGGCCAGTGCCGCCGCGACCGAAACCAAAAAAGCCACGCCCGCCAAACATGCGGCGAAAAGCAACGCCAGGCACAAAGCCAAGGTTGATGCTGTGGCCGGTGGCACGGAACAGCTCGTCATCACGGCGCGCCGGACACGCTCCGAACAGGGGCTGAGCCATGTGCAGATCCAGCGTATTCTGCCGGGCGTGAACCCGGTCAAGGCGCTGGAAATGCTGCCGGGCGTCGTATTTAACAACGCCGACCCCTGGGGCAACAACGAGCAGAACTCCTCGCTCTACGTTCACGGGTTCAACCAGAACCAGCTCGGTTATACGCTCGACGGCATTCCCCTCGGCGATCAGGCTTACGGCAACTATAACGGCCTCTCGCCACAGCGCGCAGTCATCAGCGAGAACGTCGGATCGGCCTCAGTTTCTTCCGGTGCAGGTGCGCTCGGCACAGCGTCCACGTCCAATCTCGGCGGTACGCTTCAGTTCACAACGCAGGACCCGCTGCACAAGCGTGGCGCGCAGATCGAACAGGTTTTCGGAAGCTGGTCCACGTTCCGCACCTTTGCACGTCTCGATACGGGTGAGTTCGGCAACGGTAATTCGGCCTATGTTTCCTTTGCCCGTCAGGATGCCCGCGCCTGGGACTTCGCCGGCCATCAGGGCGGCTATCAGGTCAACGCAAAGTTCGTTCACAACAGCGAACACGATCATTTCTCGACATTCTTTGACTGGTCGCAGAAGGTCGAGCCCAATGAAGACAGCGTCACGCTGCCGCAGGGTTACGGCATTTATGTCCGCCCGTTCACCTATCCAAATTTCGATTATGCCAAAGCCAACTCCCATGCAGTCGGTCTGAACTATCGCAACTATTACTCTGCGGCCCAGCGCGAGGACTTCCTCGCTTATTCCAAATGGACGCATGATTTCAGCGAAAACCTGCATTGGGATAACAGCATCTATTATCACCATGATCTGGGTGAAGGTGTTGTCGCCGGCCCGATCTCGGCGGCTGGTCTGCCGACACTGTTCGGCGCCTATTATCCGGGACAGGATCTAAATACCGTTTTCGGCGGCTCGGGCTATGCAACCCGCACGACCGAATACTGGGACAATCGTGGCGGTCTGATGTCCACGCTGCGCTACCATCTCGGCAAGCACTCGATCGAGCTTGGCGGCTGGTATGAGCGCAACAACAACACACAGGCCCGTCGCTGGTATCCGCTGGACGCCAATAACCCAACCACCCCTTACGAGCGCCAGCAGAACGCCCTGATCGACCAGTACACCAACAATTTCTACACCAACACGTTCGTGACGCATCTGCAGGACAACTGGCAGATCTCGAAGAATTTCTCGCTGATGGCGGGCTTCAAATCCGAGCTGGTCTATACCAACGGCACACTCCCCGTGGCCGCCAAGCCGGGCTCGCTCTCCCCGTCCTATGCCGTGACGGCACCGGGTGGCGAGATCGATGCCGCCAAGCCGTTCCTGCCCGCTTTCGGCGCGGTCTGGGACATCACGAAGCATGAGCAGTGGTTCGCCAACATTCAGGAGAACATGCGCTCCTTCCAGGATGCGGGCTATGGCAACGCCACCCCGTGGGGCGCAACCAGCCAAGCCGCTTTCGAAGAGTTCAAGAACAACGGCAAGCCCGAAACATCATGGACCTACGAAACCGGCCTGCGTGAGCACCGCCAGATCCATCTCGGCCCGCTGACGGCGATCGAAGGTCAGGTCGAATACTATCACGTTCACTTCTCGAACCGCCTGCTGGCCGTGGCAACGACGCAGACCCTGTCGTCCATCATCGGCTCCGCTACCACGCTTGCGAACGTGGGTTCGGTTACGACGGATGGTATGGATTTCTCCTTCACCACCCATTTCGGCCCGCATTTCTCGCTGTACAACGCGCTGTCTTACAACAAGTCCACCTATAACGATAACTACAGCACGGGTTCGAGCATCATCCGTACGGCTGGCAAAAACGTTGTGGGCATGCCGGACTGGTCGGAGAAGTTCGTCTTCACCACCAACTGGGGCAATGCTTACGGCCAGTTCACTGGCGACGTTATCGGCAAGCGCTATGCGACCTATACCAACGATATGTGGGCTGCACCCTACGCGCAGTTTAACCTGAACGCAGGTTATACGTTCCACAATATCCCGCATCTGGCATCGCTGAAAGTTCAGGGCAACATTACCAACCTGACAAACACGAAGGGATGGTCCACGATCAACGCGACCCAGACTGCGGGTCAGTTTTCGGCCTTTCCCATCGCGCCGCGTATGTTCTTCCTGAGCCTGAGCGCAGCCCTGTAAGGAACTCTTCCCCATGCTGACACGTCGCCAGAGCCTCGGCCTGCTCGCAGCAGGGTTTCCCGCCCTGCATCTGCGGGCGAAAGCCGCGCCCTCACTGGCGCCGAAGCCACTCGTGTTCGCTCATCGTGGGGCTTCGGCCCTGCGACCAGAGCACACGCTGGCCTCCTATGCCCGCGCCATGATGGATGGTGCGGATTTCATCGAACCAGATCTTGTCATGACACGAGACGGCCATCTGGTTGTCCGCCATGAAAGCAACATTGTCGGGACGACGGATGTTTCGGAACGCCCCGAATTCGCCTCCCGCCACCGATCCCTCAAAATAGACGGACGGATCGAGACCGGCTGGTTCACTACGGATTTCACGCTGGCCGAACTCAAGACCCTCCGCGCCCGTGAACGCCTCTCCACGATCCGCGTTCATAACACGCGCTATGACGATCACTTCGAAATCCCGACCTTCGAGGAAGTCATCGAGCAGGTCGCAGCCCAATCGGCAGCGACGGGCAAGGTTTTCGGCCTAGTGCCGGAAATCAAGCATTCCACCTATTTCAACAGCCTCGGCCTCAATCCCGAAGCCGCGTTTCTTCAGACCATCGCTGCCCACAATTACACCCGGCAGGCCCCACTGGAACTCCAGTCTTTCGAGACCGGCAATCTGGGGCGCATCCGCGCTGATGTTCTGTCCATCAACCCACAGGCACGCCTGATGCTGCTGATGGGCGAACGCAAGGACGTACCGCCGGATCTTCTGGCAGCGGGCCAGAAGACGACCTTTGGTGACCTTATGACGCCAGAGGGCCTGAAAGACATCCGCCGCTATGCCGACGTGATCGGTCCGTCCAATACGGACCTGATCCCACGTGACAGCAACGGCGCCTGGCTGGAGCCCTCCAGCCTCGTAACGGATGCCCATCGGGCGGGATTGCTGGTTCATTCCTACACGGCGCGACCAGAAAACCATTTTCTTCCGGCACAGCTTCGTAACAACGCAGGCGACGCTGCGCGCAATCCCGACGGTATGGTCGCAGAACTGCGACGCTATCTGGATATGGGGATCGACGGCTTTTTCACCGACGATCCTGCTCTGGGGCGCAGAGCAGTGGATGGCAGAAGCTGACATCAATCAGCTTTCCACAAAAAAAGGAGGTTCCCCGCAAAGGAGACCTCCTTTTTTTTTGTGACCGTCAGGGTCGCTCTCAGGCGAGTTTGAAATGCTTCAGCATGGCCTTGTTGAAAGCCGGAATATCGGCCGGACAGCGCGAGAAAACATAAGGTCCGTCAACCACGACCTCGTTATCCACCCAGGTTGCCCCCGCATTTTCCAGATCCGTGCGAATGCTCGGCCAGGAGGTGACGGTCCGTCCCTTGAGTTCGTTCACCTCGATCAGCGTCTGCACGCCGTGGCAGATGGCTGCAATGGGTTTGTTTGCCTTCACGAATGCTCTGACGAAGGCCACCACATCTTTGTTCATCCGCAAGGAATCCGGGGATGCCAGCCCGCCCGGTAGCAGAAGAGCGTCGTAATCATTGGGATTTGCCCCAACGATCGCCAGATCTGCCCGGATGTTGTGAGAAGGATAAATATCCTTGTTCACAGCCTGAAATTCCCCCGCTTTAAGGGAAATGACCGTAACGGTCGCACCAGCTTTTTCCAATGCGGCGCGTGGTGCGGTCAATTCAATTTCTTCTAGGCCATCGGTGGCCAGCGCAGCGACTCTTACCATGATGTTGTTCCTTTCAGAAAGAAACGGGCAGCCATCATCAGGCTGCCCGCCAATCCGTTATGCGTTCAGGTAAATTGTCTTGGTCTGGACATAGGCTTCCATGCCATGCTGACCGTCTTCGCCTCCAAGGCCACTTTCCTTGTAGCCATGATGGAAACCCTGCGGTGCCTCGCCACCCGGACGGTTCACATAGACCTCACCAAACTCAAGTTCGCGGGTCATACGCAGGATGCGGCCCAGATCATTTGTGAAAAGATAGGCTGACAGACCGTAACGACAGTCATTGGCCCAAGCGATGGCCTGATCGAAGTCCTTCACTCGTATCAGGGACATGACCGGACCAAACACCTCATTATGGACGACGTCCATATCCTGCGTAACATCGGTCAGAAGCGTCGGGGCATAGAAATAACCCTGATCATACACCCCGCCCGTCAGACGTTTGCCGCCGATCGCCAGACGCGCTCCCTGCCGGACCGCATGTTCGACGATCGCATGGACCTTGTTGAGCTCGTCCTCGCTGACCTTGGGGCCCAGATCCGTGCTGGGATCCGTCGGCAGACCAACCTTCAGCGCCTCGATTTTCTCACGGATTTTCTGCACGAACCTGTCATAGACCGCCTCATGGATATAGGTGCGCTCATTGGACGTGCAGACCTGACCCGCGTTGCCAAATCGGGACGCCACGGCAGCATCGGCAGCTTTGTCCAGATCTGCATCTTCCATGACCATGAACGGTGCCTTGCCACCAAGCTCCAGCCGGACTTCCTTCAGGGTCTCGGATGCAGCAGCCATGATCTTCTTGCCTGCCGGGGTTGAGCCCGTCATCGTAATCAGCCGGATGTCCTTATGCGCCACCAGCGGCACACCGACGTCTTTGCCGTCCCCCGTCACAACATTGATGACACCATGGGGAATCTTGGCCTCCCCGACGAGTTTCGCCAGATGCAGGCACGTCAGCGGCGTCAGCTCATGCGGTTTGAGAACAATGGTGTTCCCCGCGGCGACGGCCGGGCCAATCTTGCGGGCACACAATGCCAGCGGGAAGTTCCAGGCCGTGATGGCTCCGATGACTCCCAAGGGCACACGGTCGATCAGGATTTTCTCGTTCGGCGCGCTGCCCGGAATGATTTCACCCTGAAGGCGCAGCACGTTCTCCGCAGCAAAACGCAGCAGACCAACAGCGAAATCCACCTCGATCCGGGCTTCCTTCAGCGGCTTGCCCATCTCGGCTGTAATGAGAGCGGCCAGCTTTTCCTTGTCCCGCTTCACCAGATCCTTCAGCGCATGGATATAATCAGCGCGTTCAGTCGCCGTGCGACGGCTCCAGCCGGTAAAGGCCGATTTCGCAGCCGAGACAGCAGCGTCAACATCCGCCTGCCCGCCTTTGGCAACTTCGCCAATAACCGCTTTTGTGGCCGGGTTTTCAACCTTGATCCATTCACCACCCTTTGGTGCGACCCAGCTGCCATTGATGAAAAGAGTGCTTTTCTCAGTCATGGAGTTTCCTGCATTCCTGTGTGACGACTTGCGTCCTGTCATGAAACAGACGCGTCAGCACGCCAGCAGTTCAATCGATGACGGGATGGTGGCGACATTCCTGCACAATCAAAAGCGATGATCTGTGACTCTTCAGCTCATTTTTCGTCAGCATCCACATTCTCAGAGGCATGATTCAGAAATCTTCGCCCCAGATCATTCAGTCCTGGCTCACGCCAGATAAAATAGACTTCGCTCCCCTTGAGATCTTCCGGATATGTAAACGTGATCCCTTCCCCACAACGACTTTGCATCTGTGAAACGATACTGTGGGGAACGCAGGAAATTCCTAATCCCGCCTGAACACAGGCCAGAATCACATCATAGGATTCGACTGTATGGATGATCGCGTTCGACACCTCGTGCCGCTCAAGCCAGGTCTCGAAATACCTTCGATAGAAACAGTCGGTGTTGAACAGGAAAACATGTTGCCCATCCCGCGCTCCATCCTGTCCGGCGGGCATGGCCAGCGCCAGTCTCTCGTGGAACGCAAAACGACTTTCCATCAGAGGGTGCACGATGGGACCATCCGTCAGCGCCAGATCGATCTCCCCATCCGCAAGCATCCGTTCCAGCGTATAGGAGGGGCGGAGGAACATCTTCAGTTCTACACCCGGACAGACCTTTAGAAACTCCGGCACGATCTGAGGCAGATACGCTTCGAGGGCTACGTCCAGTGCCCCGATATTCAGAATACCGCGCAGGCGGCCTTCAGAAAACAGATCCGTCAGGGATTGCGCCCCGGAGACGACCGGGAGTGCCTGCCGATAAAACAGTCGCCCCTCCGGCGTAAGAATCAGGCGGTTTTTTTCGCGCAGAAACAAATCCTGCCCGACCAGAAGCTCCAGTTCCCTAAGACGCGCGGTTACGTTGGAGGCCACACAGTTCAGCCGTCGCGATGCTGCGACGACCGTTCCCTCCTCCACCACGGCGCAAAACATTTCAATCTGGGTAAGGCGAAGCGGGTTCATGGGAAAAATACCCTCATCGGGCGCGGTTATCCCCGTGAGAAGATATCCCCAGATTCAGGGAACATCTCCGGGGAAGGCCCTGTGGATTGTTTCTGAAGAACTGGGGAGCGATTGCGCCAGAGCAGCTTTTCTGCGGAGTCGCACGATGAGTGTATCGAGTGCGGATAAAAAGCGGCTTCGGTCGGCTTTCCCAAAGGACGGATTGTAGGTCGTGACCGTCCCTGTCTCACGCAGACCCTGCATCAGATCCCGCATCGCCGAGACCATACCGACAGAGCGTTCGTCGATTTCCTCACCGTTTGGGCGCAAAACTGCGCCTTTCTTCGCGAGGCACCGCACAGCCAGCGGAATGTCGCTGGTAATGACGATGTCGGACGCCGTCACCTGCTCCGCAATCCAGTCATCCGCTACGTCCGGCCCTTCAGGAACCACGACACGTTCAATGAGCGGAGACTGTGGGATGTTCATCCAGCTATTGGCGACAATGACCGTTTTCAGGCCATAGCGCGCACCGACGCGGTAGATCTCGTCCTTGACCGGACAGGCATCGGCATCCACCAGAAGCCGGGTAGTCGCTGTCATTGGTCAGCCCTCCGTCTGGAAGTGACGGATCAGTTCCTCCAGCACCACATCGGGGTGCTTTTCGCCGGAAACGCGGATGACCGGCTCGTCGTCGCCCGGAGCCTCTAATGTGGCAAGTTGGCTTGGAAGTAGGCTTGCGGGCATGAAGTGCCCTTCCCGCCGCTCCAGCCGCGCTGCGAGTTCAGCGGCGGACGTATCGATATGCACGAATTCAATCGGGAGCCCATTGGCGCGAAGCTGTTCACGATAGACGCGTTTGAGCGCGGAGCACGTCAGAACCGCGCCGTGGCCAGCCTCGACCTGTGCCCGCAGCCAGTCATGACACAGCGCAAGCCAGGGTGCGCGATCGGCATCGGTGAGCGGCTGACCGGTGCTCATTTTCTCGACATTTGCAGGAGGATGCAGGGCATCGCCTTCCTGAAAATGCCAGCCAAGTCGGGTGGCCAGTCCGGTCGCAATCGTCGTCTTGCCTGTCCCGGACACGCCCATGACCACGAGGAAATGCGGCTCAAGGCCCATCTTCGAGCGTACGGCCGCAGCCGTCATGGCTCCCACCGCTCCACGCCGTCCGGCGTCGCCAGCAGAACGTCCGAAGCCATGTTGAGGAACATGCCGTGCTCTACCACACCGACGATACGATCGATTTTCCCGGCCAGTTTTTCCGGATTTTCAATTGGTCCGAAATGACAGTCCAGAATCATGTTGCCCGTATCCGTCACGAACAGTGACCCAGCGCGGTCGGTCCGTGGCTTCACACCACGCGCACCACAGGCCGCGAGATGTTCCGCCGTACATTCCCAACCGAAGGAAATGACCTCAACGGGGACAGGGGCGCGTTCGCCCAGCAGGTCCACGGGCTTGGTGCCGTCCACAATCACCACGAAACGCTTTGCGGCCTGTGCCACGATTTTTTCGCGAAGGAGCGCGCCGCCCAGACCTTTGATGAGGTTGAGCGAACCGCGCTGGACCTCGTCCGCACCGTCAATCGCAATGTCGATCCGACGATGCGCTCCAAAATCCGTCAGCGGAATTCCGGCCTTGATCGCCTTGTCTTCGCTGTCATCGGATGTCGGAATGCCGAAAATCTCCAGACCTTCGGCAATACGCTCGCCCAGACGCTCGATCATATAGGCGGCCGTGCTGCCCGTTCCGAGACCCACGACCATGCCGCTCTGGACCATATCAGCCGCTTCACGCGCTGCGGTGCGCTTGTGAAGGCTCATGTCCGTGCCGCTCATGCGCCTTCTCCGACCGCAGCGCGATCTGCAAGAATAACGATCCGACCTTCGCTCGTCACGCGGGCGGACGGGATGGAACTATCGCCTTCGACCAGACGCTCCAGCATTTCGACCTTGGACGATCCCGTCACGAGAAACACAACCAGCGCGCTGGACTGAATGGCAGGGTAGGTCAGCGTGATGCGTTCATAGGGCGCGGTGGACGGTGCGGCCGTTCCAACCCACGCTTTGCGTTCTTTCAGGACGGGCTGTCCCGGAAACAGCGAAGCCGTATGACCATCTGTTCCAAGCCCCAGCATGACCAGATCGAACAGCGGACGCTTCGGATCAAGTTCCGTGGCGCCATAGGAAGTCTGAAGGGTTTTTTCGTAGGCCTGCGCGTCCGCGTCTACCGTATCGCCGGTCGGAATGGCATGGACGTTCTGTGCAGGCACCGGAACGTGCGACAACAGAACGGACTGGCCGACCGTGTGGTTGCTGTCTGCATGCCCTTCCGGAACATGGCGCTCGTCACCGTAGAAAATCTCGACGCGTTCCCACGGGACCAGTTTTGCCCGTGACGGCGTTGCGAGGATTTCGAACAGGCGCTTGGGCGTGGAGCCTCCCGAAAGCGCCACCCGGAACAGGCCGTCCGTCTTGGCGAGAACGCCTTCGATGAAGAGGTCGGCCATCCGCAGAGCGACGGCTTCCGAATCAGGGAGGGTTTCCAGAGTGGCGGTGCGAATATCAGTCGTCATGAATGGGGAACCCTCGGCAGAATGTAGCGCTCGACAGCCTTGGCCCAGCCGTCGCGCTCGTTGGTGTCCGTGGAAACCTGTGCGGCGGCTTTCACGTCCTCTTCGGCCTGCCCCATGGCAATTCCCAGTCCTGCGACCGAAAACATCGGCAGGTCGTTATGGGCATCGCCAAGGCAGGCCACCTCATGCGGCGCAATGCCGTGGGCAAGCGCCAGTTCGCGGATCGCCTCGCCCTTATTGGCAAGGGCCGGTGTCACGTCGAGAAGAATATCGGAAGAGCGCCGCACGCTCGCTTCTCCCTGAAGCAGGACAGCAAGCTCGGTCTCGATATCCTGAAGCAGACCGGTATTGCTGCTCACACCCATCACCTTGCCGATGCCCTCAAACTCCTTGCGCAGGTCAGGAACCTGATGCGGGGTCAGGCCGGTAATGCCCTGTTCGTGCTGGACGAACGGCGTATGGGCATCCCGAACCATCCAGTAGGACTGGCGCAGGAACCATGTTTCAATCTCATGCAGATGCAGCATGTCATGGACGATCGACAGGACATTCGGCGTAAGAACGCGGCTGACGGTCGTAGTGCCGTCAGGGCGGAAAATGATGCCGCCATTAAAGCCGGCATTCTGGCCCGTCAGACCAAGCTGCTCGATATAGCGAACCATGGCAGCAGGAGGCCGCGCACTGGCAAGACAAAGGGGAATTCCCCGCTCCTGAAGCGTTTTCACCATCGCCAGCGTAGAGGGCGCTATGGTTTTATCTGGCGTCAGGAGGGTTCCATCCATGTCGGACACGACCATACGGATGGTCTTGGGCAGCGGCGGCAGGTCCGCATGGATGGCGTCGAGGTCAACGGACATAAAAGCCCCTGTAAAAACCCCCGTCAGAGTCTTTGCGGGGGCTGGCTGGTCAGCAATGGCAAAACCATACCCTGCCAGCCAGTCATTGCCCATGAGGGGCGTAGTCTTATTTCTTTTCGACGTGTCCGCCGAAACCGAAACGCTGGGCCGAGAGCACTTTCTCGGCAAAGTTGTTGCCGGACCGCGAACGGAAGCGCGTGAACAGCGCAGCCGTCATGACCGGAGCCGGCACGTCTTCCTCAATGGCGGCCTCGATCGTCCAGCGACCTTCACCAGAGTCCGCAACTTCGCCAGAGAACTCGTCGAGAGTTTCCGAACGGGTCAGGGCCTCGGCCGTCAGATCGAGCAGCCAGGACGACACGACACTGCCGCGACGCCACACTTCGGCAATATCGCCCATGTTGAGTTCGAAACGCTCTTTTTCCGCAAGAACGGGGGAGTTCTTGCTCTTCATGATGTCGAAACCTTCGGCGAAGGCCTGCATCATGCCGTATTCGATACCGTTATGGACCATCTTCACGAAATGCCCCGAACCGGCAGGACCACAATGCAGGTAGCCCTGCTCGGCCCGCGGATCATGGCCCTTGTCACCACGGCCCGGTGTGCGCGCCACGTCCCCGATGCCCGGCGCCAGAGCGCTGAGGATCGGATCAATGTACTCGGCGGTCTCTTTCGTGCCACCGAACATCATGCAGTAGCCGCGTTCCAGACCCCAGACACCGCCTGAGGTGCCGACATCCACATAGGAGATGCCCTTTTCGGCCAGCTCGGCCGAACGGCGGACGTCGTCCTTGTAGTAGGTATTGCCACCGTCGATGATGACATCCCCACGCCCCAGAAGGCCACCGAGTTCCTGAACGCAGGCTTCGGTGATGGCACCTGCCGGAAGCATAACCCACACCACGCGGTGTTCGTCACCTTCGAGCAGCTTTGCCATCTCGGCCACAGAGCTGGCGGGCGTTGCGCGTCCTGCTTCACAGCGCCCGACGACCGAAGCCGTCACTTCCGGCGTACGGTCGTGCACGACGACATCATGTCCGTGGCGCGTCAGACGGACGGCAATATTGCCGCCCATCCGTCCCAGTCCGATGATTCCGATCCGCATGACTTATGCTCCTGCCAGTGCTTCGTGAATTGCCGTTTCCAGAGCCTTCAGCCCGTCTTCCAGCGGTCCATCGATATGAACGCGAAGAGCGCGACGGCCACGGGCCGCGAGCACTTCGAAATCGCCTCGTGCCTGCGCCGCCTTAACGACGCTGAAGCTGAAACCATGACCCGGAACCGGCACATCCGCCGCATCCGTCGCCGTGACCTGAAGGAACACGCCGCTGTCGGGTCCGCCCTTGTAGGCCTGGCCCGTCGAATGCAGGAACCGGGGGCCGAATTCGGCGGCTGTTGCCACTTTCAGCGTGTCCCGCAGTTCCATACGAACGGACTGTGCCCAGTCGCGCGTCTGCTGATCGCGACGGATATAAGCGAGCAGGCCGACATAGTCGCCCGGCTTCACACGATCAAAAAGCGCCTTCAGAATGGAGACTGCATCGCTTTTGCTGCCAGAGGCTTCCGTGTTCTTCGCATCTGCATAGAAGGACAGCGGACCATCCTTGGCGAACGGCGTTTCCGGCGGAAGCGAACCCGTTTCGGCATAGGCCGAGGTCAGCTTGCGCGTTTCGAGCTTGCTGAACTCCACGTCGGGCTGATCGAACGGATCAATCCCGAGAACCGCACCAGCCACAGCCGTCGCGAATTCGAACAGGAAGAATGCCTGTCCAATCTGTGTGGCATCAGCCAGACGGATGGTCACGACTGGTGCGCCAGCAGCCCGCAGAGCACCGAGGCGGCTGTCGGGAACGTCGTCGCCCAGAAGAAGGTCCACGAAAATGCGGTCCGTTCCATAGACATCCGGCGCGCCGAGTTCTTCCTCGTCGATGGGGATCAGGCCGAGGCCCTTCTTGCCGGTGCTTTCGGCGATGAGCTGTTCCAGCCATGCGCCCAGCGAAGCAATGCCGTCAGAGGCGAGGATCGTCACCTTGTCGCGGCCGAAGCAATGCGCGGCATGGCCCAGGATCAGGCCCAGCACTGCACCCGGATTGGCAGCCGGGGGCGCGCTTCCGTCACAAGATTCCACCATCAGACGTGTGACCGTCAGCAGCTTGCGGACGTCGATGCCACTTGCCGCAGCCGGGACGAGGCCGAAATTGGACAGGACGGAATACCGGCCGCCAATTTTCGGGTCGCCATAGAACACGCGCCAGAAGCCGTTTTCCTCAGCCACTTTCTGCATGTGCGAGCCGGGATCGGTGATGGCGATGAAGTTGTCACCCGGCTTCTTGCCCAGAGCCTGACCGGCCACCTGCCAGAAATGCGCGAACAGGATGTTCGGCTCCAGCGTTCCACCGGATTTGCTGGCGACAATGAACAGCGTGTTCTTCGGATCGATGGCTTTCTCGAACGCCGTGACCTGCTGCGGGTCCGTGCTGTCGAGAACATGCAGCTTCGGCCAGCCTTCACGCTGCCCGAACGTCTCGGCCAGAACCTCTGGGCCGAGGCTCGAACCACCCATGCCCAGAAGCAGGATATCCTTGAAGCCGCGACTGCGGACATCACGGGCCAGAACTTCCAACTCCTCGACGTTCCACAGGCGATCCTGCACGATCGTCAGCCAGTTCAGCCAGCCAGCTTCCGGGCCATTCGTCCAGACCGACGGGTCTTTCTGCCAGATCCGGCGCAGACCGCCGCTCTGGCTCCAGTCCTTTTCCGCACCGGCGACATCATCGCGCAGTTCCGGCGGCAGATCCGCGCTGACACGCAGCAGACGCTTGCCGATGACGGCTTCGCGCTTGGTTGCCACGGCCGTCAGCAAGGTGTCGAACGACACGCTGAAGGACGCACAGCCTTCCTTGACGAGTTTTGTCGTCACGCCGTCCAGATCCAGACCAAGGCGCTCGGCCTCGGTCAGAACATGGTGTGCCTGATCGACGTTCTCGGTCAGGCTGGCGCGGGCCTTGCCGTGATCGCGAAACGCATCGAACGTTGCGGGCGGAATGGTGTTGACCGTCTCAGGCCCGATCAGCTCTTCGACATACAGGACGTCGGAATAGGCCTTGTCCTTGGTACCGGTGCTGGCCCAGAGCAGACGCTGCGGGTTGGCGCCCTTCTCGGCGAGCGCCTTCCAGCGCGGGCTGTTACGGACTTCGAGGTAGTACTGATACGCGATCTTGGCATTGGCGATCGCGACCTTGCCACGAATGGCCTTCAGCGCCTCGGCATCTGCATCACCAGCGGCAATGCGACGGTCGATTTCTCCATCGATCTTGGCGTCGATACGGCTGACGAAGAATGAAGCCACGCTGGAGATGCGCGAAATGTCCTCGCCGCGGGATGCGCGAGCTTCGAGGCCGGAAATATAGGCTTCCAGCACCGCTTTGTAGGCATCCAGCGAGAACAGCAGCGTCACGTTGACATTGATGCCGTCAGCGATGGCTTCACGGATGGCGCCCGTGCCTTCAGACGTTCCAGGGATCTTGATCATCAGGTTTTCGCGCGCGACTGCTTTCCACAGACGGCGGGCTTCCGTGATCGTCCCATGTGCGTCGAACGCCAGATAGGGCGAGACTTCGAGGCTGACATAACCGTCCAGCCCCTTGGTCTTTTCGAACACCGGATACAGAACCGCGCAGGCGGAACGGATGTCGTCAATCGCCAGATGCTCGTACAGATCGCCGGGGGGAAGACCCTCGCCTTCCAGCAGCTTGCGGATCTGCGGATCGTATTCGGTGCCGTGTCCGATGGCCTTCTCAAAGATGGCCGGGTTGGACGTAACGCCCCGCAGGCCGTCTTCGTCCACCAGCTTGCGGAGGCTTCCGTCCTCCGTGAAGCTGCGCTGGATGAAATCCAGCCAGGGGGACTGGCCGTATTTCTCAAGCTCGCGCAGCACGCTGCCGACTTCATTCAGACCGGTATTGGAGATTGTGTCTGCCACAGGATCTCTCCCTTACTTGCCGCGCAGGGCCTGACGCTTTGCCGCGTCAAGAACCGCTTCCGGCGTGAAACCGAATTTCGTGAGAAGTGCGGAGGCCGGAGCCGACGCACCGAACGTGTTCATCGCGATGATCGCACCGCCGATGCCGACGTACCGGTCCCAGCCGAACGCTGCGGCCTGCTCGACCGCGACGCGGCCGATGACATCCGGCGGGAGGACGGAATCGCGGTATTCCTGGCTCTGCTCCTCGAAGAGGTCAAAGCTCGGCATGGAGACGACGCGGGCGTTAATGCCTTCTTCCGTCAGCTTTTCGTAAGCCGTTACCACGAGGCTGACTTCCGAACCCGAGGCGATCAGGATCACGTCAGGCTTGCCGTCACAGCTCGCCAGAACATAACCGCCCTGCGCCAGACCAGCGGCAGACGCATATTTCGTGCGGTCGATCGTCGGCAGGTTCTGACGGCTCAGGGCGAGGACGGCAGGCTTGTGCGTCATCGGGATCAGCGTGCGCCAGGCTTCGGACACTTCGTTCGCGTCGGACGGACGGATCGTCATGATGCCCGGCGTGGCACGAAGCTGTGCGAGCTGCTCGATCGGCTGATGCGTCGGCCCGTCTTCACCCACACCGATGGAGTCATGCGTGAAGATATACAGAACCGGCAGTTCCATGATGGCCGACAGACGGATCGGTGCCTTCATGTAATCGGAGAAGATCAGGAAGCCCGAACCGTAGGAACGGATGCCCGACAGCGCGATACCATTGCAGATGGAGCCCATCGCATGTTCGCGCACACCGAAATGCAGGTTCCGGCCGCCATAGGTGCCGTTCCATTTTTCCGGCTGGAAGGAGCCGCCGCCCTTGATGTCCGTTTTGGTGGACGGCGTCAGGTCAGCGGAGCCGCCGATCATCCAGGGAAGGTTCTTCGCAACCGCATTCAGCACCTGACCCGAGCTTGCACGGGAGGCAATGCCCTTGGCATCGGCGTCGAAAGTCGGGATGTCCTTGTCCCAGCCTTCCGGCAGACGATGTTCGATGATGCAGTCGATTTCAGCCGCGAGTTCCGGATGTGCTTCGCGGTAAGCCGAGAACAGCTCGCGCCATTCTGCATTGGCTTCCGCACCACGCTTGCCGAGACCCTCAGCGAAATGCTCCTTCACGCCATCAGGTACATAGAAGTCCGGAGCATCTTCCGGCCAGCCATAGACCTTCTTCGCACCCTTGATCTCTTCAGCGCCCAGCGGCTCGCCATGTGCCGAAGCCGTACCAGCCTTTTTGGGCGCGCCATAACCGATGACCGTCTTGAGCACGATCATGCTCGGGCGGTCCGTCACCGCACGGGCTGCTTTCAGCGCGGCGAGAATGGCGTCGACATCGTTGCCGTCCGTCAGCGTCTGGACATGCCAGCCATAGGCTTCAAAACGCTTGCCCACATTTTCCGTGAAAGCCAGGTCCGTCGAACCTTCGATGGAAATCTGGTTTGAATCATAGATCCAGGTCAGGTTCCCAAGTGCGAGATGGCCAGCGGTGGACGCGGCTTCCGAAGCCACACCTTCCATCATGTCGCCATCGCCACAGAACACCGTGACGTGATAGTCGAACAGTTTGAAGCCGGGGCGATCATAGCGCGCGGACATCCATTTCTGCGCGATCGCCATACCGACGGAATTGCCGCAACCCTGTCCGAGCGGGCCGGTCGTGGTTTCTACACCAGCGGTAAAGCGGTATTCCGGATGCCCCGGCGTCTTGGAGTTCAACTGACGGAACTGCGAGAGATCCTCGACAGTGAGGGACGGTGCGTCAACGACCTTGCCATCCTGAATATCCTTCACGCCTGTAAGGAACAGGGTGGAGTACAGCAGCATCGACGCATGACCGACCGAAAGGACGAAACGGTCGCGGGCGGGCCAGCACGGATCGGCCGGATCGTATTTCAGATCATGCTGCCAGACCGCATACATCGCGGGGGCGAGGGCCATGGCCGTGCCGGGATGGCCAGAATTGGCGCGTTCAACACCTTCCATCGAAAGGGTACGGATCGTATTGATGGTGAGCTGAGGAAGCGTACTCATCGGAATGGGATCTCCGGCTTGTGACTGACAGGAAGAAACGCAACGATATCTTCCATACCTTCTGCTGCCACGGCATGACGCGAAGTCGCGCCAGACGCAATGGCTGATCGGTAAACCATATTGTGAAACACGCTCTTGTGCTTGATGACAACCTGCCGCATTTCGACGGTCGTCGTTACCGAAACCCCGAAGAATGGCGCCCGGACGAGGCGCGAACGGCCCGCAGCCCTTCGCAGCGGATCGGGACCATCTTCCGCTGGCAGATGGGCCTCAGGCCACGCTGGCCGGATGCTCTTCCGCCGCAAAAAACCTACGATCAGGTCACGCCTGCTCCGGGGGAATGTTGCGCCACGTTTGTCGGTCATGCGACCGTTCTGCTCCAGTTCGGCCGCGCAGGACGCGCGCCTCTGCGGATCATCACAGATCCGGTCTTTTCCGAACGCTGCTCCCCCTTCCGCAGTTTCGGACCGCGCCGTGTCTGCCCACCCGGCATCGCGCTGGAGGCACTGCCGCCTATCGACATCATCCTCGTCTCGCACTGCCATTACGACCACATGGACCTGCCGAGCCTGCGGGCACTGGCCGAACGTGACGATCCGCTCTGCATCTCCCTGCTGGGCAACCGCCGCCATCTGAAAAAGGCCGCACTTCCCCGCATCATTGAGCTGGACTGGTGGGAAGGTACGACCGACGACAACGCCCGCATCACGGCAACACCGGCCCTGCACGGAAGCGCGCGCACACCGTTCGATTCCAACCGCGCGCTCTGGGGCGGTTTCACGATCGAAGCAGACGGCCACACCGTGTTTTTCGCGGGCGACACGGCCTGGGGCAAACACTTCGACGCGATCCACCGTCGCTGGCCGTATATCGACCTCGCCATCCTACCCATCGGGGCCTACGAACCGCGCAACCTGATGCGCCGCGTTCACATGTCCCCCGAAGAGGCGCTCATGGCTTTCGATACGCTCAAGGCACAACAGGGACTGCCCATCCATTTCGGCACGTTCCAGCTCACCGACGAGGCCATTCTGGAGCCTCCCACCCGTCTGGAGTTCGCCTGCCGACCCGCTGGCCGCCCTTTCAGGGCGCTGGAAAACGGTGACAGCCTCACCCTTCCGCCAACTGACACAAAAAGCTAAACTGCCCTCCGACATCCCTTCCCCGGATTTTCTGTCATCGGGGACACCGCCATGTGGAAACCGTCATGAACGCCCAGAACGTCACTTTCACGTCAGACCAGATCACCGCCCTGTTCATCGACGCGGCCCGTGAAGGCGATACCGACCTCCTGACCCAGTTTCTGGATGCCGGCATGGCCATCGATACGCCGGACAGCCGTGGCTATACTGCCCTGATCGTCGCCACCTACAACGGCCACACAGACGCCACGCGCCTGCTGCTGGATCGCGGGGCCGACACGGAAGCCACTGATCTCAAGGGCGCCACGGCACTCTCGGGCGTCGCATTCAAGGGCCTGACCGATCTCGCAACACTTCTGCTCGATCATGGTGCCGAGGTGGATCATGCCAATCATGCCGGTCGCACACCGCTGATGTTTTCCATCATGTTCAACCGCGAAGACATGGCGAAAAAGCTTCTTGCCGCCGAAGCAAACCCGGACCTGAAAGATGCGGATGGCGTCTCTGCACGCGATCTGGCCGAACGCCAGCTCATGACCGACCTGTTCGCCAGAGCGTCCGCATGAGCCGTTTCTGGAACCGCCGCGTCCGGGCTCTGCACCCCTATGTGCCGGGCGAGCAGCCCAGACTCGCGAACCTGCTGAAGCTCAACACCAACGAGTCTCCCTACGGTCCAAGCCCGAAAGTGCTTGAGGCCATCCGCGACGCCGCATCCGACGATCTGCGTCTCTACCCAGACCCGACAGCAGCGGACCTGCGGGACACCATCGCCACCCGGTTCGGCACCACCGCCGATCGTGTCTTCGTTGGCAACGGCTCTGACGAGGTTCTGGCCCACGCCTTCCGCGCATTGTTCCACGACGGTGCACCGGTCCTGTTCTCGGACGTGACCTACGGCTTCTACCCGGTCTATTGCGGCCTGTTTGAGCAACCGTTCCGCCACATCCCGCTCAATGACGATTTCACAATCAACATCGACGCCTATACCGGCGACTGCGGCGGCATCGCCGTCGCCAACCCGAATGCCAATACGGGAATCGCTCTGCCGCTGGATCAGATCGAAGCGCTCCTCAAGCGCCACCCGGACCGGACCGTCATCATCGACGAAGCCTATGTCGATTTCGGTGCACAATCCGCCATTGAACTGACACATCGTCATGACAACCTTCTGGTGGTCCAGACGCTGTCAAAGTCCTACGCTCTGGCAGGACTGCGTGTGGGTTTTGCGATCGGCTCCCCGGAACTGATCGAGGGTCTCATTCGCGTCAAGGACAGTTTCAATTCCTACCCCCTCTCCCGTCCGGCCCAGGCCGGGGCCATCGCCGCGATTCAGGACGCCGACTGGCTCGCGGACATCACGGCCCGCCTCGTTGCGAGCCGCGACCGGCTGGTTCCGCAACTGCAAAATCTTGGCTTCCAAGTCCTGCCGTCCTGTGCCAATTTCATTCTTGTGCACCACCCGGAGCACAAGGCCGGAGCCATCGCCGCAGCCCTGCGCGAGCGTGCGATCCTTGTCCGGCACCTCTCAACCCCGCGCATCCAGGACTGGCTGCGTATCTCGATCGGAACGGACGACGCCTGCACCCGCCTGACTGACGTTTTGCGGGACATCCTCTCCTCCCGATCCTGAATTAACCGGACGGTAATACCCCGTCCCCCATAATCATGAGCCAGACAGGGCCAGATGGGCGCGTTTGCGCGCCTCATCCCGTCATCCTCCGGATGAACGGGAGGCCCATGGATGTTTCATGCGGAAAGACCGAATACATGCGTGCATTTCAGGGACAGATGTCCGACAACCAGCCTATTCGCCGCAATCAGGCCGAAAAGGAAAAGCAGCTTCGGGACCTCAAGGAAACGATCGCTTCCATGAAGTCTCACACGTCTCCGACGTTGAAGGAAAGCATCCAGCGCCGCATCCGCGAACTGGAAACCGAACTACGCACCATCGCGCGCGAGAAAGCCGCGAAAGCCGCAAACCCGGACGCCCAGTCCGACCGCCAGCGCCGTCCGCCGCGCCGCAACACGATCCGTTCCATGTAAGGGATGGCCCCAGAAGCCGGTACGGAAATCTCCTCCACACCGGCTTTTGCATCAGGAAGCCTAAACAGCTTCCCCTTGAGCCTCTGCCGACGCCCGGTCCCATGCCGCCCCCATCAGACGTAATCTCGTGGGATGCAGGCCGTCCGTCTCGGTCAGAACGTAATAGGCGGTATATTCCCCGGTCGGTTTTCCCGGACGATCCATCAACGTCCTGAAAACATTACGGTCCGCCGTCATCTGCGTTCCGTCCCCAGCCAGAGGCTGATTCCACATTTCCAATGCTTCCGGGGCCCTTGTCCGGTCAATCATCAGGCAGTTCGGGTCCACAAACCCGCCATAGCTTTCGCGGAAAATTCCGCCTCCGATCCCGACCGACTCCCACTGATCCTCGCAGACAGGTTTGAGTGTCTGTGGATGCACGAACCAGCGCCCCGCCCATGCCCAGTCCTGACCTTCGATCGCGGCCAGAAGGGACGACAGATGATCGGGCGCCCACCAGTTATCATCGTCGAGATAAGCAATGCGTGGAGCATTCGAAAGCTGACTAAGCACGCTGCGCAATACGCCGCCGTCCCTCGCCCGCCCGAACCCTCCATGACGTTGTGACGTGGAATAGCCAGGCCAAAGCACTTCGACGGCCCAACCCGATGGCCGTCCTGCGATCGCGCTCTGAATCAGATCGTCAGCATCGTCTCCCGGGGGACAATCCAGACCGACCATGATCTGGACCCGCAGATCTCCCACTTGCCGGAAAACAGACTGGATCGCCCGGACGATGGTAGGCCGCAGCAGACTGGGCATGACAACCGCTACATCGAACGGACGCTGGTCGGGTCCGCCTGGATCGGCGAAAATATGAAGTCCGGGTTCCATACCGGCACGATACTGCGCACTCAAAGCCCTGTCACCTCATGCGCTGCTCTCTTGCACTTCAACGCTACAGGGCACACCATGAGGGCCAGAATGATCACTGCGAAAGAGTCCAACGTGTCCGCTCCCTCCACCTTTTCGCACGAACAGCTGCTCGACCGTCTGGGCGAGGTCGCTGTCCGCGTTGGCCTGAACATCACGCCGGGCCAGCAGCTCCTCATCACCGCGCCGCTCACGGCCGTCGCACTGGTCCGGCGCGTCACGGAACACGCTTACAAGGCTGGCGCCTCGCTGGTGACGACCCTGTACGCGGATGACGAAACCACACTCGCCCGTTTCATCCATGCCCCGGACGACGCCTTCGACGTTGCCCCCACATGGCTGGCCGAGGGCATGGCGCGTGCGTTCCGTGAAGGCGCAGCCCGCATGGCCATCACCGGCGCCAATCCAACACTGCTTAAAGGACAGGACCCGGAACGCATTGCACGCGCCAACCGCGCCAGCTCCAAAGCAAACCGCCCGGCAATGGAAATCATCACCCAGTTCGCCGTGAACTGGAATATCATCGCCTGTGCCACACCGGCCTGGGCCGAACAGGTCTTCCCGGACCTCCCCCCTGAGAAAGCTCTCGCCGCCCTGTGGGACGGTATTTTCAAGGCATCTCGCGTAGATGTCGCCGATCCTGTCGCCGAGTGGAAAGCCCATAACGCTGCCCTGCATGCCCGGGCGAAATTCATGAACGACAGCCGCTTCGATGCCCTGCATTTCAGCGGCCCCGGCACAGATCTGACGGTCGGCCTTGCGGACGGACATCTCTGGGCAGGCGGTTCGGAAAAATCCGGAAATGGCATCGTCTGCAACCCGAATATCCCGACCGAGGAAATCTTCACGACCCCGCATCGCAGCAAGGTCAACGGCCGCGTCGGCAGCACCAAGCCGCTGTTCCATCAGGGAACTCTGATCGACGATATCTCGGTGCGTTTCGAAAATGGCCGCATTGTCGAAGCAACAGCCAGTCAGGGTGAGGACGTGCTCAAGCGTATCCTCGATACCGATGAAGGCGCGGCACGGATTGGCGAAGTCGCCCTCGTACCGCATTCCTCACCCATCTCGGCTAGTAAGATCCTGTATCGTAACACGCTGTTCGACGAGAATGCGTCCAGCCATATCGCTCTTGGCCAAGCTTACACGAAGTGCATGGTCGTCGATATCGAAGGGTTGACGCCGGAAGAGCTTCTGGATCGGGGTGTCAACGACTCCCTCATCCACATTGACTGGATGATCGGTTCGGACAAAATCGATCTTGATGGCCTCAAGAACGGCAATCGCGTGCCGCTGATGCGCGCAGGAGAATGGGTGCAGGCATGACATTTTTCCGCATGACAGGCCTCACGGGCCTGTTCGCCTCTGTCGCGATGCTGCCACTGGCCGCACAGGCCCAGTCTTATCCGCAACCCGGTTATCCTGCTCAGGGTGGCACCACAAGTCAGACACAGATCGACGGCAGTGTGCCGCTACAAGGAACACCGCAGCAGACTCCGCAAATCCCGCCGCAGGTCCGTGCCGATACGGAGCACGCCATGCAATATCCTCTGCCGTCGGACTTCATGACCCGTGCCGCAGCAACGATTGCCGAGCTTCAGGCCCGAAACATCCAGCCCCCCAATTCGCACGGGGCAGGACTGGCCGAGACAATCAGCCGCATCAGCCAGATTCCCGGATTGGCTCCTGTCCTCCAAAGCCACGGCTTCACGCCTGAAAGCTTCGTGATGGGCATGACAACCTTCGGGATGACTCTGGCCGCCAGCAACGGTCAGCTTCCAGCCGGAATGCCAGGCCCCAATCCTGCCAATGTCGCCCTCTTCAAGGCCCAGCCCGAACAGGTGACGGCTCTGATGCAGGCCATGGGCAATCCACCACACTGAATAAGAAACAGCGGCCATGTCTCCCGCAAGATGACATGGCCGCTTCAGTCTGCGAAAAAGATCCGGATGCCCATTAAACTCGACCCCACGCTACTCCCTGCACTGGATATTCTTGGCATGGCCCAATCTGGCGCACTTCTGCGCGCCGAGCGCGAGACGCCACCTGATGGTATTCCTGCCTTCGTCACCCGCGCAGGCTGGGATGAACTCGCAGCGACACATGCCTCAGACCATAGCGCGCCTCACATTGTGCTTCTTCCAGCGCTCGAAAAAGCCGTCTCACGCATTTTGGCCCACGCGGCACAGAACGCGGCCCATACGGGAGAAATGACGTCTGTTACTACGCTACAAACCGATCTCTTTCCCAGCGATCCCGATCTCGTTCTGGCCTTTGTTCGCGACAGCACCCATCCCGTGGCATGCGCCCTGATCGGCACAGCCCTGCAGATTGAAACCGCGCTTCGCAGCCAGGACGTTGCTCAGGACTGACTGAACTGACGAATGGCAAGTTCATCCAGCGCATTCTGTTCTTTTTTGAGCTCCGCCAACTGCTCTTCTTCCTGCCGCTCTTCCTTCAAAGTTTTGACGGCTTCCATGGCAGCTCTCGCGATAATCAGTGCCGACCGCACGGTTTCACGATCCAGCGCAGCTTCGCGGCAGCGTGCCTGCGCTTCGGCAACAGCCTGCCGCCCGGCAGGAAGCCAGCGACTGAAGGCTTCCACCGCACCGTCCCCGGCTGTGGGGCTGGAAGCGATCCGCTGTTCACTCAGAATTTCTTCCTGAGCCGCCGATAGCTTTTCTTCTGCAGCCGTCTCACGGGCGACGGCCTCCGCAAAGCTTCTTTCAACAAGATCAAGTTCCTGCTCACGCAAAGCAATGAGAGTGTCGAGAGGTGACTGTTCCATCCTGAGAAATCCTTCATGCCGCATTCAAAGGAGTGGTTTGCGGGATCGTCTGCATAATCTGTGCGAGCTGTTCAAAAGCCTCCACACGTGTGGACCGCTCGTTGCGCCCCTGAGACAGAAACTGGTTCAGTTTGGGCATCAATGCGATAGCCTCGTCAACCTCACGATCCGTGCCCGGCTTGTAAGCCCCAAGCCGGATCATATCCGCCATACGCTGATAGGTCGCCATTGCTGCGCGCGCGCGTTGAGTAAGAGTGTTTTCCTCAGGGGAATTACACCCCGGAACCGCACGGGACAGTGAGCGCAGAACATCGATTGCGGGATAACGTCCCTGCTCGCCGATCTTGCGATCCAGAAGGATATGGCCATCCAGAATACCACGCACCGCGTCCGCAACTGGCTCGTTCTGATCGTCGCCTTCCACCAGAACAGTAAAGAGAGCCGTAATCATCCCCTGACCGGGGTCTCCCGGACCAGCCCGCTCCAGTAGTCGAGGGAGTTCGGCAAACACCGAAGGCGGATAACCACGTGTCGCAGGAGGCTCGCCCGCAGAAAGACCGATTTCTCGTAGCGCCATGCAAAACCGCGTTACGCTGTCCATCAGAAGCAGAACCGATTTGCCTTGGTCACGGAAATATTCCGCAATCGCCATGGCAGACAGCGCCGCTTCACGACGCATCAGCGGAGGTGAGTCCGATGTTGCAATCACCAGCACACTCCGTGCCAGCCCGTCAGGGCCAAGATCGTCTTCAATGAACTCACGGACCTCACGCCCACGCTCACCCACGAGCGAAATTACGGCAACATCGCACTCCGCCCCTCGCGCAAGCATAGAAAGCAGGGTCGATTTTCCAACACCAGATCCGGCGAAAAGTCCAAGCCTCTGACCACGACGCGATGTTGTGAATGCGTCCAAAGCCCGCACCCCGAGATCAATCCGGTCCCCCAACCGTGCACGACTTGCCGCATTGGGTGGCGAACACTGAATCGCCTGGCGTGAAATTGAGGGAAGTAAAGGTCCTTTTCCATCGATCGGTTGCCCTAACGGGTCCACCACCCGTCCAAGCCAGCTCGAATTAATACCCAAGCCACCACCACGGCGATTGAGAGGCACTCGTGCCGCACAACCCGGACCAATACCATCCAGCACTCCGAAAGACATCAGTCGTGCAAGGTTACCCTGAAACCCCACAACCTCAGATTGCACCACCCGGCCATCGCGCGCTGTAATCGCGACTCTATCTCCAATCGTGATGAATCGCTCGATTCCAATGACGGTTATGCAAAGTCCAACGACGTCTTTCACGCTTCCCGTAACCCAGTCGCAAGTGAGGTCTGAGAGCATCTCAAGCAGTCTGGCGTAATTGCTCATGGCAGCAGTTTTTGACCGTTTTCTGCGGATTGTTTCAATCCTTACACCCTACAACCCCATAGTTAATACGAACTTAATGTTCTCTTTTTGAGGGAAAAATAATGACAATTTTACGATTTTTTATCTGCAGGTATCGACACGCACAACCTTGGGTAGTAACCATTGGTTCACCAAGCCGGGAGTTGAAACATGCGTATCCTTCTTGTCGATAGCGATCAGTCAGCCGCCACCACGTTGTCCCAGACCCTGCGTACCGCGTCCTTTACCGTTGACCATACGCCCTCTGGCGAAGAGGCCATCGAGATGCTGCGTCATTACGACTATGACGTGGTTGTGCTCGAACTGATGCTAAACGATCTGGAAGGATATGAAGTCATCAGGCGTGTCCGGGCAGCCCGCATCACGACGCCGATCCTTGTCCTTTCGGCCCTGCTCCGTTCTCAGGCCAAAATCCGCGCCTTCTCCATGGGGGCCGATGATTACATGACAAAACCATACGATTCAGACGAACTCGTTGCGCGCCTTCAGGCCGTCATGCGCCGTTCGCGGGGATTTGCCGAGCCAAAGCTGAGGGTGGGTAATCTGGAACTGGATCTGAACGGCAAAAACGTTACCGTCGATGGCGCGGCGCTGCACCTGACGGGTAAGGAATATGCCATTCTGGAATTGCTCGTAATCCGTAAAGGGTCCGTCCTGACAAAGGACGCATTTCTCAATCACCTTTACGGTGGCATCGATGAGCCGGAAATGAAGATCATTGACGTCTTTATCTGCAAACTACGTCGAAAATTGCAGAATGTTGGTGCGGGTAACCTGATCGCGACTGTCTGGGGACGTGGCTACATCCTGCGAGAAGATGATGTTGCAGAAACTGCTGCTCTTGCCAGCCTGGCCCCCAAAACCCCTGCCCACGTTCTCGAAGCAGCAGTCTGAATCAGGCTGCCACTCGAGACAGCCTTAATAGATATCGGCGGTCAAACATGAGCAATGGCGCGAATAACATCGCAGACATGATCCACCACCTCATGAACGAGCGCCTCATCTTCCGCTTCTACCATGACACGGATCAGCGGTTCCGTTCCACTGGCGCGTAGAACAAGACGGCCACTTCCGGCCAGTCGTTCATCCGCCCAGGCTTTTGCCGCGGCAAGGTCCGGGCTACCCATCGGACTGACACCTGAATAACGGACGTTTTTCAGGAGTTGCGGATAGGGCGTGAAGAAACGACAGATTTCACTGGCCGACTTCTTGGTTTCCACAGACACGGCCAGAACCTGCAACGCGGCGATCAGACCATCTCCTGTCGTGGCATAGTCCGACAACACCATATGCCCAGACTGCTCGCCTCCGAGATTGGCACCAATCTCGCGCATCCGCTCTACGACATAACGGTCGCCAACCGATGTCCGCTGAAGCTCAAGCCCCTTTTCTGCCAGAGCTTTTTCCAGCCCCATATTGGACATAACAGTCGTAACCACCGTATTGCCACGCAAGCGGTCATGCTGCTTCCAGAAGGCCGCGATCAGGCCGATAATCTGGTCTCCGTCAACAAGATCGCCATTTTCGTCCGCAATCAGAACGCGGTCCGCATCGCCATCCAGAGCAATGCCAAAATCCGCACCATGTTCCCGAACTGCCGCACATAGCGTTTCCGGATGGGTTGATCCCACACCGTCATTGATATTCAAACCATCCGGTTCGCAGCCGATCTTAATGACTTCCGCACCCAGCTCCCACAACGCCTTGGGTGCCACCCGGTAGGCTGAACCGTTGGCGCAATCGATGACAATCTTCAGACCGTCCAGACGCAAACCACGCGGGAAAGACGCCTTTGCGTTCTCGATATAACGACCTGCCGCATCCGTCAGACGTGAAGCCCGTCCAATCCTCTCGGGAGAAGCCAGTCGGGCCGAAAGATCCTGAGCCATCAGGTCTTCGATTTCACTTTCAACCTCGTCTGAAAGCTTGAAGCCGTCCGGCCCAAACAGCTTGATACCATTATCCGTGAAGGGATTATGCGAGGCTGAGACCATCACCCCAAGATCAGCGCGAAGAGAGCGGGTCAGCATAGCGATGGCAGGTGTAGGCAGCGGGCCGACCAGAATGACGTCCATCCCGGCTGACAGAAAACCTGCAACCAGAGCACATTCCAGCATATAGCCCGAAAGGCGCGTATCTTTGCCCAGAACGACGCTGTGCCGACGGTTCTGGCTCCGCATGAAATACAGACCGGCAGCCTGCCCCAGCCTCTGCGCGATCTCAACCGTCATGGGCGCGGTATTGGCCGTTCCACGGATGCCGTCAGTGCCGAACAGAGACCTCTTGGTGGCCATAATGCAAAATCCTGCCTGTCTGCCAGAAACAAAAAAGGCGCGGCACCGGGGACAATTTCCCCGATGACGCGCCTGTCGGTGCGATTGACTGTCTGATTAGCTCGCCTGAGGCGCCGGATCAAACGCTTCAGGACGGGCAGTGGGGACTGAAGCGCGACGGTTGTCAGGCATCTGCCCATCATCCGACGAACGCTCAATCGCCTCGCCGCGCATGATGCGGCCCACATCGTCACCCGTTAGCGTTTCATATTCCAGAAGCGCTGCAGTCAGGCGATGCAGATCATCCAGACGGGTCGTCAGCAGATCATGGGCCTGCTTATAGGCCGTATCGATCAGAGCTTTGACTTCCTTGTCGATCTCGCGGGCAGTTTCTTCAGAGATGTTTTTGTTCTGCGTCACGGAGTGACCCAAAAACACTTCCTGCCCGTTATCGCCATAAGCGATCATGCCCAGCGTGTCGCTCATGCCCCATTCGGTCACCATGCGTCGCGCGAGATCCGTCGCGCTCTTGATGTCACCCGATGCACCGGCGCTGACTTCCTCGCGTCCGAAAATGATTTCTTCGGCAACACGGCCACCCATAGCGATGACCAGACGGGCCAGACACCATTTGCGGCTGTAGGAGATGTTGTCCTTCTCCGGCAGCGTCATGACCAGACCCAGCGCACGACCACGCGGGACGATTGTCGCTTTGTGGATCGGATCGCTGCCCGGAGTGAAGATCGCGCAGATGGCATGACCGGATTCGTGATAGGCGGTCGAGCGCTTTTCGTCTTCGGTCATAACCATGGAACGGCGCTCCGCCCCCATCATGACCTTGTCTTTGGCTTCTTCGAACTGCGCCATACCCACGGTCCGGCGACCCTGACGCGCCGCCATCAGCGCGCCTTCGTTCACAAGATTGGACAGATCCGCACCCGAGAAACCCGGTGTTCCGCGCGCAATAATCTTGGGGTCCACATCCGAAGACAGGGGCACTTTCTTCATGTGAACGCGCAGGATCTTCTCACGGCCAGCCACATCGGGGTTCGGCACCACGACCTGACGATCAAAACGACCGGGACGCAGCAAAGCCGGGTCCAGAACGTCCGGACGGTTCGTCGCGGCAATCAGGATTACGCCTTCATTGCTTTCGAAACCGTCCATCTCGACCAGCATCTGGTTGAGGGTCTGTTCGCGCTCGTCATTGCCACCCCCAAGACCTGCACCACGATGGCGGCCCACGGCGTCAATTTCGTCGATGAAGATGATGCAGGGCGCGGACTTCTTACCCTGTTCGAACATGTCACGCACACGCGATGCACCGACACCGACGAACATTTCCACAAAGTCCGAACCGGAAATCGTGAAGAACGGAACGTTGGCCTCGCCCGCAATGGCGCGCGCCAGAAGCGTCTTACCCGTACCAGGAGGGCCAACCAGCAGCGCTCCCTTGGGGATTTTACCGCCCAGACGGGTGAATTTTTGCGGGTCGCGCAGGAACTCGACGATTTCCTGAAGCTCGGATTTTGCTTCATCAATGCCCGCGACGTCTTCAAACGTCACACGACCGGTCTTTTCCGTCAGCAGCTTGGCACGGGATTTGCCGAAACCCATGGCACGGCCACCACCCCCCTGCATCTGGCGGAAAACCATGAAGCACAGCCCCACCAGCAGCAGAACCGGCAGATAGGCGCTGGCATAGCGCAGAATCGGACTTTCTCCGCTGTCCATCGGCTTGGCAGTCACTTCGACACCAGCAGAGGTCAGACGGCCCGGAAGGCTCGGATCAAGTGGCGCATAGGTCTCAAAAGACGTACCGTTCGTCAGCGTTCCGGAAACATTCTGCTCCTGGATCACGACCGAACGGACCTGATGCTGGTCCACGTCATGAATGAAATCGGAATAGGCGATCTGCTGGGCTGCATGCTGTCCGCCACCGGGCTGGAAGGCTGTCAGCACTGCCATTCCGACCACGATGATGACCGCCCAGATCGCGACGTTACGGCCTAAATTGTTCATCTCGCTCTCTGTCGTCCTTCAGACTGTTCCGTCAGATGCAGTCCGGGATCACCCCTCACAACTGGCCGACCGGTCACATTCTGCGTTGACTTCATAACATAAGCCTCCGCGTCCACGATCCTACCCCATCCAGAGCAGGAAAACGCATTTCTTGCGTTTTTGAGGATCTTTTTACGTTGTGAGCTGATTTTCTCCCGTCACAGGCACTGCAGAGGCCCAAACAAAATCAGCCTCACCGGACATATACCCTATCCGCGGCCACAGGATCAGCCGACCTTCCTGCCACACAGCTGGAAGACAGCGGGCAGCGGCAGAGGGAATGCCTAGTCTGCGCAGATCCAATCCATGCACGGCGTCCCCCAAAGGACCGATCACACTGTCTGCCGGAATATCATGCGTCAGAAGACGCCAGCGACCGTCCCAGACACAACCCTTCCGCGCCGCAATCGGGGCAGCAAGAGCGCGCTCCTCCCGCACGAGGATCACGCCGTTACCAAAACGCCCGGCCGGTTGAAGCTGGACTCCGGACAACGTCCCGCAGCCTTTGTCCAGCAACAGACGCATGGCCTCCCTGGCCGGCCGATAGGCTTTTCCCGAAACGAGCCGGATCAGAGCGGACAAGGTTTCTTCGTTCATCCCGGCCTGCTCCAGAAAAGCCCATCCTTCAGGATGCCAGACAGCATGCGATGCAAGATTTTCCGCCAGTTCTGCCTCGCGGCTTTGGCTCTCCTCCCGTGCCGTCAGATTGAGGGTCTGGACATCGCGTCTTTGCTGAAGGGTCAGATCCTGCCGCCACCGCACCCGCTCAAACCTTCGGTTGACATTCGAAGGGTCCTCGATCCATGGCAGTCCGGCGGCCTGCAAGGTCAATCGCAGGCGTGACGGGGCGAGTGTCAAAAGCGGACGCAGCAGTCGAATGCGCCCTCGCACCGCACTCCTCTGAATACCGCTCAACCCCAGAGGACCGCTCGCCCGCAGGCTTCGCATCCAGACAGTTTCGTCCTGATCGCCCGCATGATGCGCGACAAGAAGATCCAGACACCCGGCTTCAACGCAGGCCGCTTCCAGCGCCTCGAACCGGGCCTGTCGCGCCCGTTCCTGCAACCGGCCTTTCGGAAAGGGCGCGAGCGTCAGAAGGCGGGCTGGTACATCCATGGCGGCAAGCCGTTCAACCGTCAGCCGTGCTTCGATAGCCGATTCAGGCCGCAGGGCATGATCCACCACGAAGGCCACGACATTGCGACGCCAACGGCGAGCCAGAAATGCCAGCGCCATGGAATCGGCGCCCCCTGAAACGGCAAGGGCGACTGGCGCGTCCGGGATATCTGGCGGCCAAGCGCCGAGATCCGACATCAGATCATGAAATTCGCATTCCCCGACCGGTAGGTCGGGTCCTGTTTCCAATGGCACAAAGTTCAATGACAGGCCGCACGGCTCCGAAACGTCGTCTCGGCGGTCTTTACCCGCGGCGCAGGAGTTGGAAATTCTGATTTCAGCTTGTCGAGAGCCTGGCAGGCCGAGCCCTTGTCGCCGAGCGCCAGCATCGAAGCCGCCACACCCAGAAGAGAATCCTGCGCCTTCTGGGACTTCGGGGCCTTCGTATAGGCGTCATAATAGGCGACCGCAGACTGGCGATACTGCTTCTGTCCTGCCAGAGACTGAGCCAGAAGGAACTGGGCATCAACCTTGCCGGACAGACTATGAGCAGTTTTCGCGGCGAAGCGCGCATTGCTCTCCGCATCTGTATAGTTGCCGGATCTGAGGGAAGCATTACCGATCTTCAGCGCATCCAGAGCGGTCTTCGGCTGCTCGGGAGCGTCTGGAGTGGCGGCAGGGGCCTTGTCCGCGGCAACTCCCGGAGTTTTGGCTGGAGCAGGTGTTGAAGCCGCGCCACCCCCGTTCTGGGAAGCAAACTGCATGTCCGAAATCTGCTTGGACACATTAGCCTGATTGTCGCGGACAGAGTTGCTGAGCTGATCCAGTTCGCCGCGCATCTGGCGGTTCTGTTCTTCCAGAGCCGAAACACGTTCCAGAAGCTGCGCCGTCAGGTTGCCGTCACCCGCCGAAACTGGGGCCGCCGCCGTGGCACTGGGGGCGCTCAGGCCGCCGCCATTCTGAACCTGCGAAAGTTGCTGGCGCAGGGAGGCAATCTGGTCCTGAAGGGCAATGGCTTCGCGTGAAGAAATTTCTCCGCTATCCGGCGCATCCTGCGCCACAGCCGGGAGGACGGGCGAAAGGACGGAAAAAGCCGTGCCCAGAAAGACGGCACGTAGCGAACGGGACAGCACCATAACGGATCTCCTGAGACAAACTCGCACTCACGGGCACGCTGGCAAGTCATGCGTGCAACAATGGTCCAGTCATAAAACAGAAACGGCCGGGGGATAATCCCCCCGGCCGCTCATCATCTCAGTCCGTCAGGCCTGAAACGTCGGTTCAGCGAACAGACGTGATGGCGTTACGGTTCTGTGCCCAGGCCTGCTCATCGTCGCCATCGGCGGTCGGACGATCCTTGCCGTAGGAGATCGTGGTGATGCGCGAAGCGCTCACGCCCTTGGCGACCAGATAGTCACGGGCGGCGTTTGCACGACGCTGGCCGAGAGCAATGTTGTACTCTTCCGTGCCGCGGTCATCGCAGTTGCCAGCAACCTGGATGCTGACCTGCGGGTACTTGGCGAGCCATGCAACCTGCTTGTCCAGCGTAGCGCGAGCTTCTTCGGAGAGCTGGGACTGGTTCAGCTCGTAGAAGACGCGATCGCCAACATTGGCGACCAGATCGGCTTCGCTGCCGGGCGTCGGGCCGGCTTCCTGAGCGACGGCGCCTGCGCCGTTGCTGTCACCCTTGTTGGTGTTGCCGTTGGAACAGGCTGCGAGAACAAGCGCCAGACCGAGCGCGCCAAATACCTTGAACTTCATGTGTCTCAATCCTGAGAACGGCCCCACAAATGGAACCGAATGCGGAAAATGCCGCGTTATTCCGGACCACGTCTTTCCTGTTCGCAACAGACAGGAATCGGTTCCGATCCCTGCATGCCTCACCTGAAAACCAGTGGCCATAAGCGCCCATACTCATGACTCGAATCACGGGTCAAGTGTCGTGTTAACGTCGGTTAAATGTGAAAAGTTCGATTCATATTCGGAACCAGAAATTTCGGCATAAATGTCACAGTAATTCTGATAAATGTGGCAGAATTCTGCCATATCATCGAAACCAGCGTACTTTCACGCTCCTGAAACATGCGTTACCTGCGTAGCTGCCCAGCGTTACGCTCGTAGCATGGGGAGACGGAAAGATCACCTCCGTCATCCTGACGAGTCCGTCAGCGGCAAAAATCTCGACCGAACTCCGATCCACAATGACCCGCAGACGAACGGCTCCATCCTGCAGGGAAAGGGGCGCTATATGCCGCGTCGTAAAGGCCGCGTCCGGCACAGGAACCCCTGATCGACTGCGATCCACGATCAGTTCCTGACGTGCGGAATCATAAAGGATCTCGGTTCCAAACCTGCCGTCCTCCGTCGCTGCCACAGTCAGCACCGCCACATCTCCACCCGACTCAATGAGCATTTGCAGATCAAGAACTGCATCCGCGAAATCCGCACAGTCCGCAGCACTGTCCGGAAGCCTCCAGAGCGTCCCCGCCTCAGGACGGATTTCAGCAGCAACGAAAACCTCTTCCGGGTCGCCAAGACTGACCGGCTTTTGCCTTATCAAAAACGTGCTGTCCTTCTGCCGCGCAAGAGACAGATGCGCTGGAAGCGTCATCTGGCCGCGCCACGGGACAGTCGGAGTATGGTTGGAGTAATTCCAGTTTCCCATCCAGCCGATGCTGACAGGCGTGGGTGTTCCAGCAAAACAGACAATCGCATAGTTGTCTGGTCCGTAATCCATCCAACGATACTGCCACGGATCATCTGTGGCCGTTGGGTGCTCTGCCGGGGTGAAGGTCGTGCCGTCGAAATCTCCGACGTAATAGAATGTCCCCGATCCGCCGGTCAGACCACCGGGATTGACGCTAACGATCATTACCCATCCAAAACTCCCGGCCTCGCCCTCAATGGGTAGACGCGCCAGAACCGGCACCTCCCACAGCATCTCCGGCGTATGGTAACCGGGCGGGCGAAAGTCACTGAGGAACTCCCAGTTCAGAAAATCAGTGGAGCGGAAGAGTTTGACTATCTGCTGTTCGGCCTCAACCGCCGTTAGCACCCAGTATCCGCCCTCTTCGTACCAGCACAGCGCCGGGTCCCGAAAATTTCGTGATGCAGGATTAAGCGTCAGAACCGGATTGTGAGCGTAGCGGGTCCAGTGCGCTCCACGATCCAGACTGACCGCAACCGAAACCGCCTGCGTACCGTCTTCCTGCTCGCCCGGCATATCGCGGAACACGCTGGTGTAAAGCGCCAGAAGCGGAGGATTTTCGTCTGTTCCTAGACCGCTGCGATTGTCGCGGTCGTAAATTACCGTGCCGGAATAGATCTGCTCCTGCGGTGTGGAAGGCAGCGCAATCGGTTCTTCCTGCCAGTGCAGCAGATCCCGGCTAGTGGCATGGCCCCAGGAAATATAGCCCATGACGGGCTCGACCGGATTGTGCTGGTAAAAGAGGTGATACACACCATCAATCAGGATCGGCCCGTTCGGATCATTCATCCAGTTCCGGGCCGGGGCATAATGCAGCAGCGGGCGCCACTGCCGTGTCTCCTGAAGGGACATGGGGAATTCTCCTGTTCAAGCAGTCCTTGCGACGCCTGACAGGAAAAAGGGTTCCCCGCCCTTTTGCAAATCCGCGCCCCCCCGAACCGGAAGCGCGGAATACAGCGTCAGCCGTTGCGCGGCGACCAGGCCGGATCGGACGCGCCCGTCGAGGTCCGGATCGGACGCTCGTTAAAGCCCGTAATGTCGATCGTGCCGATCCCCGATGCGAAGCCTGCACCGCCTGCACCGGATGCGCTCTGGCGACAGAACGCCAGCACACGACCATTGGGGCAGAACGTTGCGCTATCAACAGTAAAGCCCTTCGTCAGGATGCGTTCACCGCTGCCATCAGGGTTCATCACACCGAGCGAAAATCCGCCGCCGCCAATACGGGTAAAGGCGATCAGGTCTCCACGCGGGGACCAGACAGGGGAACCATACTGGCCGGTGCCATAGGAAATCCGCTTCGCCGGACCACCCGACGCACTCATGATATAGAGCTGTGGGCTGCCACCACGATCAGAGTTGAACACGATCTGGCTACCATCCGGGCTGAAGCACGGACTGGTATCGATTGCGCCATTGGAATTGGTGATCTGCCGTTTCGCACGCGATGCCAGATCGACAATGAAAATATCCGACCCGCTGCCACGCGTGGCGGACAGCACGACAGAGCCACCGGTCGGCGAAAAGCGAGGCGCAAAAGAAATGCCCGCGAACTCACCCAGAATCTGCTGACGACCGGACGCCAGATCGAACAGATACACGCGCGGACGGTTGTTGGCGTAAGACATGAACGCAATCTGGTCACGCACCGGGTTGAAGCGCGGCGTCAGCGTCAGCCACTCACCGTTCGTCAACATCCGTTCGTTGGCACCATCCTGATCCATCAGGGCCAGACGCGTGATCTGGTGATGGCGCGGTCCGGTCCGGGCGATATAGGCGATGCGCGTGTCGAAGTAGCCCTTCTCGCCCAACATCCGCTCATAGATCACATCTGCGATGATATGCGCGATGCGACGCCAGTTGGACGTCGAGGCCGTGTAGGCCGTGCCCTGAAGCTGCTGGCCGGACAGCACGTTCCACAGACGCATCTCAACGCGCACACTGCCCGAACCGATCGCCTGTCCGGACACGGCCGCACGGGCGCCCTGTGCCTTGAGCGCGCTGAAGTCGGGCGTGGAGCCGGGCGGCACGTCGCCGCTCATAACCTTGAACAGGCCGGTGCCGTTCAGGTCGGACGTGATGACACCGGAAATCTGCTCACCCAGCCCCGCCCCGAAGTTCGGGATGACAATGGGGATCGGCTCCTGACGGGCCTGATCGACGGTGATTTCGGCTTCACCGGGGCCAGAGGCGGCAGGAGATTGGGCAAAAGCGGCCAGAGGCGTTGCCAGAAGACCGCCAGCGGCAGTGGCTCCCAGAACGGAGCGGCGCGAAAACAGCGCGCTCAGGGCCTCGGCGTCAGTATCGGGAATGAAGGACATGAGACTTCCTCGTGGATTAAGGCCTGAAGACAAAACGCAGCTCATGCGTCTGACCAAGCATCTTGGAGGGAATAGGCAGATGGGCACAGGCGGGGCTCAGCACCGCATCCCGCGCCCGCTCCGCCAGAACGCGGTAAGACGGGTCGGAAGCCATTTTCGCAGCCGTATCAGGCGCAAATTTGACAATCCGCGCCTCACCGGTCGCATCGACGGTCACGACCATATGCGCGACAAAACTCGCATAGTTCCGTGCTTCGGTATCTTCGGAATAACAGCGCCGCACGGAGCCACCAATGGCTTTCTGATCTGCCATCGACAGCGACTTGGTGATGTCGCCATTCGGCACACCGCCCCCATTTGGCGCACCACCCTGCGGCGGATTGGCCTTTGCGGTCGGCGCATGGGTCTGCTTCTGATCGGCGCGAAAATTATCCAGCGTCGCCAGAAGCGAATGGCTATCCGCTTCCGTTTTCTTTGCCGCGTTTGGCTGCGTCATATGCGAGAATTTCGGCATATCCGGCAGCTTGTCGGCTTTCTGTGTCTGCGGGCTCGGCGGCGCAACCATCGTCGATTTCGACGGCGGTGACGGCGTAGGCGGCGATGCAGGCACAGGCTGCGGGGACTCATCCGTCATTTTTGGCGGAAGCTTGATGTCCGGCAGCTTCTGCGGCGGCGTCTCCGGCGGAGGCGGCACAGGCTGAGGCGGCGGAGGGGGCGGAGGCGGCTCTTCCGTCGGCGCCTTTAAAGGTGGCGTCGGAGACGGAGGGGCCTCGTTCTTCACAGGCGCAGGGGCCGGAGCGGGTGTAGAGGCCGGATGATCGGCCTTGACCGGATGGGTCGGCGGACCTGCCTGCTCGAATTCCATCTGTACCGTGGGCGGTTCAGGCGGTTCGGGCGGCTTTTCCGGCGGAATTTGAACAATCAGATACGCGATCAGCCCCAGATGAATGGCGACTGATCCGTAAAGCGCATGACGAAAGCGCCTGTTGTCAGAGCGGCGTGGACGGACCACGGCAGGCGCCTCTTACTGGCCGCTCTGGGGCTGCTGCGCGAGAAGCGCAACATGCGTGAAGCCGCCCGACGTGATCTGGCCCATGACCTGCATCACCTGTCCGTAGTCGATATGCGCATCGGCACGGACAAAAATGCGATGCGTCGGATCATTCTGCGACTGCGCCTTGAGCTGTTCGACCAGTTGGTCAGACGTAACCTGCTGGTCTCCCAGATAAAGCGAGCCATCCGTCCGCAGAGACACGGTAATCGGCTTGGAATCCGAATTGACTGGGCTGGCATCCGTCTTCGGCAGATCCACATTGACACCACTGGTCAGCATCGGCGCCGTCACCATGAAAATGATGAGCAGCACCAGCATGACGTCCACCAGTGGCGTGACGTTGATTTCCGAGGCGGGCCGACGCTTGCGGCGTCCGCCTCCTCCAGCCCGTCCTCCCGCAGACATCCCCATGGTTCAGGCCTTCCCGCCGGTCGTATCGTCCGCACGTTCCTCGGACTGACGCGACAGAATGGCCGCGAATTCAGTGCCAAAGGCTTCCATACGATCCGTGAACTTCTCGAACGAGTTGCTCAGACCGTTATAGGCGATATAGGCCGGGATGGCCGTCACGAGGCCAATGGCCGTTGCAAACAGGGCTTCGGAAATACCCGGCGCCACGACTGAAAGGTTCGTGTTGTGCATCTGCGCGATGGACGCGAAGGAATGCATAATGCCCCAGACCGTTCCGAACAGACCGACAAACGGCGCCACAGGGCCGATCGTTGCGAGAAAGATCAGACGGCGCGTCAGACGGTCGTTCTCACGCATGATGGTGATGTCGATGGCACGGTCCACGCGCTCGCGCACGCCACCCCGCGACAGGTCGATGCCGCCGATCCGGGCGGAACGACGCCACTCGCCCATAGCCGCGCCGAATACGGCCGCCATCGGATGGGTCGGACGCGCGCCGTCGGATTCGTAAAGATCGTCAAGCGATCCACCCGACCAGAAACGGTCCTCGAACTCGGTCGCCTCGCGGTTGACGCGCCGGATGAGAATGATTTTTTCCGCAATGATCGCCCATACGCCGACGCTGCACAGCAGCAGACCCAGCATCACCAGCTTTACAACGATGGAGGCGTGCAGGAACAGGTCCAGAGGCGAAAGACCGGTCGCACCGACCGCCCCAAGCGCACTCGAACTTACCTCATGATCCACTGTTCTCTCCTGTACAGATCCTGTCCCTTGCGGGTCAGGACTCTCCATTGCACTTCACGGGGAAACAGGAAAGTGGGTCAGACCTCTCCTGCCTCCAGTTTTCTTACTGCATCACGCCAGCGAGGCGGAATTTTGGCAGGTTTCATGTCAACGGCACTCAGACAGGCCAGTTCCACGTCGATAACCGTAGCCGTTTCGCCACCACCGGAATAATTCCGGACGGTCTGACAAAGTTTCAGCCGCGTCGGAGTCATAGCCTCCAGCGCCGTCTCGATTTCCATCTCATCATCGAGTCGGAGCGGAGAGCGATACCGGATCGCGGCCTGACGCACGACGAAAACCAGTCCAAAATCGTTCAGAAGCTCCGTGACCGACGCATCCGCATCGCGCATCGCCTCGCTCCGTGCCCGCTCGGCAAAACCGAGATAGCGCGCGTGATAGACGATGCCGCCCGCATCGGTGTCTTCGTAATAAACCCGAAATCTGATCTTGTGCGTGGCCATACTGTTTCTCCAGTCATGGTGTGCCCCTGCCCCGAACAATATTCAGGGATTTTCAGGGCGCAGAATCGTCCTGCTCAAGTGTCGAGAGCAGATCTACCTGGCTCGCTGGCGGGTTCAGACCGAGATGACGCCATCCCGCCTCACCCAGCATCCGCCCACGGGCCGTTCGCAGAACAAGCCCCTCCTGAATGAGGTAAGGCTCGATCACGTCTTCCAGCGTATCGCGCGCTTCGGCAAGCCCCGCCGCCAACGTTTCCACACCAACCGGGCCGCCGTGATGATGTTCGGCAATCCGCTTCAGATACCGCCGGTCCATTGCATCCAACCCGCGCTCGTCCACCTCAAGACGGCCCAGCGCTGCATCGGCCAAGTCCCGATCCACAACGGCATGCTTCGACACAAGCGCGAAATCCCGCACCCGACGCAGCAGGCGCCCTGCAATACGCGGCGTCCCACGAGACCGGCGCGCGATTTCCTGCGCACCATCATCCGTCAGGCGCATCCCGAGCTTCACGGCACCGCGCGAGACAATCGCCCGGAGTTCTTCCGGGGTATAGAATACCAGCCGCAGTGGAATCCCGAACCGGTCCCGCAAAGGCGTCGCCAGCAGACCGGCTCGCGTCGTCGCGGCCACAAGCGTAAACGGCGCCAGATCAATCCGCACAGACCGCGCAGCCGGACCTTCGCCGATAATCAGATCGAGCTGAAAATCTTCCATCGCCGGATAGAGGACTTCCTCGATCGCGGGCTGGAGACGGTGAATTTCGTCAATAAACAGCACATCGCGCGGCTGAAGATTCGTCAGAATCGCCGCAAGATCGCCCGCACGCTGGATCACCGGCCCAGACGTCGCCCGGAACCCTACACCCAGTTCCCGCGCGACAATCTGCGCCAGCGTCGTCTTGCCCAGCCCCGGTGGTCCGTGCAGCAGGACATGATCCAGCGCCTCACCACGCGCCCGGGCAGCCTCGATAAAAATAGCGAGGTTTTCCCGGCTGGCTTTCTGGCCCGTAAAATCCGCAAGAGTTTCAGGACGTAGGCTGCCCTCGCCCGTATCCTCAGGCTGACGGGCCGGATCGGTTTCGCGATAGTCATCGCTCATCGCGCGAGATCCCTCAGGCTCAGACGGATTGCCAGATCAAGCGTCGCATTCTCGTTTTCGGCCAGAACCTTACTTAAAACCGGCCACGCCTCGGCCCGACGGAACCCAAGCCCCGCGAGCGCCAGCAACGCATCATTCTCGACACTCGGTCCCGAGACGATCCCCGGCGCGGAGACGGTTCCGCCCCCACCCGGCATTTTCGCAACCTTGTTGCGTAACTCGCTCAGAATCCGGTCCGCCAGACGCGGCCCTACCCCGGCTGCCCGCGTCAGCGAGCCCTTGTCGCCAGCATTGATCGCAAGCAGGATCTCCCCCGGACTATTGGCCGACAGGATCGCCAGCGCCACTTTCGCGCCCACACCCTGTACAGTCGTCAGCAGACGGAACCAGTCCCGCTCATCTGTCGTCGCAAAGCCGAAAAGTTGGATCGCATCCTCGCGCACGATCGTCTCAATCAGCACGCGCGCCACGGAAGGCGGTTGCGGCAGCGTTGCCAATGTGCGGGTCGAGGCTGACACCACATAACCCACGCCATTGACGTCAACGATGCAGCGTTCACCCTCAATCTGCCCGACAAGCCCAGTCAGTTGTCCGATCATGCCATGCGCTTCCCGGCTACAACATGCGCCGCACTGGCCCGGTGATGGGCATGACAGATCGCAACGGCCAGTGCATCGGATGCATCGGCCTTGCGGATTTCAGCCCCCGGCAGCAGCCGCTTCACCATCATCGTTACCTGCTCCTTGGTCGCAGACCCGGTCCCGACCACAGATTTCTTGACCGTCATCGCCCCGTATTCCGCAACCGGCAGCCCCTCATAAGCAGGCGTCAGAAGCGCCACACCACGCGCATAACCGAGCTTGAGCGTCGAAGAGCCATTACGGTTGACGTAGGTTTCTTCAACGGCGGCCTCGGCTGGCGCATATTCGCGGATCAGCTTCTTCAGCGCCCCATGCAGTTCGCACAGGCGCAGCGGCACGGATTCGGACCCATCGGTCCCGATCACACCCGACGCCACATGCTTCAGGTGATTGCCGTCCACGTCGATGATGCCCCAGCCCATGAAACGCAGGCCGGGGTCAATGCCCATCAGGCGGATCAAGCAGCCAGCGCCTCGGCCACGTCGTCAGGAATGTCGAAGTTTGCGTAGACGGACTGAACGTCGTCATTGTCTTCCAGCACGTCAATCAGCTTCATGACGGAGCGTGCCTTGTCCTCATCCAGCGTCACGCTGTTTTCCGGACGCCAGTCGAGCTTGGACGACTGCGGTTCGCCAAAACGGGCCTCAAGCGCATCCCGCACGGCGAAGAAATTCTCCATCTCGCAGGTCACTTCATGGCCCTCTTCAGTGGTCACGGCATTATCCGCACCAGCCTCGATCGCCGCTTCCAGCATGTCGTCTTCAGACGCGACGTCCCTCGGATAGCTGATCACGCCCAGACGGTGGAACATGAACGACACCGAGTTCGTCTCACCCATCGAACCACCATGCTTGGAGAAGGCTGCCCGCACCTCACCCGCCGTGCGGTTCCGGTTATCTGTCAGACCTTCGACGATGATCGCGACGCCAGCCGGGCCATAGCCCTCGTAACGGACTTCGACGTAATCATCACCACCAGCCGTTCCGGAGGCCTTCTTGATGGCGCGTTCGACATTGTCCTTGGGCATGTTGACTTCACGCGCCATGGCCAGTGCAGCGCGCAGGCGCGGGTTGGACGCCGCCTCGGGCAGACCCGAGCGCACTGCAACCGTGATTTCCCGCAGGACCTTGGCGAACTGCTTGGCCCGTTTGGCATCCTGCGCACCCTTGCGGTGCATGATGTTCTTGAACTGTGAATGACCGGCCATCGGTCGCTCCTTCCTCTATCTGCGTGTCAGAGGCTCAGACGAGCCTGCCATGACAATGTTTGAACTTCAGACCCGATCCACACGGGCACAAGGCATTGCGTGGCGTTTCGGCATTCCAGCGCTGAAGCGTCTCGGCATCAGGCTCTTCCCCTGCGGAAACGGCCTGCGAACGCGGCATGAACGGCATTGCAGGCGAGAAAGACGCCACCGGGCCCGGCGCCGGAATTTCCGACCCCGTCGTACCCTGCGCGAACAGCCCGGCCGGCTCTTCGGATGGGCCAGACGCCTCGGTGTTGATGACCGGGAACGGCGGCGGCTCGGAGACGGCCTGAATGCGGCACATCGTCTCCGTCACGCGGACCCGCATGTCGTCGAGCATCGCCGTGAACATCTGGAAGGCTTCTTGCTTGTACTCGTTCAGCGGATCGCGCTGACCGTAAGCCCGCAGACCGATGCCCTGACGGAGCTGGTCCAGCCCATGCAAATGCTCTTTCCAGACCGCATCGAACGTCGTCAGCACGACCTGCTTTTCAATCAGACGCATCAGTTCGGGGCCCATATTGGCCGTCCGCGCTGCCTGTGCCTTCGCGGCTTCGGCCTGAATGCGCTCAATCACGCTTTCAGAATCCATACCGTCTTCCTTCGCCCAGTCCGCGATCGGCAGATCCAGGTTCAGAACACGGGAAACCTCGCGAGTCAGCCCCTCCGTATCCCACGCTTCAGCGAAGGATTTTTCAGGGATATGAGCATGCACCAGATCTTCGATCGTATGCTCGCGCAGCTCCGCAATCACACCCGACAGGTCGTCTGTCGCCATGTATTCGCGGCGCTGGGCATAAACCTCTTTGCGCTGGTCATTCATGACATCGTCATATTTGAGCGTGTTCTTGCGCATGTCGAAATTGCGCGCTTCAACCCGCTTCTGCGCTTTTTCCAAGGCCTTGTTCAGCCATGGATGAACGATCGCCTCGCCTTCCTTGAGACCCATTTTCTGCATCATCGCGCCCATGCGATCGCTTGCAAAAATGCGGATCAGATCGTCTTCAAGCGACAGGAAAAAGCGCGAATTGCCCGGATCGCCCTGACGACCCGAACGACCGCGGAGCTGGTTGTCCACACGGCGGCTTTCATGGCGTTCCGTGCCGATCACATACAGACCACCCGCCTTGTGAACCTCCTCGTGATGCTCCTCGACGCTCGCACGGATGTCCTGCTCAACAGCCTCACGTTGCGCCTCGTCTTCGACGTTCTCGATACTGGCCTTCACCAGCATCTCGATATTGCCGCCGAGTTTGATGTCGGTTCCGCGGCCGGCCATATTGGTTGCAATCGTGATCGCACCCGGCGCACCCGCCTGCGCGACGATGATGGCTTCCTTTTCATGCTGCCGGGCATTGAGCACGTTATGCGGAATGCCGCGCTGCGTGAGGATATGGGAGAGATATTCGCTCTTCTCGATGGAGGTCGTTCCCACGAGAATGGGCTGGCCGGTCTTGTGGATATCGCGGATCAGATCCGCCACGGCATTGAATTTCTCCGCCCCCGTCAGATAGACCTCATCATCCGTGTCGACCCGCTGAACCGGCAGGTTCGTCGGGATTTCCACCACATCAAGGTGATAGATTTCCGCAAATTCGTCAGCCTCGGTCATGGCCGTTCCGGTCATGCCGGACAGCTTCGGGTAAAGGCGGAAATAGTTCTGGAAGGTGATGGAAGCGAGCGTCTGGTTCTCCTGCTGGATCTCCACATGCTCCTTGGCTTCCAGCGCCTGATGCAGACCGTCCGAATAGCGGCGTCCGTCCATCATACGACCGGTGAACTCGTCGATGATGACAACCTTGCCTTCACGCACGATGTAATCCACGTCCCGCGTAAACAGCGTGTGCGCTCGCAGAGACTGCTGCACGTGATGGACGACGGCCACGTTGTGAATGTCGTAAAGCCCCCCTTCCTGAAGCACTCCGGCCTGTGCCAGAAGCTCCTCAACGCGATGCGATCCTTCCTCGGTCAACGTGACCGAGCGCAGCTTTTCGTCCTTGTCGTAAACGTCTGGCTCCTGAACGAGCTTCACGACCACATCATCGACGGAGCGATACAGGTCGGAGCTGTCATCCGCAGGACCGGAAATGATAAGCGGGGTGCGTGCTTCGTCGATCAGGATGCTGTCCACTTCGTCCACGATCGCGTGGTTGAACGGACGCTGCACCATATCGCCGAGCGAATATTTCATGTTATCGCGCAGGTAGTCGAAGCCGAACTCGTTATTCGTCCCGTAGGTAATGTCCGCAGCGTAGGCCTCGCGACGCTCACCGTCGGACAGGTTCGGTATGATCACACCCGTCGTCAGCCCGAGGAAGCTGTAAAGAACAGACATTTCCTCGGCATCACGTCGCGCAAGATAGTCGTTCACCGTGACGACATGCACACCCTTGCCGCTCAGCGCGTTCAGATAGACCGCAAGCGTTGCAACAAGAGTCTTGCCCTCGCCGGTCCGCATTTCCGCGATCCGGCCGCCATGCAGAACCATGCCGCCAATGAGCTGCACATCGAAATGACGCTTCCCCAGAACCCGCAGAGACGCCTCACGGCAGACTGCAAAAGCTTCCGCAAGCAGACCATCAAGGGTTTCGCCCTTCTCAAGTCGCTCCCTGAACTCGATCGTCTTATGGCGAAGCTGCTCGTCAGAGAGGGCCTGGACCGCAGGCTCCAGTGCATTGATCTCGGGCACACGGCGCTGATACGCCTTGAGCGTGCGATCGTTGGCAGAACCGAAAAGGGCGCGGGCGAGGCGTGCGAACATGCTGAACCTTGAGATGCCGAAGGCCCGGAACGCCAGTTCTTTCCATAATCGAAAAGAACCGCACACCGTGCCGTCAGGATTTTCACGTATGCTGGAAATAGGACCGGGGCCGCGCAGGGTCAATGGAGAGGCCCCCGAGAAGCCCGATGAAATGTCCTCATTGTCATTGCACTGTCACATCCAGCGCATAGAACACAGCTTATGCAGTACCCTCGTGAAGGAATGGTAACAGAGCGCACCCTTGCAGGGCGGACCAGCCTTTGTCATGGTGCAGACCATCCTTTTTTCAGGTTACATCCGAGGTAGTCCCCACATGCGGCTTTCCCGCTCCAATTTTGCTCTTGCCGCTCTTCTGGCCGGCACATCAGTCGCAGCATCGACGGCCTTCGCCGCTCCTGCCGCGGCTCCCGCAGCGACCCCGGCTACAACGGCTCCTGCCGCAGCCCCCGCAGCCAACCCGGACATGCTGATCGCCACCGTCAACGGTTCGAAGATCACGCTCGGTGACGTGCAGCGCGCTGCTGGCAACCTCCCCCCGCAGGCCCGGCAGATCCAGCCGTCCGTTCTAATTCCGCTGATCGTCAACCAGCTCGTTGACCAGAAGGCCGTTCAGATTGCTGCCGAAAAGGAAGGCCTGAGCCGCAAGCCGGACGTGAAGGCTGCCATGGACGCGGCTGCCACGAACGCCCTGCAGAACGCCTATCTGGAAGAAAAGGTCGGCCCGCTGGTCACCGATTCCACGCTGCACGACTTCTACCAGACGCATTACGCGAACAAGAAGCCGGAAGAAGAGATCCACGCCCGCCACATCCTCGTGGACAGCGAAGCGCAGGCCAAGGACATCATCGCCCAGCTCAACAAGGGTGCTGATTTCGGCAAGCTCGCCGCACAGCTCTCCAAGGACAAGGGCTCGGCTGGTGCAAATGGCGGTGATCTCGGCTGGTTCAAGAAGGCTGACATGCTGCCGGCCTTCTCCGCCGCCGCCTTCGCCATGAAGCCGAACACGATCACCCAGACGCCTGTTCACACCCAGTACGGCTGGCACGTGATTCAGGTTCTCGCGACCCGCACGGCCCCGATTCCGACCTTCGACCAGGTGCATGACCAGGTCCGGCAGGAACTGATCCGGGACAAGGTGCGTGACATCGTACAGAACGCCGAATCCCAAGTGAAGGTCGTTCACTACGACTCACAGGGCAAGGTTATCCCGGACGCGGCTCCGGCTGCTGCACCTGCAAAGAAGTAAGACCATGGCAAAGCCGCTCCCCGTCTCTCCGCTCGCTCGTCCACTCCCGGACCTTGCAACGATTGCGGGCGTGCGGCTTTCCGCCGTTGCCGCGGGCATCCGCTATCAGGGCCGTACGGACCTGATGCTGGCGGAATTCGTCCCTGGCACGATTGCGGCAGGCGTCTATACCAAAAACGCCTGTCCCGGCGCTCCGGTCCTCTGGTGCCGTACTGCGCTGACAACACCCTATGCCCGCGCCCTGCTCGTCAATGCAGGCAACGCGAACGTCTTTACTGGTCGCGCCGGAATGCAGGCTTGCTCCGACTGCGCTGACGCCACCGCACAGCTTCTCGATTGCCCTCCGCAGGACGTCTTTCTCGCCTCCACAGGCGTCATCGGCGAAAAACTGCCTCAGGACCGTATTATTGGCGCCCTGCCCGCCGCGAAGGCCGGTCTGAACGAAAATGGCTGGGCGGACGCTGCCCGCGCCATCATGACGACGGATACCTTCCCGAAGGCCGCACGCCGCGATGTGAAAATTGCTGGAACGCCTGTCCGTATTCAGGGCATTGCCAAGGGATCGGGCATGGTCGCCCCCGACATGGCCACGATGCTGGCCTATGTCGCAACCGACGCAAAACTGCCGCAAAACATTCTTCAGTCCCTGCTGGCCTCTGGCTGTTCCCAGAGTTTCAACGCCATCACCGTCGATTCGGACACGTCCACGTCGGACATGCTGATGCTGTTCGCCACCGGACTGGCTGACAATCCCGAAATCGACGATATCAACGACCCCGCTCTCGCCGAATTTACCCTTGCGCTGAACGACCTCCTGCTGGAACTCGCGCTCATGGTGGTCCGCGACGGCGAAGGAGCGACGAAGCTCGTCCGCATCGGCGTCACGGGCGCTGAAAGCAATCTTTCCGCCCATCGGATCGCGCTCTGCATCGCCAATTCTCCCCTCGTGAAAACCGCCATCGCGGGCGAAGACGCCAACTGGGGCCGTGTGGTCATGGCCGTTGGAAAAAGCGGCGAACCTGCGGACCGCGACCGGCTTTCCGTCGCTATCGGCGGGACGTGGATCGCTAAAGAGGGTGGCGTTGTCGAAAATTACGACGAAGCCCCCGTGGTAGCCCACATGAAGGGTCAGGAAATCGAAATCGTTGTCGATCTCGGCCTCGGTGACGGCGAAGCCCGCGTCTGGACTTGCGATCTGACGCATGGCTACATCGACATCAACGGCTCCTACCGCAGCTAGACGCTCCCAACACGTCAGCGAGAGCGGGGCTTGTGCGGTCCCGCCTCTGTCGATAGCAAAATCTGTTGTTGATATACTTCAGGCGCTCGCAAAACCGGGTGCCGTTCCGCACCTGATATAAGGAAAATGTCCATGTCTGCTGCAGCTCGCGTGCTTGTTCTTGGCGGTGGCGTCGGTGGGCTTGAAGCCGCTGCGGCTCTGGGCCGTCACCAGAATATTTCCCTGACACTTGTTGATCGCAGCCCCGTCCATTACTGGAAGCCTGCCCTTCACGAATTCGCTGCGGGCACCATGCAGCATCAGGGCAACTGCATCCCCTTCACCGAAACGGCAGCCAAATTCGGCTTCACCTTCGTTCAGGGCAGTCCCACGACGGTCAACCGTGACAACAAAACTGTCTCGCTCGATACGGGTGCCACGTTGCCCTACGACTATCTGGTGGTGGCCCTCGGTTCGCGTGCGAATGATTTCGGCATCCCCGGTATCGTCGATCACTGCATGTTCATCGACAGCCTGAACGACGCTGATGCTCTGTTCGCCACCTTCCGCGAAGCGGTTCAGAAAGCCCGGACGGCTGGCGAAAAGCTCTCCGTCGGCATTGTGGGCGGCGGTGCGACGGGCGTTCAGCTCATTGCTGAACTGTGCAAATCCATTGACGATGCCCGCGGTCTCGGCCCTGCCGTTCGCAAATCCCTGCTGAACGCTGTGCTGATCGAAACCGGGCCTCGCATTCTTCCGGCCTTCCCCGAAGCCGTCTCCTCGGCAGCTGCACGCCAGCTCGAAAATCTCGGCATTGCCGTCCGCACCGAAGCCATGGTCGTTGGTGCGGACGAAACGGGTTTCAGCCTCAAAACCGGTGAGCATATTCCCGCCAGCCTCCGCGTCTGGGCCGCTGGCGTCCGTGCCTCTGATGCCACGAGCCTCCTGGAAGGTCTCGAACGCGGACGCTCAGGCCAGCTGGGCGTCACCACGACACTTCAGACCACGCAGGACCCGACCGTCTTCGCAATCGGCGACTGCTCCCGCATTGACGCCGCACCAATTGCACCCACGGCACAGGCTGCACGGCAGCAGGGCCAGTATATTGGTCGCGCCCTGCCGGACATTATCGCTGGTAAGACGCCTGCCCCGTTCGCTTATAACGATCGTGGCGCCGTCGTGGCCCTTGGGGACTATAACGGCTGGGGCATGCTGGACGCCAAGCGCAGCTTCGGTGGCGGTCTGCTCTCGGGTCTGGCTGCACGTCTGCTCCATGAAGGACTGTACCGTCAGCATCTTGCGGGCATTCTGGGCATCACCCCGACGGCCTGCAGCACGCTGCGCGAGCATCTTTCTCCGGTCAAACCTGATCTGGGGGGCTGAAAACCCTTTTCAGAATTCCGTCAAAGGGGGAATGTGGAACGTAGTGTCCCCAGACCCTGCGTCCCCTGTTCCGAGGATTCATGAGCCCTACCGATCTCTCCCCGCCCTTTGACAGGCTTCTGACCGACATCGAAGACACCCTGCTGGAAAAAGGGTTCGCCTTCCTTCAGGCCCAGACCACACGCCCGCTGCTCGATCATGAAGGTCTGACTGACTGGCAGGGCTTCGCAGAGAGCTGGAATCATCTGGGTCTTGATCGCTACATGGCGGATGGTGGCCGTTACCGCCGCCGCCGTTATGCGACTTTCGCCGTTTCGGGCGAGACCATCACACGCAAGAAACATCAGCCCCATTACCAGAGCCGGGACTACAACCTGCTCAATGGTGGTGTTGAGCGCTGGTTTCCGGCCGTGGTGGATTCGACTGCATCCCACCCCGCCATGACAGCCGCCATACGCACCATCAGCACAATCGCGGATGCCCTGACCCCGCCGACGGAAAAGCCCCCGTCATGGCATGTGGAAGTACATCAGTTCCGCATCGAGGCCCGCCCCGGCAATGAAGGACGCCCCACGCCCGAAGGCCTGCATCGCGATGGTGTGGACTGGGTTCTGGTCCTCATGGTCGCCCGTCACAACGTGGAACAGGGCGTCACTACGATCCACGATATGCGCAAAGAGCCTTTGGGGTCTTTCACCCTCATCAACCCGCTCGATGCCGCAATCGTAGACGATCACCGCGTCTATCACGGTGTTACAGCGGTGCAGCCCGTAGATCCGTCGCAACCGGCCTATCGGGACGTGTTGGTGGTTACGCTGCGCCATGAATGACATCAAAACCTTCACAGATGCCCGTTTTCAATTCCGTGTTATGACAGGTCTTATGTCCATCCAGCAGATTCCTTCCAGTCGTGCAGCGGTTCTGGCCCTGTCCTTCATGCTTCCCGCAGTTCTGTCCTGTGCGGACGCTGCGACGGGCAGAACACACCACCACACGCGCCACGCCGCGCAGCCCGCCAATGCGGATGCAGCGCCCGTCATCCTGACAGCGCATCCGGGCACGAAGCTGGATGAAGACGCCCGTAAACTGAACGAAGACGATCTTCAGGACGCGGCCAAACATCACGATCAGCCAGTCGTGCTCGTCGGCTCCGCATCGCTCTCGTCCGGCAAGAATGACGAAGCCCTGTTCGTCCAGCTTCAGTCCGCCCGTCTCTGCGGCTCCGCAGGCTGCACGACCTCGGTCTACCTGAAGCACAATGACACCTGGAACACGGTTCTGGACTCGGTGAACGGCGATATCTCCGTCCTGCCCACACGCCATAAGGGTATGCACGACCTTCTGGTCAGCCCGAATGACCGCTGGGTCTGGAACGGCAAGGAATATCAGGACACGCTCAGCGCACCGCCGATGCCAAAATAACCGCTGATTTTTCTGGAAATTCTGGAGCGGGCGAGGGGAATCGAACCCCCGTGTGCAGCTTGGGAAGCTGCCGTTCTACCATTGAACTACGCCCGCACTCGGCACGGACCATAACTGCTTCACCCGTCTTTCGCAATCCACCCCGTCCGAACTGCAGGGTGTTGACGCAAAACCGAAATACAGCCCATAGTCCGGGTGTCACAAACGCCCTTGGCGTGACTGACCCTCGTGATTTGAGCGGCCGGCTTGCGGCGAGGTTAAAGAATTGCGCTAAAGAGGCCCTGCGTCGTTATCGAACGATTCCCAGGACTTCCACGGCCCGCCACATGCGCCCTTCCTCTACGAGGGCGTCTTATGGAGGGACACATCATGTCTTCAGAAAACTGGCGCACCGCCACGCGCCTCCTGCACGAAGCCCCTAACCGCACCGAATTCGGCGAGACGTCGGAAGCGCTCTTCCTGACATCTGGCTTCGTCTATGACAGCGCCGAACAGGCCGCCGCGACCTTCACAGGCGACGTCCAGCACTTCCAGTATTCCCGCTTCGGCAACCCGACCGTTGATACGCTTCAGGAGCGCCTCGCACTCCTTGAGGGCGCTGAAGCCTGCGTTGCCACCGCAACTGGCATGGGCGCCGTCTCCTCCGCCATCCTGTCGCATGTGAAGGCTGGCGACCGCGTCGTGGCCTCCCGCGCCATTTTCGGCTCCTGCTACTGGATCGTGACCAATCTCCTGCCCCGCTACGGCATCGAGACCGAACTGGTGGACGGCACGGACTACGACGCCTGGGAGCGCGCCCTGTCCAAGCCGACGGCTGCGGTTCTGATCGAAAGCCCGTCCAACCCGATGCTCGACGTCCTCGACATCGCGCGCGTGGCCGAATTGACGCACAAGGCTGGCGGTCTGCTGATCGTGGACAACGTGTTTGCAACACCGCTCGGACAATCCCCGCTCAAGCTGGGCGCCGATGTGATCGTCTATTCCTGTACGAAACATATCGATGGACAGGGCCGCGTGCTCGGTGGCGCGGTACTCGGTTCCAGCGCATGGATCAACGAGACGCTTCAGCCCTATACCCGCAATACCGGCAATGCTCTGTCGCCATTCAACGCCTGGGTTCTGCTCAAGGGTCTGGAAACGCTCCAGCTCCGCACGGATGCCATGGCCCGCAATGCCGCTGCCGTGGCCGATGCGCTGGCCGAACTGCCGGGTGTCGTTCAGGTCCGCTATCCGGGTCGCGCCGACCATCCGCAGCATGACCTCGCCAAAGCCCAGATGAGCAATGGCGGCTCCATGGTGGCGTTCGTGGTGGACAAGGGCCGTGAAGGCGCATTCGCCTTCATGAACGCCTTCAAGGTCATCGCGATTTCCAACAATCTCGGCGACGCCCGAAGCCTGGCAACGCATCCCGCCACGACGACCCATATGCGCGTCAGCGAAGACGAACGCGCACGTCTTGGCATCACGGACGGGGCCATCCGTCTCTCCGTCGGTCTGGAAGATGCGGCAGACCTGATCGACGATCTCAAGCGTGGTGCCGCAGCAGTTGCGGCCCTTGCATAAGTTTTCCTGACAAAAAGCCGGGATGGCTTTACAATGGTCTTATGCCTGACAAGTCATCCCATCCCCTTCTCCATGCCGATCCCGAAACAGCGCTCGCTGAAGCCATGGAAACTGCGCCCTGCTTCAGCAAAACCACGGACGACGTGACGGTCACGGTCCGGACCTTCTGGCTGGACGACCAGTCCCACCCCGAAGACCACCAATATGCGTGGGCCTATCACATCAGCATCGAGAACGAGCGGAAGGACACCTTCCAGCTTCTGTCCCGCTCCTGGGAAATCGTGGATGGATTAGGCCGCAAGGAACATGTTCATGGTGATGGCGTCGTGGGCGAACAGCCGGTGATCGGCCCGCAGGAACAGTTCGACTATACGTCTGGCGCCATGCTGACCACGCCCTCGGGCTTCATGCACGGCACCTACCATATGCTGGAGCCACGTTCGGGCCATCGCTTTGACGTCAGCATTCCAGTGTTCAGTCTCGACAGCCCCCACGACAGCACACTGATCCACTGACAGGCCGTGCCGGGGAGCCTTAGGGAACAATGCGGAGAACAGCGCGGGCAGAAGCACGACCTTGACGTCTCTGCCGTCCCGGCCCATTCCTCCCCCATGCGTATCGCTGCCCTTCTTCTCGCTGCCGGTCGTGGCCGGCGCTTCGATGCGTCCTCACAGAACGGGGACAATTCTTCCAAGCAGTTCCGGATGCTGCGGGGCAAACCCGTCATCCGCAGAGCCGCCGAAGCCCTCCTGCCGCATGTGGACGTGCTGCTGCCGGTCGGGGACGATCCTCTGCTGGCCGACAGCCTGAAAGGGCTGGACGTTTTGCCGCCCGTCTGTGGCGGCGCGGAACGCCATGACAGCGTGCGCAACGGTCTTGAAGCCCTCGCAGCCCTGCCCGAACCGCCCGATCTGGTGCTGGTCCATGACGGTGCCCGCCCCTGCGTCCCGGCAGAGGTGGTGCAGAACGTCATCGAGGCCCTGAGAACCCATGAGGGGGTGATCCCGGCCGTCGCCGTCATCGACACGATCAAGAAGGCCGCCGACGGCATCATCGTCGATACCGTCCCGCGTGACGGGTTGTGGCGCGCCCAGACCCCGCAGGGTTTCCGCTTCGGCACCCTGCTCGAACTTCACCGCACCCTGCGCGATGCCCGCACCGACGATGCCGCCCTGCTCGAACAGGCTGGCCATCCGGTGGCGATCGTTCAAGGGTCGGAAGACAATATCAAACTGACTGTTGCGGAGGACCTGATGCGTCTTGAAGGTGTGATTGACCGGAACCTGCTGCCTCGCGTCGGACTGGGCTATGACGTCCATGCCTTCGAGGAAGGCCGCAAGCTGATCCTGTGCGGCATCGACGTGCCCCATACCAAGGGCCTCGCCGGACATTCCGACGCCGATGTGGGCATCCACACGCTGTGCGACGCCATTTACGGCGCACTGGCCGAAGGCGATATCGGCCGCCACTTCCCGCCTTCGGACAATGAATGGAAGGACATGGACTCGGCCCGCTTCCTGATCCACGCCGGCGAGCGCATCCGCGAGCGCGGCGGCTTCCTCGTGAACGCAGACGTCACGCTGATCTGCGAACGCCCCAAGATCGGCCCGCACGCCGAAGCCATGCGCAACCGTCTAGCCGATCTGCTGAAGGTCAGCGTCAGCCGCATCTCGGTCAAGGCCACGACATCGGAACGCCTGGGCTTTACGGGCCGCGAAGAAGGCATCGCAGCCACCGCGACCGTCAGCATCATGGTCCCGGATAACGGGGAAGCCTGACAGTTCGTCCCGCTCACTCACGGATGCTGGAAACCATCGATGAAATTTCGCTATCTCTTCGCCTGCTGCTTCACAGCGGCGCTACTGCTTCGCCCGGCTCTGGCGGCCTCCCCCTGCGACGGAAGCAGCACTCGGGATAACGAAGCCTGCGAAAGCTTGCATCTTTCAAAGGCAGAAGCGGAACTCGAGCGATATACGCAGGCTGCCATCCATAAAATGCAGACCGGCACTGCACCTGTTCAGACACTGGCCCATTTCCGACAGGCGCAGACCGAATGGAAAAAATTTCGGAAAGAAGAATGCAACGCTATTTACAGCACATGGTCCGATGGAACGATCAGGGGCCTCATGGCAGTGGGCTGCGCAACGCGACTGACCGAAAACAGAACCTACGAAATCTGGTATAACTGGCTAACATTTCCAGACAGCACGCCACCGGTTCTTCCCGAACCACTTCTGAGGCGCGGGCGCTGAACAGGCGTCCCATGCTGCCATATAAAAAGTCCGGCCTCTGTCATGAGAGACCGGGCTTCTTTATTGACTGAATTACCAGAAAATCAGCCGTGAATGGCGCAGACCACAACAATCAGCGGTGTCGCAGCCAGAAAGAGCCAGGCTCCGATGGAGCAGGTCTTCACAACACGGGTACCCATGTGACGCAGCAGGGGCCTACGAACGGATACAGACATAACTTCCTCGACTCTGACAGTGTTCGACAGATCCGGGGATAGCGCCCGATCCCCGGTCGGGGCGAGTCACCAATCATCTCGTTCTGTCACATGGCAGGGCCTTCAATGATCCCCGAATATGGCAAGATCATGCCCCATTCAGGGCATTTTCTTCTCAGATCGAAACCTTGCGCCCCAATGTCAGGAACAGTCCCGAATCGAGAATATCCTTCTCGCGATTTTCCATGGTGCGGACGAGTTCATCATCCTGTCCCCATGTCGCAAGCTGGGATTTTTCATCATTATTGGCCCAGAGAACCGCATCCACAAGGCTGACGGCCCCGCCCACGACGGCAAGCGACAAAAGCAGGCTGCCCGTCGCCTGCGCCAGAACGCCCAGAACCGCAAGCTCCAGATCATCCCGCACGGCCAGTAGCTGCGCCAGAGCGTCCAGATATCCTTCCGGCTGCACCACCGGCATGAGACCATCCGTTACATTCGGGTGAATCCCGTAACCCGAAAGCCAGGCGAAAACCTGCGCTGCAACCGGCCTGATCCCGTCTTCACAATAACAAAGCCCATCATCCACCCCGAGTCCGAGCAGCATGTCCCGAGCCGCCTGCGGATCAGGTGCGATCCTCTCGATCATCGTCCCCGCAATCCGGGTCAGGGGCAGAGCATCCGGCGTGAAGGAGGCATTTTCCGCAATCCCTCCCCACTCCCCTGCAATAGCGTCAGCCAGAGCAGACGACCGGACGGCCAGAACCCGGCCCTGTGGCAGACGGATCGGTCGTCCATCCAGACGCGGCTCGAACAGGCCGCCCTCAGATACTACTGAAACAGCTTTCCAGAAACGCTTGTGCCCACTCAATGCAGAACTCCCAGAGCCCGAAGGATATCCCCGGCCTTTGAATGATGAGGCTTGATCGCCTCAGGCGTCGAACCGGACTGTCCTTCACGCGCCGCCGCGAGAGGCGCCGTGCACGGATCAGCGGCATTCCCGTCTCCGCCGATCGTGACATGAAAATTCCCGCCCGCGTCCCGATCCTGCGCGACATGCGGGGCTGCCAGCGTTCCGGTCAGCACAACCGGCGTAGAGGCACCCGCACCTTCAAAATCCACAACCGGCAGAAGGCGCAGATCCAGAACCTGCGCTCCAAGACCGACCGTGCCACTTCCGGAGACGGAGAAACGCCCTGACTGAAGCCCCAGCGTGTCGATATGCGCCATATCGTTTGCAATGGTCATATGCAGCCCCAGACACCGCAGCGAGCGATCGCCTTTTCCGAGGACCACACTGGCCGCAGACCCCGCCATCTGTCCGAGCAACGCACTCTGCACCTGACCATCCACCATCGACAGGCCCAGATGGCCCTCCAGTGACTGCCTCAGTTCGTCAGCGCTGTTACCCTTGGCCGAGAGATGCCCCACGACCTGCACAGGCCCCTGAAGCAGAAGCGGCATTCCAAGACGCGTCTCCAGCAGACCGGCTGGCAGAATAAGCGGCTGGAACGTCACGTTCCCCGATACAGGCAGCACACTGGCATCCAGTTCCGCCATTCCCGAAAGCGCCAGACCCTGCGCCTGCCCGGAAATCGGGTCCAGACGCAGATGACCGCCTGACAGCGTCACTCGCGTCGCCAGATCGGTATAGTCCCGTCCTGCAAACACGACGTGATCCGCTGTTAGGTGCAGATTCACATCCTGCGCCCGCAGTCGTTTGACCCAAGAAGGCGTCAGGTCCGGAGCACGCGGCACTGCGACAGGATGCTCCTCCTGCGCCGGAACACTCTTACCACTCTGTGACATAACGGGGGGTGCAGCCGGAACAGCCACTACCGGAGGCGCGGGCTCAAGCCAGAGCCCCTTGAGCACGTCCAGATCCATTTTCGCGGCATGAATATTTCCGCTCACGACCGGCGGCACATCCTGTCCCAGAACCACCTTGAGCGCCCCATCCAGAGCCAGCTCCTGACTTCCGACAGCCAGCCCGTCGAGCAAAAAAATCTCGCGGTCATGCGTCTCGAGCGTACCATGCAGGCTCACATCATGCAGAAGCGCACCCGGCAGATGAAGCGTCTTCCCGCTCCCGTCCGCCGTCAGATGCCCTTTCTCCGCACCGATCGTTCCTGAAACGGCGACACGGGCCTTGTCCTGCGCATTGAGGGCCGGCGCACCAGAGAGGAGCATAGTCTGGCTGCGCAGTTCCGCCGTCAGCGGCACCGCCGTGTGCAGGCCGTTTCGCCATGCGGCAACCGCCTGCTGCATCGTCCCGGCTCCAGCTTCCACATGCCACGCCGTATCGCGCCACTGCGTATCCGCCGTAACCGTCAGCGCCGCATCCGGTCCAGCGGAATCAAGATGCAGATTCTGAATCGCCCCCTGCCTGAGCACGACAGAACCGGCATGCAGGTGAAGGCGCGTTGGCGTCATCGTGTCGACCAGACGATGCAGTAGCGCACTTCCATCCAGACCGCTCAACGGCTCCGGACTGCCCTGAAGCGCGACCTCTCCACCCAAAGCCGGAACATCCGGCAGATTGGCGTGAGGGAACAGACGATGCGCGTCCTGAAGATTGGGCCACTCGCCCTGGACCGTCAGCAGCACGTTTTCCATCCGGGACGGATTGCCGATCCGCCCGTCCAGATTCAACCAGTCGCGCCTGTCGCCCTCACCCAGCGTCGTACCGATACTGAATGCCCAGGGTTGAGTGCCTTGGATCTGTGACAGGTTGCCGACATGCCCCTTAAGAGTGAAGGGAGTCCCGGCATGATGTCCCTGAAGGCTGATCCACGGGCTGGGACTGCGCAGCCCCGCCAGGTCCAGCGAATCCAGCCCAAACGATCCACTCGTGCGCGTCAGGCGATCATTCCAGAACACAGCGGTCTGCGTGACATGCAACCCATCAAGCGACAGATCCCAGTGCGCATGGATCCGCTGGCCGCTCCGTGTCTTCACCGGCAGGGAGGCATCCTCATCCTCGCGGTCCGGCTTCAGAGACCAGTTGGCCTGTCCGTCCAAACCGCGCACAAGATTGACTGTCGCCTTTTCGATCACGACGTCCTGAAACCGGACCTCGCGATGCAGCAGGGCAAAAACGGCAATTCCGGCATGGATTGTATGAGCCTTGAGAACCGGCGTCTGCCCATCACGCGTCAGCACGACGTCGGACGCCTCGAAGGCTGGCCAGGGCAGAAGCTGCACCGACGAATGACGGACCTGCATCGAGAGCCCTGTCTGGTGCCGAAGCGCCACAGCCACACGCTCGCGGAGCGCGTCCTGATCGATCAGGACATGCGTGGCCACACTCACACCGACAAAAGCAACGATGACGGCAATCAGACCGCCGGTAAGCTTCTTCATTTCGCAGGCCCCCGGCCCTTTGCGCTGCTACTTCCGCCACGAACGCGCTTGGGCGCAGGCGTCTCACCCGGCACGAAGCCCAGCGTACGGAAGGTCTCGCGCATATGCGGCGGCAGAGGGGCCGTCACGATCAAACGCCCACCGGCGGGGTGGGGAATATCAAGCTGACGCGCATGAAGATGCAGCCGATCGATGAACCCTTCCGGATGCGCGGCCTTCCCACCATAGCGCGGATCGCCAAGGATCGGCGTGCCGATAGATTCGGTATGCACGCGCAACTGATGCGTCCGTCCCGTCAGCGGAGACAGCTTCAGCCAGCTCAGCTTCTTTCCGGCGGCATCAAGCGTCGCATAATCCGTCTTGGCTGAAGCCGCGTCTTCCTCATCGCGTGACGCTGCAATCACCAGCGCCGCCCCACCCGCACCGATCTTGGCCAGAGGCTGGTCGATGATGCCGGATTCCGGCGAAGGCCGCCCGACAACCACAGCCCAGTATGTTTTCTCCACATCGCGCCCACGGAACGCGGCTGCGAGTTTCGCCGCCACACCCGGCGTCCGCGCGATCAGCAGAATGCCGGACGTATCACGGTCGATCCGATGCACCAGACGCGGCCGATCGCCACCCTCAGGCCGCAGACCGTCAAGCATCATGTCCACATGCTTGAGAATACCCGGGCCGCCCTGCGTCGCAAGGCCTGATGGCTTGTCGAGAACCAGCAGATGCTCGTCCTCGTAAATCACCATCTTGCGGATCTCGCGCTCCAGCATCGGATCTGGCGGCGGCAGGGGCGCGGGCTTGTCCACATCCGGCAGCGGCGGGATGCGGACGGTCTGTCCGGGGATCAGGCGCGTATTAGTCTGAACACGCCCTCCCTCCACGCGGATCTGTCCCTTGCGGCACAGTTTCTGAAGCGCGCCCTGCGTCAGATTGGGGTAGTGACGTCTGAACCAGCGGTCGAGGCGAATATCGGCCTCATCCTCGGTCACGATGCGGTTGGTAACTGTCATGGTTCGCGGGATGCCCTCTTGGCGGCCCGCATGTCCAGAAGTTTTCTGATCCGCCCCTCATGTCCGCGGTCCGTGGGATGGTAAAGAGACGCTCTGGGCATCCCTTCCGGAAAGTAATTCTGGCCCGAAAATCCGCCCTCACTGTCGTGGTCGTATTCATAGCCTTTGCCGTATCCGATGTCCTTCATCAGGGTCGTCGGAGCGTTCAGGATATGTGACGGTGGCATCAGACTGCCGGTATCGCGCGCCAGAGCACGGGCTGCCTTATAGGCTGCATAGACCGCATTGGATTTCGGGGCGGTCGCCAGATGCACCACGACCTGCGCCAGCGCCAGCTCGCCTTCCGGCGAACCCAGCCGTTCATAGGTCTGCCACCCCGCCACAGCCATCGGTAACGCGGACGGATCGGCCTGCCCCACGTCCTCCGCCGCAAACCGCGTCAGACGGCGGGCGATGTAACGCGGATCTTCCCCGCCCTCCAGCATCCGCGCGAACCAGTACAACGCCGCATCCGGATCACTGCCGCGCAGCGATTTGTGCAGCGCGGAAATGAGATTGTAGTGCTCTTCCCGGTCCCGATCATACAGGATGGCCCGGCGCGACAGAATTGCCGCCAGATCACGCGGCGTCAGCACCTGCGACGGATCAAGCGCCACAAGCTGCTCGACCATGTTCAGCAGATACCGCCCGTCCCCATCCGCCATCGCCCTCAGACTAGCCCGCGCTTCCGGGTCCAGCGGTAGCGGACGACCGACTTCCTCTTCGGCATGCACAAGCAGGCTCTCAAGGCTCGCATCATCCAGCCGGTTCAGCACGAGAACCTGACACCGAGACAGTAGTGCCGCATTCAGCGCAAAGGACGGGTTCTCCGTGGTCGCCCCGACCAGAACCACCGTTCCGCGTTCGACATACGGCAGAAACCCATCCTGCTGGGCGCGGTTGAAGCGATGGATTTCGTCCACGAACAGCAGCGTGCCCTTGCCCGTCGCCGCCTGTTTCTGATCCGCTTCCTCAAACGCCCGGCGCAGATCCGCCACGCCAGAAAAGACTGCCGAAATTTGGGAATAAAACAGCCCGGCCCGTCCTGCGAGCAGGCGCGCAATCGTCGTCTTGCCGCAGCCCGGACCGCCCCACAGGATCAGACTGGACAGCGTGCCCCGCGCCAGCATTCGCGTCAGTGTGCCCTCAGGGCCGAGCAGATGATCCTGCCCCCGCACATCCTCCAGCCGCTTTGGACGCAGACGGTCCGCCAGAGGTTGGGTGCGCGAGGGCAGCCGACGCTGTACCTGCGGCGCTTCGACCGAACGTTCCTGCCGTGCAGATTGCGGCGCATATCCGGACGGACGCTTCGCCCCGGGAGCACCGCCGAAAAGATCTGTCATATCCGTCACTGGCGTCCCGCGCTCCCCGAAATGTTCTTCAATTTCTCGATCAGAGATGGGGCTTCCGACCCGTCAGGATAATCCCCAAACCCAACCTTAATGCAGAATACGCCGAAGAACGCCCGGCAACAGCATCGACAGCGGATTGACTGACAGATCGGGTTTTTCAACCGTTCCATGCAGTTCAAACGTCGCCGCCAGCAGCCCGCCACCCTTCTCGGGGGACATCAGATGCCCCAGAACCGGCAATTTCCCCGGAAGCGCATTCAGCCCGAAAACCGGCACGATCGTCCCGTTGAGGTTCAGCCCGGACGTTTTCAGATCAATCGGCCCTTCCATCGTGGCTCCAAGCGCCTGATTGCCGATCACCCCGTCACGCAGCACCAGCATATTCCCCGCCAGACTGAGCCGCGTAGACAGATGGGTGATTTCAAACCGGTCCAGATGATTGGTCAGCCAGTGCAGTGGCGAGAGATCGGACACCGCCGTCAGCGTCAACGGCGGCCGCAGGAACTCGGAGGGTCCCATGTCCACATACCCACGGAACGGCGGCAAACCGCCCCATAGCCCCGCCGATTTCGCGCTCCGTCCTTCTGGAACTTTCCGCACACTGGTTTCATCCGGCGTAAACACCCCGTCCAGATGCGTCTTTCCACCCCGGATGCGATCATACAGCCCCAGATTTTGCAGCAGCAGGCCCAGATTATCGATATCCAGCACGAACGGATGCTCCCGCCCCGTATCGCCCAGAACCGCCCGCACCCGTGTCGGCGCATCCAGAGCAAAGCGCCCCGATGTCAGATGTCCGTTGCGCAGTTCGATCTGCGAGACGACACCGCCCACCTGCGCTTTCGGGCCATAATAGACATGCGGCGCGTTCAGGGAGATGGACCAGCTATCCCCCATCGACGCGCTTTTCCCGCCCTGCGATCCCGTGTCCGCAACCGGAGGATGCGGCTCGAACATCGGCGCCAGATCCAGCGGGTCCGCATTGACCGTCACGCCAACAGGCTGTTCCGCACTTTGCGGCAGGACAATACGCGCATCCCCCTGCGTCCGACCAATACGGAAGCCTTCCAGTACGATCCCGGTCAGCTTGCCCGCACGCGTCACACCCCGCCCCGCCACGGAAAGTTCGGTTCCATGCGCCTGCAACCCGTCCAGAACAGACATTTTCCCATCCTGAAACCCGATATGCACCATAGCCGTCGCAGGCTCACCCAGAGGCTTGGCCCAGATCGGCACACTTAAAGCCGCCTGCGTCATGTCCAGCGACAGTTTCAGATCGGACGTTTCGTTGGCCTGCTGCACGAAATGCGCGTTCAGAACCGCATGGCCGTCAAACAGCCCCGCCGGTGCAAGCCGGGCTTTTGCTGCGGACTGCGGGTCCAGAACCGAGCGCGCATCAATTGTCTGCAACACGCGTGATGGCGCACCACCCCGGAAATTTTCATGCAACACGACATGCGTGGGAATTCCCGCGAGCTGGCCATTACCGGTCAGATCAAGCGCATCTTCGGTGGCGGACATTTTGCCCGAAGCCCCGTCCACCGCATGTCCCATCAGGACATTCCCCAGATGCACGCCCGAAAAAGTCGCCTGCGTCCAGACATGCAGCGCGCCGTCCGGGATATGCGACACAAGCGGTAGCGTCATGCGAACATGTGCATCCACCATCCCCGCAGGCTGCGTGAACGGCAGCGGATGTCGCGACAGAAGATGGAGCCTCGGATGCGACAGAGCGGACATGAACCCCGCCAGAGGCCCCGTCAGATGCGCGGAAATATCGCCCGTCTGGTCTTTGTCATAGAGCTTTCCGATCCGGATTTCTCCATCCGGCAGCAGCACGTTCTGCTTCACATCCGTGGGCTGGACACCCCGGCTCAGATCAATGACGAGCGTTTCGGGGCCGTCGAAATGCAGGGACGCATCAAGCCCCGTCGCGGGAGGGACAGGACGCAGCCAGTGGACCGTCAGGTCATGTCCGGTCAGTTGTCCCTCAACCGAGGTCGGCAGGATTTGATCCGGCCCATGATCGCTGTGCAGATGGGCTTTGACGTGCAGATCCCGCCCGGTCCCGTCGGTGACGTTCTTTGAAACCCAGCGTCGACCGCCCTTGACGATCGTGGCCGGCCAGATGGAACCCAGCGTTGCAAAGCGGATCGCATCCAGCCCGGCCTCCGCATCTCCGTCCAGCACCATTGGCTTGAACAGATTGTCCAGCCCGACACTGGCCGAAGCCTGCAAATGGGTCAGCGCACCGTCGGTATCCGCCACGTCCAGCGTTGCTGAAGGCACGTCGAGCCGTGCACCACCCTTCAGGCCCGGACGGTCCATCCGCAGATGCACGCTCGCCTGCCCTGCATGAAGATGGATCGGATCGGCGGTTTTCTGAAAAACCTTCCCGTCCCCGAGAGACAGGTTCAGCGTCAGTTCCGATGGCAGTGCATCCATCCCCTGCGGCACAAAAACCGCATCTGCCCCGATGGACACGGGAACATGCCAGTTCGCAGCTTGTGGATTGAAAACCCCAAGCTGGGCCGGCTCAAACGGCGTCGCTTCCAGATGCAACAGTCCATTATGCCCGACCTGACGGGCCTGTGCCGTCAGGATGGTATGAAATCCATCGAGCGCAACCGCGGCCCGCCCGGACCCGACCCACACGAAATCCCGTGAATGTGGCGCCACCCGGATCCGGCGCGCCTTCATGTCCACGTCGCCGATGACGGCGGTCCGGTCCTGTGGAAGCCCAGCGAATGTAATGGAGACATTGTGGACATCCACGGCCCGCAGACGGTCGAGCCGCGTCGGCACACCCCGGCCACCCCGTTTCTGCTCTGGCAGATCCATGTCCACATCGCCGTCAGGCAAACGGCGCAGGGCCAGAGTTGCACCTTCGAGACGCAGTGTGCGCGGCGCAATCACGCCTTCAAACAGCGCACTCAGTGAAAGAACAGCATCGGCCTCAGTCGCGCGTTCCGCCACCAGATTGTCAAAGCGGGTCACTTTCAGCCCGCGCGCCATCAGCACCAGACCGGCTGGAACGCCGCCCGCACTCGGCTGCCACTGGATCCAGAGCCTGTCCCAGCTTAGCCGACCTGCCGGATGTCCCGGACGTTTGCCCGCCGCAATCGAGACCGGCTCCACAAGATGGAAGACGCGCGTGATCTCCACGGGGCCGTGGGCCAGTTTCCACAGGAATACACTGCCCGCAGCCGCCACGAGCGCGACCGGCGTGACGCAGATCAGACCAACCCAGCGCGCCACATGCCAGTGTCGCGGCATGTGGGGGCCTGGACAAAACGGATTCAAACGCCTGCGGGGAGGACGCGGGAAGTCGTGGACGGCCATAGACGGTCATCGGCGCGTTTCCGGCCTGTCTCCCTCGTGAGAGTTGGGGGTATAAGCCCTCAGGCTTCCGAAAGGTTCCGGAAAGCTTCTGCCACCAGAGCGGCATGTGTCGCGGGTTTTACCTTGCGCCACACGCTCCGGATGACACCCTGGTCATCCACCAGAAAAGAACTGCGCTCCATTCCCATGTAGGTCCGGCCATACATGGATTTCTCGACCCAAGTTCCGTAAGCCTCGGCAACCGTATGGTCTTCGTCCGAGGCCAGCGGGAACTTCAGACCATATTTCGTGGCGAATTTTTCAATTTTCGCCACCGGGTCGGGGCTCACGCCGATGATCGTCAGACCCTCGGCATCGAATGCAGGCAGGACCTCCTGAAGGCCACAAGCCTGCGTCGTACAGCCGGGTGTGTCGGCTTTCGGGTAGAAATACAGCAGATAGGGCTTCCCGCTCAGTGCAGCACTGCTGACAGTGCGCCCGGCAGAAGCGGGAAGCGTAAAATCTGGCGCCCGGTTACCCGGTTGCAGGTCTGTATTCTGTGAAGAAACGGTCATAACCGGCATGATTGCCCGACCCGTCCGATCCGATCAAGGCAAACCGGACGAAAACCGTTCAGTATTCCGGGATCAGTATCCCGGATACATCACAACAGGCGGCGGTCCGTAAACCACTGGCGGCGGAGGCGCATAGATGACCGGCGGCGGAGCATAAACCACCTGCGGCGGGGGAGGTGGCGGCGGCGGACCATAAGGCTGCGCCAGAAGAGCACCACCGACGGCTCCCAGAGCCAGCCCGCCCAGAATGCCGCCGACAATGGCGCCAGAGTGGTTATGATACCCGCCACGCCAGCCACCACCGCGCCAACCGCCCGGGGGGGCGCCATATCCATAGCCGCGACCATAATAGCCCGGACCATATCCCGGACCGCCACCATGCCAGTGAGCCTGTGCCTGCGGCACGATAGCATTCGGGACAACTGCGGAACCGATCAGCAGCGGAGCGGCCATAAGAACTGCACGTGTGATGCGACGCATGGCATCTTTCTCCTCGAAACACGTGGAGCAGAAGAGCCTGTCAAAACGGGCTCTTCTGTCCATGAGAAATATCATGCCTGCTGAAAATGGCAGCAAGAGGCGTCAATCATGGCAGGAGCCGGACAAATTGTAACAGACAGCAGCTTCATCCCGGAGAACGTCCCTCAGTGCGGCGATTCGACCCGGCGATAGCCCGGCGGCGGGTCGAAAACGTCGATCGGCTGCGGAGAACGGCTGACCGAGACCGCTTCCACAACCGGCTTTCCGTCGTGAACCGCCCCCAGCATCAACCCGTCATCCGTGTAACAGAAGATGGTCGGGTGACGATCAGTGTCCGTGCTTTCCCAGATCGTGCAGGCTTCCCCAGCAATCCTACCCTGCCCCATTCTGCGCCATGATCCGGCAGCGGGGGTTCCGGGGGCGGCAAAGCCTGCACCCGGCGCGGGCATGACCGTGGCAGTGCGCTTCGTACCGTCCAGCACCATCAGGATATGGGAGCGGTAATCCGTCAGCATGATCGTAGCCGACCCTTCGGGCTCGATCCGCTGACGCCATAAAGCGGACGTCCAGCGCATCCGCTGATGCAGATGCTGTCCCGCAGGCTCTGTCAGGACATAATCGATATCGGCATCATGAAGCGGCGTCACGAGCGGAGCCGTAATCTGTGCTTGGGCCTGAACCGGTCCCGACGACACATCCGCTCTGGCGGCAACTCCAGCAACAGCCCCCGTCAACAGACAGGCCGCTGTTCCGACAGCACGCAGCAGCATCATTCTCATTTGTGGTTTCCATCGGCCGGACCACTCGGCGGCTGATCAGGCGCAGACACGGAGCCATCCCCCGAAGAATCGTTAGAGACGGACGGCTGCGTCGTATCAGGCTGAGCAGTCTGTCCCGGCAGTAACGTCGTATGCGCGCCCGGCATAGTCGTTGCCGGCGCGGGCGTATCCCTGTCCCCGAGAACGGGCGTGTCTGAATCCGGCACATCGGACGTCGCGGCTTCGTGCGTCGTCGTCTTCATATCTGTGCCCGAGGCTTCCGGCACCGGAGAGGGCGTCGCACTCCCCGCCTGACTCTGATGGGCCGGACGCATTTTCGGCTCCAGCATATGAAATCCTGCCGGCGGCTCGAATGTGGAAGACGGGATGTCCTGATAGGAAACCGAAAGCGCCTTGATGGAGCCTTCCACGCCGTCCGCATCCACGCCGTTTTCAGCCAGAATGACACCATCCGATGTCACACAGGCGCTGGCCCTGCCATGGCTGCTCTGAATGGTCCAGCGATCGCACGCCACTCCCGCCACCGTGTCATGACCGGCGGCCGTGTACTGCATATCCAGATCGAGCATGAAAGGATTGTGCAGACCGTGGCTTGGATGAAGGCGCGTATAGACCTGCTGCTTCATCATCACGAGCGTGACCTGCTGCGCCGGGCGATCAAGAATCGTCACCCCGTTGCCGTCCTGCGAATCGATCCGTAACAGGTCACCAGCGCCCGAGAACGCCACCTTGACGGTATCGGGACGGCCTTTCGCCGCACTCGAAGGGGTGGAAAGCTCATACACGACCGTGACATCCCGCGTCGGCGTCAGCCGGGGATGATCGTCCGCATGGGCCGGTGTCATCACAGACAGACCAGCCATAAGCAGGCCGAGCGGCACGGCGCTCGGAAAAACAGGGCGCGTAAAAACAGTCATGGCGGATCTCCGGCAGGCGCGCGCCCGGGAAGCGCACGCAGGGACGCAATGGATTCACGCAGGGCCTGAAGGCTGAAATCGTCAGGCCAGACCGCACGCACGGTCAGCGCCTGATGAAGCAGGGACTGATAATCCTCCGCCGAAATACCAATCCCACCCAGCCCCGTCAGATGAGGTGTGGTGTATTGCGTATCCAGCAGCGTGTATCGCCCCTGTCGCAGCCCTGCGACAAGATGGACCAGAGCCACCTTAGAAGCATCACGTTCCCGCGAAAACATGCTCTCGCCGAAAAAAGCCCCTCGCAGCGACACGCCATACAGGCCGCCAACCAGCGCCTCGCCATCCCAGACTTCGATGGAATGGGCGTTTCCCTGACGGTGCAGATCACCATAAAGGCTGCGAATACGCGCGCTGATCCATGTCGTCTCACGCCCCGGAGCAGCTTCTGCACAGGCGAGCATGACGTCATCGAACACCCGGTCCGCCGTCACCGCCATTTTGCCCGACATCACGAGACGCATGAGCTTTTTCGGAACGTACATTCCGTCTAACGGCATGATTCCGCGCTCTTCTGGCAGATACCATGTCAGTTCTGTGCTTTCCGCGTCCGGGGCCATGGGGAAAATCCCCGATGCATAAGCCTGAAGCAGCAGGTCCGGCGTTATCTCGTCCATGATGACACAGTCTTTACCCGTTTCCTGAACCGTAGCATCCCCGGCCGCGTCACGCGAATTCATGGCTGTGGGAACAGCGATCATGGTAAAGGGGGGCTATCTTCAGGGAGACCACCCGTGCCGCTTGCCTTCATTTACGCCATCATTCTCGTCATTCTCGGCGTTTTGCGACTGCTGATGCCTGAAATACATGGCCTGTTGATGGTTCTGGCCAAAGTCAGTGCGACCTGTCTGGTCATTTCAGCGCTCATAGATCTATGGGTGATGCGCAAAGGCGTCGAGCCCCCGTCCATGACCGAAGCGTCACTTACAGCAGACTGATCAGCACCAGCAGCAACCCAGCCATCGAGACGCCCCAGATCAAACTGCGGACTATATCCCAGCCAAAAGCATAGGCTGGGATATAGATCGCGCGCGTCAGGAAATACATTCCTGCACCCCAGCCTGTTAGTGGGCTGTAACGGCCCGACACCCATGCCAGCAGAACTGCGCCGATGAAGATCGGCAGTGTCTCCGCCAGATTGGCCTGCGCCCGTTTCAGACGGGCCGCCACTCCGGTGTAACGGGGCGGCTCGCCATCACGGTTGCCAGTAGCCCATTGCAATCCGTCCTGCTGCCGACAGGCTGCCGCGGTCAGCAAAAGCTGAACGAACGCCAGCACCAGTGTCCATCCAAGCCAGACAAGACCGATCGGCATGCGCGTTTCTCCGGGAAGTCCTGAAAATCAGGAAAATGTTTCAGACGTGCCCATTCCCCCTGCACGCAGGTCGGCAGCAGCCTCCTTAACGGCCAGCCCATGGGTGCGTTCCAGACGACGGATCGTGAAATGGGCCCGCGCCAGCGCCCGGTAATGCGCCAGAAATGCCGTGTTGAGCGACGCCCCGCACAAAGCCCCCGCCACTGGCACCATCTGCAACGCGAACTTGCGCGACAGGCCGATTCCGTAATGCGACGCCACTTCTGCCATCAGCATCACGATGGGGCGTCCCCGCAGCAGCGCACGCGCCGAGAAGAAGCCCAGTTCACCTTCCTCGTCGCTCTGGCGCGCCGGGAAACTACGCAGCGCAAAGACTTCCAGACACGCCCGGCGCGTGTCTTCGTTACGCAGATCCTCGCCTTCCTCGCGCGCAATGCGGGCGATTTCGCGCATGATGGTCAGCGTCGTGAAGCCGATATCCGGCGCAAGACCGAAAATTCCCCCGAAGCCACCAAGCGCACCTGAGACAGCCACGGCGGCCTGCCCCAGATTCTCGCGCATCGGATCACGCGGAGCGGGCGCATCGTTGTCGATACCCAAAACAGCCACACGGAACGCCCGTTCGATGGCGACTTCTGCCGTCTTGTGGAATTTTTCCTGCACTGATGGTGCCAGCCCGAGTCCCTGCATACCGAGTCGCGCGGCCTGCCCGACCGCGCCGCCCATCAGGTCGGCCAGACGCACAAGAACCCCACGGCCCTGCTCCACCTTTTCAAGAACCGACTGAAGCTGTGCAAGGGAATCCCCGTCCAGCGCCGTCGAGGCGAAATTGCTGGTCGGAAGCTGCGTGTCATTCACTGAGGTCATGACGATCAAAACTCCTGTTCGTAAGACCCGAAACCGTTTACCGGATAGCAGGTTTCATATCCTAACATGGCACCATCATGGGGATATCGACGCCAGAAGACTACCCGGGCCAACTATCCGGACGAGCACCGTCGGGGTGAGGAGAATTACACCAATGACCGCATTATCGCGCTTGATCCTGTCTGCGCCGCTGGCAGCCAGCCTCCTCGTTCCGGCCGTTTCTCCGGCTTTTGCCGCCCCGAATCACAGTCACCATCACGCCTCTCACGGGACGGCCAACCTGCCGCAGATGGGCCCGACCTCGGGGCAGATCGTGGGCGCACCAGCGAAGTCGCTGACCCCGGCACAGACGGCAGCTCTCCCCGATGAAGGCGCCCCACCTCCGCCGCATGGCTACACAGAAGTGGAAGACTCGGAAACTGCCCTCGCCAGCTATAGCGATCGGGTGCGGACGCATCTGCCAGTCGGCATGCCCGGTCCGAACGCACAGCAGAAAACCAACGGCCCCAACAACCTGCCGTCCCATTTCACGCTGTTCGGCATGCCGGTAAAGTTCAACGCCCCTGTACAGTCGCCTTATGAAGACGAAGACTCACCGACGAGCTATGCCGGTCATCCAGTCAATGGCCAGACGAACATCCTCGTCAACGGTGACGCCTCTCCCATTCACTAAGCCCATTCACTAAGAGAGACGTACCCATCCACCGATCTGCGTCAGGTGACGGAACTCCTCCTCCGTTACCGGCGCCACGGACAGTCTGGACTGCTTGAGCAGCGCCATATCCGCCAGAGCCGGATCGGCCTTGATCTCGGCGAGGCTCACGGGACGTCCAAAAGCCCCCATCGCCTTCACATCCACACAGACCCAGCGCGGATCATCCGCAGTCGGGTCTGGATAAGCTTCCCGCACGACTTCCACCACGCCCACAATCCGTTTCTCGCTGACGGAATGGTAGAAAAACGCCAGATCGCCGATCTTCATCGCCGCAAGATTGTTGCGTGCCTGATAGTTGCGTACGCCCGTCCACGGCTCGACGCCATTCTGGACCTGCTGCGCCCATGAGAACGCCTCGGGTTCCGATTTCACCAGCCAGAAAGCCATCTCTCACTCCCGCCACAAAGGCCGCCCCAAGGGTCGCCCCAAAAGCCGCCCTTGGGGCATTTTGCGCTCAATTCCGTGAAACGTGATAACAGTGATCGGAACAATGGGACAACGCGCCTCTTCCGAATATGATTGCTTCGGACTATTTCAATGGGGAACCTTTCGCGGGGAACCCATCGCCGCGTTGCCACTCTGCCGAGGTCCGTGTCCCAGTGCGCCCTACCCCCAACCTGCTCCATCGCTATGCCAATCCGGGGCAGTTCCTGCGTCTGGCGCGCACGCTGCTGCCTTGGCTGACTGGTGGCGCGATCGTGTTTCTCGTAGTCGGCGTCATCTGGGGCCTGTTCATCGCCCCAGCCGACTGGCAGCAGGGCGACACCGTCCGCATCATGTATGTGCATGTCCCAATGGCTTGGCTGGCATCGTCCTGCTACCTCGGACTTGCGATCTGCGGTGTACTCTCGTTGGTGTGGCGCCATCCGCTGGCGGATCTGGCCGCCATTGAAATCGGCCCCGTCGGTGCCTGCGCCGCCGCTTTGTGCCTGATTACCGGCTCACTGTGGGGCGAGCCGATGTGGGGCACCTGGTGGGTCTGGGACGCGCGCCTGACGTCCATGCTGGTGCTGTTCTTTCTTTATCTCGGCCACATCGCTCTGATCCGCGCCTTTGACGAACCCGCCCGCGGCCAGCGCGCCGCCGCGATCCTCGCTCTGGCCGGTGTGATCGACCTTCCGATCATCAAGTTCAGCGTCCAGTGGTGGAACACCTTGCACCAGCCCGACAGCATCACCCTGACCGGCGCCCCCACCATGTCCATGATGATGCTCTGGCCGCTGCTGATCTGCACGATCGGCTTCACGCTCGGTGTTGCAGCCGTCATTTTCACCCGGCTCAGCGCCGCTATCCATGAAAGCCGTGCGCGCCAGATGATGGCCCGTTCGCGTCTCGACCGCAGGGACAGTCAAGCAGCATGATGCATCTCCCGAACCACTGGCCGTATATCGCGGCCTCCTATGCCCTGACGCTGGGATGCTCCCTTGTCCTCGGCGTCGGTGCCGCCCTGCGCCTGCGGAAATCCAAGGCCCGTCTGGCTGCCGTCGAAGGCCATGCCCGCCGCCGTGAAAGGTCAGCATCATGACCCGCAAGACCCGTCGTCTCTGGATCGTCATTGCCTGTCTGGCCTGTGTCGGCTCCGCCGCCGCCCTGACCCTGCGCGCTTTCTCGTCCAACATCGTGTTCTTCATGGCACCGTCGCAGGTGAAAGCCAGTCCGCCCTCACCCGATCGCACCATCCGCCTCGGCGGCATGGTCATGGCCGGCAGCCTGCATCGCATCAACGAAAACGGCACCCCCGTGAACGCCTTTCAGGTGACGGACGGACAGGCCGCGGTCGAGGTCCATTACACCGGTATCCTTCCCGACCTCTTCCGCGAAGGACAGAGCGTCGTCGCCCTCGGCACCGTGCAGAAGGACGGCGGCTTCACGGCCAGCGAAGTCCTCGCCAAGCATGACGAAACCTACATGCCCAAGGAAGTCGCGGACGAACTCAAACGCACCGGCAAATGGGACCCGCGCTTCGGCAAAGCGCCGGACGCCTCAAGCTGGGACACCATGACCGCAAAGAAAGCAGGGGGCTGATCGCCTGATGTTCGGACCAGAACAGGGCCATTTCGCCCTGGCCCTCGCCTGCGTACTCGCCCTCGTGCAGTTCGCCGTCCCACTCTGGGGCGCCAACCGCCGCGACGCGCGCCTCGTGGGGCTTGCGCCCTATCTCGCGGTCTCACAGTTGCTTGCGCTGGGCTATTCGTTCCTCTGCCTCGTGATGTGCGCCGTCAGCGACGATTTCTCGGTCCAGAACGTCGCGGCGAACTCCGCCGTTTCCAAGCCGCTGCTTTATAAGATTACGGGCGTCTGGGGAAACCACGAAGGCTCCGTCCTGCTCTGGACGCTGATCCTCGCCGTCTGCGGCGGTGCGGTGTCCCTGTTCGGCCGCAACCTGCCGGACATCCTGCGCGGGCGCGTTCTGGCCATTCTCGGCGGCGTTTCCGCTGGATTCCAGATGTTCTGCCTCCTGACGTCCGATCCGTTCGAGCGTGTTTTCCCCGCGCCAATGGACGGTCAGGGCATGAACCCGCTCCTTCAGGACCCCGGCCTCGCCTTCCATCCGCCCATTCTCTACACCGGTTATGTCGGTTTCGCCGTTCCCTTCGCCTTCGCGGTCGCCGCCCTGATTGAGGGCCGCGTTGATGCCGCATGGGGTCGCTGGGTCCGTCCCTGGGCCGTGGCGGCCTGGTGCTTCCTGACCTGCGGCATCGCGCTGGGTTCGTGGTGGTCCTATTATGTGCTGGGCTGGGGCGGCTACTGGTTCTGGGACCCGGTGGAAAACGCCTCCCTCATTCCCTGGCTGACGGGTACGGCCCTCGTGCATTCCGCCATCGTCGTGGAAAAGCGCGAAGGCCTGAAAATCTGGACGGTCCTGCTGGCCATCGCGACGTTCTCGTTCTCCCTGTCGGGCACGTTCCTCGTTCGCTCGGGCATCCTGAACTCGGTCCACGCCTTCGCCAACGACCCCGCCCGCGGCGTGTTCATCCTCGCCCTGCTCGCCATCGTCATCGGCGGCTCGCTCGCTCTGTTCGCATGGCGCGCGCCCTCCCTCACCTCGACCGGCCTGTTTTCTCCGGTTTCGCGTGAAGGCTCGCTGGTCCTGAACAACATCCTGCTCTGCTCGATCTGCGCTGTTGTCGTCACAGGCACGATGTACCCGCCCTTCATGCAGCTTTTGGCCGGGCGTACCATTTCCGTCGGCAAGCCATTCTTCGATGCCGCCACGATCCCGCTGACCCTGCCGCTTCTTCTGGCGATGGGCGTCGGCACGGCCCTGCCGTGGAAGCGCGCGCAACTCGCCCGGACGTTCTCGCATCTTTATGTCGCGGCTGGCATTGCAGCGATCGGGCTGGCCCTGTGCTTCTGGAAGCTTTCCGGCATCCTGCCCATCGCCTGCGGCGCGCTGGCCATCTGGGTCATCGCAGCGTCCGTCTCCGACGTGCTGCGCCGGATCGGCATCGGCCATACGTCCGCGCAGGGCGTATGGGAGCGCATGAAGAACCTGCCGCGTTCAAGCTGGGGTGCGGCACTCGCCCATATCGGCGCAGGCATCACCATTCTCGGGCTCTGCGGCATGTCCCAAGCCAAGCACGCCATCGTTGAAGTGCATATCGGCGAAACGCGCTCTCTGGCCGGAGACGACTGGACCCTTCTGGACGTCCACGACTATATCGGCCCGAACTACAAGGCCATGCAGGCCGACATCGCCATCCGTCACAACGGCAAGCTCGTGACCATCCTGCACCCTGAAAAACGCGACTTCACGACGCAGAGCCAGACCACGACCGAAGTCGCCATCCACACCAATTTCATCACGGATCTATACGGCGTGGTGGGCGACCGGCACGGTACGGGCAAGGACGCGACCTATGTCCTGCGTCTGCACCGCAATCCGCTCGCCCCTTGGATGTGGCTCGGCGGGCTGGTCATGGCGATCGGCGGGGCATTCTCGCTGTCTGACCGCCGGATGCGGATCGGCGCACCCAAGCGTGCCGCTGCCCGCAACATGGCCCGTGCCTGAGGAGAGACGGACATGAGCGTAACACGACGCGGCCTCCTCACGGCCGTGCCCATTATCGGCGCAGGCGTCCTCGGCGTCGGGTTCTGGCGGATGCTGAGCGACATGCGCAGCGGCGCCTTCGACCCCCGCGCGATCAAGAACCCCAATGTCGGCAAACCCATCCCGAGCTTCGCCATGCCCGGCCTCCCCGGTCTTGGCGACGGTTTCACCGATGCGGAACTTAAAGCCCAGCACCGCCCGGTTCTGGTCAATTTCTTCGCCTCATGGTGCATTCCCTGCGTGGCGGAAATGCCCGGCCTGCGCGCCATCTCGCGTAATATGCCGATCTGGGGCATCGCCTATGAGGACAAGCCCGAAAACGCCAGCGCCTTCATCCAGCGCGACGGCTCCCCTTACGCCCGCGTCGCCTCCGACCGGCATGGCCGCGTGGCGATCGACTGGGGCGTGACCGGCGTGCCCGAGAGCTTTCTGGTCGCACCCGGCGGCCGCATCATCTGGCATGGCAGCGCAGCCCTCGACCCGCAGATCTACGAGGCGGAAATCCGCCCGAGGCTGGCCGGACTATGAAGGCTTCCAGACGCTTTCCGGCCTTGCTGCTCGCGGTTGGCCTGATCGGCGGCGGCGTAGCCCTTGCCGTGGACGATCCTGCCGAAATGCTGCCCAACCCAGCGCAGGAAAAACGGGCCGAAGCCCTCGGTGCTCATCTGCGCTGTCTGGTCTGTCAGAACGAGAGCATTGAGGACAGCAGTGCTCCTCTCGCCCGCGATCTGCGCAAGGTTGTCCGCGAGCAGGTCGCGGCAGGCAAAAGCGATCAGCAGATCATGGGCTGGATGACCGAACGCTACGGCGAATTCATCCGTCTGGCCCCACAGTTTTCATGGTCCACCGCCCTGCTCTGGCTGATGCCGGCACTCGCGCTGGTGGCCGGACTTGTCATTGCATGGCGAACGGCCAGACGCCGCGTCGTCGCCACGCCTGCGCCGCTCACAGATGACGAGCGCGCGCGTCTGGATGCCCTTTCGGGCCGGGAGTAGTCTTGTTGTTCTGGTTGGGAATCCTGATTATCGCCGCGGTGGCCCTGTGCCCCGCCTTTCTGGGCCTGCGAACCCTGCGCCGCCGGGTGAATGCCCGCGACTCCGCCCTCACGCTGTATCGTGGACAGCTTGGCGATCTAGAGCGCGATCACGCGCTTGCCCTCATTAATGGCGAGGAATATCAAGCCGCGCGCCTTGAAGTTCAGCGCCGCCTGCTAGCCACAGACGAGGAAGCCGCCGTCGAAGATCTTTCGGCTGAACCGGTAAAACGCAGCCGGGTTCTTCCTGTTCTGGCGGTCGGACTTGGCATCCCGGTGCTGGCGTTTGCGCTCTACATCGTCAACGGACACCCTTCCCTCCCGCCCCAGCCGCTGAGTCAGCGCCAGACGGGACCGGATGCGAAAGGTCTGGAGACGATCCATAAACTTCAGACTGAAGTCGCCACGATCCCCGCCACATCCTCGACCTATGCAACCGGGCATTTCATGCTGGGGCAGGTCGAAGCCAGCTCCGGCCTGACGGATGACGCGATCCGGGACTGGAAGATCGCTCTCGGCGCCCATTTCGAGCCCGAGCTTGCCATTCGCCTTGCCGAGCTTGAAAGTCGCAACGGCAGCCATATTTCTGGCGAAAGCCTCGACCTCTATCGCCGCGCCCTGGCCGCGGCACCGGCCGATGCGCCCTGGCGTATGGCCGTGGAAGCGCGTATCGCGGTCGGCGAACATCAGGAGAATAACGGTCAGTGAGAAAACCCGAAGCCAACGCCATCGCGCTGTGCCCCGTCTGTCGCAACGCCATGCGCCCGACATCGGAGAAATGCCCACATTGCGGTGCTGAGCGTCATTACGGCCCGCGCCTTCTCGAATCCGCAGTCTGCGCGTTTGCCGGAATGGTCCTGCTCTCGGCGGTTTCCACCCTGCTTTTGCCGATCTCGTTGTGGACCATCATGTTCGCTGCCATCGGGCTGGTGGCCGGTTTTCTCTTTTCCCACAACCGTTTCAGCGGCGACCGCTGGCTGCGATGACATGCCGGGATGAGCAACGCGCTTATCCCGCCTTCGAGACTCTTCCCGCTTCCGAAACATTCCTGCTAATAAACAGGAATGACACAATCTTCCGGACGCACCCTGCCGTTTTTTGTCGCCGTGGCCATTCTGTCCTGGGCCAGCGCCTATCCTGTTGTCCGGATTGCCCTGCATGATTTTGCACCCGTGCCGCTGGCAGCATTGCGCTATGCCGTCGCAGCCATCATGGCGGCCTTCTGGATTTGCTGGAAACGTCCCGCACGCCCTCTGACCGCCGATATTCCACAGATCCTCGCCTGCGGCATGATCGGCATCATGCTCTACAACATACTGTTCAACTGCGGAGAAGTGACCGTTTCGTCCGGAGCGGCCAGCCTTCTCATCAGCGCGGCCCCGCTTATGGCGGGGCTTCTGGCCATGGTGTTCCTCGGCGAACGCATGTCCCGCTGGGGCTGGGCCGGATCGCTTCTGAGCTTCAGCGGCGTCGCCATGATCGCCAAGGGACAAAGCGGCGGTCTTTCCTTTGGCTCCGGCGCCACGCTGGTGTTTGGCGCCGCCGTCTGCGCGGCGTTTTACACGATCCTCCAGAAGGGCCTGATCCGCCGCTACGGCGCCCTGCCCACCATCGCCTATGTCCTGATTTCGGGTGCAATTTTCCTGACCCCGTGGCTGCCTCAGGGCCTCACGAGCTTCTCTCACGCCTCATGGCAGGGACAGGCCGCCGTGCTGGAGCTTGGCATTTTCCCGGCAGCGTTCGGCTATGCCGCCTGGGGGTTCGTCATCGGGCATCTCGGTGCCTCGCGCGGTGCGGCGCTGCTTTATCTGCTGCCGCCCGTGACGATGGTTCTGGCCTATTTCCTGACCGGTGAAGTCCCGTCCCTGCGCACCCTGATCGGGGGGGCGGTCGTCATGGCGGGTGTGATCCTAACAAATACCTATGGCCGTCGTCCGATTGCCCAGATCGTGGAATCCTGAAGCCGTTTCCTCGCTGTGACGGCATCCGGATTTTCTATGGTTGCCTTCCTTTGTCCTGCGGCGATTGTGCGATAATTTCCTTGTGAAATGAGCCCGACCACCCACAGGAAAGCCGAAAACAGACAATGAGCCGCACCGAAACCGATGGCATGGGCCCGATCGACGTCGCTGACGATGTGCTGTGGGGGGCGCAGACCCAGCGCTCCTTGAAATATTTCAGCATCGGCCGCGAACTGATGCCGCATGAAATGATCGAAGCCTATGCGATCATGAAGCGTGCGTGCGCGACAGCCAATGCCGCCAGCGGTCGCCTGTCGCAGGAGCGGGCAGATCTGATCCAGACCGTTTGTGACGAAATCATCAAAGGCGAGCATGACCGGATGTTTCCGCTCCATGTCTGGATGACCGGTTCGGGCACGCAGTTCAACATGAACGTCAATGAAGTGATCGCAAACCGCGGCTGCCAGATCACCGGCAACCCGCTGGGCAGCAAGACGCCGCTGCATCCGAACGATCACGTCAACATGTCGCAGTCCACCAACTGCAACTTCCCGACTGCCATGCATATCGCAGCCGTCCTCGGCACGCATCGCAGCCTGATCCCGACCCTGACGCGCCTGCGTAACGCCATGGCCGCCAAGGCAGAGGAATGGCGCGATCTGGTTAAGGTTGGCCGCACGCATCTTCAGGACGCCGTTCCCATCACGCTGGGTCAGGAATGGCACGGCTATGCCGGGATGCTGACGGACAACATCGCCCGTCTGGAACAGGCCCGCGACGGTCTGTTCCCCCTCGCCCTCGGCGGCACGGCCCTCGGCACCGGCGTCAGTACGGATGAAGGCTTCGACCGTCGCGCCTGCGCAGAAATCGCCCGCCTGACCGGCCTCGGCTTCACGGCTGGCGAAAACAAGTTCGCGCTTCAGGGCGCACATGATGCGCTGGTGCATCTGTCGGGTGCGCTACGCACGACGGCAGGCAGTCTGTTTAAGATCGCCAACGACATCCGCCTGCTCGCCTGCGGCCCGCGCGCCGGTCTGGGCGAACTGCATCTGCCGGAGAACGAGCCAGGATCGTCGATCATGCCGGGCAAGATCAACCCGACGCAGGCCGAGGCTCTGGCCATGCTCGCCCTTCAGGTCATGAGCAACGATGTCGCGGTCGGTCTCGGCGGGGCTGCGGGCATGCTGGACATGAATGTCTACAAGCCGCTCATGATCCACAACATCATGCAGGGCATCACCCTTCTGCATGATGGTTCGGAAAACTTCCGCCGCTTCCTCGTCGAAGGCACGAAGGCCAATACTGAAAAGCTGAAACAGGATCTGGAGCGTTCGCTGGTTCTCGTCACGGCCCTCTCGCCAGCGATCGGCTACGACCGCGCCGCACAGGTCGCGCATCACGCCATGGAAAAGGATCTGAGCCCGCGTGAAGCCGCGCTGAAACTCGGTTTCATGACATCCGAAGAGTATGACCGCGTCGCCGATCCGCGCCTCATGCTGCGTCCGAACATCACGCCCCCCAAAGCCTGACCGACCACCCGCGTTAAACCGCTTCCGCATGACGAAAACTTCATGCGGAAGCGATGGCCGTTACGCCTCAGGACTGATAGGGCGGACTCTTCTGCTTTTTTTCCCCGGAGATGCCCGTCAGATGATGACCCGCCGCGCAGCCCTGCTCGCTTTAACGCTCCTCACCCCCGTCTGTACGGCTGCGGCGGCCGATGCCCCCAAGCCCGACACCAAGGTCGAAGCTGGCAAGACAACCGATGCCTTCACGGGCGAACCCGCCCTTCTTCCGGCAGATTCCGTCACCCAGCATCATCTGAACGGCATCGCCTACACGGCCCATGCCGGAACACTCATCCTGCGTGGTTCTGACGGCAAACCGACAGCCCGCATGTTCTACGTGTCCTACACGAAGGATGGCGTCCCGGCTGGCACACGGCCGGTCTCGTATTTCTTCAATGGCGGTCCGGGTGCGGCCACGGCTTATCTAAACCTTGGCGCGGCTGGCCCCAAGGCCCTGACCATGCCCGCCAAAGACCCGACTGATGGCACCCATGCCCAGCTTGCGGACAACCCCGACAGCTGGCTCCCCGTCACCGACATGGTCTTCATCGACGCCGTGGGCACGGGTTATTCCCGCCCCACTGATACGGCGAAGGCCGGAGACCAGTTCTATGGTGTCAAACAGGATGCCAGCACCTTCGCCAAGGCCATCGGCCTGTGGACGGCTGCGAATGCTCGTGAAGCCTCGCCGCATTATCTCGTGGGTGAAAGCTATGGCGGCATCCGCTCCATCCAGGTCGCGAATGCGCTCCAGATGGAACAAGGCATCCTGCTCAACGGCATCGTCATGATCTCCCCGGCCATCGAGATGCCCCTGCTCGATTCGGACGACAATCCGCTCTCCGCCGCTCTCATGATGCCAAGCCTGATCGCCGCGCATCAGAGCCCGAACGTGACGGAAAAGACGGCTGATGAAGCCTATCAGTGGTCTCTGAACACCTATCTGCCGAAAATCGCCGGAAAGCTGCCGTCAGGAAGCGAAGGTCAGGCGCTTTATGCCGAAATCGCCCAGCGGACCGGGCTGCCGCAGGATGTCATTGCGCGCCAGCATGGTGTTCCGGCTATCGGCTCGCATGACATCATGTCCCGTGACGGTCGCCTGTACGGACTGTATGATTTCACACAGTCGATCGCCGATCCTTCGGCCGATGGCCTGGACGAAAGCCCCGATCCGACGCTGTTCGGCTTCGGGCGCGCCTATGGCAATGCCTTCTCGGGCTATGCCGCAAACGGCCTCGGCTTCAAAACACCCCTGACCTACGACCTGCTGTCGTTCAAGGTGAACTCAAGCTGGAAATGGAGCGCGGGCGGCCCGTCGCCCATCCATCAGATCCCGGTTCTGAACCGCCTTCTGGCGCTTGATCCCGGTCTGCGCGTTTTCGTGGCAAACGGCTATTATGACGTGGCCTGCCCATTCGCGACCGCACGCTGGATGAAAGATCACCTGACGGTCGGGGCAGATCGCGTGTCGCTACATCTCTATCAGGGTGGTCACATGCTCTACACGCGCCCGGCCAGCCGCCACGCCCTCTCGGCCGACGTCGCCTCCTGGATTCAGGCAGACAGCCGCCAGCCCTGAAATAAAACGCCATAAATTGACAGCAGGCGGTGAGGAACAGATAATGGACATGGTAAATTCTGGACCTCACCTGACCGGACTTTTCGCGCTGAACAAGGTGGCCGCTAACAAAGAGGTCTTCATGTCCGCTGTCTTTCAGCCTACCCTGCGACTGCGCTTTCTTTCCTTCAGGCGGATCGCCGGTTGACGGCCCATCGCCCTGCGGGCTCAGAACCGGGCTATTCGCTGGCACATGCCGTCACGACGTCCTGTGACCGCGAACCCATTCATCGCCCGGATGCCATTCAGCCGTATGGCCTTCTGCTGATTGCCGACAGCGCAACCCTGACCATTCTTGGTGGGGCGGGGGATATCGAGGGCCGTCTGAATTCTGACTGGCTTGGGCGCAACCTCACAAGTCTCCTGAATGTCCCGACAGGGCGTCTGCAGGACGAAAAACGCGCGTCCGTATCGGATCTGCGTATTACCGGCCTGGCGGGTGAAACCTTCAGTGTCGTGCGTCATACGCAGAACACGCATCTTCTTATCGAACTCGAACCCGTCGACGTGCATAACCTGTTGACTTGGGACATTTTCGGCGAGATCGACAGAGCCGCAGACCGCTTCGAGCGCTGCCCGGACATCGCGTCCGTCTGTCGCCACGGCGCAACGCTCTTCCAGAGCCTTACCGGCTTTGACCGCGTCCTGATTTATCGTTTCATGGAAGATGGCACGGGCTGCGTTGTCGGAGAAAGCCGCAACGATACGTTCCCGTCCCTGATGAATCACCATTTTCCGGCCAGTGATATTCCTGCGCAGGCGCGGACTCTCTATGTCCGCAACCGTATTCGCGTCATCCCTGACATCACCTATGAGGCCGCCCCCATCCGTCCGTCCGACGCCGGACTTGCGGGGATCAATCTCAGCGACGTGCAACTCCGCAGCGTTTCGCCGATCCACCTCCAGTATATGGCCAATATGGGCGTCCGCGCCTCGGCTTCAGTCTCGCTGGTTGTCGATGGCATCCTGTGGGGCCTGATCGCCTGCCACAATTCTTCTCCGAAGCCTCTTTCTGAAGATGTCCGCGCGGCCTGTCGGACTCTGGCCGGCGTCATGTCCCGCCAGTTACGAAACAAGGAAGAGCTGGTCACTTATCAGGAGCGTCTGCGCCTGCGGAACGCGATGGAATCAGTCACGTCCCATTTCGATGTACGCCGTCCGCTTGAAAACAACCTTCGCAGTTGCATCAACGAATTGCAGGCCCTCTTCCCCTGCAACGGTTTTGCCGTCATCGGTGGCGCAACCATCAGTGCAACGGGCGTGCTTCCCGATACAGAAGACCTGCACAGGCTGCATGACTGGCTGAAAGCGGGCAACAATGGTGGGATCTTCAGCAGCGCCATGCTGGGCCGGGACTATCCTCCAGCAACCGATTGGCCAGAGCGCTGCGCCGGCCTCCTTGCCATCATCCTCCCACTCCGTACGCCCATCTGTCTTGTCTGGAGCCGGGTCGAAATCATCCAGACCATCGAATGGGCCGGAAATCCGCACAAGGGCGATGCGGACAGCGACGGCATTCTACGCCCACGCACCTCCTTCAGGACATGGGAACAGACCATCCGCGGGCACAGCATCCGCTGGACAAACGAACAGAGGCAGGCCGCCCGCCGCCTGCGTCGTGTCCTGATCGCTGACGATCAGACACAGCAGCTCCGGGAACTCAATGCGACCCTCGCCGCCACACTGGAAGAACGCGAAGACCTGCTGCGCCAGAAGGACTTCCTGATCCGCGAGGTCAATCACCGCGTTCAGAATTCGCTTCAGATGGTCGCATCCTTCCTCAAGCTTCAGGCCCGAAGCGCGTCAAATGACGACACCACGACGGCCCTGAAGGAAGCGCAGCACCGGATCGCCGCCATCGGCCTCGTGCATCGTCGCCTTTACCGTGACGAACATGTCGGCGTCGTCGATCTGGGCCGCTATATCGAAGAACTGATGGAAGAGCTGTGCACGTCACTGGGCGAGGGCTGGCACGACCAGATGCATCTCTCCCTCTTCCCGATCATGATTGCCGCAGACCGCGCCATCAATATTGGTCTGGTCCTGACCGAACTGATCATCAACACCAGCAAATACGCCTATGACGGCAACGCCGGGCCGCTCTATGTCGGACTTGCCCAGACCGGCACCCGGCTGGTCCTGACGGTTTCTGATCAGGGCGCCTGCACGCCGCAGCTCAAGGGAACAGGGTTTGGGACGCGCATGATGAATGCCGTCGTCAGTAGCCTTGCCGGAACACTGACCTACACAACCCTGACCCCGGGCCTGGAAGCCGTTATGACACTGCCTCTGGATTCCCTGCTCCCGACAGACACACACACTCGCCCCAAAACCGCCTCTTCAGAGGCGCCTTACCCATATCCCTGAACAGCTGACAAATAAAAAGGCGCCAGACCATCAGGTCAGGCGCCTTTTTCATAAGATCTTAGTGGCAAGGCTTACGCGACGAGATTGCCTTCCTTATCCACCAACTGGATCGGATAATCCCCCGTGAAGCAGGCGTCGCAATAGCGGCGCGCACCCTCGGCGCGGTTCGCATGGCCCAGCGCCCGGTAGAGCCCGTCGAAACTGACAAACGCCAGACTGTCGACACCGATCGCCCGCGCCATTTCCTCAAGCGTATGGGTGGCAGCCATCAGCTTGCTCTCTTCAGGCGTATCGATACCGTAAAAGCAGGCATGTTTCGTCGGTGGAGACGTGATGCGCATATGCACTTCCGTCGCACCAGAAGCCCGGACCATATCCACGATCTTGCGCGATGTCGTGCCGCGGACGATTGAATCATCCACCAGAATGACGCGCTTGCCCGCCAGAACCGGCCGGTTGGCGGAGTGCTTCATCTTCACACCAAGGTTGCGGATCTGATCCGTCGGCTCGATGAAGGTCCGGCCTACATAGTGATTGCGGATGATCCCGAGCTCAAACGGAATGCCGCTTTCCGCCGCATAGCCAATCGCAGACGGCACGCCGGAATCCGGCACCGGCACCACGACATCGGCCTCAACCGCGCTTTCCCGCGCCAGTTCGCAACCGATCTGGCGACGCGCTTCATAGACGGGCTGGCCTTCAAGAACGGAATCAGGCCGCGCGAAATAGATGTATTCGAACACACAGAACCGACCACCCTGATCCCCGAAAGGACGCAGGGAGCGCAGGCCGTCATTATTAATGACGACAATCTCGCCCGGTTCGATGTCGCGGACATAATCCGCCCCGATGATATCCAGCGCACAGGTCTCGCTGGCCAGAACCCAGCCACCATTCCCCTGCTCATGGCCCGGCATCCGCCCCAAAACGAGCGGACGCACACCGAGCGGATCGCGCATGCCGATCAGACCGTCATCCGGCGTCAGTGTAATCAGAGAATACGCACCCTTGACCTGTTTGACGGCATCAATGAAGCGGTCGAGCACAGTCGTATAGAGCGAAATGGCGATCAGATGGATGAAGACTTCCGTATCCGTCGAGGAATGGAAAATGCATCCACGCTTGACCAGCGCCTGCTTGAGCGTCGCGGAATTCGTCAGATTGCCGTTATGCGCGACTGCCAGACCACCGAACTCATAATCGGCATAAAGCGGCTGCACGTTGCGGACATGCGTTCCGCCGGTCGTGGCATAGCGGTTATGGCCAATCGCAACCGTGCCGGGCAGCGTCGCCATAACGCGGCTGTCTCCAAACACGTCGCCCACCAGCCCCAGCCCCTTGTGCTGGTGGAATCGTTCGCCATCGAAACTGACGATACCCGCCGCTTCCTGTCCACGATGCTGGAGAGCGTGCAGGCCCAGGGCGGTCAGGGCCGATGCATCAGGCACACCCCAGACGCCAAAAACCCCGCATTCTTCATACGGGCGGTTGAGACTGTCGGACTGGGTCATGCGGCGCGGCCTTTCCGGACTGGTTTCACAAGGACGCCTCATGGCCGCTTGTGACCTCAGACGCAAGATGCGGTTGCAGGAAATGAGGCAGATAACCTGTCAGATGGGTTGCCCCAGCGGCAATGTAAGGGCCGATGAGGCTTCCCTGCATCACATAGGACATCCACGAACCAAAAAAAGAGCCTGCCAGCAGATAAAGGACGATCAGGGCCACATAACCACGCGCCACACCGAACACTGCACCCAGAATACGATCCACGCCTCCGAACAGGACACCCCTCGCCGCAGCACCTACCCTCGCACCAATCATGGTGAAGAATAGCAGCACGACAACGAACAGAATCGCCGTACTTGCGCTTCCCGCCAGCGCGGCTTGATGCAGATAGGGCGTTAAATAAGGTTCGAGCAGTCCATGAAACCGATAGGTCAGAACAATTGCCCCGACCCAGGCTAAAAGCCCGGCAAGTTCGGTCGCAAAACCCCGCGTCAGCCCCCATAAGGCCGAAAGCGCCATGATACCCAGTGCAACAAGGTCAAGGCGCGTCAGATCTGCAAGCGTAATATGGGAAAGGTCTGGCAGGGGCGGCATGTCACGGCAGCTTCGTCGAACGAAAACGGCCCCCCTTGTAGGGGCGTATTCCACCAACACGCAACTCGTCCGCCAGACGGAGGCGCTCTTCAATCTCCGTCCAGATCAACTCGGCCTCGACATCCCGCGCTTTCCAGATTTTCTCCAGCAACACAATAAAAGCGGCGCTGTCGCGCACCAGAGCATGTCGATCATTGACCATGACATCCAGAACACACGCCGCCGTCGAAACTCCCAGACGTTGCGAAAGCTTCGTTACTTTTCGATTCTTACGGAACGGAACTGATTTTTCCTGGGATGCCATCACAACATGATGAGCGGAAGATCCGCGTCAGGCAAGCCGTTGCATCCTCTTTTCCTCGGTAATTCCGGGCTATTTTCCGCGAAAAATATTTATTTCAATTCCGGAACACATTTCAGCAGAAATATTAGCGTGATAATTTGTCATTGATGTTTTTCTTTTTAAAACTCGAATAATCTTGAACCTGAGTTGATCAATAATTAACTCTTTTGGTGAGACAATGCTTCACAGGTCAGGTGTGGAACTCCTTCTTCTCGGGGGGATAACTCCTGACATCATCAGGACTCAACGAGATGACAAACTACTGGATTGGTGGTGCAAACGGCGACTGGTTCGCAGACGCAAACTGGAGCGAAGGTAAAGCCCCTCCCAGCAAGGGATGGGTTGATGTCCTTGCTGGCAAGCCGGATGGCAGCGCAGTTACGATCAACGTCGCACAGGCTAACGCAACGCAGATCACGACGTTGAAGGTCGGCAGCAACGCTACGCTTAACGTCACCGCAACATCCCCCGCACCTGGCGCAACGGCTTTCTACGCGAACAGCCTGACCGTTGCTCAGGGCGGGACCATGCTTGTCGACACGTCCAGCACCGTCAATCTTGGCAGCAACCCGACAGTCAACGGCACCCTTCAGATTTCCGGCAATCCGGCCATTTCCATCAACAGCAATAGTGTCGGCGGTACAGGGACGCTGATTTTGGACCAGACGACGTTGGGAAGTTCCAACGCGCAATTCCAGATGGGATCTTCCCTGACGACGGTTCTGCAGAACGGTGCGTCATTATACGTCAACAATGCGACGGCTGGTGGCAGGATCGTGTTCGGCCGCGACGCCGTAAATAGTGCCCCGAGCCAGCTCATCTTCGCAGACTATAACCAGACAGTCTCCACACCCATCACAGGTTATGACGCCGCGTCCGTCATCACTATCGGCCACGGCGGGACACCTCCCATCAGTGCAACATTCGTTGCGAACAGCAGCGGCACCTACACACTGAAAATCGCTTTCGACCACTATAATAACGGCATTACACTCTCGAATATTTCCTTCGGTCCCAATTCAACGCCCGGTACGCCCACAATCGTTCAGAACGCGAACGGAAGCTGGAGCGTTGTGGGTGGCGCGACCGGCTATAACGGGCAGATCTGCTATTTGGCCGGCTCCATGATCCTCACTCCCGAAGGCGAATGCGGCATCGAGACGCTTGAGGCTGGCGATCAGGTCATGGTCCACGAGAACGGGACTCTTCACTCCCGCACAATTCTGCGCGTCGGACATGCTCACACAACAGTCGGTGCTACCGGGCAGGCGGACATGGACGCCGTTCCTGTACGTATTCGTGCGGGTGCCCTGGCAGATGGCATTCCCAGTCGAGATCTTCTGGTCACCCCAGAGCATTGTATGATGCTTGAAGGCACCTTCATTCCCGTTCGGATGCTCGTCAACGGCATGACGATTGCCTACGACCACTCCATCACGGAGTATGACTATTATCATATCGAAACTGAAAAACACGCTATCCTGATTGCCAACGGCGCGCTGTCGGAGAGCTTCATGGATGTGGGCCATCGTCCGGATGCCCTTATGAAGGGCCATCAGGTCGCCCGTCTGCATCCTCTGAGCTGGGAAAAAGATGCCGCCGCACCGCTGGTTACGGACCGCTCACACGTCGAGCCAATCTTTGCGGCAATCGCATTGCGCGCACAGGCTCTGGGCTATGCCGACACTCAGCCAGTTCCTTCGACAAAGACCAAAAATACAATCCACCTCGTGCTGGAAGACGGTACGACCCTGTATCCCATTCGCACAAGTGGCGAGCATTTTGTCTTCATGCTGCCAGAAGGCTGCCAGAGCGTCCGCATTCTGAGTCAGGCCGCACGTCCTGCTGACAGGATTGGACCGTTCGTCGACGACCGCCGGATGCTTGGTGTTCTGGTGGGGGATGTAACCGTCTGGAACGACGAGCAAACTCAGCACCTCTCCAATCATCTGTCGGACCCGTACGCCGATGGTTGGTGGAGCATCGAAAGCAGTCATGCCCGCTGGACGGCCGGCAATGCCCGGCTGGACCTGGGGCGGACGTTAATGACGTCCGGAGGAATTTTAAGCCTCCATATCCTGTCGCATGGAGATCAGGCAGCAGTCGCAGCCTGATTTTCAGCCCCCTAAGCACAAATAAAAAAAGGTAGACCTTTTTTAAGGCCTGCCTTTTTCATGATCTAGTAAAAAAGGGCGGAAACGCGGGTCCACCCCTCCGTTTCAGGCTGCGGCGGATTTGGACGTCTTGAGCTGACGCTCCTGCCATAACGTGGCAAGCGCCTCGACCAGTTCGTCAATCATCTCGTTCGTGTGAAGTGGCGTCGGCGTGATCCGCAGCCGCTCCGTTCCGCGCGGTACGGTCGGGAAATTGATCGGCTGGATATAATTCCCGAAACGGTTCAGCAGCTCATCCGACAGGCTACGGCACAGTTCGGCCTCCCCCACCATGACGGGCACAATATGGCTCGGGTTCATGACATGCGGCAGACCTGCCTTGTCCAGCGCCTGACGCAGGTAAGCTACAGCCCGCTGCTGACCGTCACGCTCGGCACTGCTCCGGCGCAAATACCGCACACTGGCCAGTGCACCAGCCGCGATCATCGGCGGAAGAGCTGTGGAGAAAATGAAGCCCGATCCAAACGAACGCACAAAGTCACAAAGCGCAGCAGACGCGGCTATATAACCGCCCACAACGCCATATCCCTTGCCCAGCGTTCCCTCGATCACCGTCAGACGATGAGACAGACCGAGCTTCTCGGCCACACCCGCACCATGATCGCCATACATGCCAACCGCATGAACCTCATCGAGATAGGTCATGGCGCCGTATTTGTCGGCCAGATCGCAGAAGGCCTCGATCGGAGCGATATCACCGTCCATCGAATAGACGGACTCGAATGCGATGATCTTCGGAACGTCGGCAGGAAGCTCCTTCAGACGACGCTCCAGGTCTTCGACATCGTTGTGACGGAAAATCTGTTTCTCGGCCCGCGAGTGACGGATGCCCTCAATCATGGAAGCATGGTTGAGTTCGTCAGACAGCACAACGCAGTTACGAAGCCGCCCTGCAATGGTCCCAAGCGTCACCCAGTTCGACAGATAGCCGGAATTGAACAGCAGCGCACTTTCCTTGCCGTGCAGGGACGCGAGTTCTTTTTCCAGTTCCACATGATAGTGGTTGGTGCCCGATATATTGCGGGTTCCACCAGCTCCGGCACCTGTTTCGTCGAGTGCATCATGCATAGCTGTCAGGACTTCGGGGTGCTGCCCCATACCGAGATAGTCGTTCGAACACCAGACCGTCACATCACGGCCCAGGCCATGATGGAAAGCCTTGGGAAAATGACCTGCCCGGCGTTCCAGATCCGCAAAGTAACGGTAGCTGCCATCCGCATGCAGACCGTCGAGAGCGGACTGAAACATCGCATCATAGTTCATCGCGTTTTTCTCCTGCCCGGCACTGTAATCCTGCGACACGGTCTCGCCAAGCTCTCTCCAGCCAGGACCGTACATCATCGGAGAAATCTCCATGTCTTTTCTGGAAACTGTGTATTTCCATACTTTCCATTTTCTTCATGGCTGCCTCACCCCATTATCTTTCACAAGACATCACTCAGGAGCATGCAGCCATGCTGGACATCAGACCTTTCGCCACTCTCGGTCACGCCGATCACGGCTGGCTCGACGCCCATTATCATTTTTCTTTTTCGGACTATCAGGACCGCAACCGCATGCACTGGGGGCGGCTGCGTGTGTGGAACGACGACCGCATCGCACCCCATAACGGCTTTGGCGCGCATCCGCATCGCGACATGGAAATCATTACCTATGTGCGGACAGGTGCCATTACGCACGAAGACAGTCTCGGCAATCGCGGACGAACCGAAGCTGGCGATGTGCAGGTCATGTCGGCAGGCAGCGGAATCACACATTCCGAGTTCAACCGCGAAGACGACGCTACGACGCTCTTTCAGATCTGGCTGATCCCGGACGAAACAGGCGGCAAACCATCTTGGGGCACCCGTCCGTTCCCACGCCATGAGCGCAACGGACGCCTCATCCCACTCGCTTCGGGTTTTCCGGAAGACAACGCCCTGCCCATCCGCACCCGCGGGCGGGTCTGTGGCGCTACACTCAAGGCCGGAGAAACCCTGACCTTCCAGACGGACCGCACCATGTTTACCTACCTTGTTCCCGCCACAGGCAGCGTAGAAATAGACGGACAGATCGTTGGACACCGGGACGGTGCGGCGCTTCATGATGTGGAAAGCATCACGATCACCGCGCGGGAGGATGCGGAAATCGTCCTCGTGGAAAGTGCAGCCTTGCGCTGACAGGAGAGACTGTCAGAATTTGTGACAAGAGGAGGAAGCTCTGTGACAAACAACACAGAAAGGTGTTTCCTCCTCCTCGCATCCCGATCAGGAAACAGACGTTATGGAACTGGGGCCACCAGCCCGGAAAAGGCCCGTTTTCTTCTGACAGAAGGAGCCTGACAATGACCGTCCAGAGCACATACACAACGAAGTCCGGCAAGGGGCAGACCGAAGCCCAAGCCGCAACGTCAGTTTTCACCCGCTTTGGTGACTGGTTAAGCGGCGCGAGCACGGATCGCTCGGGCCTGACTCAAGTCACAATCAATATGATGAAAGAAGATTGTGAGTTTGCAACCACCATCAGTGAAATTCGCACTTCCTCTTTAACCCCTCTGTCACCAGAACAGGTCGAGGACCTCATGGGGGCAAAAAGAATAAAGCATATCTGCGATCAAACAGGTCAGTCCCCGGAAGCCGTGGAAACGGCCCTGACTGAAGTGCTCCCCATGCTGGCTTCCATGCTTCGGGAAAACCCCGAACGCCTTTTCAGTTATCAATGCAAGATAAACTGAGCGCTTGATTCGATCGCTGATCGGGAAATCCAGACTTCAGAACGGTGGAGGCCTCGTTAAAGACCTTCCGCCGTTCTTGCCATACGACGCCGCCGTGGCCGTCCTGCACTTTCCTCAAAGCGTTCACTGATCTGGGCTGTCGTCTCGGGACCTGCCAGAATAGTTCCGGAAGCTTCAACACATCCGACCTTTTGTACGAATGCCAGAAGATCCGGAAAATCTACCCCTACACCCCGCACTTTGAGACCGAGCGCCTTCACAGCTTCAAGAGCGGCTCGATAGAAAACCATAGCGCTTTCGTCCAGAAGCGGGGACGCTCCTGACTGCTGCCATGTCATGCCTGAAGGAGTCAGGAGAGAGGCATCAAACTGCACTCCATCCAGCAGTCCCCCAACAGCACGTTCGCGCAGAAGACTCAAACTCGAAGGAGCAGTTCCAAATCCACCAAGAAAAATCTGACACCCCTGATCGCGCAGGGCGGACAGCGTATAGCAGGTCTCTTTGTCATCCTGCGCCAGACCACTTTCCTGAAAGACAAGATCCAGACGGCTAACCGGAAAACCGCTACTCTGAAGAACCGTGTTCAGACGTCCGTTAAAATCTCCATCGGGAGCCTGATCGTCTTCCAGAGAGACCATCAGACGCATCGCATCCGGCCATGTCGCGGCCTGTGAGCACGCATTGCCCAACAGATCCGCGTCAAACTCCCGTTGCTGCTGCCCCAGACTCTTGCGTCGGCTTTTGCGCAGGGTTCGACGTGGCACCGAGAGCCAGAGCTGGCTCATATCCACCTGCGCCCCGATCACCTTGTCTGTTCCGTTACGCCCGAGCACAAAGCGAGGCAGCCATCGCAAAGGAGGTAGTGCGCTTTTTTGCCGCGCCCTGCGACTCCGCAATGTCGTGGCAAACATTCCTGCGCTGGACGCAGCCATAGAGGCCACATAGTCCAGCTTGCCTTCAGGCAGCTCAGACAGTTCATCCACCATGGCTGTCTGGCCGACATGCAGGTCCTGGGGGATTGCCGCCACCGAAGTCGCCCCCCGTCCTAGATCATCCAATGCGGACACCTCCGTTCTTCATGTCAGAACAATGCCGCTCAACACCCTAATTTTTCCTTAATGATGCGGGTTTTTCTGGTGTCGTTTGAACCGTGATTGATGGCCTATACCCGCCCGGTCTATCCGCTCCGGACAGCCTGAAACTCTTCGTTCGATCAATCCGGACAAAGCTGCTACGGTTTCGCGCCCGGACCTTCTTCCGGGCCTGTGACACCCTTGGGCGTGGGGTCTTTTCCCCTCCGAGACAGGACCATTCTGCATGACGGATGCCACAACCCGCTCCGCCGTATCTACATCTTCCCAAGGCTCTCTTGTTGCGCTCCTGCCCTACTGGCAGGTCACTTTTGCCTCCTTTCTGGGCTGGTTTCTGGATGCTTTCGACCAGACGACGCTCATGTTCACGCTCCCCGACATCGCCCATGATTTCGGATGCACGATCGCCGATCTGGGGGCCGTGCTGATGGGGCAGTCCATCGGGCGTGCCGTCGGCAATACCGGCTGGGGATGGCTGGCTGACCGGTATGGTCGCAAGCCCGCTTTCATGCTCGGCGTCGTCTGGTTTGCGGTCTTTTCCGCCATGACCGGACTCTCTCATCACTTTTATGTGCTGATGGCCGTGCAGTTTCTTTTCGGAATCGGCTTTGGCGGCGAATGGACCGCTTCCGCCGCGCTTTTAATGGAAAGCGTACCGGCCTGGACACGCCCCATGGCCTCCGCACTCATGATGTCCGGCTATGAAGTCGGCTATTTCGTCGCGGCTGGGGTGCAAGCCCTGATCCTGCCGCATTATGGATGGCGCGTACTGTTCTTTATCGGTCTCGCCCCCGCCGCACTCGCATTGTTCATCCGCATCGGCGTACCGGAAAGTCCGGTCTGGCTGCGCAATCGTGAAGAACGTCTGGCCGGGAAGCTGCATCACACAGCCCCCCCACCACGGCCCAAATTCCGCCTGACGGGTGCAGCGCTTCAAGCAATCGCTTTCATGAGCTTTCTCGAATTCCAGAAAGCTGCGATCTACACCTATTATCCGACGATCCTGCGTGGCAGCCACCACCTGACGCAACAGGCGGTTTTCTGGCCGGTCACACTGTATTGCATCGGATCATTCGGCGGAAAGGTCTTCTGCGGCTGGCTGGCCGAGCGGTTCGGAGAAGTCCGCGTCATGCTCAGCGCGCTGGTCGTTGTGATGCTGACGATCTGGCCATTCCTGAGTGCGCCAACCTGGACCATGCTGCTGACCGCAGCCTTCGTCATGGGTGCTGCGGCTTCGGGTATTTTCGCTCTTGTCCCGCATTATCTGGCGCAGCGTTTCCCATCAGACACCCGCAGTTTCGGCATGGGGCTTGGCTATGCGCTCGGCTCCATCGGACAGGGCATGGCACAGAAGCTCGTGCCCATGTTCGGCCCGACAATCCTCACCCTGCCCCTCTCAGCCGAAATCTTCGTGCTTGGCACCAGTGTCGTGACGGGAGCCATTGCCCTGATCCGCCCGAAAGAGCTTCCCGGCGAACATATGGAAGGCGATGAAAAGGCCTCTTAAAGAGAAGCCGCCAGCCACTCCGCTGCCCGGATGCCATCAATCCCGGCAGAAAGGATGCCACCAGCGTATCCTGCCCCCTCACCTGCCGGAAACAATCCGCGCAGGGTCGGGCTTTGCCCGTCACGGTCACGACGCAGGCGGATCGGCGAGGACGTGCGCGTTTCCACGCCCGTCATGATGGCATCATCCATGGAAAAGCCACGCAGCTTGCGTTCAAACTGCGGCAGGGCCTCACGGATGGCGTCCGTCACGAAAGCCGGCAGACACAGCGTCAGATCCGTCGGCGTCACGCCCGGCTGATAGGACGGCACGACGTCACCCAGCGACGTGGACGGACGCCCCGCCAGAAAATCCCCGACCCGCTGGGCAGGGGCGTTGTAATTGCTCCCACCCGCGACGAACGCTGCTTTTTCCCACTGTCGCTGAAACGCCATGCCGCCCAGAACATCGTCCGGAAAATCAAGCTCGGGCTTCACTTCAACGACGATGCCGCTATTGGCATTGCGCTCAGCACGGGAATACTGGCTCATCCCGTTGGTGACGACCTGCCCCTCCTCGGACGTTGCCGCCACGACCTGTCCACCGGGGCACATGCAGAACGAATAGACCGCACGGCCATTCGAGGCATGGTGGACGAGTTTATAATCCGCAGCCCCCAGCATTTCATGCCCGGCACTTGCACCAAAGCGGGCTACGTCAATCACGGATTGCGGATGTTCGATCCGTACGCCGATGGAGAACGGCTTGGGGTCCATCTCCACATGGGCTTCACGCAGCATTTCAAACGTATCGCGCGCCGAATGCCCGACCGCCAGAATAACCCGCTCCGCCGGAAGCGTCTCACCGTTCGACAGATGCAGACCGCGGAGACGACGTTCCTCGCCCTCGCCTTCCATCTCAAAGCCCTCAACACGGGTCTCGAACCGGTACTCGCCACCCAGACGCTCGATTTCAGCGCGGATGAACATGACCATCGTGACCAGACGAAACGTCCCGATATGAGGCTTGGAAATCGTCAGGATTTCTTCCGGCGCACCCGCACGGACGAATTCTTCCAGAACATGCCGCCCCAGATGTCGCTGGTCAGACACACCGGAATAGAGCTTGCCGTCCGAGAACGTCCCGGCCCCGCCTTCGCCGAACTGGACGTTGCTCTCCGGCGTCAGAATGGATTTGCGCCACAGGGCGAACGTATCGACCGTCCGCGCCTTCACGTCCTTGCCGCGCTCAATGATGATGGGTTTCAGACCGGCCTGCACCAGCGTCAGCGCCGCCATGATCCCGCACGGTCCAGCGCCAATGACCACAGGACGCGGCATCCCCTCGGGCAGCGTCGCCTCGGGCAGATGATAGGTCGTGTCCGGTTTGGGACGGATATGCTGATCGCTCGCGTGGGCAGCAAGAGTAGCCGCCTCGTCCGCAACGTCGCAGTCCACGTTATAGACCATCATGATATGCCCGCGTTTACGGGCATCATACCCGCGACGCGCCACGGTCAGGCTTTTCAGGTCTTCAGATGCGATGTTCAGACGCGCGAGCACGGCCTCACGCAGGGCCTCCGCCGGGTGATCGAGCGGGAGGCGCAGTTCGGTTATGCGGATCATCAGTGGTGCCCGTTCCCCGAATCATTCCCTGCTTTTCCCGCAACCGGAGGCGCAGGATCAGCATGATGCGTATCGGGGGAGCCTTCCATAATCCGGTCCATAATGGCCATCAACACACCCGAGACCACAAAGGCGAGATGGATGCCCACGCTCCATTCCAGAGCGCGCGTCGAGGTCTCATCCACGCGGATGAAATCCGCTAGCACATGGATCGCGGACATCGCCACGATCGAGGCCATGAGCTTGATCTTGATGTCCCCGAACGTGACATGCCCGATCCAGCTCGGATAATCCTCATGACTGCGGATATCGAGGCGCGAGACGAAGTTCTCGTAGCCCGAGAACATGACGATCAACAACAGATTGGCCAGCAGGACCAGATCGATCAGGTCCAGCACGCCAACGAACACATCGTCGAAATCCAGCCCCGTCGCCTTCAGCACCAGTCCGATCAATTGCTGGAAGAACTTGAACGCAACCAACAGCAGCCCGATTGTCAGGCCAAAATAAAGCGGTGCGGCGATCCAGCGCGTCGCGAAGAAAGCGCGCTCCATCATGCCTTCGGCGCGGCCGAAACTGCCGGTGCGTCGGGTGGACTGTGGATCGGGAGAAGGAGAGGAAGTCGTCATGCTTCCTCTCTACGATTTCAGGGGATTTTTCGCCACAGTGTTGTGAACGCTGGGCGTAAATCCCTTACGGTGTGATCTGCGTGCCCAGAACCTTGAGGAACTGCCCGATCCAGGCCGGATGCGCGGGCCATGCCGGGCCGGTGACGAACTGCCCGTCTGTCACAGCGCCATCCATCGGAAGGGACTGGTACTCGGCCCCGGCGAGCAGCACTTCCGCACGGCAGGCCGGATAAGCCGAAATCTTTTTGCCGCTGATGACGCCCGCAGCAGCCAGAAGCTGCGGACCGTGACACACGGCCGCCACCGGCTTGCCGCTCTCGACGAACGCCCGGACCAGGTCCAGAACGCTTTCGTCGGTGCTGAGCTGTTCTGGCGCGCGTCCACCCGGAATGACCAGCGCGTCGTAAGAATCCGCCGCCACACCCGCATATGTCGCGTTCAGCGTGAAATTATGGCCGCGCTTTTCGGTGTAGGTCTGATGGCCTTCGAAATCGTGAATCGCCGTTGCGATCTGTTCCCCAGCCTTCTTGCCCGGCGACACCACGTCGACCTTATGCCCGACCAGAAGCAGCATCTGGAATGGCACCATGATTTCGTAATCCTCAACGAAATCACCCGCGATGATGAGAATACGTTTTTCAGCCATCGTTTCCTGTCCTTCTTCGTAATCGCAGCGCTACGACGACACCACGCCCCGCGACGTTCGGCAATATCGTCCCGCATGAGGATATAGAGATGGGACGGTCGCGTCACATGCGGTAAGGTCGTGCTTCCATTCTTGCAGCACTGGCCTCCATGACTTCAGATCCCCACCACGCCTGCGATCACCCCCATCATGACACCGCAGCCCTGCATGATCATGCGGACCATGACGATCACGACCACGCGGATGGCGACGGACACAGTCATGGCTTCGGATTCGGCCATCAGCATGTCCATGCCCCGACAAGTTTCGGTGCGGCCTTCGCCATCGGGATCGCCCTGAACACGGCCTATGTCGCCGGGGAAGCGCTGTGGGGTGTCTGGGCGCATTCGATGTCCCTGCTGGCCGATGCAGGGCACAACCTGTCCGATGTATTGGGCCTTGCAGGTGCATGGCTGGCACAGGTGCTCGCGACCCGTCCGTCCAGCGCGCGCTTCACCTACGGCCTGCGCCGCTCCACGATCCTCTCGGCTCTTGCGAACGCCACGATCCTGCTGCTTGTGACCGGCGGCATCGTCTGGGAATCCGTCCTGCGCCTGTTCTCCCACGAGATGGTTCAGGGCGAGATCATCAGTTGGGTCGCGCTGGTCGGGATCGCCGTCAACGCCGTCACGGCCCTGCTGTTCATGAAAGGCGCATCGAGCGACCTCAACATCCGTGGTGCTTTCCTGCACATGGCGGCAGATGCCGTTATGGCGTTTTCAGTCGTCATCGCCGGACTGCTCATTTCGTTTACGGGCTATACGATCATCGACCCCATCATGAGCCTGATCGTCTCGGCCTCCATCGTCATCGGGACATGGTCCCTGCTGCGCCGTTCACTGGATCTGGCGCTGGATGCGGTCCCGGCAGGGATCGATCCAGACGCCGTTCAGACCGCGCTGCTTTCCGTCGAAGGCGTGTCCGGGCTGCATCATCTGCATATCTGGGCCATGAGCACGACCGAGACCGCCCTGACCGTCCATCTCCTCTGCGACCCTACACATCCCGTCAGCCCCGACCGGATCATCGCGCGCGCCGCAGCGCTGCTCCGGACGCAGTTTGACATCGCCCATCCCACTTTCCAGCTTGAAACACAGCCCGCCGTCTGCGACACGCACCAGCCCTGCTGCTGAGGACGCGTCATGACATCAACCCGTATCAAGGTCGCCCGGGCCTCCATCGCGCTGAGCGTGGTGGTGCTCGCCATCAAATACGCGGCCTACGTGGTCTCCGGCTCCAGCGCCCTGCTTTCGGACGCGATCGAGACCATCCTGAACGTCGTGGCGGCTGTCGGAACGCTCTGGGCCATGTCCGTCGCAGCGCTTCCGGCCGACGACAACCATCCCTACGGCCACGGCAAGGCGGAATATCTATCTGCGGTCCTCGAAGGCGTTCTGGTCGTCCTGACGGCCGTCGGTATTCTGGTCATCGCCGTTCATGACTGGCGCCATCCCGAGCCCATCCGCGCGCCCTTCTCCGGTGTGGCGCTCAACGCTCTGGCCGGACTGGTCAATCTCGTCTGGGGCCGTATCCTGGTCGCGGTCGGCCGCAAGCAATCCTCACAGGCGCTTCAGGCCGCAGGCGAACATGTTGTTTCGGATGTCTGGGCGACCGTGGCACTCGTGATCGGCGTGTCCCTTATCCCGCTGCTGAAATGGGATCGCCTCGACGCCATCCTGTCCGGACTGGTCGCGCTGAACGTCATGCGCGCCGGCTTCTCCATGATGAAGCATTCCCTGTCCGGCCTGATGGACGAAGCGCCGTCTCCCGAACAGATGGAGGCAGTCAAGGCTGTGATTTCCGCCAGCGCCACCGGCGCGCTGGAAGCCCATGACCTCCGTATCCGCAAAGTCGGCGCCCTGTCTTTCGTGGAGTTCCATCTCGTGGTTCCGAGCGCCCTGACCGTCCACGACGCCCACGAAATCTGCGACCAGATCGAAGCCGCCATCCGCTCCGAACTGGGCCGCGCCTCTATCCACATCCATGTCGAGCCTGAAGACAAGGCCAAGCATTCCGGCGCCCTTGTCCTGAGCTGAAGATAGGGTAAGCGGCGCTGACTGTGCGGTTTATGACACAATCCGAAACGGATTCGGCCACCTGCGCCTCATCGGCGGAGAACCCTTGACCCTCCTCCCGCGTTGGTGGCAGGTGCTCCTCATCAGCGCACGGGCCTGAACCGGGCGTATCCTCCACAGCCCGACCCTCCTTCCCGGACGTCCGAATATTGGCCGATACACCGCCTCCTTCTCCTGTTGCCGCTGTTCCCGCAGAGCCTCCTGCTTCGGATACGCGCTCTTCACAGCACGCCATGCGCCGCAAAGACCGCATTCTGCATTTGAGGCGTTCAGCAAAAGTTACGACGAACCAGTGGCGCCGCACGGCAGTTTACTGGCTGGGCGCGGTTCTGGTTGGTATCGTGGCGGTATTCTTCGCGAGAATGGGCAATTGGGCAGCGGACGTGCGCCATCAGATCGTCGCCTGGCATCCAGCCGCCATGCTGGTCGTGGCTCCGGCTGGACTGGCACTCATCACATGGGCCACGCGGACCATCTTCAAGGGCGCGCAGGGCTCCGGCATTCCCCAGACAATCGCAACCCTGCATATCGAGAATGTCGCGGTCGTCGACCGGGTCCTGTCTCTCAAGACATCTCTCGGAAAAATTCTGCTGACGTCCTTCGGCCTGATCTGCGGCGCGTCCATCGGGCGTGAAGGCCCGAGCGTTCAGGTTGGCGCGTCCATCATGCATGCCTTCTCACGCCTGCTGGGACAGTCAAACATCGCCGCGCGGCGCAGCATGATCCTTGCAGGCGGCGCTGCAGGCATGGCCGCGGCGTTCAATACGCCTCTGGCCGGAATCATGTTCGCCATTGAGGAACTCTCCCATTCCTTCGAACAGAAGACCTCGGGCCGTACCCTCACGGTTGTCGTCCTGTCTGGCGTCACGGCCATCGCCCTGATCGGCAACTACACCTATTTCGGCCATGCGGACGTGGACGTTCCTGTCGGCACGGCATGGATCGCGGTTCTGACCTGCGGCATTCTCGGCGGCCTTGCGGGAGGCAGTTTCTCGGCCATTCTCATCAAGGCTTCACGCGGCATTCCGGGGCGGGTCGGGCAGTTCGCCGCGACACGCCCGATCGCCTTCGCAGCAATCTGCGGCTTCATACTGGCCCTGATCGGCCTCGTCTCCAAAGGCGCCACCTACGGCACCGGCTATGATCAAGCCAGCGCTATTTTCAACGGCACCGAGCACTATCCCGCCTCGTTCTTCGTCCTCAAATATCTGGCGATGATCGTCTCGTACTGCTCCGGCATCCCCGGCGGCATGTTCGCCCCCTCCCTCGCCATTGGCGCAGGAATTGGCGGCTGGGTAGAGCAGTTCCTGCCGCACACTACGCCGGGCGCGGTGGTGCTACTTGGCACGGTGGCATATTTCTGCGGCATGTCGCAGTCCCCGCTGACCGCTACGATCATCGTCATGGAAATGTGCGATAACCAGCAGGTCACGCTTGCACTGCTGGCCACGTCCTTTCTGGCGTTCGGCGTCTCGAAGATGATCTGCCCGCATTCGCTCTACAGCTGCCTTGCCGACCGCTTCATGGAAGCGAACGATCGCGCCGCCCATCACAACCCGCCCCCGTCGGACAAGAAAAAACCAGCGCCCTGATTCTTCAGAAGCGCCGTCCGTCCCGCCTTACTGTTCGCTCAGCAAAGAGTGCGTCGCGGCATCCTGTTCCACCGCACAACGTGCCGCATCAGGTGCGGCGGGATGCTCCTGCATCGCCAGCAGTTCGTGCCGCGCCGCTGTCAGATCGGCCTGAAGTTCCGGATTGGCCAGAAGCGCATCCATCAGGGATGACGCATTCAGATAGCCAGCCTGAACGTCGGATTTCCAATGCACGCCACAGACGATCCGGCTTTCCCCGAACACGCGGCCGCGCTGGAGCAGCGCCGTGGCATGTTCTGGCATCAGATGCGCCAGAAGGAGCGCCATGCCATATCCCGCCGTCGTATGTCCTGACGGGTAGGACGAATGCAGGCCAAGACCCTCGGGAGACGTACAGATCGGCAAATTTGTGCCGACAAAGGGGCGCGTCCGGTGCCAGTATGTCTTGGCTTCGGATGTCCGGTGTCCGACAGCATGACGGATCCGCTCCAACACCCGCGCCAGATGCGGTGCCTTTGCGAGGTCGATATCAAAGCCTGCCGCACAGGAGAAGTCGCGCACCAAGTCTGCTGGTTCCAGATCCGCGTCGCTCTGCGCCAGTTGCCAGCGTGGCGTATCCTTCAGAGCGCGGGTCGCGCGGAAAACCCGGTCATCGTCAAGCTGCGCCGCGCTGCCTGCCACGGGAGGCGGCGCCAGAACGAGCCGCTCGTCCGGTGCGGCGCTTTCAGGCAATGCCTCGTTGTACCGCGCTGATGGCGCGCAGGCCGAAAGAACAGTCGCACACAGAAGCAACGCTACAGGCAAACGAGTGGCAGAACGCATGGGCCGGAAAATCCCGTCAGAGTAGTGAAACAGAATAACAACCCGTACCCTTAACGTCCGCCGTCTCTGACGCGAAGGCTTTTCCACATGAAGCCCTCATGACAGTCTCCGAATTCCAAAACCCGACAGGATCGCCCCATGACGTCCACTGCTCCCCGTGTCTCCATCCGCTATTGCACACAATGCAACTGGCTGCTCCGTTCTGGCTGGATGGCTCAGGAACTGCTTTCGACATTTGGTCAGGCTCTGGGCGAAGTCGCGCTGATCCCCGATACCGGCGGCCGGTTCGAAATTCATGTCAACGAAATGCTGGTCTGGGAGCGCAAGCGCGACGGAGGGTTCCCCGGCCCCAAGGAACTGAAACAGCGCGTGCGGGACGTTATCGCCCCCGACCGCGACCTCGGACACACCGACCGCCCCTCCGATCAGCAGTCCTGATCAGGTCATCGTCTCAAAAGCTTTTCTGACCTGATCGAGGCTATAAGGTTTGGGGACGAAAAGGTCACGGATCGGAAACCGGACCTGATCTGCGGGTATGTCCGCAGAGGTCAGAATGATTTTGACGGGAGGCCAGCATTTTCGTGCTGTTTCAGCAAGCCTCGGACCATCATCACCGTCCGGCAGGTGGATGTCGGCAAACAGGTAGCGGATTGTCGGATCCGTTTCGAGAAATGCAATCGCCTCCCATGTCGAGCGGGCACTCAGAGTTCTGAAACCGGCATTCTCGAAATAGTCTTCCGTCATCATGCGAATAAACACGATGTCTTCGACAATCAGGATTGTGGGCCGCGTGTCAGGGTCCTCCAACATGAAAGATACGGGTCTCCAGGCAGTCTCAGAGTGTTGCAAGTGACAGGGTCGGGGCAGTCAGGTCTGCACATAAACCCGTTGGAGCGTAATGAAGTTCCGTTTTTCCGTACCGACCCAATCCGGCTTTGAGAAGACGTACACCAAACCCGGTTCGTTCAGGTGGCGTAACTGGCGGGCCGCCAACCTCCCGCCATGTCAGAGACATCACCGCAGCTTCACCTGTTCCTGTAATCGTCCAGCTCAAAAACACCTTCCCGTCCGCAATACTCAGGGCGCCATATTTCATGGCGTTCGTCGCCAGTTCATGCAGCACCATCGAAAAAGATGTCGCCGTATCAGGACCCAATTTGAGAAACGGCCCCGAGACCTCGACCCGGTTTTCGATGCCCAGTGGGGTGAGTACGCCACAGACCAGACTTGCCAGATCCGTGGACTGCCAGTTCCGTCGCATCAGCAGGTCATGCGCGGCGCTAAGTGCAACGAGACGGGATGTGAATGTTGTGAGTGGCCCCTGATCATCCACGTTCCGGAACCCCTGATGTGCGAGGCTTTGGACGATGCTGAGGGTATTTTTCAGACGATGCAGGATTTCATGGTTGACGATGTCCTGCCGCACTTCGGCATCCCATTCATCCAGCGCCGTAAAGATCCGGTCTGCGGCCGTGCGAATGAAGGATGTTTCATCCAGCGTCCAGTCACGTGGTGTGGCGCTGTGAACGAACAGACATCCCGTCAGCTTGTCATGATCCATTTTCGGAACGACAATCTGCGCTTCCATCTGCAATGCCCGACAGGCATTCTGCTCCTCCTGCATCCAGGGCGGGCTGGAAATATCGTCCACAATAAGGACAGCCCCGCTACGCAGGAAATCAGACGTCCTGCGAAAGACCCGAAACTGCAAATTTCCCGAAATCGGTGACACATCTGGGCTGCACCAACCGAGATCAATAGTAAAAACCGCATCACAAACCGCAATAACGGCAAACCCGACACGCTGCACATCAAGGCGTCCACCCAGAAGCTGACATGCTTCTGTAAGAGCCTGCCTGCGCGTCGTCGCCATCCTCAGGGCATCCCCTACCGCCAGAAGTGTCGTCAGGCGGCTGGTGGCGTTTTTTTCGGGCGTGATATCCTGAATTGTTCCGATCAGCCGGATCGGGCGCCCAGCCCAGTCCCTGTCCAGCATCCCCTGTCGCAGTATCCATCGCTCCTTCCGGTCGCCCGCCCGGATGACGCGATATTCAAGTTTCAGAGGTGCCGAGCCGTCCATGAGCTGTGACACAAGGGGAATCCGTTCCCTGTCGTCCTCATGAACCCTCATGGCCCACTGAACGGCCGTCACGACTTCGGTAACAGGAATCCCAATGATACGGCAGACTTCAGGGGAAACCGTAATGTCTCCACTGACCAGATCATATTCATAGATGCCCACACCGCCTGCGGCCCCTGCAGCCTGCTGGAGGGCATATTTTTCCCGTGCCTGTCGGCGCTCCAGATCCACCTGTTGCGCCTGAAGAGCCAGACGTTCCCGGCGCAGTCCCATCAATCGCATGGCCTGTCGCGCCAGAGCTGCCAGACCGTCACTTTCCTGCTGAGACAGCCCCTGCGGTCGCGTTTCCAGGTCCATGACACACAGAGTGCCGAAAATCCTGTTCTCAGCCGTGACCAGCGGATATCCGGCATAGAACCGCAATCCCGGCTCTCCACAGACAAGGCCGTTTTTCTGCGTTTCAGGATCCATCATCAGATCGGGAATCACCACCGAGGTCCCGTGGGCTAAAACTGCCGCACATCCCGAACCGGCCAGCACCCCGTAAACCTGATCCGTTCCGAAACGGGCCGGAAACCAGAGGTGGTCTCCATCCAATATACTGACAAGAGCAATCGGCGCGCGACACAGTGCAGCCGCAGAGACTGCAATATCGCCCAAATCGAGGTCTGAAAAGGCTTCCAGACCTCGATCAATATCCAGACCGGAAGGTCTTCCCCCCAGCGCTGCCAATGGTGATACAGCCTCCAGATACGCCTCCTGAACGAGAGCTCTACTCTGCGTCAGACAGACATAGCGCGTTTCCACACTGCCAACAATTAAATCAGCATTTCAAGCCATACCGCATCCGGAGCCTGGATTACTTCAGGAACCAAATAGATTGATTGTGAAACTTAATCACCTTTGGACAAGTCGATTGCAGCCAGAACGCCGTCTTCGGTCCCAAAGAGCAGCGCCCCACCCTGCGGCGTGAAGCCCAGCGACGTCACCTTACCGCGCTTCGTATCCTGCCCCGAGCATAGCGGCAGGACGCGCTGGTCCCCGCCGCCGATTTCCGCCAGAACGACCGTCCCGTCCTCATAACCCGCAGCAATGATGTCTTCCTTCGGGTTCGGACAGACCGCACTGACGAACAGACCCGGCAGCCGCGCCAGTTCCGCCGGAGCCTTGCCCATCGGGCCACCACCCGTAAACGGCCACAGGACGATCGCATCGGCCCCCGCCGTCGCAAGCCAGCGTCCGTTACGCGTAAAGCCCATGGACTTCACCTGCTTCGGATAGCCGCTCATACGCATGTTGTGCCCGTCAGACAGACGCCAGCCATGCAGATCATTTTCCTGCATGGACGTCACCAGCGCCTCACCGCCCGGATGGATGGCAATTGCGATATGGCTGCCCTTCCATTCGAACGGCCGCACGCTATCAACCTTGGCCTGCACGAACCACATCGACACACCATTATAATGTGACGCCGCAATTCGCTTGCCCTTGGCATCGAACACGATGCCGGTCACGGTCGAAGGATGTTCCAGAACCTTGAGCGTCTGGTGCCCTTCCGCCGCACGGACCTCGATCTGCTTTCCAGACGAAAACGCCAGATGATCCGTCGTGCTGGCCACGCAGTCGATCCAGCGGCGCCCTTCGTGCAGCACATCCGTGCGGCCATCGGCAAAGGTCCGAACGAGCTTTCCGTCCTCGCCACCGGACAAAAACGAATCAGGTTCGCAGCCCTGAGCCAGACACAACCCGCCATCATGCGCGGCCACGACTGTCCAGCTTTCCGCATCCCGCAGACGATCGCGCGGAATGAGAACAAGCTCTCCATCCACTGTCAGCGCCGCAAAGCTACGTCCGTCGCGGGAGGAGACCACATGAACAATCGGGCTCTCGAACCGGCGCTCAGCACCCCGGTCCGCCAGAAGATCCTGTATCATACCGCAATGCAGCTTTCAAAGCCGCGCCGAAGCTGCGGACGGTTCAGATTGCGTCCGATGAACACCAGACGGGAGTCCCGGCTCTCACCCTCACGGAACGGGCCGATAAAGTCTCCGTCCGCCATCATGTGCACGGCCTGAAACGCGAAACGGTTCTGCTCGCCCTTGAAGTGCAGAATGCCCTTGGCCCGCAGAATGTCCGCCCCCTGCTCCTGAAGGATCGCGCCGATCCACGCCTGAAAGCGGGGCTGGTCGATCGGCTCCTTGATGCTCAGGGAAATGCTGGTGATGCCTTCCTCGTGGGAATGATGATCGTTTTCCAGAAAGTCCGGCATCGTCTTGAGGGCGCGTGCCAGATCAAAGCCACCCCGGTCCAGAATGTCCGTCAGCTTCACGCCACCATGCTGCGCCTCATGGATCTGCGCCACGGCGTTGATCTTCCGCAGACGCGCCACGATGTCCTTGCGGCGTTCTTCATCCGCGAGATCAGTCTTGTTCAGCACGATCACATCCGCAAACGCGATCTGGTTGACGGCTTCGGGGCTTTCATCCAGCGTTTCCATGACGTTAAATGCGTCCACAACCGTCACGACCGCGTCCAGACGCGCCTTTTCGCGGAGGTTCTCATCCACGAAGAATGTCTGCGCGACCGGAGCCGGATCGGCCAGTCCGGTCGTTTCGACGATGATGCCGTCAAACCGGTTCCGACGCCGCAGCAGACTACCCAGAATGCGGATCAGATCTCCACGCACCGTGCAGCAGATGCAGCCGTTGTTCATTTCGAACACTTCCTCGTCAGCATCCACCACGAGGTCGTTGTCGATCCCGAGTTCACCGAACTCGTTCACGACAACCGCATATTTACGGCCATGCTCGGCTGTCAGGATATGATTGAGAAGCGTGGTCTTGCCGGCGCCGAGAAAACCGGTCAGGACCGTTACGGGAACGGTGCCGCTTCGTGCGGGCGCAGTGTTGTCAGGGGTGCTGGACATAAGGCCTCCGTAATCTGCCTTACGATATAGGCCGGACCCCGCCCGCTTGAAACCCGTTCCGTATCGGCAAGACCCGATAGGCGAGAGCCAGTCCCAGAAGCAGGAACCCCCAGCCACTCAGCGGCAGGTTCAGGAAATCCGAAGATGATGCGATCGGCCACTCCTGAATCAGCACTGCCGCAAACAGACCGATCGCAATTGCGTGCCCGTTCCGCCCGGGCCAGATCGCCTTCAACCATGTCGCGATCATCAATACGAACAGGATCAGCCCCGGCACTCCGGCATTAACCAGAGCCTGAAGATAATGGTTGTGCGGATGCTGGACACACAGGTCCAGCCACCCCCTCTCGGGCACGGCCTCCGACAGTCCTGCCAGGCCATGAAAGGTGGACGGGTCCGAGCAGAAATGCCGGTAGGCATCATAGCCCTGCCCGATCCAGGGATGCGCCTGCGCCATCACGACCGCGTGGGTATAGATTTCCCCATAAGGCGACTGGCCGAAATGCGTGAGTTGCTGTCGCGCCAGCGTCACGAGATGGAAGAAGCTGCCGGGCGAAAACACCCGCGCCACCAGCACGAGAACCGGCAGCATCGCCGCTGCCGCCAACGCGGCCGGACGCATTGGCCGATACAGCAACGCACATATCCCGATCCCCAGAAGCGAAAGCACAAGCGGCATCCGCTGCCCCGCCAGAACCATGATCCCGACGGCCAGAACCGTAGCCGCACACAGCCCGAATGTCCGCATCAGGCGACTTCGCGCCTTTTCCGCCACCGCACAGCCCACCATCAGTAATGGCAGGATCAGCCGGGATAATGGTGCAGCAGCGCGTGGGTGCTCGTAAGGTCCCGTCAATGTGCCATCATGAAAACGCGGGATTCCGAACAGATTGCGCCCGAACACAGCCTGAATCAGCATTTGAACGGCAATGTAAACTCCGCACGCACAGGTCAGCCACAGCACACGCCTGCGCCAGACCGCATCCCGAAGCAGCCAGCAGCCCAGCGCGGCGGCCGCGAGTGGAAAGCGGATCGCCAGCAGCGCCTGCACCAGCGCGCCATGCCCCGGCGATACCCACAGCGTGCATAGAACCTGCCAGCCCCACCAGCAGAATGTGGCGATGACCCAAGGCTCCCGGAACCAGTCCCATCCGCCCTGCCGTCGTCCGACAAGCAACGAATGGAGCAGCAGCAGAACAGCCAGAAGATCAAGATCGGCCTCACCTGCCACGCGCACATGCGTCAGGGCCAGAGGCAGGACCAGGGCGGCCCATCGGCCGATCCGGGTCACAGTGGAAGGAGAGAAGCGCATGAACGGTGGATGGAAGGTTTCCGCCCGGCATGCAACCACTTACAGTCCGAAGCGCTTTTTCGTTACTGTCTATTTCGAGTGGAGACAATCATGGCATCCGACACCATCCTCATCCCCGGCATCGACACCCCCCTCTCCCGCGTTGCGCTTGGCACATGGGCCATCGGTGGCTGGATGTGGGGCGGGCCCGATGATGACAATGGCGTCCGCACCATTCACGCCGCCCTCGACGAAGGGATCAACTTGATCGACACCGCCCCGGTCTATGGCTTTGGCCATTCCGAAGAAATCGTCGGGCGCGCACTGGCCGAAAAACCGAACAAGGCTCATATCGCTACCAAACTCGGCCTGCACTGGGCCGGCGAAGACGAAAAGAACATGAAGGTCTTCCGGGACTCCCGCCCGGCGCGCATCCGCAAGGAAGTCGAGGACTCGCTGCGCCGTCTGCGTGTGGAAACGATCGACCTCGAACAGATCCACTGGCCTGACGACAAAACCCCGATCGACGAAAGCGCCCGCGAACTCCAGAAACTCCATCAGGAAGGCAAGATCCGCGCCCTCGGCGTCAGCAATTTCTCGCCCGAACAGATGGATATTTTCCGCGAAGTCGCCCCGATCGCCACGATCCAGCCGCCGCTAAACCTTTTCGAACGGACGATCGAAAAGGACATCCTGCCCTACGCCGAAAAGCACAACGCCGTCATTCTGGCTTACGGCGCCCTGTGTCGCGGCCTGCTGACCGGCAAGATGAGCCGAGACACGACTTTCCCCAAGGACGATCTGCGCTCGAACGATCCGAAATTTCAGAAGCCGAACTTCGAGAACTATCTCGCAGCAGTGGAAGAATTCGGAAAGCTTGCCGAAAAACGCGGTAAATCCACCATGGCCTTTGCCGTCCGCTGGGTTCTCGACCAGGGACCGGTCATCGCCCTGTGGGGGGCCCGCAAGCCCGAACAGGTCTCAGGTGTGAAGGACGTGTTCGGCTGGTCGCTGACGGACGAAGAGAAAAAAGCCGTGGACGACATTCTGGCCCGTCACGTGCCGAACGCTATCGACCCAACCTTCATGGCCCCGCCTCAGCGGGACTAAACTTTTCAGGACTGCGGCATATGTTTGACAAACGCAATCGCTGTCTGCCGCAGTTCCTGCACACGGGTGCGGGCTATACCGACATCAAACCGGACAGCCCGTTCACGCCCTTGTGCACCCAGCTTTTCCCTCAGACCGTCATCTTTCATCAAGCGACCCAGAGCCTGTTCCAGCGCTCCGGGCTCATCTGGTGCTGCCAGCAGTGCGGCATCTCCAACCAGATCAGACAACGCCCCCTCCGGGGATGCCACGACCGCCGCACCACATCCCATGGCTTCCAGAGCGGTCATACCAAAAGGCTCCTGCCAGCGGCTCGGCACCACAACGATTGCGGCTTCCGCCATCGCATCCAGAACCGCGTCATGAGGCCGATACCCCGTCATCATGACACCGGCAGCAGCAGCAAGAGGCCGAAGCTGTTTCAGGTAAGGCGTTTCCGGGGAATCCGGTCCAAACCGATCTGCCCCCATGATAACGGCCCTCCACCCCGGATGAGATGCGCGGATGTTGCTCCAGGCCCGCACAAACGCATCCACTCCTTTATCCGCCACAACCCGTCCGGCGAACAGGACAGTCTTCTCCCTTTCGCGCGGAACCGGCAATGCGGACAGATCGAGGCAGTTGGGCTGAATTTCGGTGCGGATCGGGCCGCAGCCTTCCCGGAAACGCTGGATCACCCAATCCGAGACGCCACACACCAGCACATGTCGCGCCAGATCCTCACGCTGCCGAACGGACCGAGCGCCACGCATGGTGCAGGGATCATTATGCAGAACCAGACGGACCGGCCCAAACCGTGCCAGAAAACGCGCCAGATCCGGCCGGTTGTGAACTTCCGTCAAAGCGGGTCGAGACGAACGCATCATTGCCACGCAGGACAGACGAAAACGCCAGCCACACGACAAGGGAATTCGTGGTATGGTTAACGCTCGATACCGTCCACCAGGCAACGCTACACCGACAGCTCCGCTTCCCGCCACAATATCCCCCGCATCGGCGAGCCGGTCTACAAGCAGGGAGATCGCCCCAGCATGACCCGCTTCGTAACGCTCACGCGGCGGAAGAATGGTCAGAATCCGAGCATGAATCGTATCATATTCGTTCTGAGAAACATTTTGTTGCAGTTTGAACGACCCCCGATTGTTCGACATTTCCAGTTTCTTAACAGAAGCCGAGTCATCTTATCTTAAGACAGAGGGACAGAAATGACTGTGCGTATTTCCCAGAGAACCGGCAAGGAAGGAGACCGCTCCTGCGCGGAAACACACCTTCCGAAGACTGCGCCCGGGGAAAACATTACAGCTTTCTTTCCCATTCACCGTCTTGCCGATGCAGCCAGCGAAGGCCTGGCCATTCTGTATCAGGGCCGGATCATTGAAGCCAACAAGTCTCTTCTTTCCTGCATAGGAACCGATCTCCAAAATTTCCCTTCTCTCGAAAAAATCCTTCCCGAAGCCCTGAAAGTCCTGCCGGACAATCAGTACCATTCCGGCATTCTCGTAACACTTGAAGGACGTGCTCTTCCGGTCCAGTTCCGACTGACCCCCCTTCGCCAGAATGATAAAGACTGCATTGCTCTGGCTATCACGTTCTCCACTACAAATTCCGTTACAACCACCCTATCAGGTCGAGATGACGTTACGAATCTATGCAGTAAGGAAGAATTCGAAAAACATCTGAAAGAGTTCTTTGCCAATGATACGGGACAACATTCGGCAGGAATTCTTTTATACGTCAATATCAACCGTTTCCGCACCATCAACGAACGTTATGGCAGCAGGATTGCCAACGGCGTTCTGAATACAATAGGGCAACGAATTCGAACATTCCTGACCGAAGACTGCATTGTCGCACGACTTGGCGGAGACGAATTCGGCATTTTCTGCCCTTTCCCATACGAACATCCCGCACAGGCAACACGCTGGGCACAGATTACGCGGGATATTTTTCACACCTCGCTACCCGTGAACGGACATCGGATACACATAACAGCCAGTATCGGCTGTTGCCTTATTCCATTTGATACCTATCATTTTGAAACTGCATGCCATTACGCTGAACTCGCTCTGAACGAGGCACGGCGCCTTCAGTCTTCGGACTGGATCAGCTTCAACCCTGTCATGCAGGCAAATATCCAGCATCGCTGCGAAATGGAGCATGATCTGCGGCGAGCGCTCGAGACAGATCAGTTCTTTCTCGAATTCCAGCCTTTGATCTGCCTCAAAACAAACCGGGTTGAATGTGTCGAAGCCCTGCTGCGCTGGCAACACCCTGTCAGGGGCGTAATCGCTCCAAATGAATTTATCCCGGTCGCGGAAGACTGCAATCTCATTGTACCGATCGGTCGCTGGGTTCTGCTGGAAGCCTGTACTCAAGCCAGCAGACTGCCGCCTCATATCAGGGTAGCCATTAATATTTCCGCAGTTCAGTTCGCACATGACGACATGTACGCCGCCGTTATCCAGACACTCTTCCAAACAGGATTGGCCGCAGAAAGGCTCGAACTCGAACTGACAGAGAGCATATTTCTGGATGCCGTACAGCGCAATCTGGAGACTATGGGTAAAATCCGCTCTCTGGGCATCAAGATTGTTATGGATGATTTCGGGATTGGGTTTTCAAGTCTTAACTACCTACGCAGTTTTCCTTTTGACCGGATCAAGATCGACCGTTCTTTCATCCGTGACATGTTGAACGATCGACGGGCTCAGAGCATCGTCAGCGCCATCATGACACTGGGACATGCCATGTCGATGGAAGTTATCGCCGAAGGCGTAGAAACAACAGCTCAGCTCGATATGTTACGCCACACATCGTGCACCACTGCGCAGGGTTTTCTGATGGGCCGACCTGCCGCTCTCGCGGATTTGTCAGCCTACCCTGGAATGACTGACACTGCGATTACCGCTTCAAAGAGCGTCAAAATCTCCAGAGATCATCTTTCTTGATGCGCTTCTGATTTCCGCTCATCAGCAAGACGTTCTCGCCTGACGGCGCGGCGTGTTTCACGCAACAGCCGGTATTTCTCAACTGCGCTCAGAGTTGTCTTTTCCGTAAGGTCACAGCAGTCAGACTCCTGCGTCTTCGAAGAAATGTGAAACAGAGGCGTCTCCGTGTCCCTGCAAGATGCCATCATCTTTCCATTCAGACCATTTGATACGAACTGTAACTACCGTCCCATACCATGTCGAGATCTTTCGAAGAGCTCGTTTTCACATAACGAAATGTTCAATTTCGGAACAAACCCAGACAGACTCTCTGGACCAATCATGATTCCTTGTACTCCTGCTGCTCTCGCTGCCTGCATATCTGTAGGCTGATCACCAAATAGGACGCAGCACATGGGATCCAGTTCCCACCGCTGTAACAGATCAAGAATCATTCCTGGTTCCGGTTTGCGGTTCACACTATGCCCACGATATTGCTCGATTGCGGATTCAGGATGCATCGGACAATATCTCCAATCATCTATAGTTCCACCATATTCACGGATACTGTTCACGACCCAATCCATAAGCGTCATGAGATCATTTTCGGAATAAAATCCACGTGCGATCCCTGACTGATTGGTCACGATAAAAACGTGGTGACCGCTATCGCAAAACCGGGCGATGGCCTCACGTGCACCTGGCTCCCACTCAAAGCGCTCCCGCGTTCCAACCCATCCGAGATCCCGGTTAATAACCCCATCCCGATCCAGGAAAACGGCAGGACGACGCAGTCTTACCGACATCTCTCCCAAAATCTTTTCCAATGTGCTGGCATTTTCCGCCGAGTAAAAATCCCCCGTCAGAGAAAACCTCTGGAGATTTTGGTTTTCCACCAGTTTGGGAAGCACATCCGCTTCCAAAGAGCAGATTTCCGTCAGAACTTCGCAGATCTGCGCGTCAAAAAGGTACAATCCGGCATTGATCAGTTGTTGAACAGTCGGCTCAATATCATTGTAAGGTGATACGGAACCCCCGGTGGTACAACGCGTTTTCACCTGCACATCTCTGGGATGAGCATGCGGATCAGCCGGACGCAGCAGCATCCAATGACCCTTCCGGGCAACCGTTAGAAAACGCGCCAGATTACATGAAAACAGCGTGTTTGCAGAACACAGGAAAAACCTCTTTTGCAGATAAGGTTGAGCATGACGAAGGGCTCCTCCGGTCCCCACCTCATATGGTGCAACACTTATGCTAATCTTTGCGGCTCTGGGGAGGAAACCTCCGATATTTTCAATACCAGTCGCAATATCCTGTGAAATCCGGCTGGTCAGGAATACAAACTCCTCGACACCGAAACGCTGCATTTCTCGCATCAGCCACGCAAGAAATGGTTTGTCCCCACGAAGGGTGAGCGAAAGAGGCAAGCCGCGCGTAGCAGTATCTTCAAGTAAAATGACGCACTGACGAACCGTAACGCTGTACACAACACCACTCCCCCCTGACTCATTGTATCATGCGGGGCAAAGACCCAACCTTTTCCCAATGCCCCTTGCCCATCCCTCGGGGCTTACCTAAAACTTTAACATTAATATCGTTTGACAGACCGGCGTCTTTGTCGGCCGCCACAAATCTAGCTCGGACATATGAACACAGATTATACCATCTGGATCGACGTCGAAGACATTTTCCAGTATTTCGAAAACAACTCGCGCCCCAGCGGAATTCAGCGGCTTGTTTACGAAATCCTCCATGTCATCCGCAAACAGGCTGCAACCAAACCGGGTATGGGCAACATTGCCCTGATCCGGCGCGGACAGGACGAAACGCAGCTTTTCTCTACGGTTTCCTTCGACGATCTGGAAAATCTTTTCGCCGTCCGTGCCGATGAAAAAGTCGCACATGACAGCCGTCCGACACCGCAATCGCGCAGAACACCCAGTGCTTTCGTGCGGAATCTGCGCCACACCGTCATCAGACGCATTGAAAACCTGCCGCCAGAACTGGCACGCCCTCTGCTGACAATGGCTGTGAACCAGTTGCGCGCCCTGCGCCTGTTACACCGTTTCGTACAAAAGCAGTTGAAGCGCACTTCAGGAACAGGAGCCGCTCGGACACCGGCTGTAGTGCCGTCTTCGGCATCAGCATCCACGGCCAATCAACCAAAGCCCGGCGATATTTTCCTGATCCTCGGCGCGGCATGGTCGGAGCCCGGCTTCGGCGACCGTCTGGCCCGGATGCGCAAGGCCTACGGCATCCAACCTGTCCTGCTGCTGTCCGATCTCATTCCCGCCATCCGGCCGGAATGGTGTGCCCTGTCCCTGATCCGGGATTTCCGGCACTGGCTGGATACGACCCTCCCGCAGTGCGGGCGCCTGCTGGCCATCAGCCACGCTACGGCGAAAACCATTGATGACTATACCCGCAAGCACCGCCTGAAGCTGCTGGCCCCTGTGCAGACAGTGCCGATCGGTAGCGGCTTCGGACCGCCCCGCAAAGTGACAGGTGAGCGACCGAAAGGACTGCCTGCACCGGAGAGCTACGTTCTGTTCGTCTCCACGATCGAGGCACGCAAGAACCATATTCTGGCGTTCCGCGTCTGGCGTCGTCTGGTCGCTGATCTGCCTCCCGAGCAGGTGCCGACGCTCGTTTTCGCAGGCCGGGTCGGCTGGCTCGTCTCTGATCTCATGCAGCAGCTTGAAAATACCGACTGGCTGCGTGGCAAGATCCGTCTTCTGCGCGACCCGTCAGATGACGAACTGGCGCATCTGTATGACGGCTGCATGTTCACGCTTTTCCCGTCCCTGTTTGAAGGCTGGGGGCTCCCGGTTACGGAAAGCCTGATCAACGGCCGCCCTTGCGTGGCTTCGAACGCCACCTCCATCCCCGAAGCAGGCGGCCCGCTGTCGCGCTATTTCGACCCGGAGAATACCGACGACGCCTACCGCGTCGTCCGCGAGACGATCGAAGACCGCAAGGGCCTGACGAAATGGCAGGAGCAGGTCCGGACGCAGTTCAAACCCACACCTTGGGAGCATACTGCTGATGCCATTCTGGACGCCTGTCACGCAGCGCATGTGGACGGGAGAACGTCATGACCCTTTGGATTGACGTTGACGACCTGCTGTTCCACCTCGTCCATCATGGCCGTCCGAGCGGCATCCAACGTGTGGTGTTCGAGCTCTGCGCGGGCCTGCGGACCCTACACGGCCACAACGTCCAGTTCGTACGCCGCGGGGCGAACAAACACGATCCGCGCGATTTCCGCACCATCGACTGGTCGGTAGTCGACACGCTGCTACGGCAGGTCATGAAAGACAGCGGCGCCAAAGCCGCAAAAGCCTCGGCGCCGCTGTTTTCCGCCATGCAGTTCGCCGAGAACGAAACACACCGTCAGGCATTGACCGGCATCCTGCAAACGGAAGGACAGGTTCTGGGCGGACTGGCGAGCCTGTGGGCCGGGCTGGGACGACTGGTAGTCAACGAAGGCAAGGCGGCTCTGCGCCGCCAACGTCAGCAGTCAAGCACCGACGCCGCGCAGCACGCCGAAGGAACGCCCCTGGCGGAAGCTGTCGAGGCTGGGGACGTCTTCCTGACGCTGGGTTCTCCGTGGCATCACGAGAATTATGTTCAGACGGTCCGGTGGCTGCGTGATGAACTGCGGGTCTCCTTCGGGCTCCTGATGCATGATCTGGCTCCCATCCGCTGCCCGGAATGGTGCCATATCGGCGTGATTACGACGTTCCGGGCATGGCACCATGCCGTGCTGCCTCTGGCGGACGTCATCTTCGCCAACAGCCGCGCCACAGCGCAGGACGTCCAGTCCTATCTCGCGCAAGAGGGTATTGGTACGGACATTACAGTCCGGCACGTTCCCATGGGAACAGAGTTCGGACTAGCGGAAACCACCATGCCGATCGAACGTCTGGTGAGCGAGCCTTATGTGCTGTTCGTCTCCACGATCGAGGCCCGCAAGAACCATATGCTGCTCTTCCGCATCTGGCGGCAGATGCTGGAAGACATGCCCGTCGATCAGGTGCCAACACTGGTGTTCGCCGGGCGTCCGGGCTGGCTCGTTTCCGATCTCATGCAGCAGCTTGAGAATACGAAATGGCTGGATGGCAAAATCCGCTTCATCCAGAACCCGTCCGATGCCGAACTGCGACGCCTCTATTCCGATTGCAGCTTCTCGGTCTTCCCGTCCTTCTTTGAGGGCTGGGGGCTTCCGGTGACGGAAGGTCTGGCCATGGGGCGTCCCTGCATCGCCTCCAATACAACCTCCATTCCCGAGGCAGGCGGATCGCTCGGGCGTTACTTCAACCCCCGTAACCTTAACGAAGCCTATACCCTGATCCGTCAGGTCATCGACGATCCGGAAGATCTGACCACGTGGACCCAGAAGGTACGGAGCGAGTTCAAACCCGTTCCGTGGACCACTGGCGCAAAGGTCATCCTCGACGCCGTCCAGCGTTGAAAATCCTGCGCCTGTAAACGTGTCGGCCCCTGTGCATGAAACTTTCATGTACAGGGGCTTGAGTCAGGCCCGCAGATCACGCACATGCAGAACCCAGCAGTTCAGTCAGCATGGGGTCGTTCGCGCTCCCGTTGCAGCCCCGTCTTTCCGGCATTCCGAGGAGCGTTCCCTTTGAAAATCAACGGCATTTCCTATCGCAGCCTCTGGCGCCCGTCCGACGATGCCAGCAGCATCCGGATTTTTGACCAGACCCGCTTCCCTTGGGCTGTGGAGCTTCTGGAACTCCGGGACGTTGATGGCGTAGCCGAGGCCATTACGTCCATGCAGGTGCGCGGCGCCCCGCTGATCGGGGCCGTCGCAGCTTACGGACTGGTATTCGCCCTTCAGGACGATGCTTCCGACGATGCTCTGGACAAGGCCGCCACCTTCCTCGTCGCCACGCGCCCGACCGCCATCAACCTGCGCTGGGCCATTGAGCGCATGGTCAAACACCTCAAAGCTGTGTCGGAAGCCGGGCGTGTCGCCGCGGGCTATGCCGAAGCTGACGCCATCTGCGATGAGGACGTTCAGGTCAATGAATCCATCGGCCGTCACGGTCTGGAACTGATCCGCGAAATCTGGGAGCGCAAGGGCCGTCAGGGACAGGTGAATCTTCTGACGCACTGCAATGCCGGATGGATTGCCACCGTTGACTGGGGTACGGCACTCGCCCCGATCTACATGGCGCATGACGAAGGCATTCCCGTGCATGTGTGGGTGGATGAGACGCGCCCCCGCAATCAGGGCAGTCTCCTGACAGCGTGGGAACTCGGCAGCCATGGTGTTCCGCACACCGTCATCGCCGATAACGCAGGAGGCCACTACATGCAGGCCGGACATGTGGATATGGTCATCGTCGGCACGGACCGCGTCACGGCACAGGGCGATGTGGCCAACAAGATCGGCACCTATCTCAAGGCCTTGGCCGCACATGACAACAACGTGCCGTTCTGGGTCGCACTACCATCTTCGACGATCGACTGGCGCGTGCGTGACGGTGTGAAGGAAATCCCGATTGAGGAGCGCAGCCCGGATGAGGTGCTTTTCATGACGGGCCTCGACAGCCAGGGCGACGCCAGCCGCGTCCGCATCGCACCCCTTGGCAGCCCGGCCGCCAACCCGGCCTTCGACGTAACGCCAGCCCGCCTTGTGACGGGTCTCATCACGGAGCGCGGCCGCTGCGAGGCCAGCGAAGCCGGGCTGCGATCGCTATTTCCTGACACTCCATGAATTCTGAACAAAACTGCAAGGCATACGTTCCGCCGCTATGGTTTCGGATCATCCGGACGTTCCTTGCAGGAAACGCATTTCTGGGACTGACCGCGAGCGTCTTTATGCCCGCACTCTGCATCGGGTTCGGTATGGCCATAGACAATCCGGAGAGCGAGTCCCTCTACATCAAATGTATGCTGATCTATCTTGGCCTCTTGCCGATTGTCTGTATCGTCACGCTGACGTTTCTGTTCAGAACAAGACAAATGTCACTGATGCAGACACTATTCTGTGCCGGAATATTCACAGCTCTGCTGGGCTTCTGGTTCCCTCCCCTGAGCCTGCCTGTCATTCAGAAAACCTGCACAAAAATCAAGGCATGGCAGGCCGTGAACCTTCCACCAGCCAGCACCCGTCCTTGACGCTCTGTGTCACATGCCGTTCAAGATGAAGTCATGATGGGTACATGAGGATAACAGTGCCAAATTCGCATCTTTTCAGGCGAGCAGCTGCTACGGCCGCCCTGCTCGCACTGGCTGCATGTTCCAGCCAGCAGAGTGTCAGCCCGTATCCGGCCCGTACGCCGAACGCCCAGTATGCGAACGGAACCACTGGCCCGATCGGCTATAATCCCCACGTCCCGGATTTCGCCACCCGCAATTTCGAGCCGTTCAACCGGCAGGACGTCGCGGCCATCGCCTTGCGCGAATGGCGGATGTTCGGCTCCCCTGTCTCGGACGACAACCCAGAAGACCGCCCCGAACCCACGGACGCATCGCTGAAGCCCGAGCGCCTCCCCGGCCTGTGGCAGCGGATCGGCGAGTACTGGTGGATCGGACAGGACCCGTATGAAACGGAAGTCGGCTGGACGGGCAAAACGGATTCTCAGGGCACCCGTTTCGAGATCGAGCATGACGGCCATTATGCCTGGTCTGCCGCATTCATCTCGTATGTGATGCGTATTGCGGGCGCCAATGGACGCTTTCCGTATTCCCCCAATCATTCGACTTACATCAACGCTGCCGCCAGCGGACAGTCCAGCGGCGTAACGGCCCATGATCCCGGAACCTATGCCCCCAAGATCGGCGATCTGATTTGCGTCGGGCGCGGCAAGAGCAAGACCGTGACCTTCTCGATGCTGCCGACCAGCTACGGCTTTCCGGCCCATTGCGGCATTGTCTCCGCCACCAATCAAAATGCCCAGCCTTTCGGGCATGAGCTGAGCATTGTCGGCGGCAACGTGGATGATGCCGTGGCCCTCACTCATGTTCCCACGGACGCCAACGGCATGATCGCCGACAGTTCAGGGCACAGCTACGACAGCCGCTATCCGTGGTGCGCCGTGCTGGAAGTGCATTACGACGCGGATCAGGAACCCGACAGCGGCATGTAAGCCGACGGCAGGCCGCTGGAGCGCCAGCCCTTGCCGGGGCCATGCTGGTCTTCGAATCCGTCCACGATATTGCTGACATCCGCATAACCGGCGTTTTCCGCCAGAAGCGCGGCATGATGTGACCGCACGCCCGATCGGCACAGGAATAGCAGCGGAGTCTGCTGATCGGGAACAGCTTCGAGCAGGGCCTCAAGGAACTCGCGCTGAAGGTCCGGCTGCCAGGTCACGCACAGAAGCGGCGCAGTCATCGCATCCGCGTCGGGTAATCCCACATGCATCCATTCCGGCGGAGTGCGCACGTCCACCAGAACAGGCTGCGCATCGTTTGCAGAGACCGTTTCATGCTTTTTTTCAAGCATGTCCCACGCCTGCCTTGCTGTCAGAACCTTCATGCTCTTTCTCATCCTTTCAAAACGCGTTCTATAATTCACCCAGCACGGGCCAGCACAGGAGTTACCGTATGACCGACCTCTCTCCGAACCGCCAGGATGCCACGATCGGATGGCAGTCCGCCTCTCCGGGTATGACCGCAGCGATCGGGGGCACGCCCCTTATCCGCCTTGAACGCGCGTCCGAGGAAACCGGCTGCAATATCTACGGCAAAGCCGAGTTCATGAACCCCGGAGGCTCCGTAAAGGACCGCGCGGCTCTTGCGATCATCAATGATGCCCTGAAAAGCGGTGCTCTGAAACCCGGCGGCACGGTCGTGGAGGGCACGGCCGGCAATACGGGAATCGGCCTGACGCTGGTCGCCCATGCGGTAGGCTGCAAGGCCGTGATCGTCGTGCCGGAAACACAGAGCCGCGAGAAGCTGGACTTTCTGCGCATGATCGGCGCGGATCTGCGTCTTGTCCCCGCCAAGCCTTATCGTGATCCGGGCAATTACGTCCATGTCTCGCGTCGTCTGGCCGAAGAGATCGGCGGGTTCTGGGCCAACCAGTTCGACAACACCGCCAACCGCGAAGGCCACCGCGCCACTACGGCCCGTGAAATCTGGGAACAGACGGGGGGAAAAATTGACGCCTTCACCTGCGCCTGCGGCACGGGCGGAACACTGGCTGGAATCGCATTGGGCCTGCGCGATCAGGCCGCAGCAGCCGGAAAGACCGCACCGCGCGTCGTTCTCGCCGATCCGGAAGGTTCCGCGCTTTATGGCTGGGTGAAGTCCAACGACCTCACCATCACTGGGGGTTCGATTACCGAAGGAATCGGTCAGGGCCGCGTGACCGCCAATCTGGAAGGCTCGGCACCCGATGACGCCGAACGCATTCCCGATGCCGAGGCGCTGGAGCAGATTTTCTCGCTGACCTCGAACGAAGGTCTCTCGGTCGGTGGCTCGTCCGGCATCAATGTCGCTGCGGCAATCCGCACCGCACGCCGTCTTGGACCCGGACATACGATTGTTACAATTCTGTGCGACGGTGGCGCCCGATATCAGTCCAAGCTGTTCAACCCGGAGTTCCTGCGTGCGAAAAACCTGCCTGTCCCGCCCTGGCTGGCCTGACATCGCCGCAGTGCCGTCCCTTATCAGGGGCGGCACAAGCAGTCCGAACGGGGTCACAGCATTCCTGAAAGGCCTCTGGTCATGAGCACGGAAACACTGCCCCATCTTCTGGTCGTGGACGATGACCGCGAAATCCGCGAACTGCTGAGCCAGTTTCTTGAGCGCAACCATTTCCGCGTCACGGCGGCCCGTGACGCCCGCGAAGCGCGCAAGGCCTGGGCAAACGGACATTATCAGCTCGTGGTGCTGGATCTGATGCTGCCCGGCGAGAGCGGTCTGGAAGTCGCGCGCTGGCTGCGCTCGCAGGACAATGTCCCCATCATCATGCTCACCGCCATGAGCGACGAAACCGACCGGATCATCGGCCTCGAATTCGGCGCGGACGATTACGTCGCCAAGCCCTTCAACCCGCGCGAACTGCTCGCCCGGATCCGCGCGGTGCTGCGCCGGACAATCGACGTTGAAGACAAGCGGCAAGTTGCCGATACCCGCAAAATCCACTTCGCGGGCTGGTGCCTCGATCCCGTCCGCCGTCGCCTGCTGAACCCGGACGGTGCGGAAGTCTCCCTCACGGGCGGCGAGTACGACCTGCTGATGGCGCTGCTGGAACGCGCCAATCGCGTGCTGACGCGCGACATGCTTCTGGAACTGCTACGGGGCCGTCAGGCCGGGCCGTTCGACCGGGCCATTGACGTCGCGGTCAGCCGCCTGCGTCGCAAGCTCGAAGACGACGGCCGCAATGCTCAGGTCATCAAAACGGTGCGTGGCGGGGGCTATGTCCTCGCAGCGGAAGTCGAGCGTCTCTGATCGGAATGCACATCCTTCCACGATCTCTCGTCACGCGCACCAGCCTTCTGCTGATCGTGGGACTTGCCATAGTGGAAGCCGCCGGGCTGGTCATCCACGCGCTGGATCGTTTCGATCTTGCAGAGCGCAGTCAGATCCATGAGGAACAGGTTCAGGTCTTCTCGATCTACCGCACGGTCGCGGAGGCCAGCCCCGCCGACCGTCGCGACGCAATCGAAGACCTGCACATTCCCTCCAACGTCACGGTCCTGCTTCTCAAGCAGCCAGACCCGTTGATCGAGGGGCATGAAATCCCTCTCCCGCCGAAAATGTCCTCTCCTTTCCTGCATCATCCACATGACGGCTTTCCGCCACCGGGCATGATGTACGAGAACGGGGCCCACTCCGGTCCAGACATGCCTCCACGCATGGGACCACCGGGCTTTCCAGAGCCCGGCATGGGCGGGCCAGATTTCCACATGCCTCCCGGCTCTCTCGGTGCGCCTCCCGGTGTACCTTTGGGTGGTGGCTTCATGGGAGGCGGTCCGCGCTTTCCGGAAACCATGCACCGTCACGACATGCCGCCTTTCGTACGATGGGCGCTCCTGCCTTCGTCGCTCTATCCGCGCAAGGTCCTGATCGGCCAGAAGCTGCGCACCCACTCCACCTCGATTCTCCTGCCGGACCGGGATTGCTGGATCGTCGTCCGGTTCGTCACACCACTGCCCAATCCGTTCGGGTCACCAACTTTCCTAATTGCGTTCCTCGTCATGTCCATTGCCGGCAGTGCGATGATCGTCTGGGCCACGCGGCGGCTGATCGCCCCCGTCACGACGCTCGCCAACGCCGCCGAAGCGCTGGGCCGGGACGTCAACACCGCAGCCCTGCCCGAAAACGGTCCCTCCGAAATCCGGCGCGCGGCCATTGCCTTCAATACGATGGCCACGCGCATCCGCCGTTTCGTGACGGACCGCACGCTCATGTTGACCGCCATTGGTCATGATCTGCGCACCCCCATCACGCGCCTGAAGCTGCGGGCCGAATTCATCGACGATGACGCGCTGCGCAACAAGGTACTGGCCGATCTGGACGAGATGGAAGCCATGGTCTCCGCCACGCTGGCTTTCGGACGCGATAGTGCCTCTGCCGAACCCATCGTCACGCTGGATCTGCGCGCCCTGCTCCAGACCATCATGGACGAAGCCGCCGAGAGCCTGCCGGACAAGGCGGAAGACCTGTTTTACGAACCCCCCACCGTCCCCGTCCGCATCAAGGCCCGCTCGGTCGCGCTGAAACGTGCCCTGAACAACCTGATCCTCAATGCCCTGAAATATGGCGGGGACGCCCATGTCACCCTCATTCCGGCCACCCGACCGGGCGAGAAAGGCAATACGGTCCGTATCCTGATCGAGGACAATGGCCCCGGTCTGCCCGAAAACGAGTTGGAGCGTGTGTTCGAACCCTTCGTGCGGATTGAAAGCAGCCGCAACCGCGAAACCGGCGGAACCGGCCTCGGTCTGGCCATCGCCCGCACCATCCTGCACGGTCAGGGCGGGGATGTCCGCCTTGAAAACCGGACCGGCGGGGGCTTACGCGTCATCGTCACGCTGGCCCCGTAAGCAGAACATGGACAGAGCCGCGCCTTGATCAATGGCGCGCTCCTCCCCATGCTAGGGGCTTCTCCCATTTCTGATCAGGTCTTTTCCATGAAACAGCGTGAACTTGGCCGCACCGGCATTGCCGTCAGCGAAATCTGCCTCGGCACCATGACCTTCGGTCAGCAGAATACCGAAACCGAGGGTCACGCCCAGCTCGACATGGCGTTGGACCACGGCATCAATTTCATCGACACCGCCGAACTCTATTCCATCCCGCCCCGTGCCGATACGCAGGGATCAACCGAAACCATTATCGGAAGCTGGCTGAAAGCACGCGGCGGCCGTGATCGTCTCGTCATTGCCAGCAAGGTTGTCGGCCGCACGGCCATGCCGTGGTTCCGCCCTAACGGCGAGGAAGCACGCCTCACCCCGCGCCAGATCCGCTATGCGCTCGAAGGCTCCCTGCATCGCCTCGGCACTGATTACATCGACCTCTACCAGCTCCACTGGCCCGACCGGAAAGTGGGCCTGTTCGGCGAAGGCGGCACGACCTTCCGCGACCTGCCAGAAGACTCCGCCGTTCCTTTCGAGGATACGCTCGGCGTGCTCGGCGATCTCTTGAATGAAGGCAAGATCCGCCATGTCGGCCTCTCCAACGAGACCGCTTGGGGCGTCTCGAAATTTCTGGAAGCCTCCCGCACGGGCCTGCCGCGCGTCGCCTCCATCCAGAACGCCTATAACCTGATCAACCGGACCTTCGAGATCGGCCTTGCCGAGATGGCGCTGCACGAGAAGGTCGGACTGCTGGCGTATTCCCCGCTCGCACAAGGCTATCTGACTGGAAAATATCTGAACGGCGCGCGCCCCGCTGGTGCCCGCACCACACTGTTCGATCGCGGCCAGCGCTACCAGAAGCCCGGCGTTGACGACGCCATCACGGCCTATCACGCCCTCGCCCGCGAGGAAGGGATCGACCCTACCCAACTCGCGATCGCGTTCGTCACCTCACGCCCGTTCGTGACGTCCAACATCATCGGCGCCACCAGCGTCGATCAGCTCCGTACCATTCTCGGTGCAACGGATGTCATCATCACGCCCGAGTTGGAAGAGAAGATCAACGCCATCCATCAGGTGCACTCCAACCCGGCGCCCTGAAGACAGCACATCTGGCATCGGGGGCACTCCCGATGCCGACCGCCCTCAGACCTTGATCAGGCGCGCGGCAAAGAAGCCGTCCATGCCGCCAAGTTCGCTCCACAGGCCCGGATGGGTGCGGAACATCCCGTCCCATGTCCGGGCAACGGCCATATCGGCCAGTTCCGCTTCCGAAAACGGATCGAACTTCCAGCCACCGCGCGCAATCGCTGCCTTGATCCGCTCCGGACCTTCCTCGTCCTGAAGCGAGCAGACAGCATAAAGCAGCACGCCACCCGGCTTGAGCATCTCACGCGCCGCATCGATCAGCACATCCTGACCTTCCGCCAGAGCCGTCACGTCCCGCGGACGCTTGATCCACAACACATCCGGATGACGACGCAGGGTGCCCGTCGCGGAACATGGCGCGTCGAGCAGAACCATGTCCACCGGCGCGTCTGGACGCCATGTTGCGGCATCCGCCACAACCGTCTTCGCCGACAGCTTCAGGCGCGCGATATTGTCTTCAAGCCGTTGCGCGCGCGTTTCCTCACGCTCGACCGCCACGACATGCGCCCCAGCCGTTGCAAGCTGGGCCGTCTTGCCACCCGGCGCCGCACAGAGATCCACGACGCTCTTGCCCGACACATCGCCCATCAACTTCACCGGCATGGTCGCCGCCACGTCCTGCGCCCAGAACGCGCCGTCCTCGAAGCCTTCCAGCGTCGTGATGCGCGTCCCGGCCGGATAACGGACGGACCCTGTCGGCAACAGCTCGCCACCTTCCGGTGCGACGGCTCCCGGACGCAGCGTCAGATCCAGCGGTGCTTCACGATGCAACCCGCGCGAAATCGCCCGTGCCCGCTTGCCCCATGCACTCCACAACCAGGGCGGCACATCCAGCCGGTCCTCATCCAAACCATCCAGAAGCTCTTGCCCTTCCCGCGCCACGCGACGAAGCACGGCATTGGCCAGCCCCGCAAACGGCGCCAGACCGCGACGACGCAGAAGGTCCACGATCGTCCCGACAGCCGCATGAGGCGGCGTTTCAAGATGCAGCAACTGCGCCACGCCCATCAGCAACGCGCAACGCACCGGCTCGGGCGGTTCGCGGCGCAGCAGCGGCTGAAGCAGTTCGGTCATGCTGCCAAGATGACGCAATGTCGTCGCCGCCAGACGATGGGCCGAAGCCCGATCCCGCGGGTCCAGTCCCTGTCCCGCGCGATCCAGCGTCGTCTCCAGCATCCGGCGATGCTCGATCACGCCACAGACAATATCGAACGCAAGATCCCGCGTCGGGTCCGGGGCAGGACGATGCTGCGGCGTACGACCACTTTGGGGACGACGTGGTCCACCATTCCGGGTTCCGGAGGCCGGATTGCGGGGAGGCTTGTTGGATGGGGGCTGGGTCATGACAGGCTATCGATCTCTCGCATCCTGCCGAAATCGCATCTTGCGGCCACGGACGCAATGGCGTCTTCTCCCGACATGTCCGATCTTATTGCCCAAAACCTCGCCGCCATCCGTCATCGTATCGCTCAGGCCTGCGAAAAAGCCGGGCGCGCAGAGGCGGACGTGTCTCTCGTGGCCGTCAGCAAGTTCCACCCGATCGAGAGCGTCGAAGCCGCGCTGAAAGCCGGTCAGCGCCTGTTCGGCGAAAACCGCGTGCAGGAAGCCACCTCCAAATTTCCGCAGCTTCGCGAACACTTCCCGGACCTGCGCCTGCACATCATCGGCGGCCTTCAGACCAACAAAGCCCTAGAAGCCTGTCAGATCGCGGACGTGATCGAGAGTCTTGACCGCCCGTCTTTGTCAGACGCCATCGAGAAAGCCGCACAGAAAACAGGCCGTCTCCCCGAGCTTCTCGTTCAGGTCAATACAGGTGACGAACCGCAAAAATCCGGCATTCCCCGCGAAGAAGCCGATGCGTTCATCGAAACCTCTCTTGAAAAATTTGGCCCGAAAATCCGTGGCCTGATGTGTATCCCCCCTGAGGATGAAGACCCCGCGCCCCATTTCCACTTCCTGCGCAGAGCTGCCGAACGCCACGGACTTCCGGTGCTCTCGATGGGCATGTCCGCGGATTTTGAAACCGCCATTGCCGAAAACGCGACGCTCGTCCGGGTGGGAACCGCCATTTTCGGAAGCCGTCCCGTGCCACAATCCTGACGCATGGCTTGCGTCTGTCGCAGAAATCTTGTCATGAGGGGAAGTTGCCGTGATGTGGAGCGCGCTTGACGAGTGCTGCGACAGGAGATGACGGCACTCTACTGACGCCCGTAAATGGAACCAGCAATGCCTGAACATGACGGTGACCGCGCCTCAAACCCTCCTCATGGCGTAGGGATTCCCAACGACTCCGGCGACATCGTCCAAACGATCGAGCAGGCCCGTTCGGAAGGCCATACCCACGAAATCGGCGGCGAAGACGACGGCTCCAGCCACAAGCGCCCCGCCGGCATGGGTGCGCTGCTTACGGTTCTGGGTGTGGTTTACGGCGACATCGGCACAAGCCCGCTCTATGCGCTGCAATCCTCCGTCAGCATTGTCAGTTCCCCCAAGGCCCCCGCCCAGCCTTGGGAAATCATGGGACTTGCGAGCCTGACGTTCTGGGCGCTGATGCTCATCGTGACGTTCAAATACGTCATTCTCATCATGCGGGCTGATCATGATGGCGAAGGCGGCATCATCGCCCTCATGTCTCTGGCCCAGCGCGTCTGCAAGTCGCAGCATTTTCGATGGCTGTTCGGTCTTGTGGGCATTGCGGGCACCTGCCTGTTCTTTGGTGACAGCATCATCACGCCCGCCATTTCGGTGCTTTCGGCTGTAGAGGGCATCGAAACCTCCGTGCCCTCGGCAAGCCACATCATCATTCCGCTGGCCATCATCGTGCTGATCGGCCTGTTCTCGGTTCAGGTTCTGGGAACCGGCAAGATCGGCAAGGCTTTCGGGCCGATCATGGTCATCTGGTTCGCGGTTCTCGCCATTCTCGGCGTCAAGGGCATCTTCCTCTACCCCCATATTCTGCTTGCCCTGTCCCCGACTTTCGCGCTCGAATTCATCATCATGCACGGCTATCTGTCGTTCATCGCACTTGGTTCGGTCGTCCTGTCCGTCACCGGTGCGGAGGCGCTTTATGCCGATATGGGCCATTTCGGGCGCGCCCCGATCCGCAAGGCCTGGCTGTTCTTCGTCCTGCCGTCCCTGACACTGAACTATTTCGGACAGGCCGCGCTGCTGATCCATAATCCGCATGCCCTGTCCAACCCGTTCTATCTGCTGGTGCCCCATTGGGCACAAATCCCGATGCTGATCCTTGCGACCTTCGCAACCGTGATCGCCTCGCAGGCGGGCATCTCTGGCAGCTTCTCGCTGTGCCGTCAGCTCATCCAGCTCGGCTACCTGCCCCGCACCCGCATCATGCACACCAATGCGTCGGAAGAAGCGCAGATCTATCTGCCGTCGCTGAACTGGATTCTGGCCTTCGGCGCGCTGGTTCTGGTGCTGTCGTTCCGCACGTCCTCGGCCTTGGCCGCAGCCTACGGCATCGCCGTAACGGGAACATTCCTGTGCACCTGCGTCCTGGCCATGGTGGTGTTCCGCCGCGTCTTCAAATGGAAGACCGCTACGGTTGCGATCGTCTTCGGCTTCTTCTTCATCGTAGACAGCATTTTCTTCTCGGCAAACGTGCTCAAGATCCCCGATGGCGGCTGGGTCCCGCTCGCGATCGGCATCATCAGCACCATCATCATGACCACCTGGAAGCGCGGACGCAGCCTCATCGCCGCCCGCCAGCAGGCGGATTCCATGCCGATGGGCTCTTTCCTCGCGCGTCTGCCGCAATCCCGCACGATCCGTGTTCCCGGTCTGGCCGTCTTCCTGACCGCCAACCCCGATATCGTGCCGAACTCGCTGCTGCATAACCTCAAGCACAACAAGGTCCTGCACGATCACATCCTGTTCGTGACGGTCCAGAACCTCGACCAGCCGGAAGCCGAGCGCGGCCACCGCGCCATCGTTCAGGAACTGGCCCCCAACATTCACCGCGTCATCGTCCGCTACGGCTTCATGGAGATGCCCAATCTCCCCCGCGCCCTTCTGGAACTGAACGCGCTCGGCGTGGCGTTCGACGCCATTCAGGCGTCCTACTTCACGTCGCATGAACTCGTCGTACGCTCCCGCGTGCCGAAGATGCAGCTCTGGCGCATGTGGATCTTCCTCCTGCTCCAGCGCAATGCGGCCTCCACGACCGAGTTTCTGCGCATCCCGCCTGACCGCGTGGTGGAATTCGGCGTCCGGATCGCCATTTGACGTCCCGTCCTTTGGCCAAGCCACTTTCCCTCTACATCCACTGGCCGTTCTGTCTGGCGAAGTGCCCCTACTGCGATTTCAACTCCCATGTCCGGGAGGTGATTCCGCAGCAGCGCTTTGCCGCAGCCCTGCGCCGTGAACTGGCCCACGACGCCGCCCGCCTGACCCGCAATCGCGTCAAACGTCCCCTGCGTTCGATCTTTTTCGGTGGGGGCACCCCGTCGCTCATGGCCCCCGAAACCGTCGCAGCCCTGATCGAAGACGCGCATCGCCTGTTCGATGCCGAAAACGATCTGGAAATCACGCTCGAAGCCAACCCGACCAGCGTTGAGGCCGAAAAATTCGCGGCGTTCCGTCAGGCCGGGGTCAACCGCGTCTCGCTCGGCGTGCAGAGCCTGCGGGACGATGCGCTGCACAAGCTTGGCCGCGAACACTCCGCCACGCAGGCCATCCGCGCGCTCGAAACCGCCCGAACCCTGTTCCCGCGCATTTCTTTCGACCTGATCTACGCCCGCCCCGGCCAGAGCGACGCCGACTGGACGGACGAACTGACCACAGCGCTCGACCTCGTGGCCGATCACCTGTCGCTGTACCAGCTCACCATCGAACCCGGCACCAAGTTCGAAGCCATGCACCGGCGTGGCGAACTCACCTTGCCCGACGAAGACACCGCCGCACGCCTCTATGACCTGACCGGCGACATCGCCGCCCGTCACGGCCTCCTGCCCTATGAAGTCTCGAACTACGCCCGTCCAGGCGCCGAGAGCCGCCATAACCTGACCTACTGGCGCTATGCGGATTATATCGGCATCGGCCCCGGCGCTCATGGACGCCTCACGCTGGACGGCGAGCTTTACGCCACCCGCCGTCACCGTGCGCCCGAACCCTGGGCCGAACGGGTTGAAAAAACCGGCTCCGGTAGTACCGAAGAAACCCTTCTCACGCCGGAAGAAAAAGGCCGCGAAGCCCTGTTGATGGGCCTGCGCCTGTCTGAAGGGATCAACGAAGCCCAGTTCGCCGCTCGCACGGGCCGCGCGCTTCTGGACTGTGTGGACCCGGACCTACTCGAAGCCTGCATCGAGGAAAACTACCTTGAACGGGACAGCGGTATCCTGCGCGCGACCGGCGAAGGACGGCTTCGTCTTGAAGCGATACTGGCGCGCCTCGTCACTTGAGGGCATGATCCGGTCTTAATCCATCTGGAAGAGACCATGCGCCGATCCATTCTCTCTGCCCTTCTGGCTGCCTGCACCGTACTCGCCCCGCTTTCCGCTGCGAACGCGGCTCCCGCTCCGAATTACGTCGTGCTCGACAACGACTTCCTCGGTCCGGGCGGTTCCAACATCCAGTCCATCATTCCCCTGCTCAACCGCCCCGGCGTGACGCTGCTCGGCCTGACCTCCGTCGTTGGCGATGACTGGGAGAACGCGGGCACGGCGCATGCCCTGCGCTTTCTGGAAATTGCCCACCAGACCCAGATCCCTGTCGCCGATGGCGCCACCACGCCGCTGGTCAACACGGTCGCGGAGACGAAACTGCGCGAACAGCAGTTCGGCATCATTCCCTGGAAGGGCGCATGGGGTGGCCTCGGCTCCATCGAACACGTCCCGGCCACACAGCCGCCCGTCCGCAAGCTGACTGAAGGCGCGCCTCATATCACCGCCGACGCGCTTCCGGCCGCCATGTTTCTGATCCGTGAGGTCCACGCCCATCCGCATCAGGTCACGATCATCGCCGCAGGTCCGCTGACGAACCTCGCCCTCGCCATCCGGATCGACCCGACTTTCGCCGAAACCGCCAAACAGCTCGTCTTCATGGGCGGCCTACTCGATGCCAGCATGATGTCCGTCACCGGCAATGCCGATTTCGCGTCCGACTTCAACCTGATCATGGACCCCGAAGCCGCCCAGATCGCCCTGACAGCGCCATGGCCCGCCATCACCTGCGTCGGTAATGTCTCGAACGACATCATGATGACGCCCGAACTGGCCAACCGCATCGACGCAAAGCACAACGCTGTCACGGATTATCTGCAAAAGTATCAGGCGCCCCTGCCGCTGTGGGATGAACTGACCTCCGCCATCGCCGTTGATCCGACACTGATCACAAAATCCGTCACGGCCATCATGAACGTCAATATCGACCACGGGATGGATTACGGTCACGCCCATATCTGGCCGGACTCCACAGCGCCGAAGGGTATGGGTCTGCGGAAGGTGAAGATCGTGCAGTCCATCGACAAGACGCGCTTCATCAACGATTTCGTCTCGCAGTCCCAGAACGCCCCCGGTACACACTGACCAAGCACGCACTGAGAGCTTGAAGGAGGGCATCCGACACCTATGCTGAACATCATCAAACTGGCCGTCGGCTGCCCGAGCATCGAAGTCCTGCGCGAACGGCTGAACCATTACCGCATCAACGGCCACGCTACCGTTCAGACCCGCACCATGCCCAAACGGGCCGAGGAGGTTCTGGACGGTGGTTCCCTGTATCGCGTGATGGACGGCATGGTCCTGTGCCGCCAACCCATCATCGGACTGGAAAGCGCCCAGCGCGCGGATGGCAGCACGGGCACGCTGATCGTCGTGTCCGACGAAATCATCCCGGTCCAGCCACGCCCGATGCGCCCGTTTCAGGGCTGGCGCTATCTGGAACCCAAGGACGCACCCCCCGATCTGGGCAGCAGCCTTGGTCATGACGGCATTGCCGATCTCCCGCCACAGCTTCGGAAGGAGTTGGCCGAGCTCGCCCTGATCTGATCCCCCAAGATCTGCCTCCCAGGGCCGCGCCACATTTTTGCTGCATTCCGGGAACGGAATGGGACGTGAAACGTCATGCCTTTATTACGGGGAGCCACAGGATGCTCCCCTACGGCCTGCCGATCGTCTCGAAGGCGCACCGTGCAGATCAGAACAGAAGGAGTGCCGCCTTTGCCGCCCTTTTCCCGCCTCTCCCGAACAGGCACGGTCGCCGTCACGCTGTCAGCAGCCCTCACCCTTGGCTTCGGCCTGACAGCCTTTGCTCCCGATGCCTCTGCGCAGACGACCAACACCGCTGAGACGCCAGTCGCGCTCTCAAAAACCCTCCCCGGCAAGATCGTCTACACACAGCTCACAACGCCCGATCTGGCCAAAGCCAAGGCCTTTTATGGCGCGCTTCTGGGCTGGAATTTTCAGGACCGCCCCGTCTCGCGCGGCCATTATGCCGAGGCGCTGGTCAACGGTCATGTCGTAGCCGGGCTGGTCGAACGTCCTCTGCCCGACACGGATAACCCGCCCCAGCCGCTCTGGCTTCCGTTCATTTCGGCACTCGACGTCCCGACAGCGGCCAGGGAATCGCTCCAGTGGGGCGGCAAAATCCTGTACCGTCCGACCATCGTTCCGGGTCGCGGCGAACAGGCCATTATCGCCGACCCGCAGGGCGGACTTTTTGCTGCTTTGCACGCCCCTCACGGCGACCGTGACGATACGGACGACACGGCTCAGGGCGACTGGATCTGGCATGCGATCCTGACCCCGGCTCCCGCAGCCAGCGCGGGGTTCTATCAGAAACTCTTCGGCTATCAGGTTGAAGACGCCCCCCCTCCCGACACGCACCAGCGCTATATTCTGGATTCACAGTCCATCGCCCGTGCGACCGTCAATCCCCTACCGGCGCGCCTGCCCCCGGATGCGAGCGCGCGCTGGATCGGCTTCGTTCAGGTGGACAGCGTCGGGAGTGCCGCCGAAAAAGCCGTGCAGCTTGGAGGACGTGTTCTCGTGCAGCCCCATCCCGATCATCAGAACAGCATGATCGCCGTCCTCGCCGACCCGAGCGGCGCCGTTTTCGGAGTCATGGAATGGCATGATCCCAGCGCGGCAGGAGATACGAAATGACCCGTTGGACAACAAAAACCTTCCTGCGCCTTGGCGGTACGCTCTGCCTTCTGGGGCTTTTGTCGGGCTGCGGTGACTATGAATATGGCGGTCCCGGCCAATACGGCACCTATTATGGCGGCGGGGGCTATTACAGCAGCACCTATAATCGCGGCTGGGGCAGCACATGGGGCCCAGGCTGGGGCTGGGGACCCGGTTATTACGTCGGCCCTTATCCCGGACGCGGTCCGGGGCGGCCTCCCGGCGTACGTCCCGGCCCCCGCCCTGGAGGACCCGGTCATGGTCCCGGCGGACAGGGTAGACCCAACGGCAGACCCGGAGGTGACCCCGGACAGGGACTTGGTGGCGGAAGACCCGGAGGCGGTCAGGGACCGGGAAGGCCGGGCGGCGGAGGAATGGGCGGTGGCAACCATGGCGGTGGCCAGGGCGGTCGTGGACCCGGTGGCGGTCATGGACCCGGTGGACGCCGCTGAACCCTATCATATCTGCTCATAAAAACCGGAGGCGGTGATCCGCCTCCGGGATCAGACAGTCTTGCGTCCCGCACGCTCCAATGCGGCGATCTCGGCCATGACGTCTCCATTTTCGATCTTCTGGGCAATGTCTGCGAAGGGTGCCCCCGCCTCAAGAGCCGCAGCCGTAGCGCTCCAGCGCTCCCCGGCCTGAGCATCACCTTCACATAACCCAGCCGAAATATCGAACCGCAGCAACGTCGCCTCCCCGCTCAGACGACGCAGCGCCCGCAACAGGGCATGAGCCTGTGTCGCGCGTTCTCCCACTGCCGAGACCCCGCCCAGAACGGGAAGTGAGCCACGAGCAAACTCGGCCCGTGTGGTATCGATCCCGGCCTGACGTTGGACGCGATCTGTCGTCACGGGATCTTCCCGCTTCAACACAGCCGACACATACCGCAGATTGCCGATCACTGCCGCTTGCAAGAGGCCATCCATGTCCTGCCCCCGCCGCTGTGGGCAGACCATGAACGCACACAGCAGTCCGATGACACTGCCGAGCGTATTATCCAGCACCCGCATCCACGCAATGCCTTGCGACGGCATGAGCATTTCTGTCACGACGATAAACTGCGCGCTGATGAACACGACCAGCATGGTATAATTGACCGCGCGCATCGCGATCGCCCCGATCACGAAAGCCGCCACCGCCGCCAGCATCTGCGCAGAACCCGGCAGAAACGGCGTCAGCAACAGTGCGAGCACACCACCACCCAGCGTCCCCAGAACGCGTTCGAGCGCGCGCACCAGCGTTGTCTGACCGGAGGGCTGGATCACCAGAAGCACTGCCACCAGCGCCCAGAAACCATAATCCAGATCCAGCCACCAACTTGTCAGATAGGTCGCCAGAAGACCCACCACGAGACGCAGCGCATGTTGCCAGATCGTCGGCGTCAGACGCGCCGCATGACGTGGCAGTTCAGCATCGAACGGGAGCCGCGACTTTTGCGCCAGTCCCTCGGCCAGTGTTCCCAGCGTCCGCGCACTGGTCGCCACAAGTTCGCCAACCGGCCCCGCCGTGGCAGGAATAACCCCCGCCAACGCCAGCCCTTCAGCGGCCAGATGTTCAAGATCAGGCGCAGGTTCGAGCGCTGCGTCGCTCGCGTGCTGACACAGAGCCGAAAAAGCCGCCAGCGTGCCCCGCGCCTCAAAATCCAGCCCACGGGTTTCGACAAGATGTTCCACGGCCAACATGGCGGTAAACAGACGTTCTGCCCCGGCCAGCGAAGCAATCAGCCGCCCGCGCATACCGTAACTCGCATGTCCGGCATCGATCTGAAGCGCCAGCCCCCGGGCCCGCTCGATGGCCGTACGCACATTCTGCCGGTGTACGGTTTCCTGAAGTCGCCCCGCTGCGATCTCACCCGCCATAACCGACAGCAGCCGGTAACAGGCTCCAACAGCCCGTCGCGCAGGGGCGTAAGGATGCTGCGGCCAAACCACGAGACACAGAAATGCCGCCCAGAGCCCCCCGCCCCCAAACGCAAGAGCAACGACGAGAGCGTCCTGAAATCTATGCGCCGGAAACCCGGTGCCCGCCAGCATGACACAGCCCAGCAGCGCACAAAGCAGCGCGATGGACGGCGACAGCGCCCTGGCCAGACCCGCCATCAGCCCCGTCAGCACAAGCCAGGGCAGCACACCCCAGAGCGGATACACCGCAATCAGCGACGTCACGCCCCCAAGGATCGTGCCGCACGCCGTAAAAAGTCCAAGAATACGAAACTGCTCGCGCGCCGTGCCCCCCGGCTCGATCAGGCAGCTCCAGAAGGCGGCAAAGCCAGCCCAGGCCAGAACGGCCTGATGTTCATAAATCGCGGGAAGCAGCGCCACGACCGTCGCCACCGCCGCCCGGGTTCCTTCTGCCGGAGCAATCTGCTCCGGGCTTACGGGAACCGAATGACGCGCCAGAAACTGCTTCAGAAAATCAAACGGTCTCTCCCGCCCCTGTGAGGCGCGGGAGGAAGGCGTCTGGCGGAGAAGCGGCGGGTCAGAGGCCATCAGCGACCGGTCAGAATACGCTCCACGAGCTGGCTGACCGTCGGGACAAAGCCGTTCGCGTAGAACGGGTCGGTTCCGAAACGCCACGCATTCGTGCCGCCGAACATAAGGTTATGGTCGACCACGTTATCCTCATCCGCACCGGGCGGAATATGGGAAATGGTCTGGAGCGTCTTCTGGATGCAGAAGGAGCGCGGATCTGCCTTCTGACCATTGGTATAAGGCTCCCGCTGCATCCAGTTGGAGAACCGGCACTGCGAGAGGCACCCCATACAGGCCGTCTGGTCCGCAAGGATTTCGCGCGCGCTTTCCGGCGTCACGAAGACCAGCGTATCATCCGGCGTCCGCAGGGCCTCGGTAAAGCCTGCGGCTTCCCACTCCGCAATCCGGGGACGGTCGGCAGCCGGCACGAAGACCTCGCGCTTGCGGGCACCAACGCCATAAGACGCCTCATAGCCGCCACCGGATTCCTGACTGTACGGCACCTGACGCTCAGACCGCCCGCACAGATCCTGCATGAAGCTGTTACGAACTGCCGAAGAATAGAACCCGGTCGGGGAGAAGCGGTTAAGATAAACATCCCCCTCCTTCAACGTCAGCAGACGGCGCTTCCACGCGTCCGGGATCGGGCTTTCCTGAGTCAGCAGCGGGCGGGTTCCGAACTGGAACACAATCGGTCCCAGTTCCGGGTTTCCGATCCAGTCCTGCCAGTCCTCAAGATGCCAGACACCACCGGCCATGATGATCGGCGTCTCGCCCAGACCATAGTTCCGCATAACCCGACGCAGTTCGAGAACGCGCGGATACGGATCTTCAGGCGAAAACGGATTTTCTGTGTTGGACAGACCGTTATGGCCACCCGCACGCCACGGATCTTCATAAACCACGCCGCCCAGCAGTTCCGGCGCCTTGCTGTACGCACGCCGCCACAGGGCGTTGAACGCCCGTCCCGAAGACACGATCGGATAATAGGGAATGCCGAAGCGGACCGCGATTTCGGACAGGCGGTACGGCATCCCCGCACCACAGGTCACGCCATGCACCAGCCCCGGAGCGCCTTCGAGAATCCCGATGATGACCTCTTCGGCCCCACCCATTTCCCAAAGGATATTGACGTTGATCCGGCCTCTGCCGCCCGAAATCTCATGAGCGATCTTCGCCTGCGCGATACCGCCATCAATCGCGTAACGGATCAGTTCCTGCTGGCGCTCACGGCGCGTACGACCATGATAGACCTGCGGAACCGGATGACCGTCCTGATCGTAGCTGTCCGCATTGACAGCCGAAATGGTCCCAATCCCGCCCGCAGCGGCCCAGTGTCCGGCCGAGACGCCCGTAGAGACGGAGACACCTTTGCCCCCTTCGATCAGAGGCAGCACGTCCTGACCACCAAAACGGAGGGTATCAATAGATTTCATGGGGACTGGCTGTCTCCGAAACTCAGAAAAAAAAGGGCGGGGCCTTGTGAGCCCCGCCCCAACACTCACTCGGCGTCGCGACGGGGCGGTCGGGCCGGTCGGGCCCCCACGCTTTCCGTAATATCGGCGCCCGTGGCCTGATCGACAACCCTCATGGAGAGCTTGACCTTGCCGCGATCATCGAACCCGATGACCTTGACCTTAACCTCGTCGCCCTGCTTGACGACGTCGGACGTCTTCGCAACGCGGCCTTCAGCCAGTTCGGAAATGTGAACCAGACCGTCACGCGGGCCAAGGAAGTTCACGAACGCACCGAAATCGGCAGCCTTGACGACCTTGCCGTCATAGATACGGCCGATTTCCGGCTCGGCGACAATGCCTTCGATCCGGGAGATAGCCTTCTGGGCCTGCTCGTCGTTCGCAGCGGCAATCGTCACGGTACCATCTTCGCCGATATCGACCTTCGCACCCGAATACTCAACGATCTCGCGGATTACCTTACCGCCGGAACCGATCACGTCGCGGATCTTTTCCTTCGGCACGGAAATCGTCGTGATCTTCGGAGCATTGCCAGAAACATCCGAACGGCCTTCCGTCAGAGCCTTGGACATTTCGCCAAGGATGTGGATGCGGCCTTCACGGGCCTGTTCCAGCGCGATCTTCATGATTTCCGGCGTGATGGACGTAATCTTGATGTCCATCTGAAGCGCGGTCACGCCGTCAGCTGTACCGGCCACCTTGAAGTCCATGTCACCGAGATGATCTTCATCACCTAGGATGTCGGACAGGACAGCGTAGCCACGGTCTTCCTTGATCAGACCCATGGCAATGCCGGCTACCGGACGCGGCAGCGGAACGCCGGCATCCATCAGTGCGAGCGAAGAACCGCAGACCGTCGCCATGGAAGACGAACCGTTGCTTTCCGTGATCTCGGAAACCACACGCATCGTGTACGGGAAGACTTCCTTGGTCGGCAGCAGCGGACGGATTGCGCGCCATGCCAGCTTGCCATGTCCGATCTCACGACGACCAGGGGAGCCCATGCGACCACACTCGCCGACCGAATACGGAGGGAAGTTGTAGTGCAGCAGGAAGTTGGAACGGTATTCGCCTTCCAGCGCGTCGATGATCTGCTCGTCCTGACCCGTGCCAAGCGTCGCAACCACGAGGGCCTGCGTCTCGCCACGCGTGAACAGGGACGATCCATGAGCGCGCGGCAGGATGCCGACTTCGGCAAGGATCGGACGAACCGTCTTCAGGTCACGACCATCAATGCGGATGCCGGTCTTGAGGATGGACCCACGAACGACCTGCGCCTCAAGCTCCTTGAGCATCGGCTTGGCAAGTTCCAGATCCAGACCTTCCTCGGCCAGAATCTCGTTGATCCGGTCCTTGGCTTCGCCGACCTTCTTGTAACGGGCCTGCTTCTGACGCTCCTTGTAAGCGTCCGCCATCAGCTTGTTGCCAACTTTCTCGACGCGCTTGCGAAGGGCGATTTCTTCCTTCGTCAGCGACGGCAGATCCCACGGTGCCTTCGCAGCGTGCTCGGCCAGCGCGATGATGGCGTCGATAACCGGCTGGAAGGACGTGTGTCCCAGCGTGACGGCTTCAAGCATCGTCTCTTCCGAAAGCTCGCTGGCTTCGGATTCGACCATCAGTACGCCTTCGGCCGTACCGGCGACCATCAGGTCGAGCGTGCTGTCCTTGAGTTCGTCATGAACCGGGTTCACAACCAGCTTGCCATCAATGCGGCCGATACGGGCGCAGGCGACGGGGCCAAAGAACGGAATACCGGAGAGCGTCAGGGCAGCCGAGCAGCCGATCAGCGACACGAGAGCCGGATCGTTTTCGTTGTCGTAGCTCAGAACCGTTGCGGTGATCTGGACTTCGTTGCGGAAGTTTTCCGGGAACAACGGACGGATCGGACGATCGATCAGTCGGGCGTTCAGGACTTCGGCTTCGGACGGACGGCCTTCACGCTTGAAGAATCCACCTGGGATCTTGCCAGCGGCGTAAGCCTTTTCCTGATAGTTGACCGTCAGCGGGAAGAAATCCTGTCCCGGCTTGACGCTCTTGGCACCAACGGCGGTGCAGAGCACAACCGTGTCGCCATAGGTGATCATGACCGCGCCGTCTGCCTGGCGTGCGACCTTGCCGGTCTCCAGGATCAGGGGGCGTCCGGCCCATTCGATTTCCTTGCGGAAATAATCAAACATGCATGTTTTCCCAAATTAAGGGTGAAACCATCTCCGGGTGTCCGGCAGGTGGCGGAGCAGCGTTTCGGACGGCATGGCGGTGATGGCGGGACATCCCCGGCATGACACCATGTGGCCTGAAACGCCGGTCGCGCACCCGCACCGCCGGACAGGCGATGGCGAGGGTGTCCGGGAGCAGGCTCCCGGACAGATCAACTCAGCGACGCAGGCCGAGACGCTCGATCAGGCTCTGGTAACGGGCCTGGTCCTTGCGCTTCAGATAGTCCAGCAGGCTACGACGCTGACCGACCATCATCAGAAGACCACGACGGGAGTGGAAGTCCTTCTTGTGGGTCTTGAGGTGCTCGGTCAGGTTGACGATACGCTCGGACAGGATGGCAACCTGTACTTCCGGCGAACCTGTATCCGTCTCGCTCTGCTTGTACTCAGAAATCAGTGCCGTGCGGCGTTCTGCGGTAATCGACATCGTGTTCTCCAAAAAACTCGTGGTTTTCCAGCATCCGCGCTGCCCTGAGCCGCCCATGACGGACATGACACAGACCCAGCACGTGCTCTCCGATCATCGCGCGCCACAGATGGTCATCCCCCTGTGACGATGCCGGCAGAGGATGCATAAGGTCCGCGGGGTCTATCGACTGCCCCCAGACAAGCATCCTTCCCTCCGCATCGGTGACGGCCAGCGCCGGGATGTCGACCAGCGCGGTCGCCGCATCCAGCAGAGGAGCCGGAAGAGCATCGGCGTTGTCCACAGTTTGAGTCGATTTGTCCAGTGATATCTGATCGATCGTCAGGGCATGGCTCAGATCGAACGGCCCGCACTTCGTCCGCCGCAGCACCGAAATATGTCCAACAGTTCCACAAGCCAACGCGATGTCCCGCGCGAGCGAGCGCATATAAACACCCTTGCCGGATTGCACATCAAAAACAGCCGTATCCGCATCCGGACGATCCACAAGCGTTATCGAATCGATCCGTGCCGGACGTGGCGGAAGCTCGGGCGGACGGCCGGCACGCGCCATGTCATAGGCCCGCTCTCCTCCCACCCGAAGCGCCGAGAAAACAGGCGGGACCTGCATGACATTACCTGTCAGCGCCGGTAGGACAGCCAGAATCTGTTCATCTGTCGGACGGTTCGGCGATGTCGCCAGAACCTCGCCCTCAAGGTCATCTGTCGTCCGGCTTTCACCAAATGTCAGGGTAAAGCGATAACGTTTTGTCGCATCCATGATGTAAGGAATGGTCCGCGTCGCCTTACCGAACGCAATCGGCAGTACACCGGAGGCCAGCGGATCGAGCGTCCCGCCATGCCCGGCTTTTTTCGCATCAAACGCCCAACGGAGCTTGTTGACCATATCCGTGGAGGTCGGACCCAGCGGCTTGTCGAGAATCAGCCACCCGTCGATATCGCGTCCACGTTTCCTGCCCATACATCCTGTCCTTGCTTGTGAAGGCCGCTGATAGACCAGCAAAGGGGCAGAATGCAAAAAATGCTCCCCACCGGAAGTGAGGAGCATTTTTGAAAAATTATTCCGGATCTTTTTCCAGATCCCGCCGGACTTCCGGAGACCGCATGATCTCGTCGAGTTCCATGGCGTTATCCAGCGCCGTATCCGGCTGGAAGTGGATTTCCGGAACCGTCCGGAGATTGAGAGCCTTGGACAGCCCCGTTCTCAGGAAGGGCGCCACCCGCTTCAGGGCGGGCAGCAGAACCTCCACATCGCTCCGTCCCAGACGCGTCACAAAGGCTGTGGCGTGTCTGAAATCCGGAGAGATACGGACTTCCGTTACCGTGATCCGCACATCCAGCAGTTCCGGGTCACGGAACTCTGTCCGGGCGAACAGTTCCGCCAGAACACGGCGGACTTCTTCGGCCACCCGGAGCTGGCGGGTACTAGGGCCCTGAGCAACAACGCCGGCAGGGCCCTTCAGGTCATGTCTCGAACGCGAACTCAAGCCGGGATCACTTCCATTTCGTAGCACTCGACTACGTCGCCTTCACGCAGATCGTTGTAACCCGCGAAGGAGAGACCACATTCGTAACCACGAGCCACTTCCTTGACGTCGTCCTTGAAGCGCTTGAGCTGGCTCAGCTCGCCTTCATGAATGACCACGTTGTCACGCAGCAGACGCACGCCACAGCCACGCTTGACGAGGCCTTCGGTGACGTAGCAACCCGCGACCTTGCCGGTCTTGGTGATGTTGAAGACCTGACGGATCTCGGCGTAGCCCAAGAACTTCTCGCGATGCTTCGGCGCGACCTTGCCCTTGACCAGCTGCTCCACGTCATCTGCCACCTGGTAGATGATCGAGTAGTAACGGATATCCACGCCCTCACGCTGGGCCAGTTCACGGGCCTGCGTGGTGGCACGGACATTGAACGCCACGATAATGGCATTCGAAGCCTTGGCAAGCTGGATATCGCTTTCCGTGATCTGGCCGACACTTGCATTCAGAACGCGAACCGCAACTTCTTCATGAGCCAACTTCTGTACCGTCGTGGAAATTGCTTCCGCAGACCCCTGCACATCAGCCTTGACGAGAAGCGCAACCTCTTTCTGAACACCAGCCTGAATTCGAGCCAGCATCTGATCGAGAGTACCGCGAGCTGCAACCTGCGAAGCGGCTTCCTTGTCCTTGATCTTACGCTGACGGAACTCGCTGATCTCACGGGCCCGGGCGTCGGTTTCAACAACAACGAACGGCTCGCCTGCACCCGGCACACCTGTCAGACCGAGAACCTCGACCGGCATGGACGGACCGGCGTCCTTGAGCTGACGACCACGGTCATCGAGCACTGCGCGGACACGGCCCCATTCGGAACCAGCCACGAGGATGTCACCGCGACGCAGCGTGCCCTTCTGGACAAGAACGGAAGCCACAGGACCACGTCCACGATCAAGACGGCTTTCGATCACCACACCTTCGGCCACGCGATCTGGGTTAGCGCGCAGGTCCAGCATTTCGGACTGAAGCAGGATGCATTCTTCCAGCTTGTCCAGCCCGGTCCGCTTGAGGGCAGAAACCTCGACGTCCTGAGTGTCACCACCCATTTCCTCGACCACGATCTCATGGCTCAGGAGTTCCTGACGAACACGGGCAGGATTGGCGCCCGGCTTGTCGATCTTGTTGATCGCCACGATGATCGGAGCATTGGCCGCCTTGGCGTGCTTGATGGCTTCGATCGTCTGCGGCATCACACCGTCATCGGCTGCAACAACCAGCACCACAATATCGGTAACGGACGCACCACGGGCACGCATTGAGGTGAAGGCCTCATGACCCGGTGTGTCGATGAAGGTGATTTTCTTCCCCGACGGCGCCGTGATCTGATACGCGCCAATGTGCTGCGTGATGCCACCGGCTTCGCTCGCCGCCACGTCAGTGGTGCGCAGCGCGTCGAGCAGAGAGGTCTTGCCGTGATCGACATGTCCCATGACCGTCACGACCGGAGCACGCGGCAGCAACTCGTCGGCGTTGTCTTCCACGCCTTCAATGCCGATCTCAACGTCGCTTTCGGAAACACGTTTGATGCGATGGCCGAATTCCTCGACCACCAGCTCGGCGGTGTCGCCATCAATGCTCTGTGCAGCCGTTGCCATGACACCCATCTTCATGAGGGCCTTGATGACTTCACCCTGACGGGATGCCATACGGTTGGCCAGTTCGGCCACCGTGATGGTTTCCGGCACGATAACGTCACGCACGACGCGAACCTGGTCGGAGCGCAGACGCTCCAGTTCGGCCTGACGGCGCTCGCGGTCACGCTGGCGACGGACAGAAGCCAGCGAACGGGTCTTGTCGTCATCGCCTTCGATCGCAGCGCGAACGTCGATGCGTCCTGAACGGCGGTCGCTACCACCAGCCTTGCGGGATGGTGCAGACGGACGGCGCGGCGGTGCCGGAGGCGCGCCCGGACCCGTACGACGGGGAGCAGGACGACGCTCTTCTTCACCACCAGCGGCGGCTGCGCCGGAACGCAGATGAAGGGTTTCGTTGTTGCGAGCGGGAGCGGCTGTCGCAGCAGGACGCGACGGCTGAACCGGACGCGGCGGCATGATGGCACGCTCGGCCAGCGGACGCAGACGCTGCACCGGAGCGGCAAGCTGAACACCACCGGTCGAATGCGTACGCGGGTCCAGCGGAGCTGAACGTTTGGCTTCCTCAGCTTCGCGGGCCGCGGCTTCAGCCGCAGCGTGCTCTGCAGCGCGTGCGGCAGCTTCGGTAGCAGCCTGCTCCCGTGCGGCCTGCTGTTCACTTTCCTTCAGGGCAGCGATTTCAGCCGCCTTCTGCTCGGCGATCAGACGCTCTTCCTCAGCAGCGCGACGCGCAGCCTCGGCGGCAGACATGATCTGGATCTTCTCTTCTTCACGCCGCGCAGCTTCATCGGCCGCAGCCTGACGCTGTCCTTCAAGCGCACGCTGGCGTGTTGCCAACTCAGCTGCCGTCAGTGCACGGCCACCTGCGCGGCCACCACGGGCTGCCGCACCGGCACCCGGACCGGTCGCATTGCGCTTGGGTTTGCGTACTTCAACCTGCACGACCTTGGAGCGGCCATGACTGAAGCTTTGACGCACGGAGCCAGCGTCCACCGTACGCCCGACCTCCGGCCGTCCAGCGGGGCGAAGCGACAGACGGCTGCTTCTGGTCTGTTCGCCGCCCTGCGATGGGGTGTTGTTTCCGTCCTGGTTGCGCTCGTTGCCGTCGCTCATAGTTCCGCCTGTTCCTTACTGACCCCTTCGGGGTCTGGGAGCGGACGTCCTGCCACTCCCGAAAATCTCTCATGTTCGGCGATCAGGCGCTGTGCCAGCGCACCAGGCGCCATCACCGCATAGACCGCCCGGTCCCGGCTGAACGCCGATTCCAGGACCCGATCGGGAACTGTCACCACCGGCAGAGAACGCCGGCCCGACACCAGTCTGGAAAATTCGTCCGGACTTGCACTTTCCGAACGGATCACCACCCCTACCCTGCCGGAAGTAAGCCACTCCCGGCACTTCTGAAAACCGCAGACCGTCTGACCGGCTCTCCGGGCCAGACTGACTGCATCCAGCATCCGCTGTACCAGAGCACCACCAACGAGGTCGGCAAGGTTTTCCGGTACGCTCACCTGGGCCTTTGCCGCTCTGGCGAAAGCCTGTCGTGTTCGGGCGCTATCTAACACATCCCGGCTGGCACTCAACCACATTCCCCGCCCCGGAAGTTTTCCGGCAAGGTCAGGGACAACCCGGTTATCCGGACTGACGACGAAGCGGATCATGCCTTCGGGCGGCTTCTGCTCTCGCGTTACGAGACATCGCCGCTCCGAGCCGCGACGCCCTAAAGCGCCACGAACAGGACCATTATCAGTATCAGAAAGATCAGACGTCGGTCGACTCCTCGTCACCGTTCTCGGGTTTTACCGAGTCGGCATCTTCACCTTCGAACCAGTGCGCACGGGCACCCATGATGATCTCGTTGGCGGCATCTTCGTCGATAGCCTCCTCACCGAGAATCTCCACAAGCTCATCTCCCGCGAGATCTGCCAGATCGTCGAGCGTCTTCACGCCCTTCTCGCCCAGCGTCACCAGCATCTGGTTCGTAAAGGCACCCAGTTCGGCCACGTCGTCCGTAACGCCCAGCGCCTTGCGCTGGTCATCCAGAGCCTGTTCCTTGCTGGCCAGATAATCATTGGCGCGATGCATAAGCTCTTCAGCCACGCTTTCGTCAAAGCCGTCGATATCGTTCAGCTCACCCGGATCCGTGTAGGCCAGTTCCTCAATGGAGTGGAAGCCTTCCGTCACCAGCAGACCGGCGATCACGTCATCAACGTCCAGCGCGTCCACGAACTGCGAGGAGCGCTTGCGGAACTCTTCCTGACGACGTTCCGATTCCTCGGCCTCCGTCAGAATGTCGATGTCCCAGCGGGTCAGCTGGCTGGCAAGACGCACGTTCTGTCCACGGCGACCAATGGCAAGCGAAAGCTGCTCATCCGGCACCACAACTTCAACGCGGCCTGCTTCCTCATCCATCACCACCTTGCTGACTTCAGCAGGAGCCAGTGCATTGACGACGAATGTTGCAGCCTGCGGGCTCCAGGGAATGATGTCGATCTTTTCGCCCTGCAGTTCGGCCACAACAGCCTGAACGCGGGAGCCACGCATACCAACGCAGGCACCGACCGGATCAATCGCAGCATCGCGCGAAATCACGGCCATCTTGGCGCGCGATCCCGGATCACGGGACACGGCCTTGATTTCGATGATCCCGTCATAGATTTCCGGAACTTCCTGCGCAAACAGCTTGGCGAGGAAGGCGGGATGCGTCCGGGACAGGAAAATCTGCGGGCCACGCGGTTCGTCACGCACGTCATAGATATAGGCGCGGATGCGATCGGAATTACGGAATGATTCGCGTGGGATCAGTTCGTCACGACGCAGCAGGGCCTCGGTATGACCGATCTCGACCATGAGATTGCCATACTCGGTCCGCTTGACAGTCCCGTTGACGATCTCGCCCACACGGTCCTTGAACTCGTTATACTGGCGCTTACGCTCATACTCGCGCACCCGCTGCACGATGACCTGCTTGGCAGTCTGCGCGGCGATACGTCCGAAATCGATCGGCGGCAGCGGATCAACCAGATGCTCACCGGCCTGAATTTCCGGCTGGAACTTCCGGGCGATATGCAGCGGGATCTGAGTATCCTCGTTTTCGACCTGATCGACCACTTCGGTCCATCGGCTCAGACGAACTTCGCCGCTCCTGCGATCAATCGTCGCACGGATGTCCTTTTCATGCCCGTACTTTGCGCGGCCAGCCTTCTGGATGGCCTGCTCCATTGCTTCAAGCACTTCCTCACGGTCGATATTCTTCTCGCGGGAGACTGCATCGGCAACCAGCAGCAGTTCGGGACGTGTAACAGACGTGTCCATCAGATCGGACCTCCAGCCAGCATGAGACGGGTCATCACTTCTTTCCCGGCTTCTTCGGATTCAGTTTGGGCGCTTGGCGCACTTCGCCGCCATCTTCCCCTTCAGGATCAAGCCCTGCCAAAGCAGCGCTCGCCTCAATCAGCGCATCAGTCAGGACCAGACGGGCCTTGCGGATGTCCACCAGCGGCAGAACGGCTTCGGTTCCGTCATCCAGGCGGATAAGGGCATTGCCGTCCCGCGCACCCATGACAGTTCCCGAAAAACGACGGCGGCCATTGAGCGGAACATCCAGCTCGGCCTTCGCCAGATGTCCTGCGAATCGTTCCCAGTCTTTGGCACGCGTCAGCGGACGATCAATTCCGGAAGACGACACCTCCAGCATCCATGCACCGGGGATGGGATCATCAACATCCAGAATGGCTCCGGCAGCATGACTGATCTGTTCACAGTCTTCCACCGAAATCAGAGAGCCGTTCGCACGGTCTGCCATGATCTGGATTGTCGGCGTATCGCGCCCCAGAACCGAAAGACGCACAAGCTCGTAGCCCAGATCGGCCAAGGTCGGCGCGATCCGTTCCGCGATGCGGGCTTCCAGCCCCGTGAGGTGGGGCAGTTCGATATCGGAAGAGGCGTTCTGCTGAGACAAGACAAAAAAGGCGGCCCGTCAGGGCCACCCCCCAAATGAGCGGAAGATGAATGGAATATGCCTTATGTAAGTCACCTCCCTTCAAGACGCAAGAGGAACGCAAATCCCTTTCATTCCCGAACATCCCGTTACCCAAAGCGAGTCGAAAGATTTGTTTACATTTCGATGCCTGGAAAACCCTTGTCTTCAGGCCCGGTCGGGAGTCAGATGGTTCCGAAATGACTTTCCCATCCGAGCCCCGTCCGGAACTGCGCCCGGAACCGCGTCTACAGCCCCTGCCTGCCGATCCTGCTTCCCGGAACCGGGTTCTGTGGGGTGGCGGCGGCCTGATTGCGGCCCTGACGGTCGGGGCAGGCGCTTTTTTCTACACGCACAACACGACGACACTACCAACACCTCCAATGGCGCCACTTTCCCAGAATAGCCCGGCTGTGCCCGTCGCCCAGACCGCGGCTGTCCAGCTCTCGATGCTTCCCACTGTCAAAGCGCCGGCCGCACTTGCCAAGAGCGGTTTCAGTCCGGACGATCAGGCCCGCATTCTCGCGGCCGTAAAAGATGGCAAGATGCGCCTCGTGGAAATGCCGGTGTTGGATGCTTCGGGCGCAGTCGGCCAGACTATCGATCTCACAGTCTCTTCTGGACTGACACAGCGCGTTGTCCTTAACGGCAGATTCCAGCATCTTGTTATTCCAATCGCTGAAGCCGGACAGATCCTTATTGCCCCGGTGAGCATGCCACATGCACCCGCTCTGATCGTTGGTGCCCTCACAGCTTTCGGTCCAGAAGCCCTGCCTGCCCTGACGACGCTGGACCAGCGCGTCCTGCTCAACGTGATCGTCCAGTAAGGAACCGCCCGGTGTTCAAGTCTCTCGTGCCCATGCTCAACCGGGCCATGCCGCTGATGATGGCTGCCTTCCTTATTCTGGCAGTAGTTCAGGTTTCGATCATGCTACACCTGTCGCTGAACGGGCTATGGGCCGCCATCGAATGGGGACGGCGTTTCTATCTTCCGCTGGCAGGGATCAGTGCCCTTCTGGCAGTCACTGGGCTGGCATATGAAACATCAGCCGAAAAACTGGCGCGGCGTGGACTGCGCCGCAGGAAAGGTCTCATCATGGATGTTCTCAGCCGTCTGACGAACCGCGGAGCCCTTGAAGAGCTCATGGCCCGCGAACACCGCGAAACCGTCCTCGACGCCGATGAACTGGCCGCTTCGCTGCGCGCGCGCGTGATCGGACAGGATCAGGTCTGCGAGGATATTGCCCAGCAGATGCGCCGTCGTCTGGCGCTTCAGGTTCGCGGCAAGCCCGTGGGTATTTTCCTGCTGGCAGGCCCCCCAGGGACGGGCAAGACCTATCTCGCCAAACAGATGGCGAAACAGATGGAACGTCCCCTGCTGCATTTCGACATGACGCAGATGTCCAGTCCGCATGCGGAATCTCTCCTTTTTGGCTCGCCCAAGGGCTATATGGGTTCCGATACGTTCGGGACTCTGACTGGCGGCCTAAAAGAACATCCAGATGCCGTGGTCCTGCTCGACGAGATCGAGAAGGCCCATCCGGATGTCTTCAAAAAATTCCTTACTGCCTGGAATGACGGTCATGTCACGGAAGCGTCCGTCGGCGAGCAGGTCTCGACCACGCGGGCAATCTTCATGCTCACTTCCAACGTCGCCACTGAAGCATTGACCGAAATTGCCGATCGTCTTGCAAACGAGCCGGAGAAAATGCGCGGCGAGTCGGTCGAGGCCCTGCGCAAATCCGGATTCGCTCCTGAAGTTCTCAACCGGCTGGATCGGATTTTCGTTTTCCGCTCCCTGCGCGGACTGGATCTCGCCCGTGTCGCTGCGCTGGAAATCGAAGCCATGATTGAAGGCTACGGCCTGCATGTCGAAACCGGAGGCATCGACGCCGGCATTCTGTTCCAGGTCATGATGAAGCAAAAGAACCTCGGTACTGGCGCCAGTGCACGCGATCTCGTCCGCTCCATTGAAGAGATGGTCAGCGAAAGTCTGATCGTCGCACGCCAGAAAGGCGCCAAACGCGTCCGCCTCGTCGCACAGGAGAACGGGACAGTAACCACGGAAATCGCCAACGATTCCGAAGTACAGCTTGGCCGGGTGAGTCGCTGATCCATGACGGCATTTGGACGGCTCTGGGGACGAGCGCCACTATGGCGCACCAGCGTGATCGTAACACTGGGCGCGCTGGGCATGACTGCCTTTTACCCTACCCCGGCGCTCAAAAAAGCCATGCCCTGGCTTCCGGGGAGTGCGCCAGGCGCAGCACGGAGTAACTTGGGTTTCGGCGCATCACAGTCGGACGGGCAGGAGATGCAGACCGGCGACGCGTCTAATCTTGGCGACCAGGTTGCTGCTCCCGATCCGGGGATCGTCGAGCATGGCAGCATCGCCATTGCCGGACGCATCCTCCCGCTTCCGGCCGGAGACTGGCACCCGATCCTGACCTCCCGGAGTGGCGCCCATGGCGAAATCTCCCAGCAGGTTCTGGCCCGGACCGATCGCGGAGTCGTCTCGGGCGTCATCGTCGTACGCTCCACGCAGCAGCCTGTCCCGGCAGATCTGGCCGAACAGCTCGAAACGCCCTGCCACGACGATCGCAACTACGCAGCCCATATTTTGGATAAACCAGACGTCTCGCAGGAATGCAGCTACACCGGCAATGCCGTCCTCGAAAACCAGAGCGTCAGCAGCGACCCATTCATCACGGCGGCATTTAACCGAATGCACACGCTGGGCTTTCCAATCCCGAACCTGATGATCAATATGGGTTGGTATTATGCTGCAGCGGCCAGCAATGGCATGGCTCACATCGAAACGGTCGAGACGCTGGTCGCTCCCATTGAACGCGGATCACGCCAGCTTCTGGCGCCCCAACAATACTGGAGCAAGGCTTCGGTACATAAAAATCCCGAAGCTTCCCAGTTCATCGACGCTCTGGACCGATGGATGATCGGCTGGTCGCGGGTACTGCGTCAGGGATTTGACGGAACGCTGGATACGGCAACGCTCGTGCCCCCACTCATCAACGACCCGTCCGCACCTCAGCCATCCTGAACAGGACGGGGCATCACACTCTCAGTGGTGCCCGGCTCCCGAAAAACCACGCCCCAGCCGCCGCTCCGCCATCCGCGCCAGCCGCACGAACGGCAGGCCGAGCAGCAGATACGCCATGCCGACCATGATTCCCGTTCCAAAATAATCGTAATAGGTCGAGGACAATCGCACATAGGTCTGACTGAGCTCTGTCAGCGTAATGACGGAGACGAGCGAACTATCCTTAAGCAGCGAAATGAAATCATTGGTCATGACCGGCACGACCGTCCGGAATGCCTGCGGCACGATCACCAGCCGCAACGCTTGCCAGTGCGTCATGTTGAGTGCAATCGCCGCTTCCATCTGCCCGCGCGGCACGGAAAGAAGCCCGGCACGGTAGTTTTCCGCCTCATAGGCCGCATAGTTCAGACCCAGCGAAATCACACCCGCCACGAAGGGCGACAGGCGGATTCCGAAGGCGGGCAGCCCATAGAAAATGAACAGCACCTGAATCAGAAGCGGCGTCCCGCGCACGACCTCGACATAGATCCCCGCAACAAAGCGCAGCGGAGCAGGGCCATAATGCCGGGCCAGCGCCAGCAGAAGCCCCAGCGCCACAGCCAGAACCATGGCCAGCGCCGAAACCGCAAGGGTCATCAACGCCGCCTGCCCGATCAACGGCAGGAAACTCACATAGCGCCGCATCAGAACACGCCAGCCACTGCCGGTCGTGTTCGCCATGGCTTCCTGATACCGGTTCCATTCCGTCGGCGCGATATCCGGATGGCTGTTGTCGCCCGTATAGTTCGCCATCAGCGGCGTCCACAGGTTCCAGCGCGCCAGAATGCGATGCAGCGTTCCGTCCTTGATGACCTCGCCGAGCGCCGCATCCACCTGGTCGCGCAGTTCCCGGTTTTCCGGCGAGAACGCGATCCCGTATTCCATGCTGCCAATCGGCTCGCCCACGAGCTTCATGTCCGGCGAGATGCTGCCATAATAAAGTGCAATCGGAGCATCGAGCAGGATCGCATCCAGCCGCCCGTTCCGCAGATCCGAGAACGCATTCGTCTCTTCTTCATAGGAGCGCACATTCGAGCCGCCCTGTCGGCGCAGCATCCGCTCCGCCGTCGTGTCCTTGATCGTCCCGACGGTATGACCCTTGAGGGCTTCCATCGTATCCAGCCCGGTCTGATCATGCCGGACGATGATCCGCTCGCTCGTGACATAATAAGGACGTGAGAACAGAACGGCCGCCTTGTGCTCCGGCGTCATTTCGATGCCGTCCAGCACCATGCCGTACAGCCCGCGGGACAGACCGGGAATCAGACCATCCCAGTCATTCTGGATAAACTTCGCCTTACGGTGCATCCGCTCCGCGATCGCATCGGCCAGATCGTATTCAAAGCCGGTCATTCGCGATTCATGAGCGGGATCATGAAAAACGTAAGGCACGTTCGCCTCACCATCCGAAGCCCAGAGTAGCTCCTGTGGTGCAGCAACCGGAGGTGTATCCGCCAGCGCAAACGATACGGGACTGACCGCAAGAGCCAGCACCAGCGCAAAAAATTTCTTCATCACAGCAAGGTCCGCAGGAACTGGCGTGTCCGTCCCTCCCGGGGGTTGGCGAACATCAGGTCCGGATCACCGCTTTCAACAATTTCTCCGCCCTCCACAAAGAGAACGCGGTCAGAGGCGGCGCGTGCAAAGCGCATGTCATGCGTCACCACAAGCTGCGTCATGCCATCATCGTCCAGCGCTCGCATCACGGACAGGACTTCCTCGGAAAGCTCGGGGTCGAGCGCGGAAGTCGGCTCGTCATACAGCATGACGGACGGCTTCATCGCGAGCGCGCGCGCAATGGCCGCGCGCTGTTTCTGCCCGCCCGAAAGACTGTCCGGATAGCGATCCTTGGTCGCGGCAAGACCGACCTTTTCCAGAAGCTCGCAGGCAATGGACTGCGCCTCGTCACGGGACATCTTCTTGACTTGGATCGGGGCCATCATAACATTGTCGAGCACCGTACGATGGGGAAACAGGTTGAAGGCCTGAAACACCATCCCGACATGCGCGCGCAGCTTATGGGCCTCGGCCTCATTGGCGCGGCTCCAGTGCTTCCCCGCGCGCGCGACCGTCACATCCTCGATCCGGACAGAACCCGCATCCGGATGTTCCAGAAAATTGAGGCAGCGCAGGAACGTGGATTTTCCACATCCCGAAGGTCCGATCATCGAGATCAGCTCCCCACGCTCCACATCGAGCGACAGGCCCTTCAGAACCTCGTTCCCACCAAAAGACTTGGCGATACCACTCGCCTGTAGCACCAGATCAGCCAGTTCCGGAAACCCTTGAAAAAAGACACACGATCACACGACCGTGCAGCCCTCTTAACGGACCTGAGCACGGGTATCGAGACCTTAATGCAGCTCATGGCACAATTCATACGATCATCACATTCCGCCTTGCCCACGCGCAGACGCCACACCAACCCTTGCGAAGGACGCCCGCAGGGTCTCTAAAACAAAAAGACACACACACCGGGACAGAACCGAACCCCGCCCATGAGACCCTCGATGACCACCCCGTCTGATTTTCCGTCCCCTCCCACGCCCGACCGTCTGCTTGATGTCGAGGACGTCACGGTGTTCCGTGGAGACCGTCTGGTGCTCGACGGGGTCTCCCTGACGCTGGACGCCGGAGATGCCATGATCCTGACGGGGCCGAACGGAGCTGGGAAATCCACCCTTCTGCGTACGATCTCCGGCCTGCGCCGTCCCGATTCAGGGGACGTCATCCGTTATGGCGCCCTCGCCTGGCTCGGCCATCAGGATGCCCTCAAACCGGGTCTGACACTGGCGCAGAACCTTGCTCTGGCCGAGAAACTCGGAACAACCAGCCTCTCCGACGCGCTCGACGCGCTCGACCTCACACATCTGACCGATCTTCCGGCCCGGCTCCTGTCCTCGGGGCAAAAACGCCGCGCGGCCTTTGCCCGCGTCATGCTGTCTGGCGCCCCGCTCTGGCTTCTCGACGAACCGACGGTCGGACTGGATGTCGCCAGTATCGAGCGCCTCGATGCCGTCATGGCCGCCCATCGCGCAAAGAGCGGTGCGATGATCGTCACGACGCATGTGCCGCTTCCCCTCGACAACACCCGCTCGCACGAACTGCCCTCGCTCGCGCATGTGGACTCCTTCTGGCTGTCATGACCGCTTTTCTCGCCCTGATCGACCGTGACCTCCGTCTGGCTTTCCGCTTCGGCGCCGACACGCTGGCCTCGCTGCTTTTCTTTATATTATGTGGCAGCCTGTTCCCGCTCGCCCTTGGCCCTTCGCCCGACCTTCTGCGACATATGGGGCCGGGCATCATCTGGGTCTGCGCGCTGCTGGCCTGCCTTCTGCCGCTGGACCGTCTGTTCGGAGCCGAACTCGAAGACGGCTCCCTCGATCTGCTGATGCTGACCGGTCCAGCCCCCGCCGCCGTGGCCTTCGCCAAGATGACCGCCCACTGGCTGACGACCGGCCTGCCTTTGCTGATTGCAAGCATCCCGCTCGGCATCATGCTGGGCGTCAAGGGTCCCGAACTGCCGCTTCTGCTGGTCGGCCTTGCGATGGGCACGATGTCCCTTTCGCTTCTCGGCGGCATGGCAGCCTCAATCGTACTTGGCGCGCGGCGTGGTGGCGTTCTGCTCCCGCTGCTCGTTCTGCCACTGGCAACACCCGTCCTGATCTTTGGTGCGGCCTCGTCCTACGCCGGGCAACTCGCCACATCCCCCGCCGCCAGTCTGGATCTGCTGGGAGCGTGCCTTTTCGCCTGCCTGCCGCTATGCCCCCTCGCCGCCGGGCAAGGCCTCAAGGCCGCCGTGGGATAAAAGAAATGTTATATCTTAACAGGATGTCATCGGAGGGCCTTTGACGCGATGACACCTTTATGAAACGACTGGGGCATAATCGTTTCATATCGGGATCATCATCATGCCCCAACGCCCCTCTCTCAGAAGCTCCCTCCTGTCCTGCGCAGCCTTGATGGGGCTGGGCCTCGGCGTTGCTCAGGCCGAACCGGGCTATCTGCGTGAACCCTCGATTTCCGGCCAGACCGTCCTGTTCAACGCCGAACAGTCCGTCTGGAGCGTTCCCCTCGCAGGCGGCCAGGCCCAGCGCCTGACGACCGTGCCGCAGGGCGCCAACGCCATCGACCCGCACCCCGTCATTTCCCCCGACGGCACCCAGATCGCCTTCGCCGCCAATTTTGATGGTCCGACCGAAATCTACGTCATGCCCCGCAATGGCGGCACGCCGCGCCGTCTGACATTCGAGAACGTCGCCCGCCTGAAGATCATCGGTTGGGACGCACATGCCGGAGTGCTCTATGCCAGCCCTGCCGCAACCGGCCCCTATTACAGCCAAACCGTTTCGGCCATAGATCCGAAAACCGGCGCAACACGCATCTTCCCGCTTTCCGGCGCGAACGATGCCGCTCTCAGCCCGGACGGACACTGGCTTTACGCCGTCCGCTTTGGCCTCGCCACGACCGGCGATCATATGCGCGCCTATCGCGGGGGCGCCCTATCCCAGCTCTGGCGCTTCGATCTTCAGAACGGTAAGGAAGCCGAGCGCATCGGCACGCATGACGCCAACCTGATCCGCCCGATGCCCTGGCGTGACCGCCTGATCGTCATTTCCGACGAGAACGGCCGCTACAATCTGTGGAGCCTCGCCACCGATGGCTCGGACGCGAAACAGCTCACCCATTTCACGGATTACAGCGTTCTCGAAGCCGCTATTTCCGGCGATCACATCGTCTTCCGCAAAGGCGCGGACCTGTTCGATTTCAATCTGGCCAGCGGTGAGACCACCCCCGTCAAGGTGGACCTGACCTCCGACAACCTGCCCCGCAGCCCGTACTGGCTGGAAAAGCCAACGCGCTTCCTGACGTCTTCGATCATTTCGCCAAAGGGGGACGCCGCCGCCTTTACCATGCGCGGTCATGTCGTGATCGCCGGAGCCTCGCCCCGCCGGGTCGTTGTGCTAGCAACGCCTGACAACGTGCGCCTGCGTCTGGCCCAGATCACGCCGGACGGCAGATCCGTCATCGCCTTTAGCGATGTGGGCGGCGATTCCGCCCTGTGGCGTTTTGCAGCCGATGGCAGCGGCAAGGGTGAGGCCATCACCCAGCCCTCATCCACCGAACCTGTGTCCCTATCCCTCTCGCCGGATGGCAAATACGCCGCCCATACCGATCTTCTGGGTCGCCTTTGGCTGACGGACCTATCCACCAAGGCCGACAAGCTGGTCGACAATGCCACCGTGGACGGCACCAACGTCTTTGACTCCGTCTCATGGTCCCCGGATGGACACGTTTTGGCTTACGTCCGCACACGCGGCACGAATCTGCGTCGGCAGATCGCCCTTTACGTTCCCGCCACGGGCCAGTCGAACTGGGTGACGGACGGGCGCTACGAATCCTATACGCCCAGCTTCTCCCCGGACGGAAAATGGCTGTGGTTCCTGTCAGACCGCACGTTCTCGCTCGCCAACGGCTCGCCCTGGGGAGACCGTAATATCGGACCAGCCTTCCCAAAACGCACCGGCATCTACGCCCTCGCTCTTCAATCCGGCGAACGCTTCCCGTTTCAGCCCGCAACCGAACTGGACCCGGCGGACAAGAAGGCCGACGCCGATAAAAAGGACGACAAGAAGAAAGACGGCGACAAGAAAAAATCCCTTCCCGCCATCGAATGGGCTGGGATCGCCACACGTCTCTATCAGGCTCCGATTCCAGCGGGAGACTATGAAGGCCTCGGCGTCTCTGACGACTATCTTTTCACGATCGACAATTCCGGCTCAGGCGACGGTCCGGGCGATCTGAAGTCGATCCATATCGACAATAACGAGCATAAAATCGAAACCTACGCCGCCAAGATTTCGGATTTCGACATCACCCCGGACGGCAAGACCCTGCTGACCCTCAGCCGTCGCGGTAAGAACGCGCCGGAACTGCTCCTGACGCCCACTGGCGAGAAGCAGCCCAAGGAACTGGACGGCAAAAAGATCGAGCTTGATCATCTGCGTCTGCGGATCGACCCTGGACAGGAGTGGTCGGACGAATTCGTGGATGCTTGGCGCCTGCACCGCGACCATTACTATGACCGCGACCTGCACGGCGTGGACTGGAAAGCCGTGCGGGCGCATTTCGCACCGTTCGTGGACCGTCTCGGCGACCGTGCGGATCTCGACGATCTGCTCGGTCAGATGGTCGCGGAAATCGGCGCAATGCACTCGCAGCTCCACGCCCCCACGACCGTCGACCAACCCGCTTCCAGCCTCATTGCAGGCCTCGGCGCGCATCTGACGCATGAGGACAAGGGTTTCCGGATCGACCACATTTATCAGGGCGACCGCGACCTTCCCGACCAGCAATCGCCGCTAGCCGCCCCCGGCGTGGACGCCCGGAACGGTGACCTCATCACCGCCGTCAACGGTCAGTCGACCGCAGGCCAGCCCGACCTCGGCTCGCTCCTTGCCGATCAGGCCGGAAAGCAAGTTCTCCTGACGCTCTCGCGCGGCGGGAAAGACCACAAGATTATCGTGACGCCCGTGTCTTATATGAAAGAGCGTGATTTGCGCGCGCGGGACTGGGAAGTCAGTCGCGCGGATATCGTCGATCGCGCCAGCCACGGCCGCGTCGGTTATCTGCATCTGCAATCCATGGTCGGTGACGACATGGAAGCATTTGCCCGCGAGTTCTATGCCAATATCGACAAGGACGGCCTGATCGTGGACGTCCGCGGCAACACGGGCGGCAATATCGACAGCTGGGTCCTCACCCAGCTCATGCGTCGCCCGTGGATGTTCTGGGGTCGCTACGGCAACGCACCGTCGGTGGACATGCAGCAGTCTTTTCAGGGGCGTCTGATCGTTCTGTCCGATGAAATGACCTACTCGGACGGGGAGACCTTCTCGCAGGGCATCAAATCCCTGCATATCGCTCCTCTTCTCGGAGAGCGTACCGCAGGCGCGGGCGTCTGGCTCTCGGACGGAGACCGCCTGATCGACAACGGTAATGCCCGCACGGCCGAAAATCCGTATTTTGACCTGAACGGACAATGGTTGGTCGAGAACAAAGGTGTCTCTCCGGACATCGAAGTCGAGAACATGCCGGTCGCCACCTTCAACGGACAGGACCAGCAGCTTGACGCCGCCCTCACATGGCTGCGCAAGGATATGGCCGACCATCCGCGCCCAACCCTGAAACCGGCTCCCTTCCCGGCCCAGCAACCCGCCGCGCCACGTTGATTCAGAAAACCTCTGACGGACTGGCAAACAGCTGGTCCGTCAGGATGCGGAAAAATGCCAGAGCCTTACGACCGTCAGATCTGTCGATAACGCAATAGAAGGCACACCCAAGATAATGATGAAATTTTCTCTGTGGGTTTTATTAGTAACTTCTATTCTTATTTTCGTATATATATTATATAATTATAGAACTATGTTTTTAAATAAAAATAAAATTAGCGGATTTATTTTGTCTTTAATTGTTATTTTATTATTTTTAAATATGTTTTATATTTCCTATGTTATTTTCTTTATTATATTCACGCTCTAACGAGCATACCGTACAGAGGTCATTCTCAGAGCATCCGGCTCATGACTGTATCCTTACGGCCGTAGCGATGCAGCAGTGCTGCGATCATGTGTCCAGCGATCAAGATACCTAAAATCCATGACGAGAACTGGTGCAGCACATTCACCAGCGGCACGAAAACGGGTGCCTTATGCGCCAGCGGCGGCAGATCGACGATCCACAGCATCGGGATCGGCAGGCCATGAACCGAACTCCGCACCCAACCCGTCAGCGGTACAACAAGCATCATCGCATAGAGGCCAAAATGCCCGACCTGCACCGCCAGATGCTCTTCCTCGGGAATATCCGATGACATTGCAGGCGGCCGGTGCGTCGCCCGCCAGACAAGCCGCAGAACCGTCAGGATGATGATGAACGGTCCAATTTCCTTGTGGATCAGCAGCAGGAGCGCCTTCTGGGGCGTTGCTGCATGCGGCATGATCCGCCCCACATAAAACCCCAGCAGCCACAGCGGAATGATGATCGCCGCCATACCCCAGTGGAACAGTCTGGCCACAAGGGAATAACGCTGAAACGGCGCAGGGGTGTTGTCCATGAAACGGCAGTACTCCGGAAGAACGGTTCCATGTCCTATAGCCGTTCGTTTACCGAAACACATGTTGCACAGAGTTACGGATTTGCAAGCTCCCGCAGGCCGGGTAGGACAGTACGCACGTTCTTACAGGAATATCAGACCACCATGCTGACACTGCTCTACACCCGCATCACCGAACTGGCCGCCTCTCCGCGTGCCGTCTGGTGGCTGATCGTTGTCGCCGTGGCGGAATCTTCCGTGTTTCCACTCCCCGTGGATCTGATGCTCGTGCCTATGCTGCTCGCCAATCGTGAGCGGGCATGGTTTCTGGCTTTTGTCTGCACGACCGCCAGCGTCGTAGGCGGTCTGATCGGCTGGCTCCTCGGGGCCTTCCTGATGAAGCATATCGGCATGCCGATCGCCCATTTCTATCACGCCGACCAGCGCATCCTGAACCTGGAAGCCATGTTCCGTCGCTATGGCGTCTGGATCATCCTCGCCAAAGGCCTGACCCCGCTTCCCTACAAATTCGTCACGCTGGCGGCAGGTGCGGCGCATTTCCCGCTACTGCCGTTCATCGCCGCCAGCATCGTCACCCGGGGCGCACGCTTCTTTCTGGAAGCCGCTCTGCTTCGCGCTTTCGGAGAGCCCATTCGCGATTTCATCGAAAAGCGTCTGGCGCTCGTCTTGTTCGGCGCCCTGATCCTGATCGCAGGCGGCATCGCCCTGATCGAATTTCTTTAAGACATTCGAATCTTAATTCCGGATCTTAATTCAGGGCCATGCGCTCATGCGCCATAGCCTGTTCTTCACCAAAAGACGGCCATTCCGAGCGCGTCAGCGCCTTCAGGGACGGAGATGGCAGACCCATACGGTGCGCATAGAGCCACGTATAGGTCAGGGCGCGATGGACATAATCGCGCGTCTCATTATTCGGCAGCGTTTCCATGAAGAACAGCGGATCATGCATGTCCGCCTTCTGCGCGCCTTCCCAGCGCGCAATCGCCCCCGGCCCAGCGTTATAGGACGCCAGAACCCGAACCAGATCGCCACCTTCGGGAGGCGTTACCGTCGCAATACGGCTCGACTGGTTCGCCAGATAAAGCACATAAAGCTGCCCGATCTCCAGATTGGAAGACGGATTGTGCAGACGGCTGACCATATCGGGCGCCACTGGAATCACTGCCACGCCATGCGAATCATAGGTCATGTGCGACGTGGTGACGAAACTCGCCGTCACCGGACGGATCTGCATCAAGCCATGCGCACCAGCCCCTGACGTCGCGGACGGATCGAAATTGGATTCCACCCGCGTCAGCGCATAGACCAGCGCCGGATTCATCCGAAAACCATGGCTGGGTTTCAAGGCGGGCAGAGGCAGGGGGGTCGCCGGCGTCACCTCAGATTCCCGATGCATGACCAGAGAGGCAAGCTGCTCGGACAGATCCTCATAACCCGCCGCCTGAGCCACAAGCTGAAGGGATCGCGAGCGCGCGCTATCCGCCGCCACATCAACCCACATGCGCCGGATCAGGTTTTCGGCCCGCATCCGTTCGCCGATCTGAAGCAGTGCAAAAAGCTGACGCCCCTGCGGTAGAGCGCCCACAGCCTCGACGTCAATTTCCGCAAGCACAGGCACTGGGTCATGCAGCGTGACCTCAATCCGCCCACCGGGCAGACGCGCATGGCCATGACGTCCAAGTTCCAGCGTCTGGGAAGCCAGCATGCCATAGAAGGTTTCGTGATGCGTGGCAGCGCGATGCAGCCACTTCACATAGCCCGCCATATCATGACGACGCCCCTCGGCCCGTGCTGCCCAGAACGCGGCAGCTGCACGGATTTCCAGCGCCGTGACAGGCGCATTGGCCGCAGACTGGAACAGGTCATAGGCCGCCTCGACATGCCCTTCGCGCCAGGCAGCAAGCCCGGCAACATAGGCGGGCAGCCCAACCTGATGGTCTCCACGACCAAATCCCGCACTCGCGTTCCGCAAAGCCGCAAGAGTTTCCCCCTGTGACAGCAGACCAAGCGCAATCTCGCCGTAAAGCTGCGCCGCGTAAGGAGCAGTCATCCCCGGTGTGATGTCCACCAAGTGCAAAGCGCTTTCCGCGCCCCGCACACCCGTCAGAGCCCGTTCCTGAACTGTGCGGTCCAGTAGCGGATTGCGGGAAAATGCATGCATCAGCGGGTCAACGGGAACGGCACTCCCCTTCGCATCGTCAGCCCGCGCATCAGCCGCAAGCGGACGAACGAAAGACTGCGCCTGCACCGTTCCCGGCAGCGCGATTTTCAGCAGGAGTGCCTGAATGTTCGACGCATCAGGCTGAGAGGCGTAGTCATGTAACCATTCCCGAAGCTGTTCGACCGCAGGATGCGCGCCCGGCGCCAGATAGCGTTCGGCCAGCACATCGGGCAGTAGAACATGATCCGTCAGCAGACGCATCTGCTCCTGAATAATCCGGGAATTGCCTTCGCGCTGGGCCTGAAAGATCAACCGGTAACGGCTGGCCATCGCCGCCGTCAGAGGATGGGGCAGCGACACAACGCCGTCCCCGCCCAAAGACGGCCGGGCTTCGGCAAACGCAGTCTCATCCCCGACCGGTTCCGGCTGGGGGGAAAGGTTGCGTGTGCTGTCAGCACGCGCCGGAGACAGTGAGCCGCCGGCCAGAATCAGTACGCTGACGAGCAAAGCCCGGGCGCTACTGCCTGAAATGAAAGGGGGGGTCCTTCGCATAGCAGCGGGTTGCTACCCGCTTTGCAGTGCCTTGGCAAGGAATTGTTAAGTTCTACGCATCCTTGGACTGGGCAATGATATAACCCAACCCTAAAACAATCCAGTGGCAAACACCTGTCATCGCGCGTTTTTTTACGTTTTTCCGAAGTTTTTTAACGATAGAATTTGAACCCGTTTAGTCCTCATTCTTCCGGAGACAGTTTCTCCATCAGAATCAGCAGATCCTGCCAGGCATTCCGCCGCGCAGCCGCACTTGCCCGCAGTTGCAGAGGGTGACGCATCGGCAGAAGCGGCAACGGAGTCGCAAGCCCCGGCACCGACACGTTTGTCCACCGTCCCCGCATCCGCCCGACGGCAGCATCCGGACCCACCAGCATCTTCAGCGGCGTCACCCCCATCGTCACCAGAAATCCCGGTTGACACAGGGCGATTGTCCGTAACAGAAGCGGAAGACAGGCCTGCATTTCCGCATCGCTCGGCGTTCTTCCGCCGGGCGGACGCCATGGCAGGGCGGGCGCCATCGAAATCCCTCCACGCTCCAGTCCCGCAGACCGCAGCATTTTCTCCAGCAATGCCCCGCCCTCGCCCGCAAACAGTGTGCCGGAACGGTCCTCATCCGCATCAGGCGCCTCACCGATCAGCATGAACGGCGCCCCCTCCACGAAAACCGGCTCCAGCCGATGCGTGGCAGTCCGGGCCAGAAACAGGTCACCCGGTGCTTCAGTCAGGCGCATCAGCGTCGGCAGATCCGGCGCCTCTTCCACCGCACGCGCAGACAGCCCGCTCACCGACGCACTACCCGCCTTCGCAGGAATCCGACGCACCGCGTCGCCTCCCGAAAAAGCCTCAGGCAAACGTTGCGCAAAGTCCTGCCGCTCCGCGCTGACACGCGGCGGCAGTTGCGGTGTCGCCTCGGCCAGACGATCCACCGGCATTTCACACAGGGCCTCGTCCACACCCCAGTCATACTGGAGCTGAAGCGCGGCCAGCAGATCGGCCCGGCTGAGAACTGCCGACACACTACTGACTGGGGGCGTCATGGTTGATCCGTCCTGATGGCCTCCTGCTCCATCACCACACAGCCCCCGCAGGGATGCCGGTTGGCGTGGAGCCTCAAGAGGGCTAGAGTTTCCTCCATTATGCAGATCACACGCGGCTGGCCCAGATCATTCGAGGAATTTTCCCGCCCGCTCCGTCTGGCGCTCCCCGCCCTTGCGCTGGGCGGTAGCCTGACAGGGAGCGCGCTGGCCGCCTTGCCTCCGGCGGTGAAGCCCACAGTCAACCCGGAAAACTCCCTGACTGGCTGGATGCTGGCCGCCACGGTCATGATGGAACGTGGAGACGTCCCCGCCGCCAATATGGCCCTCTCCCACGCCCTGCCGCTCGCACCGCATAACCTTCAGTTACAGCACGACTCCCTGCGCTATGCGGCCATGGCCGGTCATCAGGCCGAAGCCCTCAAACTCGCCAACGCCCTCCCCGACCAGGGCTCCGGCAGCGATATTGGCACGCTCATTCTCGCGCAGGACGCCTTTGCCCGCCAGGACTGGGCCGCGATGCGCCGCATCCTCACACGCAGCCCCCATCACGGTCCGCTCGTCACGATCGCCGCACCTGTTCTGATGGGCTGGAGCCTTGCTGCGGAAGGCCATCCCGACAAGGCCCTGAACCTGCTGGCGGAAGCCGCAGGTCAGCCTACCACGCGCAGGCTCTATCTTCTGCATGCAGCCATGGTCGCGGAACACCTCCCGACACCCCTGCTCGCAGGCCAACTCTATCACCGCACGGGAAGCGCATCCGGAGATCCACTGACTCTCCAGATCCTCTATGCGCAACTCTATGGCGACTGGCTGGAACGCCATGGTCATCACAAAGAGGCCAGCGACGCCGTCGCCGCTCTGGGCGTAACCTCTCCGCTGGCCGCACTCGTCATCGGCCCGATCCAGCAGGATCTTCAAAACCTTAAAAAGCCGACGCCAGCGCTTGGCGGGGCCATCCTCAACCTTCAGATGGCCCTTATGATCACGGACGCCATCCAGCAGGATGGTATTCCGCGCGACCCGGCCATCATCGCCCTACAACAGGCCATTTTCCTTGATCCCGGCCTGACAATCGCACGCATTTTTCTGGCTGACACCTTCCGCGAAGCCAACCAGATCACCAGCGGCCTGGCCGAGTTGAACAACATTTCGCCCTCCGATCCCCTCGCGGCTCTGGCCGCACAGGAGCGCATCAACCTTGCCCTGCGCTCAGGAGACCTCGCGCAGGAAGCCGATGCCCTGCACCGCGCGCTCGCCCTGCGTCCCGAAAACCCGGAATTCCTGATCCAGCTTGCCGAAGTCGAAGACCAGCGCGGTCATCATACAGACGCCATCGCACTCTATACCCGCGCCCTCGAAGCCTCGCCGCCCCGCAAGGAAATTCTCTGGCCTATTTTGCTGGGCCGCGCGATGGCCGCTCAGGAAAGCGGCAACTGGCCCATGGTGCAGGACGACATGAAACATGCGCTTGAACTCGCCCCGGACCAGCCCGAAGTCCTGAACTTCGTCGGCTATGCCAATATCGAGCATAACGCCGATCAGGCACAGTCTCTCGCCATTCTGAAAAAAGCCGTCGACCTTCAGCCAACAGACGCCTCCATTCAGGATAGCTACGCCTGGGCCCTTCTCAAATACCGGGCTGACCTTAAAACCGCACTCCCCATGCTGATACAAGCTGCCGAGCACGCACCCGGCGACGCCGAAATCGGCTACCATCTTGGCGTGGCCTACTGGTATCTCGGACGGCATACAGAAGCACAGGACCAGTGGAACCAGTCCCTCGACGACAACCCGCAGCCGCAGGATCGCGCCCTTCTCCTTCAGGCGCTCCAGAACGGCGGCCCCCATCTCGCAGCTTTCGAACAGAAACCATGACCTTTTCAGACACACCTCAAGCTACAGCACACGCCAAGATCAACCTGTTCCTGCACATCACGGGCCGACGCGACGACGGATACCACCTGCTCGACAGCCTCGCGGTTTTTGCAGGTGCTGCAGACCGCATCACGCTTGAAGGCCCTGCCGATACGATGTCACTGACGATCGACGGCCCATTCGGTCGAGGACTGGAAGCGGACAGCCAGAATCTGGTCCTGCGCGCCGCCCGCGCCCTTCAGGCCAAGGCCGGCACAGCTTTTAATGGCCTGACCGAATCTTTTCGTCTGAAACTGGAGAAGAACCTGCCCGTGTCTTCAGGCATCGGCGGCGGTTCCGCCGATGCGGCAGCAACGCTGCGTCTGCTGGCCCGTGAATGGGACGCGGATCAGACCATACTCTTTCCGATCGCCGAGAAACTGGGGGCAGACGTCCCAGTTTGCATCGCGCAACGTCCGGCGCGAATGCAGGGGATCGGAGAAATCCTCGCTCCTGCTCCGATCCTGCCCGATGCGGGCCTTCTACTCGTCAATCCCGGCGTCGGCGTCTCGACACCGGAAGTTTTCCAGGCCTTTGCCGCAAGTGGGGGCATTACGGAACGGCCCGAAGCCTTCCTGCCCACCCGCTGGAACAGCGCACAGGACATGGCCGCCGACCTGAACACCACAACCAACGACCTTCAGGCCCCGGCCCTGTCGCAATGTCCGGTGATTGGCACGGTTCTGGCGTCCATCGGCAGCCTTCCCGATTGCCTTCTCGCGCGCATGAGTGGTTCAGGGGCCACCTGCTTCGGCATTTTCCCCGATCCTGATACCGCCATAACCGCTGCCCGGATCCTGAACGAACAAAACGCACGTCTGGGTTGGTGGACATGGGCAGGCGGCTTCCACCACACTGGATCTTCAACCTGATCACACCACAACCGGGCAGGGAGCCGAACATCATGACAGCCCCACGCATGCAGGTCACACGTTCAGAAGATGGCGTAACGGCCGTTTTGTCTTTTCTTGAAGGCAGCGGCGTTTCGGGCAGCCTTTCCCTCGACGAGGCCCAGTTGTCCCAACTGATCACAAGTCTGGGCCTGGCCCATGCGGCCCTGATCGAAAAACGCCCACCCGCACCGATTGCAGGCGCACGTTTCACGCCCGTCTACACTACAAACTGGGCCCTTCAGATCGATGCCCTGACAGAGGGCTCAATGTTGGCCTTCCAGCATCCGGCTTATGGCCCTGTCGGTGTCGTTTTCGGCCCGCAGGACGTCGAACAGATCATTCGCGGCCTGCAAAAACAGCGCACCATGATCCGCTCCAACCCTCAGGATGCCAGCCAACCAAGCTGATCCTTCAGAAAAGCTCAACATCTCCTGAACCGACAGACGTATGGGATTCTTCCGCTAACAGGCGCTGACGGATCTCTCCCATCGTCAAACGATCCACGACACATCGTTGGACCTGCACAGCCTGCACTCCAGACTCACGGCTCAGTCCTTCACAGCAGGTCGCCAACTGATCCAGAACCTGTGCGATCCTGTCAAAGTCCTGCAACTCAAGTGGATTTTCTCCCAGAAGAGCCTGCAGACAGACTGCCTCCAGTCTTCGTAGTTCCTGAAGACTGACGGTAAGCTGCGCTCCAAGCCCCTCGAGAACCTGCGGCAAAGGGAGTCTCGCTGCCACGTCACGCACCACTGATTGGCCCGAATACGGCCTCAATGCGGGATTTGAGAGAACTGGCCGTAAAAGGTTTGGCCAGAAAATTGTTCACCCCTTCCGCAACGGCCTGCTGCACCAATTCCTTGCTGGCCTGCCCCGTCAGCATGATGAAACCCGTTTTCGCGGTCCGGGCATTGCTCCTGACGGCCTTCAGCAGCTCAAGCCCATCCATATCGGGCATATTGAAGTCCGAAATAATCAGATGAACCGAATTGCTCTTCAGATGCTCCAGAGCCTCCACCCCGTTCCGGACACCGGCAATCTGCACAAAACCGATCTGGGCAAGCGTATTGCGCAGTATCGAACGAATGGAAGTCTGGTCGTCCACAAGGAGCACGGACATGGAAGAGGCGGAAATCATGGATACGTCTCCAAAGAACGGCGTTCACAAAGATTGAGAATAGCGGGGCCAATGGCGGACAGTGGAAGCTGCGTGTCCACCGCACCCAGTTCGTAGGCAGCGCGCGGCATGCCATAGATGACAGAACTTGCCCGATCCTGACCGATCGTACAGGCGCCGGCATGGCGCATGGCCAGCAGTCCCTGCGCGCCATCGCACTCCATTCCGGTCAGGATGACGCCCACGGCGTTTTTTCCCACTGTGGCGGCAAGAGAATAAAACAGTTCGTCCACTGACGGCCGGTGCCCATTAACTGGAGGCGCCGTCACCAACTGGCAGACATACTCACCGGGCCGAGCGCTGCACCTGACCCGCAGGTGGCGCTCACCGCCGGACGCGACATAAACCACACCCGGTTTCAGTACATCGCCCTCTTCTGCCAACCTGACGTCAGGTTTCACGATCCTGTCCAGACGGCGCGCAAAGCTCTCGGAAAACTGCTTTGGCATGTGCTGAACAATGACTGTCGCGGGGCAATCTGTTGGAAAATGCTCAAGCACATCTGTCAGAGCTTCCACACCGCCCGTCGACGCACCGATCCCCACGACAGTTCCGGTTTTCGTGGCAGCCATCACTCTGGCCCCCAGACTTTCACCTATCGACACAGAGGGATGGTTTTTTGTTGTTGCAGCTCGAACGATCGCGTCTCCCAGACCCGCAAAAGGCTCTTCTCCGCTCCCGAGTGCCATTTTCGAATACCATTCTGCAGCCCCCATACGGAGGGCCTGCTCAACCAACCCCTGATGACTGGAAAGACGCCCCGATACCATCACCACGGGCATCGGACGCAACCTCATGATCTTTTCAAGGAACTGCAATCCATTCATGGACGGCATTTCGTAATCCAGGGTTAGCACATCGGGATTCAGGCGCACGATCAAATCGCGAGCCTCGAAAGGCGTTCCAGCCGTCCCAACGACCTTGACGCGAGGATCACGTTTGAGAGCGGCCGCAATCAGCGCCCGCGTTGTCAAGGAATCATCGACGACAACGACCGTCAGAGGTTTTGAACAACTCATGGAGACATCTCTCCAGGCGAGACCTTACGGTAGGTGTTATACCCGATGCTCTCCATTCCGAAGCGCTCGGGATGAGCAATACGTTCCGAATGTCCCAGATAAAGCTCCCCGCCAGGGAAAATGCGTGCTGCAAGATTACCCCAGAGTCTGTCCTGAGTTTCCCGGTCGAAGTAAATTGCGACATTCCGGCAGAAAATGGCATGAAACCGAGAGGAGAACGGCCACGGCTCAACCAGATTCAAGCGACGAAATCGTATCATATCCCGAATTTTTTCAGACATGACGACCCGGTTCCCTTCAAGTCGACAGAAGGACAAAACGCCCGATTCAAAAAGCGCTTCAGCTTCTACAGAGTTGTAACTGCCCCGTTTGGCCTGATTGAGAATGTCGGAATCAATGTCCGTCGCCAAGATTTTCACCTTCAGACCTGGCACTGCGGATAGACATTTCATGACAGTCATGGCGATCGAATATGCTTCTTCGCCACTCGAACACGCAGCAGTCCATATCCTAAGCTCTTCGCCACGTTCGAGACGTGAGTATAATTTCTGGCGCAACAACTGTTCCAGATACGCAAAATGATGTTTTTCGCGATAAAAACTGGTGACGTTTGTCGTCAGGGCGGAAACGAGATGGTGTCTCTCATCCACGCCAGCGCCACTAACCAGAAAAGCACAATAGTCATCGAATGATCCAAAGCCTTCCTGCCGAACACGACGGGAAATTCGCGAATAGACGAGGCTTTTTTTCTTTTCCGACAAAGAAATCCCAGCAGATTTTTTAGCGATATCTGCAATAATCTGAAAATTGTCGTCTGATATTTCTTGCAAATCCTGCAATTCCATCACGGTCATTGCAGACTTCCGTCAAACAACGAAGACACATTTACAGAAAAAACCAAGCGCCTGCCTAAAGACAAAATCCCATTTGAATAATATTTAAGATTATCGCTAGAGAGTTCTGGAAGAGGCTTAAAATCGTCTTCATCGATATCCGAAATATCAGTGACATTAGAAACTGAAAAACCAATAATTTTTTTCTCGTTTTTCAGGAAAATAATGGCTTTTTTTTCGTCATTATCATCAGAAACTCCCATCATCTGAGCCATATTCACAAGCGGGATCACTGAGCCACGAACATTGACCACCCCTTCCACAAAAGCCGGAGCAGCCGGAAAAGGCGTCGCCTTCGCCCATTCTTTGATTTCCTTCACAGCAGAAATCTGAACAGAAAATTCCTGGTTCCCCAGAGAAAAGACCAGAGCTTTTTCCATGATCATACCCTTTCCTCCAACGAACCTTCTCTTTTCTTCAGAACTTCACCAAATAGAAATTCAACGTCCAGAATAAACGCTACGTTTCCATCACCAAGAATAGTAGCCGTCGAAAAACAGGCGATTTTTCTATAATTATCCTCAAGATTCTTTACCACAAACCTTGAGTGATCGATGATTTTATCAACAATAAATGCTAGTTTTTCTTCGTTTTCATTTTCAATGACGAAGCATATTTTTTGGTTTATTCCACCAGAAGACGTCCCGATAATATCGGAAGCATAAATCACAGATAAATAACCATCCCGATAAGGATATCCGTATTTACCTTCCCCCACATGAAAAGCTTTTTTTGCGTCGAAGATGATTGTCTCAAGAACATTATTGACCGGAATTACAAAATCCTGCCCTTCAGCCTTGAAAATAATTCCCTCAATAACTGATAGTGTAAACGGCAATGAAATTGAAAAAGTCGTTCCTTTCCCTTTCGCAGAGTTAATAAAAATTCTTCCGTTGATTTGCTGAAGGCTTTGCTTGACCACGTCCATTCCCACGCCACGCCCGGAAACATCAGTGACTTCCGCAACTGTGGAAAAACCCGGCTCGAAAATCAGAGAATAAATTTCTTCTCGATCCAGTTTTTGACCTCTTTCGATAATCTTTTTTTCAACCGCTTTTTCGTAAATTCTGTCAGGGTCCAGACCGGCGCCGTCATCCTGAATTTCCACAATGATCCGCCCAGAACGCTGAAAAGCCCGAAGTCTGAGCAGTCCTTCCGGCTCCTTTCCAGCGTGAGACCTGATTTGTGGGCTTTCGATGCCATGATCAATCGCATTACGGACCATATGCGTCAGAGGGTCGGACAGTTTTTCGAGAATGGACCGGTCCACCTCTGTGTCTTCTCCTTCCAGCACAAGCCGGACCTGCTTTCCCGTTAGCCTTGCGGTCTCGCGTACGACCCGACCCAGCTTTTGAAAAACGGTTTTGATCGGGTAGGCGCGCATGGTGATGACGTTTTCCTGAAGCTCGTGAATAAGCTGCTCCTGCGCCGTCACGACATTCCCCAGAACCGAATCTCCATGAACTTTGTTACGCCGCATCTGTGATTGGATGGCGCCCTGATTGATAACCAGTTCTCCGATCAGATCGACGAGCTTGTCGATGCGCTGGATATCGACCCGAACAGTCGCGGAATCCTTGCGTTCAGGAGACTTCTTGATCTGAATGTCTCTTTTTTCTTCAACCACCACAGGTAGAGAGGCGGGAACGTCTTCAATATTTTCAGCTACGAGCGTGACCGTCGCCTGAAGATCCTCTCCGGACCATTCGAAAATTTCCTCGACATCACCACGTGACTTCTGCGTTTCCAACACAAGCTTCCACGTCAGATAACTCCGCTCAGGTGAAATATCCCCTATCAGCGGAACGACGTCTGTATCCACCTCGACCTGAAGCGTCCCCAATTCCCTCAACGCAAGCAGAATATTCCGGACATCATCGCCGCATTCGTAAAACTCAGTCGTTACTCTCAGGGAAATCAAAAACTGCTGATCGATCGGCGCTTCAATCTCAATTTTGACAGGCGCGAATGCCATCCCGAAGATGTCATCCATCTCGATATTTTCAATTGGCGGCTCCGGCTCCCCCTTCCCTGAGTGAAGATATCGCTCCAGTTCAACAACCGTCTCGGGGGCGACCTCACAAGCGGCCCCCTCATTTTTAAAGGCTGCAACGATGTCGAACAGAGCATCCTTGCACTTTAAAAACGTAGCGATGCTCTCAGTACTGACTGGCAGTGCTCCTGACCGGAACAGGTCGAGCACGCTCTCAAAGAGATGGGAGAATTTTACAAGCTCTTCCATTCCAAAGGCCGCCGCTCCGCCTTTGATGGAATGAACGCATCGAAAGATCGTATTGATCTTTTCTCCGTCTTCCGGCTCCTCACCAAGTATCGTCAGTTCTTCTTCAAGAAGCGCGAGCTGTTCGTCGCACTCATCAAAGAAAATCTGCCGGATGGCATCCATGTCATCCGTAAATTCTGCCTTACTCATGAGCTGACGCGCCTGACGGCTGCGAGCAGTTTGGGACCTTCAAACGGCTTGACGATCCATCCTGTCGCCCCGGCCTCGCGTGCAGCGCGCCGAAGCTCGTCACCGGATTCTGTCGTCAGAAAAATGATGGGAACAAACTTCGTCTCATCTTGGGCACGCAGGACCTGGGTCAGTTCCAAACCGTTCATACGCGGCATGTTCAGATCCGTTATGATAACGGCAGGTGAAAATCCTTTGATTTTTTCCAGCGCATCCACGCCGTCTTCAGCCGTTTCGACATCATATCCGCCATTGCGAAGCTCCCGGCCGACAAGATCCCGCATGGTTCTGGAATCATCAACAACCAGAATGTTCATGCCTCACCTGCCATGTTCAGAAGAAAGTTTCCGCCCAGAAGCGCAAGGTTTTCTTTCATTTCATCAGAAATATTTCTGATTTCAAAAGATGTGCCCAGCGCCTGTGCAGTCGCAAAAGCTGAGACCAGCAATTGAAAACAGAGTCCCCCGACACGGCGCACGCTCTCTCCATCCAGAAGAAAACCGCCCTCCTGTTTTTTCAGGAGCTCTGAAAACGGAACCGCATATCTGGTGTCCAGAAATTCTGGGAGAATGAGAACTTCCATCACCGGAACTCCTCCCAGCCTTCGTCCGACGTTTGAAAAGAACTTTCCCCCCATTGCGGACTTAAGGGCGCCAAAATGGAATCCTCTTTTACAGAACCGAACTCGTCATCTCCGTGTTCCTGAAGATGAAACCGCTGGAGACTTCCTACGAGTTCCCTGGCTTCAGCACTCAGATTATGACTGGCGGCCGTTGCTTCTTCGACCATGGCAGCATTTTGTTGGGTATTCTGATCCATCTGGCTGACAGCCACACTGATTTCTGACAGGTCATTCGCCTGACTCCGCGCCGCCGTCGCAATTTCGCCGATCAGGACACTGATCTCACTGACGTTCTCCACGATGGATTTCATCGCGACCCCAGTCTCTTCAACCAGAGAGCTACCTCGACTGACCTGTTGTGTGCTCGAGGTAATCAGGCCCTTGATTTCCTTGGCCGCATCCGCCGATCGCTGAGCCAGCGCGCGGACCTCAGCAGCAACAACAGCAAATCCTTTGCCTGCGTCACCTGCCCGGGCAGCCTCAACACCGGCGTTCAGGGCCAGCAGATTGGTCTGGAAGGCAATGTCGTCAATTAGTCCGAGTATCTGCGCAATGTGGATCGAAGATTTCTGAATGTCCTGCATGGCCGCCGTGGCAGCCATCATCACTTCTCCCGATCTTTCAGCACGATCACGCGTCTGAGTAGCAACTTCACTTGCATGAACGGATGCCGCAGCCGTCTTGCGAACAGTTTCCGTGACATTTCCAACAGAAATCGTCGTCTCTTCAAGGCGGGCGACCTGAAGCTCCGTACGACGGGCCAAATCGTCTGCCGCTGATGCAATTTCAGCTGACCCTGATGAAATGGTCGAAATACTATCGTTCAGCGAGACCATTATTTTTTGAAGGGTCGACGCCGTTTCGTTAAAATCCTGTCGCAGCCGGTCATAGCGGGCAGGTAATGCCTCCTCGAGACGAAATCCCAGCTCACCATCGCGCAGACTCGCCATGGCATTACCCAGAACATCAATGACCCGCTCATGCTCTGCGGCTTCCTGCTTGGCCGATTGGCGCGCATCTTCTGCTTCGATCCGGGCAGCCGCAAGAGCAGACTGCGCCTGCGATGCCAGGACTTCGCTTTTCTCAGAGCCCGTGCGAGCCTCTCCCAGCATGACCTGCAACCGGACCAGACCAGCCTCGCGAGCGTCCTTCGGCAGGGTTCCTTGCGCAGCGAGTTGCCTGACTGCGCCCGTCAGAGCATCCCCGCGGCCCGCCACTTGAACAAATGCAAAAATTCCAGAGACCACAAACGCTCCAAGGAGCGCGATCCCGGGGATAAGCAACTGCCTGACAGATAAGGCAGAAATGCCGACCATCCGCAATTCCCAAACCAACCCACAAACCCCGACGGCCACAGGAATGACAAATGCCAGAAGCAACCGCCGGCGAAGCAGGAAAGTCCCTTGCATGGGAACAGAGCGTATGTCGGACATGCCAAGCCGTCTCCAGAAACACAGATCACACCACGCCGGCCACAGGCAGCCAGCCAGATGCTCTCCTTCTTAGAGAACAGTTGATTGAAACTCCGTTAATGCGCCGTCAGACAATCTCAGTGGGGGGAGGCTGGAATATCGATATCGTGCTGCACGAACATCCTGTTGCCATAACGGGGAATCCAGATCCGGTAATGCTTCAGAACATCCGCGCCCAGTAGGGCCTCCGTATCTGGCAGCCCTTCCCCAACCTTCAGAGAGATATCCCGGAAAATGATATCGCCCACCTGAAGGGTATCAAAATGATGAAGATAATTTTTCACAGGATCCCGTGTCAGCCCATATCCAATTGAAACAGGATCTTTTTCCAGCATGACACGCGTCACACCCGCCGCCCGAGCTGCATCCAGACTGATGAAGGTCGTTGCCGCTCCCGTATCCAGTGTCGCATCAACTGGATGACCGTTCAGGCTTATCTCCAGAGTGGTCTTATGCCCCTCATTATAGATGTGGCTGATTGGAACGCTGTGGACATGCCCTTCCCAGCCCGGCGTGGGGGTATCACAGTCCTGAGTTTCGACCAGTCGCACCTGATGTGAAGGCATATCTACGATCGTGTCGTAACGCCCAAGGAAATCACGTCCGAACAGTCCTACAACTGGAAGTCCCGCAACCTTTCCAACAAACTTGCCCGCACCAGCAACAGCGATGTTGGTGGCTTTGGAACTCCCCATGTCCAACGTATTAATCGTCGCGACACGTCCATAGTCCTGACCGCCGACGCCGTGGATCAGCACCGTCGTTCCCATATCATTCAATCCAAGGGGCTCGACAAAGCTCTGTCCAACAACTGTGGAAAAAGCCCCGGTATCAACGATCAGCGCGACAGGATGCCCGTTGATCGCCGCGCGTACGACAGGGCTGCCCCAGTCGTTCAGAACCAGCATATTTCCGCTTGTGATCAGCTTGCACTGACGCGGTCCTGTCTCGCAACCAGCCAGGGCTACCCCCAGCAACAACAATGCACCCAGTCGTCCCAACGCCATGAGGCCCTCCCGCCTGTATCGTTCCGTTGCACAGGACACGCCCTCTCCATGCGCGGCAAGGCAGTTTTTTGATCCGAAAGGCTTTTTTTTCACAAAACCCTCTTGCCACCCCACAGGCAGGCTGATACATCACCGCCACCGACCAAGAGGAAGCCAAACAGCTTCCGAACGGAAGGTCCCAAGATACTGAAAAGTGTCTCTGCGGGTGTAGCTCAGTTGGTTAGAGCGCCGGCCTGTCACGCCGGAGGTCGCGGGTTCGAGCCCCGTCACTCGCGCCACTCCTCTTATGGAGTTGGCCATATTTTCCAAAAAAAAATCTGAAGAAGCCACTGCCCGTTTTTAGGGAAGACTATGCTGTTCTTCATTCTAAAATGCCTGATTTCAGGGCTACTGATCGCTACCGCCTCAGGCGTTGCGCGACGTTTTCCCGGCTTCGGTGCGCTGATTGCATCCCTACCGCTTGTATCGGTTCTGGGCATGATCTGGCTCTGGCTGGAAAAGCCGGACCGCGTCGTCATGAGCCGTCATGCGGAAGCGACATTCTGGTATGTGCTTCCGTCACTGCCCATGTTTCTGCTGATCCCGCGACTTCTCCGGGCAGGATTGCCATTTTGGCTTGCCCTGGCAGCAGGATGCGCACTTACGATTGTTCTGTATCTCTGTACGACATGGGCACTCACCCGTTTCGGCACAGGCGGCTGAAACTGACCTTCAGCCAGCCTCTTCCAGATAGACATCCAGAACCTCATCTGGCGTGCCGTCCATCCGGATACGTCCGTTCTCAAGCCAGATGACGCGTGTGCACCACTGACGCATAATCTTGGGCTGATGCGTGGACAACACGAGGATTTCCGCCTGCTGGACGAGTTCTTCAAGGCGCACCTTGGCCTTGTTCATGAACACCCCGTCCCCTGCGAGAAACCATTCATCCATCAACAGGATTTCGGGAGCAGACGCCGTCGCAAGACCAAACGCCAGACGAACACTCATGCCTGCACTATAAGCTTTGACCGGCATGTCCATATACGGCCCAAGCTCTGCGAAATCCTGCACATCCTGCTCGATCCGGTCGATCTGCTGACGTGAGAGTCCCTCATACCGTCCCTTGAGGCGAATATTTTCGCGCCCTGTCAGTTCAGGATTCATGCCCAAACTGCTGTCCAGTAGCGTCCGCATCGTTCCATCAAGCCGCACGCGACCGGAAACGGGCTCATAAATCCCTGCAAGCGCACGCAAAAGGGTGGTTTTTCCAGCACCGTTGCTGCCGATCAGACCCAGCCGCTCGCCGGAATTCAGCGTAAAACTGATCTCTCGCAGCACGCTCACGATCGTGCGCTCCCGCATATCACGCATCAGATGAGCCGAAGGCGAGGATGGCGCAAACCGGGCCATCGTCTTGCCAACCTGCTTTTTCAGGGAGCGGCTCTGCCCATGATACAGCGGAAAATCGATACAGAGGCGGTCAACAACAATCCCGGGCATCAGATCAGATCCAGTAAGGAATGCGCGACCGCATCCGGCAGAACAGGATGGCCGCCAAAAGCCACAGAAGCACGCTATGCCCAAGGGCTGCTTCCCAGACGACGGGCTCTACCGTCTGTCCCAACAGCGGTGCACGCACGATTTCAAGCAGCGGATAAAACGGATCAAGCAGCAGATACTGCCGTCCGGTCGTGATCAGTTCCGGCTTCCAGATAACCGGTGTCACGAAAAAGAAAATCTGCATCAGCGACGCCACGATGGGCGCGATGTCCCGGAACCGCGCACCCAGCATTCCGATCAGCAGAATGATGCAGAAACTGTTCACAATCCAGATGGGTAGGCTGAACAGCAGGCTCCAGATCTGCTGCGGCCAGACGTGAAAGAGCGCAAACACGACGACAACGACAACCATATTATGCAGCAGGATCAGCAGATTCCTGACAATCACCTGCATCACAGGAAGACTGGCCGGAATCCGCATCGCATGAAACAGGGACGTACTCTGCGTAAAGACCGTTCCCGCATCATTGATGACGGTCCCGCCATATCCCCACAACACAATCGAGAGTGACAGGAACGGCAGATAGGCTTTCAGATCCATATGAAAGAGATAGCCATACACCACCCCCATCGCACCGATCATGACAGCCGTGGACAGCGTCAGCCACAGCGGCCCCAGAATGGAGCCGCGATACCGCATCTTGATATCCAGCCAGCCGAGCGTTGCAGCAAGCGGCAGCAAGCGCAAACCCGCCCGCAAGTCGCTCCAGGCGGCGCGGACAAGCCCCCATCCCCGCAGGGGCTCAAGGGTCAGAACAGGAGAACGGGCATTCATGTCTTCCATGCCGCCTTCCCTACCATGAAAGCAGGCGCTGCCCATCCCCCCTTGCCTGCGAAACATCCCACTTCGCATGACACCTTCAGTCCGGGATGATGATTTCCCTTGCATCCTGCGCCATCCTCGCCGACATGCTGCGGTCATGTCTTATGCTGTGAAGGAAATGTTCGTGACCCTCCAGGGCGAGGGTGCACAGACAGGCCGTGCCTCGGTGTTCTGCCGGTTCGCGGGCTGCAACCTGTGGTCGGGGCGCGAACAGGATCGCGCCACGGCCGCCTGTACGTTCTGCGACACCGATTTCATCGGTACGGACGGCGAAGGCGGCGGCCGCTTCGACACCGCCGAGGCTCTGGCCAACACCATCGCGGCCTGCTGGACCGGCACCGCTGATGAGAGCGGTCGGCGCTATGTGGTCTTCACCGGGGGCGAACCCCTGCTCCAGCTTGATGATGCGCTGATTGCCGCCGTAAAAGCGCAGGGCTTCGAGATCGCCGTGGAAACCAACGGCACGATCGCAGCGCCTGCCGGAATCGACTGGGTCTGCGTCAGCCCCAAGCCGAACAGCACGCTCGTCCAGACCGAAGGCGCAGAACTCAAGCTGATCTACCCCCAGCCGGACCTACCGCCTGAACTGTTCGAGACACTGCCCTTCCAGCATTTCTGGCTTCAGCCGATGGACGGCCCCGACCGCATTGCCAACACGCAGGCCGCCGTCGCCTACTGCCTGCGTCACCCGCGCTGGCGCCTGTCGCTCCAAACGCACAAGCTGATCGGAATCCCCTGACCATGAGCACGAACACGGCCATCAGCAGCAACACCGCGCTCGTCCTGTTCTCCGGCGGTCAGGATTCCGCAACCTGCCTCGCCTGGGCCCTCTCCCGCTTCGACCGCGTCGAGACGGTCGGATACGCCTACGGACAGCGCCACGCCATCGAACTCGACTGCCGCGACACCCTGCGCGACCAGATGGCCGCGTTTTCGCCGGAATGGAAAGCACGCCTCGGCGACGATCACACGATCGACCTCGCCTCACTCGGCGCGCTGTCCGAAACGGCCCTGACCCGCGAAGCCGAGATCGGACTAAGCGAAAACGGTCTGCCCAACACGTTCGTGCCGGGCCGCAATATCATTTTCCTGACCTTCGCCGCCGCCCTCGCCGTTCGCCGCAATGCGCGCCACATCGTCACCGGCGTCTGCGAAACCGACTATTCCGGCTACCCGGACTGCCGCGACGACACGATCAAAGCTCTTCAGGTCGCCCTGAATCTCGGTATGGACCAGCGTTTCGTCCTGCACACGCCGCTGATGTGGATCGACAAGGCCCAGACATGGGACCTGACCGAAGAACTCGGCGGCCAGAAGCTCGTGGACGTCATCAACCGTGACAGCCATTCGTGCTACATGGGCGATCGTACGCATCAGCATGACTGGGGCTATGGCTGCGGCACCTGCCCGGCCTGCAATCTGCGGGCCGACGGATGGCGCCGCTACCAGCAGAGCCGCCACGGAGGCACCGTATGACCGCCGAACTCGTCTTCACCCGGCGTTTCTGCATGGGGCACCGGCTCATTACGGGCACCAGCGAACGCTGTGCCATCCCGCACGGCCATAACGAATATGTCCGCGTCACGCTCCGTCCGGCCAGACAGACCCGGCTGGACGGGCACGCGAACATGATCCTACCCTTCGCCGAAGCCAAAACTCGCTGGCATCATTTCGTGGACAACAGCCTCGACCACGCGCTCCAGCTTTCGGAAACAGACCCGCTGCTCGCATGGTTCCGCGCCAACGAACCCGAGCGCGCCAGCCGGATCGTCGTCACGCCCGGCGATCCGACAACGGAACTGATGGCCGCCCTCATGCTCGCCAAACTGACCGCTATTCTCGCGGATCAGGGCGACATTCTGCGCGTTCATGAAATCGAACTGGAAGAAACTCCCACCAACACCGTGCGCCTCGGCGGCAATCCGCAGCATTACCTGCCTGCCGTCTCAAGGCCTCCGGAACAGTGCTGGTGGAATAAAGCGGACGCCAGCATTTCCTGACGTCCGGACTATGCTTCAGGCCTTGTGGACCGAAGCGTCGTAAATTTCCCCGATCACCTCTCCCAGCGCGGCGTCGAACTGCGCATCATCCATCTGATGCCGTAGATCACCGATCAGCGCGCGGGAGAAGCTCGCAATCATCCGGTGATTGTGCCGCAGCTTCTCGCAGGCCTGATCCAGCGGATAGCCTCCTGACAGCGCCACGACCCGAACCATCCGCGGATCACGCGCAATATCGTCATAGAGGTCCGCAACTTCCGGAATCGTGACCTTCAGCATGATCCGGGCGTCCTCGGGCAGTTTTTGTAGCTCTTCGAGAACGTAATCGTGCAGGAGCTGCTCGCACGCGGCCTTGTCCGAGCTCTTGATAAGCACTTCCGGTTCCAGAATGGGCACCAGCCCATGTTTGCGAACCTGTTCGGCCACCGCGAACTGCTGCCGGACAATGGCCCGGATGCCGCTTTCGGATGGCAGGCGGATCGTTGAACGCTCTTTAGTTCCATAAACGCCCAGCTTTGCCGCACGCGCCAGCAGGGCATCCAGATCGGGCATCGGCTTCATAAGCTGAACGCCGTCCGCTTCCGCCTCCAGCCCCTTGTCGATCTTCACAAACGGCACAACGCCCCGCTCGCGCCACAGATAGGCCGGAACGGATTCACCGTTCACATCGCCATCCATCGTGCGCTCAAACAGAATGGCCCCAATCACCTTATCGCCCGTGAAAGAAGGCGCCGTAATGATCCTAACCCGCATGTCGTGCATGAGCGCGAACATCTGGCTTTCGTCCGAATATTCGCTCTCGGCAATGCCATACTGCTTCAGCGCGCCCGGCGTGGAACCGCCACTCTGGTCCAGAGCGGCAATAAACCCGCCTTTATCCGCCATCTGTGACATCATTTTATCTGCGGTGCTCATCAAGATCCCCTTCGATACAGGAAAACAGTCACCGCTCCCGAAGGACCCCACGGATCACCCCGCCTCGCAGTACGTTTCCCGACACAGTCCAATCGCGCCGACGCCCGGAATGGTTCCTGCCCGACGGCTTCGGAAAATCATAGCCCACGCCTGACACCCGATGAAGCGGCTCCTCGCTCACCAAATTAGGATCAGCCCCCTTCAGAGCCGTTGTGACCATTTTCATAAAGCGCCAGAAACGCCTCGATATCGTCGCTCATCAACCCTCCGCAGCGCTCTTTCACCAGACTTTCCGGCCATTCCCACCATGCCAGCGCCAGAAGCCGTACAATCACGCTTTCCGAAAAGCGATACCGGATCACTTTTGCCGGATTACCCCCCACAATCGCATAAGGCGGCACCGATTTCGTCACGAGAGCCTGCGCGGCAATCACCGCCCCGTCGCCAATCGTCACGCCAGACATGACCGTAGCCTGCGCCCCGATCCAGACGTCATTACCGATCACGACATTACCTTTGCTGGAGTGATCGTATTGCCCCTCCTCGGCAGCAGGCCAGAAATGCGAGAGCGTTTTGAACGGATAGGTGCTGACCAGATCGGCCCGGTGATTTCCCAGAATGATGATGACGCCGGGACCGATCGAGCAATAGTCGCCAATCCGCAGCCCGGCTTCTCCGCCTTCCAGAACAGTGGGGACGCCATAAGTATGCGGGCCGATCTCCCAGCCCCATTCGTCCTGCTGATAGGCCAGCGCATAACGCGTGAGGGCCTGAAAGGCACGGTTTCCAAACGACATGGGCTCATTCCTTCATGCTGATGCCTGCGGGAAAAGCCGAGGCAAAAACACAGGGAGCCACGACTACAACAAGCGCAAACGCCTCAGATTGGGAAAGGGCGGCATGAAGCGCTCCTTATGTCACCGAACGCAGATCAACCATGGCCTGCATGTCCTCGTCCCACAACACATTCAGCCGCGCTTCACGAACACCGTCACGCCAGTTTAGAATTTTCACACCCTGAAAGACAGGATGAGCATCGTGGCACGCCAGCAACCGGTAGTTCGGGATACCTGGTGCCATATGGTGGATATGATGCGTTCCGATATCGCCGGTAAACCATCGCATGATCCGAGAAAAACGTAGGAAAGAGCACCCCGTCACCGCCGCATCATAGCTGTTCCATTGTGGGTGTTCGGCCCACTGCACACCTTCGAACTTGTGCTGCACAAGAAAGAGCCACACGCCGGTCACCGCGGCCGGATAGATCACCATGAAGCTGACAAGCATCACGAGTTTCACCCCGACCAGCCACGACAGGGCAAACCCTCCCGCCAGCAGGCAGAGATTCGTGCCATAAACGCCCGCCCGCTCGCGGATCCAGTGTCGCGGCGTATCGAAAGCAAATCGATAGACAATAAAGAAGATGACCGGCGGCATCAGAAAGACTGTCAGAACCGGATTTTTGCTCATGCGGTAAAGAAATTTCTTCAGGCGCGTCATTTTCCGGTATTCAGCAACAGTCATACAGTCCGAATACAGGTCAGACAGCCGCCCGCGCGTGTCCATGTTGTTCCAGGACCCGTGATGAAGCGCGTGATGCTTCTTCCAGTGATCATAGGGTGTCAAGGTCAGCAACGAACATAGCCAGCCCGTGACGTCGTTGGCCCAGCGGTTGCGGAACAGGGAACCATGCCCACAGTCATGCTGAAGAACAAACGTCCGGATCGACAGACCGGACGCAAGCGGCGTGAGCACCAGCGACCACCACCATCCCCGCATTAGCCCTACATAAATCAGAACGTAACAGAAAAGAAGCAGACTGACGGTGGAAACGACCTGAAACAGACTGGTCCAGAAATGGGAGCCCTGATATTTCCGAACCGACTTTGCGGTTTCATCCGGATATATCAAACCCTTCAACTGGTCTTCCACAAAAATTACCATGGTATTCCACAAACTATTTTGGGAATTTCCACTAATCCATAAACCAGATCTCATCAATTTATTATAAGTTTAAGATTTGTGACACGTAATAATTTTTCATTATTAAATGACGTTACATAACCGGATTTTTATCCCATCGATGCCTTAGGTCATCAAACGCCAAGCCATGGTATCCTGCCAAATTCAAGGCCGAGAACCGCTCTCGCTTTGCGATTACAGGCCCCGCTCAGGCTGTTCTGGTAATAGACGCTCTCCTCTCCACCCCGCCTGACAGCCTCGTCCTCATCCACATGCGCCGGAGCATCTGCCCCAACCCACTCCGCATAGGCCGGCAACCATCGGCCAAGCGTCGTCGGCTGGTCATCGACCACGTTATAGACCCCTGAAGGTGCTTCCAGCGCCGCAACTGTCGCCTGTGCCGCATCCTCCACATGAATGAATGAAAACGTACCCCGTCCTGCTCCAATCACGGGTACCTCACCCTTGCGGACATGCAGGCTGAACGCACCATCAGGCCAGTACCAGGTGCGCGGACCGTAGAAAAACCCGTATCTGAGCGCCACACCCTCCATGACATCATCGCCCAGAACGCGCTTTTCCAGCGTCTCATACATCCGCGCACTCTCCCCGATCCCCCCAGGAGCATCTGTCCTCAACGGTGACTCTTCGGTCGCAAGTGCTCCGCCCCCATTCAGGTAAAACCCGCAGGACTGCTGCACATAACGCTGTACCCCCGCAGACCGTGCAGCATCATGAAGATTGCCCCCGCCCGCCAGACGCAGCACCCGATCCGCAGGCAGTCTCTGCGCCAGATCGAACGGGCTGGACGGCAGGGACGTCAACTGATCGATCACTACATCCGGCCGTACCCGATCCAAAAGAGCGAACATCTCCGCCCGATCCAACGCATTCCCCACCACCGGCCGTGCGCCAAGCTCCTGAAGAACAGGAGCATTTTCAGCCCGACGCACCATGCCCCAGACCTCATGTCCCGCTTTCACCAGACGCGCGATCAGAGGGCGCCCCACAGCACCGCTTGCCCCAGCCAGCAGAATTTTCATGGTTCGGCTCCTTCAGACGTCACTTCGCGGGCAAGACGAACGGCGCAGCCTTGTCCTTGACGAAAAACGCAAGGAACCTGGCTGGCTCGGTCTGGCTGGCATTGCGTCCGACGAGATGCACATCATCCGGCCCTTCAAAGAACGTCTGCCCCGGATGCAGGGTTACAACCTTCCCGCCCCGAACCTGCATGACGACACTGCCCTGCAACACATAAACGAACACCGAAGCCCCATGCCGATGGATCGGGTCCGACCCGCCGGGCGGGTAATCGACGGTCAGCATGGCCCCTTCTTTTCCCGGTATGCCCGGCAGATCATGGGCCAAAAGCGGCGTGACCTTCGTCGCGGCATGAAGGGACGACGTGCAGCCGCACAAAGCCAAGGCGCCAAGCGCAATAAAACGACGCATCATTCTGTATCCTGATGTTGGATGTGAAAAAAATTAGTCCGTATCCGCTGTCCGCCGCTGCCTGACTTTACTGGTCCGGCGTGTCTGGGCCCGGTTCTCAAGCCATCCCTGCGCTTCTCCCAGAAACGCAGAAGGCGCCTTGTCCCGCATGGAGCCTGCAAGATCAGCCAGAGACGTCCGCGCCAGTTCCTCGCGCATGGTCTGCTCAGCCCGCAGCATGGCCGCATGAATGCTGCACACGCCCTTCGTGGCCCATTGCGGCGGCGTGTCGTCGAACAGGACGCAACGCCCGCGAATTTCCTGACAGTTAAAAAGGCTCTTCCGGCCTTCCGCCGCGTCCACGACATCCAGCACGCTGATCTGCGCCGGATGGCGGGCCAACCTGTAGCCGCCCCTCAGCCCTTCGGAAGCTGCAAGAATCCCGGCCTTCTCCAGCTTCGGAAGCTGTTTGGCCATAAATGCCGCCGGAATGTCCTGAAGTTCCGCCAGATCCAGACTGCTGACCGGTTCGGGATGCTCCACGAGCCACAACAGACTGTGCAGGACGTATTCGGTGCTTGCGCCATAAAGTGCCATACGCAGACCATATAAATCCGCGTTTTGATTCGCAAGCCATCCACGCGCAGAAACGCGGGCTTCAAAAGCCCTGAAGAATCATCCGTTTTTCAGATTACCCCGGAACGCCCGGCGCGGATTACCCGCGCAGAAGCGACATAATCTCCATCCGGGCCGCATTGTCATGCTGCCAGCTTCCTCGTGCGATGGACGTCACGGTCGTGGAACCGGGCGAGCGCACGCCGCGCATGCTCATGCACATATGCTCGGCTTCAATCACGACCAGAACGGCTTCCGGTGCCAGAACATCTTCCATGCCCTGCGCGATCTGGTCCGTCAGCCGCTCCTGAAGCTGCGGCCGACGCGCAAAGCCTTCCACCAGCCGCGCAATCTTGCTCAGTCCCGTCAGACGCCCACCTGCCGGGAGGTAAGCCACATGCGCCTTGCCATAAACTGGCAGCAGATGATGCTCGCACATCGAATGGAAGCGGATATCCTTGACGATCACCGCACCATGATGCCGGTCCGCCGAGAACTGCGTCTTCAGATGATCCCGCGGGTCCTGATGCAGGCCACTGAACACTTCCAGATACATCTTCGCCACGCGCTGCGGCGTATCCAGCAGCCCCTCGCGATCCGGGTTTTCACCCAGCGCCTCAAGAATTTCCCGCACAGCCCCCGCAATCCGCACTTCCGCATCCGCAGGCAGCGGCAACGCTCCCATCGGACGACGCTCCTCGGACGAGAGGCTCTCCTGATTGTCCGACTGATAGGCCGATGCAGTGGCTACGGTCGTGGCGTTCAGGTTGGTCATGCGGGTTCAGGCTCCTCTATGCCCCAACGGCCCGTGCCATCAGGGACGCGCCGGGTCACATCCCCCGGGCTCCGCGGCAGGACTGCTAGCGCGTCCCGCACGCGACGTCCACTAATGACATGATCTGGATCAATTTCCGCCAGCGGTTCCAGCACGAAAGCCCGCTCGAACAGACAGGCATGCGGCAGCCTCAGAACCCGGTCCCGAACATCCCGCGCGCCATAATAAAGAACATCAATATCCACGGCCCGCGCGCCCCAGCGCACGCCCGGCACACGTCCCAGCTCCGTCTCGATCGCCTTGCACTCCCGCAGAAGCGCATGAGGCGCCAGAGTCGTCCGTCCGGTCACACAGAGATTCACAAACGTCGGCTGCTCTACCCCGCCCCAAGGCGCACTGTCATACAGCGACGACACCTTCACGATCTCCAGCCCGTCCACAAGCGACAGCCGATCCACTGCCGCCGCCAGAACAGCCTCACGTTCCCCGAGATTGCTGCCCAGAGAGAGCGCAACCTCGTGAACCCGGGCCTGTTCCACCACCACGGCCGTCCCCGACACCACATACGGCACCGGCGCGGATGGTTTGCGGACTTCAACCCGAACCCACTCCACACGCTCCAGCTTCGCCAAGATCGCTTCCGCAATCCGCCCGGCGACCGTCTCGATCAGCTGAAGCGGCTTTCCAGTCACGATGTCCGACGCGATATCGCACAGCGTCCCGTAACAGACGGCCTGTTCGTAATCATCGCCCGCAATCGCATCCGACAGGTCCGCACGGATCTCGATATCCACCACGAAACGCTGCCCGATCCGCGTCTCTTCGGGCAGCACACCATGATAGCCAAACAGACACAGATCCCGCACGAAAACGGACGTCAGGGCAGGCACAATCATCGGACATCCTTCAGAATCTGGCGAATTTTCAACGCATCCACATGCTCGCGCACGTCATGCACCCTCAGGATCGCAGCGCCCTGCTCCACCCCATACAAATGGGTCACCAGCGTTCCCGCCAACCGCTCGGACGCCACACGCCCCAGAAAATGCCCGAACATGGATTTGCGCGACACCCCTAGCAGAACCGGCAGCCCATACTCGGCCCGCAGATCGCCCAGTCGCGCCACGGCCTCCACATTCTGCGCCTGCGTCTTGCCGAACCCTACACCCGGGTCCAGCACGATCCGGTCGCGCATAATCCCGGCCTTTTCCGCCAGTTCTAGCGACCGATCGAAGAAACGCCGCCAGTCCGCGCGCAGATCCAGCGCCTCGTCCACGTCATGACGGTTATGCATCACAACCACCGTCGCGTCCGAATCCGCCACCACCGAGGCCATGTCCGGGTCCGCCTGCAATCCCCAGACATCGTTGATGACCGCGACACCGACTTCAAGCGCCCGCTTCGCAACGAACGCCTTGGTCGTATCCACCGAAACGACCACTCCGTCCTCGACCAACTGCCCCACGACCGGTGCAAGACGCGCCCATTCTTCTTCCGCCGCAACCGGCACGAAACCCGGCCGCGTGGACTCAGCCCCCACATCCAGCAGGTCCGCCCCGTCCGCCACGAGCGTCCGACCATGGGCCAGAGCTGCTTCAGGCCGAAAAAAACGTCCCCCGTCAGAAAAGGAATCCGGCGTGACGTTCACAATCCCCATGACCGCCACCTGCCCGTTTCCAAACCGGTTCATGCTGCCGTTCCCATCCACAGTCTCCACATATCTTTCAGGACAGGTCCGCCACCCGCCGCCCCCAGAAGAGCGGCACGTCTTCCTCCGGAACCGGGCGCCCCAGATAGAACCCCTGAACTTCCGTACAGCCCTGCTCCTGCAAATGGCGGCAATGCTCCGGCGATGACACGCCCTCTGCCGTCACCGCGACGCCTAGATCCCGCCCCAGCGCAATCACATTCCGCACCACCGCCGCACTGCGCGCATCCTGCAACATGTCCTGAATAAAGGCCGCATCCAGCTTGATTTTGGAAAACGGAAACTGCCGCAGATACATCAGCGTCGAAAATCCTTTACCAAAATCATCCAGCGCAATTCGCACCCCTCTGAATTCCAGTTCGCGAAAGGCATGATGTACAAGCGGACCTACCTCAAGCGCCTGCGTCTCCGTCACTTCAACTTGCAACCGGTGCGGCGCCAGACCCACCTGATCCAGAACCCGGAAAATACGCTCCGCGATATCGGGAAGGGAGAAATGCGTCGCTGTCATGTTGACCGAGACCCACAAGGGCGCAGGCCAGCGCCGCGCCACCCGACATGCGCTCTCCAGAACCCAGAAATCGAACTCCAGACCGCTCCCCGTCTCGGCAATCGTGTCGATGACCTTTTCGATCGACAGATGTTTATGTGCCGACCCCTTCCACCGGGACAGCGCCTCGAACCCGATCACCAGCCCGGTCTGGGCATTCACGATCGGCTGATACACCAAGGCGAACGCTTTTTGCCGTAAAGCCTGACGCACATCGCGAAACAGAGTCTGCTGGCGGCTTCCTGCCATTTCCTCGCATGGATCAAAAATGCTGTAGCGCCCGACACGTTCGGCCCTTGCATCCCGCAACGCCGTCTCAACGGCCTCGACCAGAACCTCACCATCTCCTGTCGTCGATATCGCCATGCCGATTGCAGGCTCCACGTCGAGCCTGTCTTCGACCACATCTTCAGGCACGGTCACAGGCCCACTCAGTGCTGACAGAATCTCCAGAGCCAGAGTCTCCATGAAGTGACGCTTCTGTTCGACCGGAATTCCCGTCACAACCGCCAGATCCATCGCGCCATACCGGGCCACAAAACAGCCATCCGCACCGTTCAGATCTTTGGGCACATTCTGGGCAAGACAGGCATCCAGACGCGACAGGCTCATCTGAAATACTGCCGCCGCCTCGTCCGACGTCATGACGCGTCGCCTTCCCAGACTGAAAACGTCCAGCGAGATAAGAATCACCACGAATGTCTGCGCGAGCCGCATCGCCTCTAGCAGACTTTTCTGAAGATATTCCTGACAAGCCAGCCGGTTCGGCAACCCCGTCAGGGCATCATGCCTTACACGATGAAAATGCCGGTCCCGGATACGCTGAAGGGCCGTCACATCCGCACCGACCCCCAGATATCCACGAAACACCCCGTCGCGGAAGACCGGCTCTCCCGTCAGCATCCACCATCTTGCATCCGGCGCGGCCATAGCCCGAACAATCAATTCCCGAAACGCCAGTCGGTGCGTCAGGCAATGCGCCAGATGCCGTTCCGGAGAGATCGGACCCGACTGATCGATACCTGACGCCGGAATTTCCAGAAGACTTCCCAGTGTCCTTCCCGCAATCTGCGTTTCATCGCGCCCTAGAACCCGGCAAAGCCCTGCAGAAGGATTGCGCAGAACACCTGCCTCGTCCGTTTCCCAGAGCCAGCGCCCGGTCGGCGCCGCAGACTGTCGCGTAAGCAGCGACAGGATATCCGCCTGCTCCCGCTGCTTCAGGCGCGCCATCTGCATCCGCCACAGCAGAACACTCACCAGCCGGCTGATCCCCAACACGAAAAGCCCGCAAACCGTGGCCATGAGAAAAAACGAGGCCGTAAACAAGAGGGAGCGATCAAAACAGCCCTCCAACAATGCACCGTAAGCTCCCGCAATGACCGGCACGACCATGACATCGACCGCTCCACTCACCGGAGCACAGAGCAGAAGTGGCGCCATGAACCCAAAACACACACCGAGCGTCAGAAGGTGGATGTCCTCACAATGCAGCCTAAAGACCAGAATGATGAACGCGAACCAGACCGCCCCGAGAGTTCCGTTCAGCACCCGGAGCGCCCAGCGGAGCGACACGTAATCCGCAAAGCTCCTCATGTTTCGAATGTTTGGCTGAATCCGGAAAAACCAGAGCAGCAAAGTGCCTTCGACCCCTGCAAGCAGCAGGAGAGCCAGCCATCGGCTCGATGACCATACCCCAAGAGCCACCACAGGGGCACTGATGGCCTGCGCCAGAAGATGATGCGGAAGCAGCAATCTCATCGTCCGCAACTGGCCCCGGTTGAACGCCGTCTGAAAATACGCCGGAACCTGCGTCGCCTGAAAAAACAGGTCTTTCCTCAAACCGGAGGCGCGGATGCGATTGAAAATACGAAAGACAGCCCATCGCACGAACAGCGATCGTCGGAACCACCCTTTCAGGCGCGCTGCTCCGGAACCCTGCCGGTCAGGTTCTTCAGCACAGGCTCCATCCTGACACTCAGACGTGCCAGATGCCCCGGATCCCCGTTCCCCGCCGACGCTGCTCCCCGCGCCGGACTGTCTGTCGTCTGTCATACACCGTCATACCAGTGGAGCACGTCAAAAGTCCGAAACGACTTCTCTAGGATCAGGAGAACGCCGTTTCACGAAAACCGGAAAACCATAACGGCAAACACGCGCGTGCCAACCCCCGGAAAACCGGTTCTGCGCGAGTTCCTTTAACGTTCACGAAGTCTCCCTCCGCGAACCCCGACGGCACCAGCCGTTTTTAACCTTTTAGAAGGGTTTCTAACGCCCGCACCATCAGGCTTTGCGGGCACGTTCCAGAAAAGCATCCATCTGATCTGCCTCAAGCGCTCCAGGCGCCACAGCCGCCGTGCCGAAAATGAAAGTCGGCGTCCCATCCAGACCGACTGCGCGACCTTGATCCAGATTGGTCGTAATCAGCGCCACAGTCTGGGGCGAACTCATATCCGCGGTCAGCTTCTTGGCATCCAGACCATTGGCCTGCGCCAGTGCGACGATCCGTTCCATGCTCGGCTTGCTGGTATCTTCCATCAGCGCCTTGCGCATGACGTCGTACTTGCCCTGCGCACTGGCCGCGAAAATGGCGCGCGTGTCCAGAACGCTATTGCTCCCAAGAACCGGCACGACCTTTTCGACAAGCCTCACATCCGGATGACGGGTCAGGAAACGATCCACCTCGCCCATCATGGACCGGCAGTACGAACAGCGCGGATCGTAGAATTCCACAACCGTGATCTTCCCATGCGGATTGCCCCGGATGGCAAAGTCAGGAGCGCTCTGAAGCTCGGACTGATGCGCCTTCACGGCAGCAAGCGTCGAATCCTGCTTCTGCTCCTCGGCCTTTTCACGGATCGAACGGATGGCATCCGTCAGAATGCTCGGGTCGTTCTGCAATGCGTCGCGCATGATGCCGACGATCTCGGCGCGCTGGGCTGGCGTGAAAGACGTGGCCGGAGCCGCCAGAGCCTGTCCGCCCACAAGAAAGGCCATTCCGGCAACAACAGCAGACGCCGTGGCAAGCAGATGGTGTTTCAATGGAAAGCTCCGGATCAGCTGAAAGAAAGACAGAATGTCTGATCCATACGCCATAAAGAACGTCCACCGCAAAGAGAAGACACCAACTCGCCCCTCCCACAAACCGCAGATTGCCGTTATGAGGGAACAAAAGCCGGAACCGGACCCACGGCGCAGACCCGTCTGCCCGCGCCCGTCCTCCGCGAAGGCCACGAGGCCGGACAGTCGTGACCAGACATTGGAGAAACGCCAGGTGGCGCATCGTCAACACCAGATTTCCACCCCGGACGCCACACAGACCCGTCGCATCGCGTCCTGTCTTCCGGCCTCACTGATGGCCTCGGTTGCCTCGGGCCTCCTTCTGGGCGTGCCTCTGGGCGCCTGCTCATGGATCCCGGGCTCCCACCTCGTGGGCATCAGCGAAACGGCCGCTCCCGCAGGCGGCAGCATCGGCACGGTCGTCGCCGACGAGCCTCAGGCCGCACTGGTCGGCCATGACGTTCTGGCCCGCGGCGGCAACGCTGCCGATGCCGCGACCGCCACGGCCCTCGCCCTCGGCGTCACCCTACCCTCCCGCGCCTCCTACGGCGGCGGCGGAGCGTGCCTGATCAGCCGGCCCGGCGAAGCAGCGCAGTCCATTGCCTTCCTGCCCCGCCCCGGCACCAGCAAGGGCGCTGACCGCCCGGCAGGCACGCCTGCCAGCTTCCGTGGCCTGTATCTGATGCAGCTCCATTACGGCACGGTCGAGTTCAACGATCTGATCGCCCCAGCCCTGAACCTGGCCAGCACCGGCATCACTGTCAGCCGCGCCCTTGCGACCGATCTGGCAGCCGTCCGCACGGCCCTTCTGGCGGATGAAAGTGCGCGCACCATTTTCGGACGTGGCGAAGCCAACACGCTCGCCGCTGGTGACAGTCTGGCCCAGCCCCGCCTCGCAGGCTTTCTTGAACGCATTCGCGTCGCAGGCGTCGGCGACCTCTATAACGGCGCCCTCGCCGATGTTTATGTCACCGCCGCCCAGAAAGCGGGCGGCGGTCTGAACGACGACAACATGCGACAGACCCTCCCCGTCCAGACGGACGCGCTGACGACCCATCAGGGTGGCATGAACGCCTCGTTCCTCGCTCCGCCCGCTGATGGTGGCCTCGGCGCGGCCATCCGATATACGACGGGCGCCTCCGCACAGGGCGCTGTCGCCGCATGGCGCGCCTCGGGCAACACGACCTTGGCCGCCGCTCAGGCAGCCCTCGACAGCGGCCGTTCCGGCAGCGGCAGCCTGCCGTCCCTTCCGGCTTCGACGTCCTTTGTGGTGACTGATCATTCCGGCATGGCCGTGGCCTGCGCCCTGAGCGAAAACAACCTGTTCGGAATAGGCCGCATCGCCGGCAGCACCGGCGTTGTCCTCAGCGCCTCCCCGGCCCGCACGCCGCAGCCGCTGCTTTCCGCTGCAATCCTGCGTGACCAGCGCAGCCTGCGCGCCGTCATTGCGGCTTCAGGCCAGAACGAGGCCGCGGACGCCGTCGGAGACGCTGCACGCGCCGCCGCGCATGATGCTCCGATCCCTCATGAAGGCGCCGGTCGCATCAACGCGATTGTCTGCCACGGCGACGATTCGTGCCGCGGCGTCACCGACCCCCGCGCTGCAGGCCTCGCAGCAGGGACCACAAACGACAGCACCCACTAACAAAAAAAAGCCCCGCCGATTGTTGAAACGGCGGGGCTTTTTTATCTCTGGATTCTATCCGGTAAAACTTCGCACCAGACTTCCCGCCACCAGTGACCATCCGTCAACGACCACGAAAAAGATCAGCTTGAACGGAAGCGACACGGTACTCGGCGGCAGCATCATCATGCCTAGGCTCATCAGCACGCTGGACACCACCAGATCGATGACCAGAAATGGCAGATAGAGCAGAAATCCCATCTCGAAACCGCGCCGCAGTTCCCCGATCATGAATGCAGGCACCAGTACGCGCCAAGGCGTATCACCAATCTTCGCGGGGGGCTTCTCATGCGCGATATTGAGAAACGTCGCCACATCCGCAGGACGTGCCGTTGCCGCCATGAAGTCGTGAAACGGCTGGGCTGCTGCCGTCAGCCCTTCCATTTCCCCGACACGTCCGGCCATCATCGGCTCGATTCCCGCATCCCACGACTTCTGAAGCGTCGGTTGCATCACGAACAGGGTCAGAAACAGCGACAACCCGATCAGAACCGTATTGGGCGGCGTCCCCTGCGCGCCAAGCGCACTGCGCAACAGCGACAAAACAATCACGATGCGCGTAAACGCCGTAATCATCACCAACAGGCTCGGCGCCAGCGACAGAACCGTAATCAGCGCCGTAAGCTGCACCAGACGACTGGTCGTCCCGGCCCCTCCGTTCGCTCCACTCTGCCCCAAATCAATGCTCACAGCCTGAGCATGCGCCAGATGCGGCACGCACAGACACGCCAGCAGCAGCACGAAGGGCAAAGCCGCCCCAAGCCGCATCAGAACCTTCCTCACGCCACGTCCTCCGCAGCGGATTCATCCAGTGCCGAAGTAAAAGTCTCCCGCTCCGTCCAGTCCATCAGGATGTCCTGATTACCCCCTGTAAGAACCAGAACTTCCCGCGTGCCATACCGCACGACCGAGAGACGCCGCGTCCGATCAAGCGCCATTTGCCCCACAAGCGACAGCCCCGCCTGCCCGCCCCTCGCACCGCTCTTTTTTTGCTCCAGAAGCCTCAACAGAGGCCGGGTACAGAAAATCAGCACGACAATGAAAATCAGCGCGGCAATCGCGTTCACGCACTCATGCAGGGTCATAGGTCAGTCATCCTCATTCCCCGGCATGATGCCCAAGATCGGTTAATGACCGCTTAATTGACGACGACTTTTACGCAGAAGGCTGACGACAACCTCAGAGACGTGCGGGGCATATCGGTCGGTCGCCCCCGAATCTGCGACTTAGGCAACCATTTATTAAATATTTCGCGCCATCATACTCCACGCCGGCATTTTCCCGGTTCCTGCATGACGGAGACTGTCGCGATGCGTAACATCGACTCAACCAGCGCAGGCGGCACCGACCTCTTTTCTCTGGGTCGTGACCGTATGAACTGGCTTCAGGCCCGCCAGCAGGTACTGGCCGGTAACATCGCCAATTCCGACACGCCGGACTATCAGGCCAGAGACGTCTCCCCGTTCGAAGCAGCCCTGGGCGAGTTCGACATCACCCCGACCGTCACGCAGCCCAACCATATCGGATACACGGCCTCCGGCGCGCACGTCATCGAAACATCGTCGGAGCAATCCCTGGACGGAAACCAGATCTCACTGGACCGACAGATGGAACAGGTCGCGGATGTGAACGACCAGCAGCACCTCGCTGTGAACGTCTATTCCAAATATCTGAGCATGTTCCAGACCGCGCTCGGCAAATAAAGGACGCTGACGGATGAACCTGTCCACCACCATCGGTATTTCCGCAAGCGGCATGGACGCACAGGCCCAGCGCCTGCGTGTTGTTGCGGAAAACCTCGCCAATCAGGATACGACCGGCTCCCAGCCCGGCGCGGATCCCTATCGCCGCAAGACCATCACTTTCGCCGAACAGGTAGATAACGAAAGCGGTGCCTCGACCGTCGGTGTCCAGAACATCGGTCAGGACATGTCGGATTTCAACACCCGTTATGACCCATCCCATCCCGCCGCAGACACGCGCGGCTACGTGAAGGTTTCCAACGTGGATTCCATGACCGAAATGATGGACATGCGTGAAGCCGAGCGCTCCTACGAAGCCAACCTGAACGCCATGCAGAGCAGCCGGACCATGCTGTCCCGCACGCTCGATCTGCTGAAGTAATCCAGATGCTCAACTCCATTTCCCACGCCCATAACGCCTATGCTGCCCAGAGCCTCCAGAGTCGCCTTGAGGGTGTAACGGACGATATTGCGGACGGTCTTCGGACTTCATCTGCAACAGGTAGCAGCACTTCCGGAACAGATTTCGGCTCCGTCCTCTCCCAGTCCGTCAGCAGCGTCATCGACAGCGGCCACGATGCCGAAGCCAAGGCAGCTCAGGGCCTCAAGGGCGGTGGCGACATGACCCAGATCGTCACCGCCATTTCAAACGCACAGCTTGCCCTTCAGACCACGACCGTGATCCGCGACCGCATGGTGCAGGCGTATCAGGACGTGATGAAGATGACGATCTGACCATGCAGGCCATCGATCTAGGCGCCATTCTGGAGCAGACGTTCATTGTTGCTCTCAAACTGAGCGCTCCTGCCCTGCTTACCGCACTTGGTGTCGGCCTTCTGGTCTCCCTCATACAGGCCGTGACCCAACTCAACGAAGCCACATTGTCCTTTGTTCCGAAGGTTCTGGCCATTGGCGCCGTCATGGTGATGGCAGGCTCTTTCATGACCGCAACGCTCATCGGTTTTGCCCGACAACTCTTCGATCAGCTCATTCTCGTCGGCACGACCTGAACCTGCCGCCTTTCAGATCCGGATCGTACCGACATGCCCGCGCTCAAAGAAACCGTTTTATGAACATGGGTCTCGTCGATACGGCAGCCCCCACAGCACTTCAGGGCCTTGATCTCAGCGGTCCGGTTTTGAGCATCTGGGCCCTTGCCTTCGTTCTGGTTCTCTCTCGTACTGGCGGGGTCGTCATGCTCATGCCAGGCATTGGCGAACAGTCCATGCCCATGATCGTCCGTGCCGGATGCGCCATCACACTGACGATCCTGCTCCTTCCGCTCGTCGCCCCCCTTCTGATGCAGACGCATCTGGACACCCTCGCTCCTGTCGGCTTGTGCGGCATGATTGCCGTTGAGCTTTTCGCAGGGGTGCTGATCGGCTGGATGGCCCGACTGATCTGCATGGCCCTGCCAATCGCCGGTCAGATCATCGCGGTGTGCATGGGAATTTCCAGCGTCCTTCAGCCTGATCCGGATCTGGGTTCCGGCAGTTCCGCGCCCGCCCGTTTCCTCAACCTGCTGGCTCCGCTCGTACTGCTCGTGACGGGTGCCTATATCCTGCCCATCCACGCAATCCTCGGCAGCTACACCATCATTCCTCCCGGCGGCACGCTCCTCCTTGCCAACACACATGCACACTGGAACCTGCTGGGCGACTCCGCACAGGGCATCATTCAGCTCACGGAGCACAGCTTCGCTCTGGGGCTGGAACTCAGCGCGCCTTTCCTGATCCTGTCTCTTGTCTGGCAGGGCATACTAGGCATCATGACACGCCTGCTGCCAACGCTGCAGATCTATAATGCTGCCAGCCCCCTGCAACTTCTGGGCGGCATCGCCCTTCTCGGTCTCACCCTCCGCACCATGATCGCTATCTGGCAGGGACAGGCTTTCGACGTCCTCCGGGCTCTTCCAGGGCTCTAAGCAATGTCCGATTCCGACAACAAAACAGAAGCCCCCTCGGCCCAACGCCTGCAGAAAGCGCGCGAGGACGGCCAGATCGTCATGTCCCGAGAGGCCATGAGCTCTATGGCTCTGCTAGGCGGATTTGCGGGAATCTTCATGATTCTGCCCTATCTCATGGCGGATTTCGTTCACAGCATGAAGACGCTCATGGCCAATGCCGGAACCGTACCAATGGCGCAAGGAGGCCTGCTGAGCAGTACGGATCATGCCATTGAAGCAGGTATTTCCCTAGCCGTCCCAATGGCCGCTACCGTTGCCGTCTTTTGCCTCGGAGCCGGTTTCCTGCAAACGGGTTTCCTGATCCATCCCGGCTCATTACTACCAAAATTCGAACGGGTTTCCCCTCTCGCTGGCTTCAAGCGCATCGCGGGAGGCGGGACCCTGCCGGATACGTTCAAAGCTCTCGCAAAATTTGCCATTTTCGCCGCAGTCCTCTGGCACATTACTAAAAACGCCATTCCAACTGCATCGCGAATGGTCGGACTGGAGCCCGGCCCGCTTTTGAAAATGATGACGGATCTCGGATTCAGTGCCGCCGCGGCCATGATCGGCGCGCAACTGGTGATCGCGGGCTTAGATATTTTCTGGATGCGCTTTCGCCATCTTTCCAAACTAAAAATGAGTCGGGAAGACCTCAAGGACGAGTATCGAAATGCAGAGGGCGATCCTCATGTCAAAGGCCGCCAGAAAGCCCTGCGCGCCAAAGCGGCCAGACAACGCATGATGTCAGCCGTCAAAACAGCCACCGTCGTCGTCACCAACCCAACGCATTATGCAGTCGCTCTCGTTTACGAAAAAGGTACAGGCGGCGCACCGAAAATCGTCGCCAAAGGCATGGATGACGTGGCCGCCAAAATCAGGGAAATCGCACGGAACAACCGCGTTCCGATTGTGCCCAACCCGCCTCTGGCCCGTGCCCTCTTCACCCTGCCACTGGAAAGCGAGATCCCGGCCGAGCATTTCAAGGTTGTCGCGACCATTATCGCCTATGTGTGGAAACTCAAACGTCCCGGCGGTCTTTCACTTCCTCGGGAATAAACCTGACCGCCTGGTCTGGAAAAAATCTTCCTCCAAGGCCCATCTTCCCCTTGGCTTTTCAGGGGCCAAACATGATATGCCTTTCATAAGAACGTTTTGAGAACACGAGCAGGCGATAATCGTGTCTGATACGGCACTTTGCGAGAATGACTGCCCGGTCTATCGTATCCTGCAAACGCCAGCCCGAACCTATTGCGAGGATTGAATGGACAAGACCAAGGCGCTTGAAGGCGCACTCAGCCAGATTGAGCGTGCTTTCGGCAAGGGCTCGATCATGCGCATGGGCCAGCGGCCAAAAGTGGAAGCCAATGTGATTTCCACCGGCTCGATCGGGCTGGACATTGCTCTGGGGATCGGCGGCATGCCCCGGGGCCGTATTGTTGAGATCTATGGCCCGGAAAGCTCGGGCAAGACTACGCTCGCCCTGCATGTTCTGGCCGAAGCCCAGAAGAAGGGCGGCACCGTCGCCTTCATCGACGCCGAACACGCGCTGGACCCCGGCTACGCCCGCAAACTCGGCGTGAATATTGACGATCTTCTCCTGAGCCAGCCGGACGCCGGCGAACAGGCTCTGGAAATCGCCGATACGCTGGTTCGCTCCGGCGCCGTGGACGTTCTGGTCGTAGATTCCGTGGCGGCCCTCGTCCCACGCGCAGAGCTTGAAGGCGATATGGGCGATAGCCATGTCGGTCTGCATGCCCGTCTCATGAGCCAAGCGCTGCGCAAGCTGACGGGAACAGTCTCGCGCTCCAACACGCTCGTGATCTTCCTCAACCAGATCCGCATGAAAATCGGCGTGATGTTTGGCAATCCGGAGACGACGACAGGCGGCAACGCTCTGAAGTTCTACTCCTCCATCCGCCTCGACATCCGCCGCATCGGGTCCATCAAGGACAAGGACGAGGTTGTTGGCAACCAGACCCGCGTCAAGGTTGTCAAGAACAAGATGGCCCCGCCTTTCCGTCAGGTTGAGTTCGACATCATGTATGGCGAAGGCATCAGCAAGATGGGCGAACTGCTCGATCTGGGCGTGAAGGGCAACATCGTCGAGAAATCGGGGGCATGGTTCTCCTTCGACAGCCAGCGGATTGGTCAGGGACGTGAAAACGCCAAGCAGTTCCTGCGCGACCATTCGGAAATGGCATCCGAAATCGAACGGCGCATCCGTGCCGAAGCCGGTGTCCTCGCCGACGCCCTGATGACGGACCCAGAACCCGACGCAGACGGCACTTCGGAAGACTGAAACGAAAAAGGGCTCCCGTACTGGAGCCCTTTTTATTGCCTGCGTTTCTTGCGAAAAAGACCGTTCAGGCGACAGCCCGATTGCGAACCCGGTCCCAGAGCTTCGCACCCTTGATAATGACGCGTGCAATCGCCGGGGTCGTCGTGGGCCGCAGCAGCCGCGGATCATAGCCTGCAAACCGACGGTCATTCTCATCCAGACAGAGCTGCATGAGGTCAGGAACCTTGACGTCCATAGCCGTCATGTCCTTGGCACCCGTGACGGTGAAGTTGTTGTCCTGAGTGTGTTCTTCGCCATTGTCGTCAATCGAGCGGGCCAGCCCCATGCGCTCATAGGCGAGGAACAGCCACACTCCGATTACACGCAGCTCAAACCAAGGCCGCTTCCACACCGGCATGGTCGCCCGATGCCAGGCCAGCCAGTTCGCAAACAGCAGGATATGACGGCATTCCTCCTGCATCACCGGCTCGAACGTCTCGATCAACTCCTGTGGAAACAGACCGGCTCGTTCGGCAAGAGCAAACAGTCCGAATGCAAAGAAGCTGTCCACACATTCCGAAAAACCCGTGACCAGATACGCCCATTCCGTATCTTTCGGCGTAATGTACGGAGGCTCCGGCGCCATCGGAATCTTGTAGGCCTCGACCAGCTTGGACAGGACTTCCTTGTGCCGGTTCTCTTCCCATGCATTCCGAGAAAGAGCGTCCTTCATGTCCGGATCGCTGATCATGTCCGCATAGGCAGCCATGCGCAGACGCGCCTTACCCTCGGTCTGAACCGCAATATCCCAAATCGGCAGAGACGTGATGCGATGCAGCGTCTCCGGGTCCAGTTCAGGCCAGTCGATGACGGAGGGCTTGTACGGATTGAACGTGTCGCGGAACATCACAGCGACAGCCCGCTTGTGCTCTTCCGTACCGGGCTTGAGCGGACCCTGGATCGGGCTGCTCCAGTGGCGCGCTTCGTAATCAACGCGCTCTAGCGTCTTCTCCGATGGTGCGTCGGGAAGATGGGAATAAATTTCGGCTAGACTTTTCATGATGGTCTTCGCGGCGTGTCCGAAGACACGCCGTGCCCCTTGGAGCTTGTCGTTTTACTTCAGATCGGTCGCAGAGTGGATGATACGGTTCACAAGCCCGTATTCGATCGCTTCCTGCGCTGACATCCAGTAGTTGCGGTCCGTATCCTTGGCGACCTTCTCGTAGGTCTGTCCGGTTTCTCTAGCGAAAAGCCGGTTCAGACGCTCGCGCATCTTGATGATCTCGCGGGCCTCGATGTCGATATCCGTAGCCGGGCCGCGCACCCCGCCCATCGGCTGATGCAGCAGAAAGCGCGTGTTTGGCAGGCAGACACGCCGTTCCGGACGGCCAGCCGCATAGATCAGCGCCCCGGCGGAAGCGACCCAGCCGGTTCCGATCATGTTGATCGGCGCAATCGAATCCACGAAGCGGATCATGTCATGGATTGTGTCACCACTCTCCACATGACCACCCGGCGAGTTCACATAGACGTCGATCGGCTTGTCGGACGTTCCGGCCAGCGCCAGCAGACGCCCCGTGACATCACGCGCGATCTTGTCGTTGATACCGCCGAAAATCAGAACTTTCCGCTGATCGAACAGACGGCCTTCAAGCTCGCTGATCGGGCTGTTCAGCGTCTTGTTGTCTTCCTCGCGGGTTTCGCGCTCCGGAGCATCCGGCTCGTCATCCAGGCGGGTCGGGTTCATTCTGGTGATATCCATATCGTTTCCAGATCCAGCATGCATCTTCATACCCCCTATCCTGCGCTTCGTTTTCGTCGGTGCCAAGTCCTCCTTCTACGTGAACCGGACAGCACCACTCGCCTTCCCGGTTCCGAACCGCTAGTGTCCGCCATATTTCGATATTCCAAAGACGGCAGGAACGGCACAGTGGCCCCAGGGATCAACAGGCAGCCCATGACAGCGGCAACACGCAGAACTGCGGGGAAAATCCCGTTTCTTCTGCTGATGACCGCGCCACTGCTCTCAGCCTGCCAACATCGGGACATGACCGATACCGTTACTGGCTGGTGGCATGGTTTCCAGGGCGGCGAAATCGCAAAGCTGCGCGCCCCCCCGCCAGGCGAAAATCTGGCCTACCCCCATGTCGGCCGCACCCCTACACAAGCGCCAAACCTCCCAACCCCGGAAGCCCGGCTGTCGCTAACGACCCGCCTTGAGGCGCAGCGCAACCTCGCCCATCGCGAAAGTGCCGCCCAAGGCGCCCTCCCGGTCATCCCGCCTCCACCCAAAACCACCCCGGCAGCCGTGACGACCGCCAACGCAGAACAGAGCGGCATGACCATGACAACTGTTGGCCAGCCGGAGCCTCCTGCCCCGTCCGCCATCAACCCGGCGCCAGACCTCCCCGCAGTAGCGTCTGCACCGCCCCCGGCCCCCGCGAAAAAGCCTCCCGTTCAGGCTCAGCCCCCCGCCCCGGAAGCCGAACTTCCTCCCGTGGTGGCCAAATCCATCCCCCCCACCCCTCCCGGCCAGTTTCCGAAAATCGGGGACCTTCCCCCGCCGCCGCCGCAGTTTCCGGGGTTCGACCTCCCGCGTGACGCTCTGCTGAGCGATCCCATCCGCCCGGACATCGACACCTCAACTCCCGAAGGCACCCTGATCCGCTTTCAACCCGCCACCGATCACGTCATGGGCAGTCCACAGGGCGACTACCAGCATATCGTCTCGCAGCGCGGAAACCGCTCTCTGACAATCCGGGGTTTCGGAGCCTTCATGAGTTCTGATGCTGCCCTCGCTCCTGCGGATCAGAACCGCGAAATCGCCCTTGGCCTGCTCCGTGCCCGTGTGGTTGCCCGCGCTCTGGTCGAGCGCGGCGTTCCGGCTTCGGCCATTATTCTCAAGGCCGAAGCCATCGGCGACGGAGTACGCGTCACGATCGGGGGCTGACAGGAGGCTTATGACAAGGGGCTGACCAAGAGGCGAAAAGACACATTGTGAGGTCTGTCACAGTCAGACTGTTCCACTCCTGGAAAAACCTGTCTATCGTCCCCTCTCCCTTTCACCCTCTGCCCCAGAGCTGGTCATGACCGAAGAGTTCCACCGCATCCGCCGCCTGCCGCCCTACGTGTTCGCTGAAGTGAACAAGGCCAAGGCCGCCGCGCGAGCCGCCGGTGACGACATCATCGACCTGGGCATGGGCAACCCCGACAGTGCGCCTCCGGCTCATGTCGTGCAGAAACTGATTGAAACGGTCGGCGATCCCCGCGCTCACGGTTATTCCGTCAGCCGCGGCATTCCGGGCCTGCGCAAGGCCATGGCGAATTATTACGAGCGCCGCTTCAACGTCTCGCTGGACCCGGAAACCGAAGTCATTGCAACGCTCGGCTCCAAGGAAGGGCTGGCGAACCTGTCCGCCGCCATCACGAGCCCCGGCGACACGATCCTCGTCCCGAACCCGTCCTACCCGATCCACCAGTTTGGCTTCATCATCGCCGGAGCCTCCGTCCGCTCGATCCCGGCCACGCCGGATGAGGACATGCTCCGCGCATTGGAGCGCGCCGTCCGCCATTCCGTACCCAAGCCGACAGCACTGATCGTCAACTTCCCGTCCAACCCGACAGCCTTTGTCGCAAACCTCGATTTCTACAAGGAACTCGTGGCCTTCGCGCGCCGGGAAGAAATCTGGATCCTCTCCGATCTGGCCTATGCGGAAATCTATTTCAACGAGAACGAGCCGCCCCCGTCCCTCCTCGCTGTTCCGGGCGCAAAGGACGTGGCCGTCGAATTCACGTCCATGTCCAAGACCTACTCCATGGCTGGATGGCGGATGGGCTTTGCGGTCGGCAATCCGAAACTGATCCAAGCCCTCACACGCATCAAATCCTATCTGGACTATGGCGCCTTCACGCCCATTCAGGTCGCCTCCGTTGCCGCACTGAACGGCCCGCAGGACTACGTGTCCGAAATCCGCGCCATGTACAAAGACCGCCGAGATGTTCTCCTGCGTGGTCTTCAGAGTGCCGGATGGGACGTGCCCGTTCCCGCAGGCTCGATGTTCGCCTGGGCCCCCATCCCCCCTGCCTTCGCCGAAATGGGCAGCGTCGCCTTCTCCAAGCTCCTGCTCAAGGAAGCCGGGGTTGCAGTTGCGCCAGGCCTCGGATTCGGGGAATACGGCGAGGGCTTTGTCCGGATCGGACTTGTCGAAAACACCCAGCGGCTGCGTCAGGCGACGCGGGCCATCAAGGGCTTCATGACCCGGCACGGCGCCGGGGCCGGAACCGCTGATCTTCTTGGAGCTGCATCATCGTGAAACCACTGCGGATCGGACTGGCTGGACTCGGAACTGTCGGGATCGGTGTCATTCGTCTCCTGCGTGAGAATGCTGACCTGATTACCGCCCGGGCCGGCCGGCCGATCGAAGTCGTGGCCATCACGGCCCGTGACCGCACGCGCGATCGTGGCGCCGACCTGTCCGCCATGAGCTGGCACGACAGTGCCGCCGCCGTGGCGCAGGACCCGGACATCGACGTGGCCGTCGAACTCATCGGCGGCTCCGAAGGTCCGGCGTATGACATGGTCCGCACCGCGCTCGAGCGCGGCTTGCCGGTCGTGACCGCCAACAAGGCGCTTGTCGCTCTGCACGGCGACAGCCTCAGCCGCCTGTCTTCGGAAAAGAACGCCCCCCTCCTGTTCGAGGCCGCCGTTGCGGGCGGCATTCCCGCCATCAAGCTCGTGCGCGAAGGTCTGGCCGCAGACCGCCTTCTCAGCGTCGGCGGCATCCTGAACGGGACCTGCAACTACATCCTGACCGAAATGCGCGCCACAGGCCGGGATTTCACGGACGTCCTGACCGAAGCACAGGCCAAGGGCTATGCCGAAGCCGAACCCTCCACGGATGTGGATGGCTGGGACACGGCCCACAAGCTCGCCATTCTGGCCGGTCTGGCCTTCCGCCCCATCGCGTTCAATACGCTCTCCGTTCAGGGCATCCGCGACATCACCGCGACCGATCTGAAATTCGCCGACGAACTCGGATACCGCATCAAGCTCCTCGGCATGGCCCGGCAGGCTGACAACGGCAGTGTCGCAGCATGGGTCCGCCCCTGCCTCGTTCCCGCCAAAGCTCCCATCGCTGCCGTCGAAGGCGTGTTCAACGCCGTCTCCACACAGGGCGTCTTCAGCGGTCCGATGACCATCTCCGGCCGTGGTGCAGGCGAAGGCCCGACCGCCAGCGCCGTCGTCGCCGATCTGATCGATCTGGCGCGGGGAACCGCCATTCCCGTGTGGGGCACGACCACTGTTTTACCTGCCGCTGACTGTGCCAGTCTCGCTGATTTGAACAGCGCTTTCTATTTACGTCTGAACGTTCAGGACCGTCCGGGCGTAATGGCAGAGCTGACATCGGTTCTCCGGGACCACGATGTCTCCGTTCACTTTGTTTCCCAGCATGACGCTGCAACCGGATGTGCCGACCTGACAATCATCACCCATCAGGTTCCTGAAAAAGCCATTCATGCAGCCGCAACAGCACTTGCCGTCCTTCCTGTCGTGACCGGAAAGCCGCTTGTGCTCAAAATCGAGGATCCCCTTGCGTGATTGACCCTCAGAACATCCCTCCCTATCGCGTCACTGACCGCAACCTTGCCCTTGAGCTCGTGCGCGTGACGGAAGCGGCCGCAATCGCTTCCGCGCACTGGACCGGTCGCGGCCAGAAGAACGAGGCAGACGGCGCAGCCGTACAGGCCATGCGCGCTGCCTTCGATACTGTCGCCATCGACGGCGTCGTCACCATCGGCGAAGGCGAGATGGACGAAGCCCCGATGCTTTATATCGGCGAGAAAGTCGGCTCCGGCGGCCCTGCGATGGACATCGCGGTCGATCCACTCGAAGGCACGAATCTGTGCGCCAAGAGCCTGCCCAACGCCCTGACAGTCGTGGCGCTGGCCGAACGCGGCAAGTTCCTCCATGCGCCTGACATCTACATGGAAAAGATCGTCGTCGGCCCGGATCTTCCGGAAGGCGTGGTGGATCTGGACGCCTCGATCGGCAACAATCTGCGTTCGCTGGCCAAGGCCAAAAAGCGCAACGTGTCGGACATGGTCCTGTGCGCGCTTGACCGTGAAAGACATGAAGAGCTGATTGCCTACGCCCGCGAAGCCGGCGCCCGCGTGATGCTTCTCAGCGACGGCGACGTTGCGGCTGCCATCGCAACCTGCGTGGACGGTGGCGGTGTGGATCTGTACGCCGGTTCTGGCGGTGCGCCTGAGGGCGTTCTGGCCGCCGCAGCCATCCGCTGCATGGAAGGACAGATGCAGGGCCGTCTTCTGTTCGAAGACGACAGCCAGCGCCAGCGCGCCCGGGAAATGGCGAATGGCCTTGATCCGGCCCGCAAGCTCTACCTGCACGACATGGCCGCCGGCAACGTCCTATTCTCCGCAACAGGCGTCACATCCGGTCCGCTCCTGAAGGGCGTGGAACGTCCGAGCGCAACCCGCGCCCGCACGCATTCCATCGTCATGCGTTCAAAATCCCGCACGGTGCGCTATATAGAGAGCCATCACAGCTTCACACCACAGGCAGAACCCGCGTCCTGAACGGAGAACCATGCTCGCAGACGATACGGGCGCCGTCCTCGGCGTAACCCGAAGCGCAGGAAACCGCCGCTGGATCTGGCGCGATCCCAGACTGGCGGAAGCAGACAACCGACTGGCTCTCGCTCTCGCCCAGCAGGCCAATATTCCTGAACTTCTTGCTCGTATCCTCTCGGCACGAGGCGTCGCACCCCACGACGCCTCTTCGTTTCTCAATCCCCGCCTGCGCGACGCCATGCCCGACCCCTCCTGCCTGCAGGACATGGACCGGGCCGCCGAACGTCTCGCACAGGCCGTCCGCAACCACGAGCATGTCGGCCTGTTTGGTGACTACGACGTGGACGGCGCCTGCGGCACGGCCCTCGTCTGCGACACGCTGCGCGAACTCGGCTGTACCGTCAGCACCCATATCCCCGACCGCCTGACCGAAGGCTACGGCCCCAACACCGCAGCCCTCGAAAACCTGCTGTCGAAAGGTGCGACCCTGCTTGTCTGCATCGACTGCGGCACGGCAGCGATCGACATCCTCAACAGCCTGACAGACCGTGCCGACATCATCGTTCTCGATCACCACAAACCCGATGGAGCAGCCCTGCCGAAAGGCATCGTGGTCAACCCGAACCGGCTGGACTGCGCATCGGGACTGAACAACATCTGCGCCACCGCCGTCGCATTCCTCACCATGGTCGCCACGATCCGCCTCCTGCGCCGCACCAGCTGGTTCGACGACGGGCAGACCATCCCCGACCTGCTCCAGCGCCTCGACCTCACGGCCCTCGCCACCATCTGTGACGTCATGCCCCTGACCGGCCTGAACCGCGCACTGGTCATGCAGGGTCTGCGCGTCATGTCGCGCGGAGAGCGCCTCGGACTGGCCACACTTTCCTCCGTCGCAGGCGTGAAGGAAGAAGCCAGTGCCATGGCCTGCGGTTTCGCCCTCGGCCCCCGCATCAATGCCGGAGGCCGCATCGCACAGGCGGATCTGGGCCTGAAACTTCTGCTCTCCGAAGATGTCGTGGAAGCCCGCGCCCTCGCCGAACAGCTCGACCGCGTCAATCGCCAGCGCCAGACCGTCGAATCCGCGATCCTCGATTCCGCCATGGAACAGGCCCAGCAGCAGCTTGATGCAGGCCATGCCGTCATCTTTCTGCACGGTGAAAACTGGCACCCCGGCGTCGTCGGCATCGTCGCAGGCCGCCTGAAAGAGCGCTACAACCGCCCCGCTCTGGTCGCTGCTCTGACCGATGGCGTCATCAAAGGTTCGGCCCGCTCGGTCCCCGGACTGGACCTCGGAACCGCCATCATCGCCGCCCGTCAGAACGGCCTCCTCCTCACAGGCGGCGGACACGCCATGGCCGCCGGGTTCTCCCTTGCCGCAGACCGAGCCGAAGAGTTTCACGCCACCCTGAACGCCCAACTCTCCACCGCGCTAGCGTTGCCCCAACAGGACGCGCTGAAACTCGATGGCATCATGACACTGGCCGGAGCATCCATTGCCGTGGCCGATCAGCTCGCCCGACTGGAACCTTTTGGCCCCGGCAATGAAGAACCGGTCCTCGCCATCAGCAATGTCCGCTGTGTCAAAAGCGAACGGATCGGCAAGGACGGCAACACGCTCCGCGTCATCCTTCAGGGCGAGGACGGAAACACCCGCCTGCGGGGTTTGATCTTCCGTGCGGGCGACAAACCCTTCGCCCCCCTGCTGGAAGACCGCGCCATGCCCCTGCTCCACGTCGCAGGCACATTGCGCGCCGAAACATGGCAGGAGCGAAAAAATCTATCTTTTTTCATTTCCGACGCAACAGCCGCTTGACGCCCCCCGAAACCCCTTCTATACACCCGCTCACGCCTCCAGTCCCGTTCGTCTAGAGGCCTAGGACACTGCCCTTTCACGGCGGCAACACGGGTTCGAATCCCGTACGGGACACCAATTTTTTGGTAATAGCGTCAGCAATTCAGAGCTGAACTAGGCGCCAAAGCTAAAAATTAAGTGGCGATTCTGGACCAGCGATAGCTCCGTTCTTTTTCGGAGTCTGTCTTGTGGACCACACCAAATCCATCGCGAATGCTAACGATCTCGCCGCAGGCACCCTCTCCCATATGGTGTGAGCGGTAGAGGCCCGAAGCAGTACAGGTACGCAAGCCCGTTAAGGGTTAGTGGATCGTCAGAACATTCAATACAACCCGTTTTACCCATACTTGGCCTAAAGAAACTGCAATCAAAGTGCGCGGTCTCGATCCGATCAGGGAAATAGACGATCCAATAGGTCTTTTCTTCAATACAATGCAGAAATCCTACACAAAATCTTTGATCGTCCTCGCGCTATCAATAGCTATGAAAAGACCGTCTATTTTGTTTTGGTGAGTTCTCTTCATCGCTACATTGAAAGAGTAGAGGAAAGAAAAAGCTGCAGTAGGCGCTATTCTCAACGACACACTGTGAACATGTATCTGCATGGAGATTAGCAATGTCGAGAATTATCGTCATCGGTGGCACGGGCCATATCGGGACATATCTTGTGCCAGCGCTTATCGATCAAAGTCACGAGGTGGTCAGTGTCAGCCGTGGGCTAGCCAGAAGCTACACCCATAACGCCGCATGG
>NZ_JABCQO010000001.1 GCF_015244675.1 Gluconobacter cerevisiae | reverse complement strand
ACATAACCCAAAAAACCAACATCATTCACACCACCGCGGGGTGGAGCAGCCCGGTAGCTCGTCAGGCTCATAACCTGAAGGCCGTAGGTTCAAATCCTACCCCCGCAACCATGAATACCGACACTCCCGTGAGCACAGCTCCGGGAGTGTTTCTTTTTTGTGCACAAGATGTGTATAAAGCGTAAATGCTGAATATAAGAACAGAACGACTTATTCTCCGCAATTTTCGCGAAACGGATGGTCCGGCCTTATATTCCTATCTGCATAATCCACGATCCAGCTGTTTTTTTTCGCTCAGGCTTTCTGATGAAGTCGCCGCTTCAGCTGAAGCAAAGAAGCGTAGCACAGACAATAATTACATAGCGGTTTGCCTCAAAGCGAATGACGAGCTGATAGGCGACCTATTTGCTATGCCAGAAGAAGACGCCCTTTCGGTAGGGTGGAATTTCAACCCCAACTTTGCTGGTCAGGGATATGCATTCGAAGCTGCGCACGCTTTGTTCACTTACCTGTTTGATGAACGACATGCACGTCGTCTCTATGCTTATGTCGAAGACACCAATCAGCCGTCGCAGCGCCTCTGTCAAAAGCTAGGCATGCGTTTGGAAGGGACATTCGTGGAGTTTGTCTCTTTCATGAAGAACGAGTACGGCCAGCCGGTTTATGAAAATACCATGCAGTATGCGCTTTTGCGACGTGAATGGAGTACTTTTCAAGCAGGGTCTGTATTAAAAACAGAATAACGTATGTTATATCTGTATAGTGTAATTTTGGAACAGCAAGCATATCAGCTATAAATTCTCTGATTCTTATTTTTTATAAATCTCTATGTAACTTATTGTTCGTTCTGTAGTTAGGCTCTCCGATCTGGAGAAAGTAGCTTTATGACGCACGCTTTTGTGGCTGGTCTGAAGGCAGGGAAGCCGCAAAGCATCCTGTCAAATCGCGCTTTGGTTTCATTATGCGCCTTGAATTTTTTTATGGCTGACGTGCAGGCGGGTATTGGTCCTTTTCTGGGCGTGTTTCTCCAGCGTCATGGCTGGCAGACGGGGCCGATCGGTACTGTCATGACGGCTGGTGGTATCGCGGGCATGATGGCCACTATTCCTGCTGGTGCACTGATTGATCAGACGACTAAAAAACGCCTGTTTGTCATTGCCGCGGCACTCTGCACTATTTCTGCTTCGCTTCTGTTACTGAGTTCACAATCAACACTTGTTGTGACTATTAGTCAGCTTGCCACGGCGTTGGCTGGGGCAGGGATTGGCCCTCTAATGGCTGGCATGACGCTCGGGATTGTTCGTCAGAAAGGTTTCAACGCGCAGATTGGCCGGAATCAGGCCTGGAACCACGCGGGCAATATGGTGGGAGCCGGATTGTCTGGCTGGCTCGGTTGGACGTTTGGTTTGTCCGCAATTTTCTTTCTTGAAGTCACATTTGGTCTGCTGGCTATCGCTGCCGTGCTCCTGATTCCTGAGAAATCTATCGACCATCAGGCAGCGCGAGGGCTGGAGGATGGTGACAGTCATGATACCGGGAAAGCGGAAGGCATAGGAGCGTTTCTTCGGCACAAACCGCTCCTGATCCTCGCGACCTGTCTGTGTTTCTTTCATCTCGGCAACGCTGCGATGTTGCCGCTTTACGGTATGGCCGTCGTCAGTGCGGGGAAGGGTAATCCCGCGATGTTCACGGCGATGACTGTGGTGGTGGCCCAGGCTGTGATGATCGGCGTCAGTCTTCTGGCCATGCGTTTTGTGGCAAGCCGTGGATACTGGATCGTGTTGCTGATTTCATTTGCCGCCTTGCCGCTCCGCGGCGTGATCGCGGGGACGTTCATCCAGCATTGGGGCGTGTGGCCCGTGCAGTTTCTGGACGGTATAGGTGCTGGGCTTCAGAGTGTTGCCGTCCCGGGATTGGTAGCGAAGCTCCTTAATGGCACAGGACGGGTCAATGTGGGGCAGGGCGTCGTCATGACTGCACAAGGCATCGGAGCAAGTCTTTCGCCGGCGTTGGGAGGCTGGCTTGCCGAAGACTTGGGCTACTCGACGGCATTTTACACTCTGGGCTGTTTTGCAATCCTGTCGCTGGGACTGTGGGTCTGCTCGGTGTCAGTCATGCGTTCTGCTGAGCGTATACCAGCATGATGTTCCATCATGAGGCGATCTGGGCGATCGCAGCGCTGACAACTGCCGGGGTCATGATCCAGCCATTTCGGATTGCCGAGTGGGTATGGGCTGTAATAGGAGCAGTGCTTCTCGTCGTGACAGGTCTAATCCCTGTTTCCATGGCGGGCACAGGCATCCTGAAAGGAGGAGATGTCTATCTCTTCCTGACGGGTATGATGCTTCTTAGTGAGACAGCGCGGGCGAACGGTCTGTTCGACTGGATTGCGACATGGGCAGTCAACCATGCCGCAGGTTCAACGCCCAGACTGTTCACGCTGGTTTATCTGGCAGGTGTCGTGGTGACGACATTCATGTCCAATGATGCGACAGCTGTGGTGCTGACACCTGCGGTGCTTGCCGTGGCGACAAAAGCAAAAGCAGATCCTCTTCCTTTGCTGTTCGCCTGTGCGCTTATCGCCAATGCTGCCAGTTTTGTTCTGCCGGTTTCCAATCCCGCCAATCTGGTGCTTTACGCTGGGGCTCTTCCGGCTCTGGGATCATGGATGGCATCTTTCGCACTGCCGTCGTTGATGGCAATCGTGACGACCTATCTGGTTCTTCGCCTGATGGAGCGCAAACATCTCAGGCAGGAGTGTGCATCTCAGGTGGAGCCAATGAGCCTGACTGTGGGCGGCAGAGCGGCTCTCGCTGGAATCGTGCTGACGGCAATTCTGCTTGTGACAATTTCCGCTTTTGATTGTCCTCTGGGTCCGCCCACAGCGTTGGCCGGTATCGCAACAGCTCTGGGAGTGTCTGCACTGGCACGACGTTCCCCGCTCACATTGGTGCGAGAGATTTCATGGGGGGTTCTGCCGCTCGTGGCGGGGTTATTCGTTCTGGTGGAAGCCATCGACAGCACCGGACTGATTGGAGAAATCGCACTGTTACTTCGGAGTGCAGTCCAGTCTGATCCCACAGGAGCGGCTTTCGGTTCCGGCGCTCTGCTGGCTTTTGTCTCAAACCTTATGAACAATCTGCCAGCCGGGTTGATTGCGAGCGAAGCTGTAGCGCAGGCGCATCCGCCACGTCTGGTTATCGATAATCTTCTGATCGGCGTGGATCTCGGCCCCAACCTCTCGGTCACGGGATCGCTGGCCACGATCCTGTGGCTTCAGGTGATTCGCCGGGGTGGGGAGGAGGTTGGGTTTTTGCAGTTTCTCAAGGTAGGTGCCGTCGCAATGCCTGTGGCGTTGTTTACGGCTCTGGGTGCGCGATTGCTGATGGGGTGAGATTTTTACTCACGGTTCCATGGAATCAACATTTTCAAGCACGCGCCTGAGGAGCGAAACGAGCGTCTCTATTTCATCTTCGGTCAGACCCTTCGTCATGTCAGAATTGCCCTGACGGAGGATGGCGCGTCCTGCCGGAAGTTTTTCCAGCGTCGCGTCTGTTAATGAAATCAGGCTTGAGCGTTTGTCCTCGGGGTCTGGCGCACGTTGTACAAGTCCATCCCGCTCCATACGGGACAGCATCTGGGCCATGGTCGGTTGCTCGACCTTGGCCCACTTTGCCAGTTCTTTTTGCGATAACTCTGCCCCGTCCTTGAGAGCTGTCAGAACCGGGAGTTGCGCTGTCGCAAATCCCAGATCCCGTAATCGTGCGTCGCCAGCGCGGGTTAGTCCACGGGCGATCCGGCTGAAATAATGACCGGGGTGACGAAGAGGGTCCCAGTCGTCAGAATTCTCCATTGAATAGGGTCCTATGTTTAATTATATAGGTTCCTATATAATAGGAGTGCAGAGATATGGCAACGCAGCGAATTGCGATCGTAGGGGGTGGCCCGGGCGGTTTGATGCTGGCCCGTCTCCTTCAACGTCAGGGAAAATACCCTGTGGTGCTGGAGCGGGACCGGCATGCAGAGGAGCGCCCTCAGGGAGGGTCCCTCGATATGCATGGGGAGACTGGTCAGTATGCGATGGAGCAGGCCGGTCTGCGGGAAGCATTTCTTGCGGCAGCCCGTCCGGAAGATCAGGGAGATCGCCTTTATAATGCCGAGGGTGAGCTCCTGTTTGATCGCAACGAGCCTACGGACGACCGCCCTGAAATCGATCGATCCGTGCTGCGCCGAATTTTGCTGAACTCTCTCGTGCCCGGAACTGTACGCTGGGGGCACCGGATTACCCGAATTGCTCCCGAAAAGGACGGTTTCGTGGTGGGGGGCGATGGGTGGTCCGAACAGTTTGATGTTGTCATAGGTGCGGATGGTGCGTGGTCCTGTGTTCGCCCCCTGCTGAGCGATGCCGTGCCGCTTTATGAAGGTGTTACGCTGGTGGAACTGGGGTTCGATACGACCCGTCATCCTCGCGTCAGTAGACTGACCGGTAACGGCAAGATGCTCGCGGTAGGCGACAACCGTGCATTGATTACCCAAAGAAACGGTGATGGTCATATTCGCGGGTATGCTGGCGTCAGGCTGGCGGAGAGTTCGGCCAAAGAATGGGCAAGCTGGTCCGGCGAAAGCGTGCGACAGGCACTGCAGAATGTTTTTGCCGAGTGGGCGCCGGAATTACGGGACGTGATTGAAACGGGAGAATTCATCGGTGTAAGGCCGCTTTACGCCTTGCCCGTGGGACATTCCTGGAAAAGTCAAAACGGCCTGACACTTCTGGGGGACGCGGCGCATCTTATGTCTCCGTTCTCGGGCGAAGGAGTTAATCTTGCGCTGGCTGACGCCGTAGAGCTTGCGGAAGCTCTGACTTCGACCGGAGACTGGTCCTCGGTGAGCCGGTATGAGCGCTCCATGTGCGCACGTGCGACCGTAGCAGCCGAAGGCGCCGCGCAGGGCTTGAAAAGCGTTTTTTCATCTGCAGGCGTGGAGCATGTTCTTGAGCACTATCGTGCTCGCATCCATGATTGAAAAGCTGCCTGACATCGCATTCTGCGTTGGATCATGCCGCACGGACGTTGATGTGGACCGATATTTGTTATTTTCAACGTCTCCTCCATCCCTCTAGGTCCGTCTGGCGGAAGGGGTGGAGGCGTTGTGTCTGCGAAGCAGGCCGAGCAGCCAGTGGCACAGACGCTTCGTTTTTGCGCCGATGGCATCCATCCACAGATAGACGATTGGTGTGGTGTAAAGCGTCAAAAGCTGGCTGACGACCATGCCACCGAGGATGGAGACACCCAGCGGGCGGCGCATTTCCGCACCATAACCATTGCTGATGATGAGTGGGACCGCACCGAGTGCGGCGGCGAGGGATGTCATCAGGATGGGGCGGAAACGGGTGATGGACGCCTTGAAGATGGCATCCTTCGGAGAAAGCTTTTCGACGCGCTCGGCATGGATGGCGAAGTCGATGACGAGAATGGCGTTTTTCTTGACGATGCCCGTCAGCAGGATGATGCCGATCATGGCGATGATGCTGAACGATTCTCCCGCAATCCACAGCCCCAGAACCGCGCCGATCCCGGCGGAGGGCAGGGTCGAGAGGATTGTGATGGGATGGATCAGGCTCTCATACAGAATGCCCAGAACGATATACATCACGGCAATGGCAGCGAGGAACGCCAGCGCGCCGTTGACCATGAGCTTGCGCGTATCGCCAGCTGTTCCGGTGAAGTCACCCAGCACGCCATCGGGGGCGTGCGTGTTCTGCATGGTCTGTTTGATCAGCGCGACCGCATCATTGTAGCTCACACCCGTTGCCAGATCGAACGAGATGTTGGCCGAATAGTAGTTGCCGCGATGGGTGATATCGAGGGGTTGCGGTTTCCACAGGATGGACGCGACATTCATCAGCGGGATCATGGTTTCGATCGAGGATGAGACGGCGGAACCGCTGGACGTGTTGCCGGAAAGCTGGTTGGCCAGCGAGTTCTGGATTGAGGCCGTTGCGAGAGATGTGAAACTGCTGGCGGAGGTGCTGGAGTCACTGCGGGCGCGGATCAGGTTGGAGGCCACGCCACCGGCAGCCGTACCGGCGGAGGTGGAAATCCAGACCTGACGGAGTGTCTCGGGGTCCATCCGGTATTTCGGCGCCAGTACCATGACCACGCGGTGTTCGGTCGTGGGTAGGTGGATCGTGGAGACGATGGCCTGACCGTAGGAATCGTACAGGACGTTCTGGATCAACTGCGGCGTAACGCCATAGCGCGCTTCCGTATCGCGCTGGACGGTGATGTAGGCGGCGGCGGACTGCCCCTCGGTCGTGGATGAAATGTTGACCAGCTTTCCCGAGGCACGCAGGGCGTTCAGCAGGATCGGGATATAGCCGAACAGGTCCGAGACGTTGTCTCCACGCAGGACGTAACGATAGCTGCCTGTATTTTTGGAACTGCTGCCGCCCTGACTGCTGCCGCCCACACTCCAGAACGACACGTCCGCTCCGGGCTCATTGGGCACGCGTTTGCGGATGCGGTCCAGAATGGTTTCGGCGGAGGCGCGCTCGTCCTTTTCCTTCAGATGGATATAAAGCTCGCCGCTGTTTTTATCGTCGCTGAAAATGGTGGTGGACGTGACATCGGGGTCCGTCTGGACGATGGCACCGATTTCCCTCAGGCGTCGATCGATTTCCTGAAAGGACATTGTGGGGTCGCCCTTGATGCGCCCCGCCAGCAGCGACATGTCCTGTGACGGGATGAATTCCTTGGGCATCAGCATGACGGAACCGATCAGCACCACGAAGCTCAGCGGGAGGGTCATACCCATCAGAATTGGATGACGCAGACACCAGTGCATGGAGCGGCCATACTGCTTCAGTGTCCAGTCCAGCGAGGTTTCCGTAATGAAAGCGATAGAGCCGATTAAGCCTTTGCGGGGCTGGTCGCCATGGTCGATTTCCAGCATCCGCGCGCACATCATCGGCGTCAGCGTGAGGGAGAGCCACATGGAGATGACGATGGCGGAAATCATCGTCATGCAGAACTCGAACATGATCGAACCCGCTCCGCCCGGCAAAAACAGCAGCGGGATGAAGACGGCGACCAGAGAAGCGCTGATGGACAGAACCGTAAAGCCGATCTCCGAAGAGCCGACCAGACTGGCCGTGTAACGGTCTTTTCCTTCCTCCATGTGCCGGGCAATGTTTTCCAGCACGACAATGGCGTCATCGACCACGAAACCGACCGCGATGGTCAGGGACATGAGCGACAGAACATCGAGCGTGAAGTTGAACGCCGCCATTGCCGCCAGCGTGCCGGAGAGCGCGATGGGGACCGTTACGGCGGGAATGAGCGTCGTGACGAATCTGCGGAAGAACAGCAGAATCACAAGCACGACCAGCACGACGGACAGGATCAGCGTCAGTCGCGCATCCGCCAGTGACGCGCGGATGGAGCGGGACGTGTCGAGGCCCACGACCAGATTAACGTCCCCAGGCAAGGCGTCGCGCAGATGCGTCAGATTGGCGTTGATGCCGTCCACGATGGCCACGGTATTGGCATGTGGCTGGGCGGTGACGACGAGCGTGACGGCACGGTGTCCGTTGATGTAGCTGGTCTGATAGACGTCCTGAACGCTGTCGGTGACGGTGGCGATGTCGCTCAGCCGGACGGGATAGAAGTCGTTGCGGTATGCGATGATCAGGTCCCGGTACTGGGCCGCATTGATGGCCTGATCGTTGGTGGACAGCATCATCCGCTGGCCGTGGCTGTCGATGAATCCCTTGGGGGTGAAGGCATTGGCCGAGGCGAGTGCCGTACGGATGTCTTCCAGCCCGATGCCCCATTTATAGAGCGGGTTGGGGTTGAGTTCGATGCGTACGGCGGGATTTGTCGATCCCACGACTTCCACACGTCCCACGCCCTTGACCTCGGCCAGCAGCGGTTTGATGCGGATATTGGCGATATCGTAGAGTTCGGCCTGTGTTTTCTGGTCACCGGTCAGACTCATCAGATAGACCGGGAAGCCGCCGCCATCCATTTTGAAGGCCTGCGGGTCCGCGTCCATGGTCCCCGTCGGCAGGTCGGCGCGCGCGGCGCGAAGGGCTGCCTGTGTGTCACGCAGGGCGCCGTCGATGTTCCGCGACGACGAGAACTCCAGAAAAATCTGGGCCTGTCCGGCACTGGTGTCGGATTCGATGCTTTCCAGATCCGCGATGGAGCCGAGCCTGCGTTCCAGAGGCGTTGTGACGGAGGTTGCCATCTGCTGCGGGTCAGCGCCCGGCTGGGTTGCCACGACCATGATGGATGTCGTGGTCATGTCCGGCATCGTGGCGACGGGCAGGAGCGGATAGCAGATCAGTCCCGCCATGAAGATGGCAATGGACATCAGTGTCGTCGCGACCGGGCGGTCTATGAACAGGCGGCAGAAATTCATGCGGTCAGTTTATCCACAAAACCGCATTTCAGGTCATTACTGATAGGACACAAAATGTCAGTTCTGCAGTGTGCGGGCCGTCAGAAGTCCGGCATGCCTGCCGGCTGTGCGGAAGGCTGGGTGACATAATAGCGTTCCGCCAGACGGGGCGGCAGCAGATCCATCAGGCGGGACCCCATGACTAGCCATGCCGGAAAGATTACCCGGCGCGTCTGGCGCAGCGTTCCGCGCAGGATTCGGCGCACGGCCTCTTCCGTGGACACCAGACCCGGCATCGGGAAGCGATTTCCCTTCACCATGGCCGTATCGACAAACCCACAACAAACGCTGGTCAGGCTGATGCCGAAACCGCCCAGCCGCGCCGCATTGGCCACGATGAAACGGTCCAGAGCGGCCTTGGATGCGGAATAGGACGGTGTGCCGGGGTAGCAGACGAACCCCGCGACGGACGCCATCACGCAGATACGCCCGCGCAGGTTTTCGCCGTTTCGCTCCTGCCCGCGCATGGCTGCGACAACCGGAAAGAACGTGTTCAGCGTTCCCGTCAGGTTAATGTCCAGCATGTTGCGGACGCGTTCTTCACGTTCCAGAAGCAGACCGTCGCTGGCCGTATGAGGCAGTCCGCCAGTAATGCCCGCACAGAGAAACGCCATGTCGAGTCGCTTTTGCGACGCAGCGGCGATCCACTCCGCCATGCCCTGTCGATCGCGCGTGTCTAGTACGACCGGCGCCGATGTTGCGCCCTGCTCATTGCAGCGCCGGGCCGTTTCCATCAGGCCGTCTTTAGCGTGATCGCACAGATGCAGGGAAACGCCCGGACGGGCCAGTTTCAGGGCAAGACCGCGTCCGATCCCGGATGCAGCCCCTGTAATCAGGATATTCATAGGGCCGATTTTAACAGAGTGTTTCCGCGAAGCGACCCCCGAAGGAGCGAAAACATCTCTTCTCTGTCAGGTTAGTTCGCGGAGTTACAGTCCGAACGGGGTTTGGTGCCCGCAAGAAGCTGCCCGGCGAAGCTGTGGGCTTCCGTGACCATGGCGGCGAGTGTGCCGTTATGGCTGGCGTCATGAATCCGGTGTGTTACGGGCGTCCCGGCGGCACAGAGGCGCGCGACAAGGCGTTTCTGCTGGCTGGTGGAGGTGTGCAGATCCTGCGCGCCGGATTCGATCAGAACAGGCGACGGGAGGGAAAAGCCCGGATATTTCGCCCAGTCAAATGCCGGGGCCAGCACGCGGCCCGCTTCGGGTTCGAGCAGGGTTGCTGGCGTCAGGCCGGAGCGTTTGGCGATCGGGAAGAAATCCGAAGCGCACATGGAGCCCGCATCATGCAAAAGGCGCTGCCCCCGGGGCGTGAAGGCCTCGTTGATGTCGGTGGACGGATCAGCCTCGACCAGCGACTGTCCGAGTGTCAGGAGTTCCGGCACGGCGGGGGAGAAGCTGTGCGGATTGGCGGGATGCAGAAGCTCCTGCGCTGCCTGTTCGTCCAGATAGGGCGGGGCGGCGGCGATCGTGCCCAGAATATGCAGATGCGGCGCATAGGTCGAAGCCATGGCCGCAGCCGCCAGAGCCGCTTGTCCACCCTGTGCATGGCCGTTCAGCACCACATTGTCCGACAGGTCCGGGAGGCGTTCGCGGGCCGCGCGTACGGAATCCAGCACGCTCATGCCTTCCGAACGCGCATTCAGCAGAAGCGGTGCGCCCGGCTCGCCCATGCCGGGATAGTCGGTCGCGACGATCGCAAAGCCCTGACGCAGCCATCCGTCATAGAAACGGGCCTGAACGGTGCCGATTCCCATCACGGACGGCGCGCAGGTCAGGTGCAGGCCGCTCTCTCCATGCGCCCAGGCCAGAACAGGCCAGCCCCCCGCCGGAGCCGGACCGCGCGGGACCAGAACCTGCGCCGACACACGGACGAGCTGATGCGGGTCGCGTGCATCCGTGCTGCGATAGGTCAGGCGATAGACGGAAGCCGGCTCATGAGACGGTACGGAATCCAGCCGGATCGCCTGCCCCGCCGAGACGGGTGCGCTGACGGACCAGTTGTCGCCATCGTCATCCGAGGCGCAGCCGGACAGGGCGGCTCCGGCTGTCAGAAGCATGACGAGCGATGTCAGGGCGGTCAGCGGTTTATGGCGAAAAGAGCGATACGGCATGGGCGGTCTGTCTCCGACAAGGAGCGTCTCTCATAGCAGTGCTCTGCGTCCTGTGGGAGCGGCCATATCCGGCGTTGTGTTGGGTGTCGGACTTGGAGAGCCGACCATCCGGCGCTACAGAGAAGACCTCTGACGCGCCGGTCCGACCTGATCGGATCTGATACAATGAGGATAGCCATGACCGACACCATTCCCGATCGTCTCTCCGCCAGCCCGGACAGCCCGTATTATAACGAAGAGCTGCTGTCGCGCGGCATCGGCGTCCGCTTCAAGGGCGAAGAACGCACCACTGTTGAGGAATACTGCATCAGCGAAGGTTGGGTTCGTCTGGCCGTCGGCAAGTCCACGGACCGTCGTGGCCGTCCGATGACGATCAAGGTCACGGGACCGGTTGAGGTCTGGATCAAGGATTCCGAAGAAGACGCATGATGACACAGGCCAGCTCCACCGGGACCGCACCCCGCCGCATCGTCATCGATACCGATCCGGGTCAGGACGATGCCGTGGCCATCCTGTTGGCGCTGGCCTCGCCGGAACTGGCGGTCGAGGCCATCATGACCGTCGCCGGCAATGTTCCCGTCGCCTTGACGACGAAAAATGCCTGCGCCCTGCTTGAACTGACAGGCCGGACCGATATCCCGGTGTTCGCGGGCGCGGCCCGTCCGCTGCATCGCGCGCCCATCAGTGCCGAGCATGTGCATGGCGAAACGGGCATGGCGGGTGCCAATCTGCCGGAACCGACGCTGCGTCCACAGGCGATTGATGCTGCAACGCATCTCGTGGACCTGCTGCGCCGTGAGCCTGAGGGCACGATCACGCTTGTCTGCCTCGGCCCGATGACGAATCTGGCTCTGGCCCTGACCCATGCGCCGGATATTGCCTCGCGGATCGCGGGGATCGTGGCCATGGGCGGTGCCCAGCGCGAGGGCGGTAACATCACGCCGACTGCCGAATTCAATTTCTTCGTGGACCCTCACGCTGCCCGCATTGTCATGCGCGCCGGCATCCCCATTACACTCCTGCCGCTGGATGTGACGCATCGCGCCATCGCCACGCCAGCCCGTCTGAAGCCGATTGCGGCTGTTGGCTCGCCCGTGACGGAGATGGTGGTACGGATGCTGGGGGCGGAAGACCGCTTTGAAAAACAGAAATATGGCTGGGAGGGCGGTGCGCTGCATGACCCACTCACCATCGGCTTCCTGCTGTGGCCGCAGCTTTTCTCGGGGCTGCGTTGCAATGTGGAGATCGAGGTCGACGCGCCTCTGTGCGTGGGTCAGAGTGTTGTGGATCTGTGGAACGTCACCAATCGCGTTCCGAACGCGTTATGGATCAATGATGTTGATGCAGACGCTTTTTATTCTTTGCTGACGGAAAGACTTGCCCTTCTGGGCTAGGTGCTTCGCTGTCCATGACACATCTCTAGCGCCGGACTGGATTCTTATCGGCGTTGTCTTAAATACTGCTCAGAAACAAAAAGGGGGGCCGAAGCCCCCCTTTTTTCAGTGTTCCGTCTGATCAGACGATTAGAAATGAACGCCGAGGTTCATCTGGAACGAACGACCGATGATCGCATCGTAGTAGCGATTCAGGCTGACCGTACCGGGATATTTCGGCAGCGCGTTGGTGATGTTGTTCACCATGAAGTTGGCGCTGAAGTTCTTGGTGATGTCATAGCCGAGTGTCAGGTTGAAGTACGCCCAGGAAGGACGCTTGTTGGCAGCATAGTAGTTGTCAGGAACCTGAACTGCGTAATTGGACGGGCCATACCAAAGTGCCTGCCACTGAAGGCTGAACGGACCCCGCATGTAGTTCGCGTTCAACGTGAAGTTGTCGTTGGGCGCGCTCGTCGTACCGCTCAGCAGATAGGTGCTGCCCAGGTAGGTCTGCTGGCTCTTCAGGTAGTGCACATAAATACCGCTCAGACCGACAGAACCTGCGGACTGGGACAGGCCGAAGCGCGACAGTGGCGTATCATAGGTGAGGTTGGCCTGCAGCGCCTGGGTCTCATAGTTGGCGATATTGTAGTAACCGGCCGTGAACGACTGAAGCTGCCCGTCCGCTCCACGCTGGAAGGAGTTGCAATAGGCGTTGCTGGGACCGTAGGACGCTGAATCATAGCATGCATCCATCAGGTTTTCCGGGCTGAGAGACGTGATGGCGTTATTGATTTTGATATCAATGAACGAGCCACGGAAGTCGAGACCGCGGATGAAGTGCGGGCGCAGTTCCAGTGTGCCGGTATAGCTGGTCGAGACTTCGTTCTTCAGCTTGTTGTTACCGCCAGACTGACCTTCAATCGTAAAATTGTTGAAGTTGGATTCGAACGGCTGCGTGATGCCTGCTTTGGCGCAGTTTGCTGCACGCAGTGCCGGGTTGGGACCCGCACCAATGCCCGCTGTCGAGCAGGGATCGATGCCTAGTTCATAATCCGTACTCTGGGGCGCGAACAGTTCGGTGACGGACGGATTACGAATCGAACGCGCATAGTTGCCGCTCAGGCCGAAATCCTGTGTGGGCCACCAGGCACCACCGAACATGTAAGTCCAGTAGCCGCCGGTCATGCTGTTGTTGATGTAACGGCCGTTCGCGGTGCCGGACAGGCTGTAGACACCCGGAACGTGCATGCTGGGCGATACCAGCGGAACGTCAAGTTCGCCGAAGACTTCATGCGTGTGGTACGCGCCACCTGTGGGCGGAAGCGCGGTCGAATTGCCGTACTGCAGATACGACCCATCGCTCTGCTCCCAGCCGCGGGAGAACGCGCCCGGGTTGAAGCGATAGCCTTCGCGGCGATGCTCGTAACCGATGTCCCACTTCACGTCGCCTGCGGGAAGACGCATGACCGTGCTGGAGATTTCGGCCTGAAGGTCACGCTGTGCGTTGGTATTCTTCTGATGCGCGTCCGCTGTGATGTAGTTCACAGCTGCAGGCGTGGCCTGACCGGTGCCGAACGGATTGAACGCCGCGCAGTTGGAGCTGCGGGTCTTGATAGGCGCGCTGGTGTAGCCGGGCGAGCAGACGATGTTGCCGCTGGCATCGGTTGTGGAGTTGAGCGAATTGATAAGGTTCTGCGCAACGATGGACGGCTGCCACGTGTCGTTCATGTAGCGGCTGTATTCGCCCCGGACTTTCCAGTCGAAGTGACGGCCCACGGCATCAAAATCACCGTTCAGACCACCCTGGAAGCGGAACATCTGCATTGTCGTTTGGAACATCCCGCCGTCGAGATCCTGGTTCAGACGCGACATGTAGAACGTGTCGGTCGGCAGGCCCTTGGCAGCAAGCGCATTCATGATCGTCGAACGTGCGGCCGATGAAAGATACGGGTTGTTCGTGCTGAGCTGATAGGCGCCGTTGACTGCGCCATCGTTATGATAGTTTTCCATCGTCAGCGGTTCATTGAACTGCGGAGTGCTCCACGTACCCTGTCCGACTTCACTGGACGCTGTGCCACGGGCATACCATCCCTGCCACGTCGCATGGATGTGGTCGGTGATATCGTAATGGCCAAGCAGCGTCAGGTTGAGCTTGTTGGTCGGGGTGTAAAGCTGTCCGTAATCCTGAAGTGCGGTCGCATTGCCACCGACAACGGTCGTGGCGCTTTTGGTGGCATAGTTCCAGTTTATGGGAACGAGCGACTGCCCGTTGTTGCTGAACATCAGCGGCTGGCCACCGGGAGCGGCAATGCCGTCCACAACCTTGCCGTAGGAAATGGGAACCTTCCCGCCGGTCAGTTCTGGAACGCCAGTGACCGTAGCAATGATATTACGCGCACCTCGGTCGAAGTTATAAATATAAGGCGAATTCGTGCTGCTGTAAGGTGCGCGAACGTAGGTTGTCGCGTTCCTTCCAGTCAGATTGATGCGATCATTGTCAAGCATGCCGCCCTGATTGCGGTATTCCACATCGAAGACTATGCCGCCCTTGCCGTGATCGAAATCATGGCCAGCCTTGAAAGTGATCTTCTCGCCGGGGGCATCGAGCTTCTGGCTCCAGTTGCCTTGTGCGTTGAAGTCCACGCCGGTGAAGTGATCGTCAAGCTGGTAGTTAACCACACCTGCAACGGCGTCTGCACCATAAGCCGCGCCCGCACCGCCGAATTTGGTATCTACGCCCTTCAGCAGTGACGTCGGAATGGCGCTGATATCGACCTGTGAGCCCGAACCGGCACCGTACAGAGAGGCGGTTGAGCCACCCACCATGCGCATGCCGTCGATCAGAGTCAGGGTCCGCTGGCTGCCGAGGTTGAACAGGGACGTGAAGGACTGACCGGCGCCGAAGCTGCCCTGGCTACCGATCGGCGTATTATCGCCGACGCCAAAAGCAGGGTTTTCACGCATCAGAGCGATGCCGATATCGGTATAGCCGCGCTTCTTGATCTGGTCTGCAGACAGCGATGATCCGGCCATGACATTTGTCAGGCGCGTTTGGGATAGACGCGTACCGGTAACCGTTACTGTTTCAGCGACCTTCAGGCTTTCAGCTTCAGCAGAGGCTTCGGCTTCCTGCACGGCCTTGCTGTTGGTGTGGGTTGCCGCAGCCGTCGTTTTGACGGGAGCGACAGCCGGAGCTGCCGCTGTCGGAGCGTTCGTTGTGTGTGCCTTTTTCTTGGCAGCATTTTTATGAACGGCAGCATGCTTGGTGGGAGCTGTCGCGCTGGTCTGTGCATGAGCGCTGACGCTGGGCAGAACGCTGTATGAAATGCCAGCCATCAGGAACATCCGGACAACTGTCCGGGGCGCAGGAGTGCGTCTTTTGAGTGAGTGTTGCACAGAGGTGTTCATCGCGGCCGCTGTCCCTTCTCGAATAAGGTCGCAAGAAAATTTTTGTATCTCTGGCGACATGTTCATCGGAAATCGAAACGGTGTGCAATGCTCCTGCTACGAAAATGCAACATGTCTGTCACATGTCATGAAAGGCGTTGCGCTTATGTCACATTCTCGTATTTGGTGGTTTTATTTCAAAGAAATTCAGAAAGAATAAAGTAAATATAAATATAAAAACAGGCATAAAATCTGATTTGAATTAAATAAATAAAAAAACACAATGATATTTCTCTATTTGTGTGGCAAAAATCTCAATACCACTTAAATTAAAAATATTTCATCAATATGTATTTTGTATTTTGATATTATAAAATAACCTCTATGTATCTACGAAATTATTTTTTGATTTCTCATTGTCATGAATCATGTTGTGCAAAATCATAACCGAAACTTAGTAGCGATTTAAAATAGTTTATATTGGAAATTGTCATTGGTCGCCACCCCATGAAAAACAAAGGGAAAACGATTCGGACGCAGCTTTTGAGTTACTAACAACTAAATATAAAAGTTATTAGTGTTTTTTGCGTTTGCTCTCTTTTGGGGAGTGATCGCGTGTTCTGACGATAGAATGTGCGACCATTCCTGAACCTTAATGAAAACGACAGGGGTGATCTGTGGTCGGCTGTTCGTCCGTCTGGATGACCATCAGTGTGACTGGCCCGTCTCCTACGTTGCCAGCGAAATGACCGATATGTCCTTTCGTATCCTTGCGGCTCATCTGGTCTTCGCCGAGAGAGATGTCGCCCGGACCCATGACAACCTTTTTTCCGTCCATGGCCGTAACGTACCAGGAGCCTTTCAGCGGGATGATCCACTGAACCTTCGGATCGGGGTGCCAGCTTCCGTCCCAGTGCGCGGGCTGCACGGTGGAAATGATCCGGGAATTGCCTTCATGCACATGATCCTGCCATTGCGGCCCTGCAGGTTTGGACATGGTTTTCAGATCGTAATTATGGAATGGGCAGTGGGTCATGTGACTGATCCCGTCATGGTCCGTCCAGTTATGCCAGTACCAGGCCGTTGGCGGCGCAGGATCGGCAGCGTGCGCGGAACCGAAAGCTGTTGCTGCAACGAGTGCTGCGATCGGGGGGAGAAAGCGGATCATGCGTTCGACTCCTTTCACGGAGGTGGCTGATATCGGTTCATAGGGGCGATATCGTTGAAGCGTTCCTGATGCGGCGTACAGACCAGTTCCACGATCATGCCCCAAGGCGTGCGGCCATAGCAGAACATGTTGCCCGGCGCGGCTTCGAGAGAGGGCTGGCCCTGCGGTTCGGTCAGAAGTGTGCCACCCGCTTCCCGGAAACGGTGGCAGGCCGCGTGAATGTCATCGACATAGACCGCGAAATGCTGAAGCCCCCAGTCGCACGGACGGGCGGCCTCGCGCTGGTCGGGGCCTTTCATTTCGAACAGCTCGATGCCGGGTCCATGACCGAGTGCCATCATGCACATTTCAATGACGACGGTGCCGCCCGGAAGGCCGAGAATTTTTTCCGTCTCCGGGCCTTTCTGCGGTGCAGTGCGGGTAACGTTCCGGTAGAGGGCAACTGCGCCGAACGCTGCTTCAAGAAAGCAGATGGCGGCGTTGATGTCCGGGACGGTGACGCCGACATGGTCGATGCCACGCGGCAGACCTGACTGTTCTGTGGTCAAGGGGAGATCCTCCGTTGCAGAAGATCTCAACCCCCGAGGAAACGCACGGTTGCCAGAATGTCCGTCACATTCCGGCAAACCACGTCAGTAGAGGGTTTCTGTAATCAGGCCTCGTCGGTGGGCCGTTTGGGGAGCAGGGCCGGGACGAACACCATCGTGCAGATCAGCGTGCAGCCAAGCGACATCAGAAGCAGGCGTCCCATGCTCGCGGTCCCCGGATGACCGGAACGCGCAAGGGAGCCAAAGGCCGTCGCGGTCGTCAGGGCAGAGAACAGGACGGCGCGCGCCGTAGGAGACGTCAATGGGCCTTTCACGCCCTCGCGCCAGTTCATCACGAAATAGATGTTGAACGACACGCCCACGCCCAGCAGCAGCGGCAGGGCGATGATGTTGGCGTAGTTCAGCGTCTCCGGCACCGTGACGATCAGGATGACGGTCAGGAGGGTCGACATCAGTAGGGGGGCCATGACAAGCGCCGCATCCAGCAGGCGGCGCAACACGACCAGCAGGATGATGGCGATCATGATAAGCGCGCAGATGGCCGCCACCTTGAAGGCATGGACGATCGTATTGGCGCTTTCCGTGATTTCCATCGCGGGACCAGCAACATCCGGATTGACCGAACGCAGCTCACTGACGAAGCGGTGCAGCACCGGCGTTTCGGACATCTGGCCGTTGGGATGGATCGTCAGACGCGCACGGCCATCGGGCAGGACGTAGTCGCGGCGGACATCTTGCGGAATGTTCTCCATCGTGACGGCGGTTGGCTGAAGTGCCATCTTCAGCATTGAGAGTTCGTCCGGCAGGAAGCGCGTCAGGGCCGTGCTGGCCTGAAGCAGCGTATTGTCTGGTGCCGTGGAGAGTGTGTGCAGCGCCTGACGGATCTTCTCCAGCGGGGTGGGAAGCTGGTCTTTTACAGCGTCCAGCTTCTGGACGGCATCGACGGCGGCGGCGCGAATGGCTGCTGCGTCCGGTGCGGGTTCGGGGTTGGCTACCGTAATGGTCGGCAGGAGGATGGAGGCAGTATCCTCGATCATGGCCAGCTTGGTTTTCTGGTCATCAGGAACGAGTGCGCCGAGCCACAGCACGTCATGCACGCTGGGGAGTTTCGAGAACGCCGCGGCCTGTTTCGCTGCATCGGTCAGGTTCGGGGCCAGGGCCTGCGCGCTGTAAGGGGTGGTGAGCGGATTGGCTTCCAGCAGGTGCAGCGCCCGCATGCCTTCGGTATTGGGGTCTTTGGTATGCAGCGGATCGGCGTCGAACTTCAGGAGCGGCATGAGAGCCAGCCCCACGATTCCGAGAAGTGCGAAAACACCGACGACCTTGCGGCGCTTGTGTCGCAGGAACTCGTCGGCAGGCGCCATGAACGCAAAGCCTGGCTCTCCACGACCCAGTTTCGCACGAAAGACGGACAGCAGGGCTGGCAGAAGCGTCATGGTGCAGAAAAAGGCGATCAGCATGCCGAAACCTGCAATCAGCCCGAGCTGCGCCACGCCAATGAAGCTCGTGGGATAGAAAGCGAGGAAGCCCGCCGCCGTGGCGAGGGCTGCGACAAGGATCTGTGCACCGCTCTCCTGACCCGTCAGGACGATGGCGTCATGCAGGGAGGGATACGAGCCGTTCGCATTACGCTGTCCGCGCAGGCGCACGGTGTACTGAATGGCGAAATCGACCGCGATACCGACGAACAGGATAGCGAACGCCACCGAGATCAGGTTCAGCTCACCCACAGCCAGCGCAGCAAAGCCGGTCGTTAGCAGCAGGCCGCTGATGAGGGTCAGCAGGATGGGAATAATGACGCGCGGGGAATGGACCGCAAGAATCAGCCAGACTGCAACCAGAACCAGCGAAATGATGAGCCCCAGCACCATGCCGTGAGCGACGGTAGAGAACTCTTCGTCCGACAGCTTCACTTCACCGGTGATGATGCCTGTGGCCTGTTTCGTCTTCACGAATTCAAGGTTGTTGATCGCCTGACGCATGGCGGTCGTGGCACCCTCGCCGGGCTGGAAGGAGCTGTAATCGAGCTTGGGCTGCGTGACGACGAACTCGTATCGCGAGCCCAGTTCCGCCAGCTTGCCGATCAGCAGGTTCTGCCAGGACATGTCCTGCGGATGGCCGTCCGCGGCCTGTGTCAGGGAGGTGGCGAAACCGTCCAGCGCGCCGTTGAAGCCACTGGGGATACCCTGTCCGGCCTTGATGCCTTCACCGATCAGGCCAAGAGCGCCGAACAGCCCGCGCGCGGACGGATCAGCGGCCAGCGTGCCGAGGAAGGGCTGGGCGGAGACGATCGAATCCAGCAGCGGCTCCAGATCCTTCGTATCAAGGAACAGGAAGCCGTGACTGTTATAGAACGGGTTGTCGCCGGGCAGGCTGACCGTCTTGAAATGCGTGTGGTCCTGCGAAAGCGTGGCCGCAAGCTCCCGTGCCGCGATGCGTCCCTGTTCGGGGATGCGGCTGTCGAGGATGGCGACGAGCTGGTTGCTGTCCTGCGGGAACAGGCGCGTCAGCTCCATGCTCCGCTTTTTCCACGGCAGACTGTTGGCAAACATCTTGCTCGTGTCTGTGGTCACGCTGATGCGCGTAACACTCAGGGCAACACTGGCGGCACAGAGCAGTGCGAACAGCGCCAGAACGAGGGGCGCACGACGCGCGCAGACGGCATTCAGCCGACCAGTCAGATCCGAAAACATGGGGGCTACCCTTAACAGAACAGGTAGCGTTTCCCTACCCCATCCTGACATTTCGGCGATCCTGATGCAGAAGGAAAGCCATGACATGGACTCTGCCCGGCCCCGCGACCTATGAAAGTGTGATTCGCAACAGCGTTTTCCGGGCTTCCGCAGCCCCTGTGGAAGACGAAGCGGCCGCCATGGCCTTCTTCCGTGATGTTGCCGTGCTGGATGCGACCCATAACTGCTGGGCCTTCAAAACCGGTCAGCGCTTCCGGTGCAGCGATGACGGCGAACCCGGCGGCACGGCCGGGCGGCCCATCCTGTCTGCCATCGAAGGGCAGGATTTCGACAATGTCATGATCGTCGTCACGCGCTGGTATGGTGGTGTTCAGCTCGGGGCTGGGGGGCTCGTGCGCGCTTATGGCGGCGCGGCTTCGGCCTGTTTGCGTGAAGCGGAGCGGATTGAGCGGATCGAAACCGTGCCGCTGCGCTTTCACTGCCCGTTCTCCAGCTATGCGATGGTAGAGTCCAAGATCGAAAATTGGCGGGCAAGCCGGACGGAATGCGAGTTCGACGCCGAAGGCGCTTGGATGACGCTGGCCGTGCCGGTCGAGGAGGCTGAGTCCATCACGGACTGGCTGCGGGATCTGACGCGCGGACAGATGGACATTGCCCGGTTGAATTAAACCCTAAATAAAATAGTTATTTTTATTTAAAACTATCAGGATTGATGTTTTTTCCGCGCAGCATAAGGTTCTGAAAACCCCGTCTGGAGTTTCCAGGGCATGTCGCGTCGTCGTTCATATCGGAACCGGTCTCTTCTGGCCCTGATGACGCTCGAACTCTGTGCACCAACATTGGCAATGGCAGCCGATCCGTCCTCGCCCACAGCCCCCACGACACATTTGGAAGAATGGATCCACGTTCCCTCCACGGAACGACCGCCCATCCAGAACTATCCGCATGCCGGTGTTGTCGGGCAGCCGCGTCGTGTCGTGGCCAGTCAGAACCATGCGCCGCAGGGACGTCAGGGACCGTGGGGGGCGTTCAGTTATGGCAACGGCGAATCAGCAGGCTTCGGGCCGGTCGGTCGTTACGGTGTGGCCCCCTGGGCGGAAGACTGGAGCTTTCTGCGCGATAAAAAGCGCCGGGACGATCCATTCGATCCGCTCAAATTCATCGCATTAAACGATGCGAGAACGATCTGGCTGTCCGTCTCCGGCGAGACGCGTTTGCGGAACTGGTATGAGGAGGCGCCTTTTCTGGGAAAAAAGGGCAACAGCAATTCCGGCCGGTTCGGTGTGCGGAACCTCTACGGCGCGGACCTGCATTTAGGCGAACACGTCCGGCTGTTCGGACAGCTCATCAATGCCGATGCGGGGGGGGGGAAAGGCTTTGGTTATAATACGACGTACCGCAAGCGGCTGGATCTCCAGCAGGCTTTCATCGAGTTCAAGGGCAAGTTTGCAGGCGCGCAAACCGGCTTCATGTTCGGTCGTCAGCAGTTCCTCGATGCACCGTCTTACGTTTTGTACAATCGCGAAACGCCCAATGTGCCGCTATCGTGGAATGGCGGGCGCATCTATGCAATCTGGCCCAATATCCGCGTGGATGCCTTCGATTTCGTTCAGACCAAAACGGACGCGACCCTGATGTTCCATGATACGGAAGATTACGGCACCCGCCTGTATGGCGGAGATATTACGGCACTCATGCCGCAGTTTTCCATTGGCAGCGAGGCCGTCCATTCCTTTCTGGATATTTTCTATTACGGCTATCGCTATGGCGGCAGCCTGTCCGTCGTCCCGCTCGCATCCGGTGCCCTGAAAGGCACGTCCTCACGTGGGAATGTCGGCTTCCGCTGGTACGGCACCGCCGCCTCTTTCGAATATTCGTTCGGCGGCCTCTATCAGGACGGGACGTTCCAGAAATCCGGCAGCGCGAAGAAGAGCGATGTGCAGGCTTATTCGGTCAATACGATCGTGGGATATCGCCATACGCCCTCGCCCCTGCACCCGTTCATCGGCGTTCAGGCGGATCTGTATTCCGGCGGCGCCAACGGAACGGACGGGTCGGTCCGCACCTATATGGCGCCTTTCAATCCGCAGACGAATTATCTGGACACCACGACCTATATTCAGCCCTCCAACCTCGTCAGCCTCTCCCCGGTTTTCAGCGTCACGCCGTGGAAAGGCTTTGCGAGCATCCAGTTCAAGGTGCCGTTCATGTGGCGGGAGAACGCGGACGGCGTGATCTGGAACTCATCAGGCCCTTATACATTCTCGAAAACCTATCATGGCGGCTATATCGGCGTGGTGCCGCAGGCGTCCCTCAAGCTCCAGCTCAATCGGCACCTGACCTGGCAGATCTATGGCGCGCGGTTTATGGCCTCGAACGGTCTGCATGCGGCGGGCGGCAAAAGCGGAAGCTACGCCCAATCCAATGTCGTCTTCCGCTTCTGAGAGCTTCTGTTATTCGTCCTTGTCGGAAAACAGCCCGACCAGATCCGTCAGATGCCCGATTTCGCGCAGTTTCAGGCCTGCGGGCGGCTTGACCCGCGCGGACGCCGCCGAGACGCGCCGGGGCAGGATGGCCTCGCCAAAGCCCAGCTTGGCGACTTCCTTGAGACGCAGATCGGCCTGACTAACCTGTCGGATTTCGCCCGAAAGCCCAACCTCGCCGAAATAGGCCGCACTGGGGGAGGTCGGATGGCCCGTCGCGGCGGAAACAAGGGCCGCGGCCACTGCCATATCAGCAGCCGGTTCGTTCACGCGCAGGCCGCCTGCGATGTTCAGATAGACATCCATATTCGCAAGCTTGAGGCCACAACGCGAATCCAGCACCGCCAGCAGCATATTCAGCCGCGACGTGTCCCAGCCCACAACAGCCCGGCGCGGCGCACCGTCCCCGGCCTTGGGAGACAGTAACGCCTGAATCTCCAGCAGGACCGGGCGCGTGCCCTCCAGCCCCGCAAAAACGGCCGAGCCCGCGATATTGCCCCGCCGCTCCGCCAGAAACAGCGCGGAAGGATTGGGCACTTCGGTCAGCCCGATATCGGTCATGGCGAAAACGCCGATCTCGTCGGTCGCGCCAAAGCGGTTTTTGGCGGCACGGAGGATGCGGAACTGATGCCCGCGATCCCCCTCGAAATACATGACCGCATCGACCATGTGTTCCAACACGCGCGGCCCGGCCAGCGAGCCTTCTTTCGTGACATGTCCGATCAGGATCAGCGCGAAACCGAGCGTCTTGGCCAGCCGGATCAGCTCAAACGCACTCGCCCGCACCTGTGAGACGGAGCCCGGCGAGCTTTCCACGCTTTCCAGCCACATCGTCTGGATGGAATCGATGACCACGACCGTATGCGCCCGGTCCTGCTCCAGCGAGCCCACGATTTCCCCGACATTGATGGAGGCTGCAAGATCCAGCGAGTCCAGCATTTTGGGATCGCGGTCCAGACCCAGCCTCTGGGCGCGGATACGGATCTGGTCTACCGATTCTTCGCCTGATACATACAGGACGCGATGCCCTGACCGAGCGAGTGCGCAGGTCGTCTGAAGCATGAGCGTGGATTTGCCGATGCCCGGATCACCGCCGACCAGCACCACGGACGCCGGGACAAGTCCACCACCCAGAACGCGGTCCAACTCGGCAATGCTGGTCGTAATGCGCGGAGGCGGCCGCGTTTCGCCATCCAGCCGGACGGTCTGGAGACGACCGGAACTCAGCTTTCCGGTCTTGCGGGCCGTCGGCTCGACCGTCTCTTCAACCAGCGTATTCCATTCGCCGCAGGCCTCGCACTTCCCGTTCCATTTCGGATAGGTGGCGCCGCAGTTCTGGCAGACGTAACGGGTGGTCGGCTTTTTGGCCAAGGCTGGGTCTTTCAGGTTCGGGGAACGCTACGTCTCTACATATAGGGAGCGTTCTTTTACTGATCCAGCAGGGGCTTTGCCCCGAACCCCACCAAAGGTCTTGATCTTTGGAAGCCATATTCAGGGTGCAGGGATCGAGATCCCTGCCGGGTTCGGGCAGAGCCCGAAATCCTTACTCCCGCGTTCGCAGGATCAGTTGTGCTACCCGCCGAGAGATGGTCAGGATCAGCAGGAATCCAAGCAACTGGAGCAGCACGTTCGGATGGGCTGGCTTGTGGTTGCCCATGATCAATATGAACGGCAGGGCGATCAGATAGCTCAGCCCAATGCGCTTCCAGGTAATGGGGTCGGTTTTCGAGAAACGGGACAGGAGGCTCATTTGCGCAGTTCCATGGTGATGGGGCCTTCGCGTCGGCCATGGGTGAACTGATCCACCATGGCATTGCCGGAATTCATGAGGTCGGACGCTTCGCCCTGCCAGATCAGTTTCCCGCGATAGAGCATCGCCGCGCGGTTTCCGATCCGCTGGGCCGAGGCCATATCGTGAGTGATGGCAATGGCGGTGGAGCCGAGTTTCTGCACGCAATCCACGATCAGCCCGTCGATGACGGCACCCATGATGGGGTCCAGCCCGGTCGTGGGTTCGTCGAAGAACATAATGTTGGGATTGCCCGCAATGGCGCGCGCCAGACCGACGCGCTTCTGCATACCACCCGAAAGTTCGGACGGGCTGAGTTCGCCAACGGACGGGTCCAGCCCGACCTGTTCGAGCAGACCCCCGGCTATTTGCAGTGCCTGCGTGCGGGATGGGGTAGCGCCGTTGCGGTCGGAATGTTTGGCGCGAACGCCGAACGCCACGTTCTCGCCAACGCTCATGCTGTCGAACAGGGCACCGTTCTGAAACAGCATCCCGATCTGCCGACGCAGGGCATCCTGCCGGGAACGGGGGGCCGTGAGAAGATTTTCACCGTCGATCTCGATCGTCCCCGCATCGGGTTCAATCAGACCGAGGATGCAGCGTAGCAGGACGGACTTGCCGGAGCCGGAGCCGCCGATGATGACCATGGACGTGCCAGCTTCGACATCAAGGTCCACACCATCAAGCACGATCTTGGAGCCGAAAGCCTTGTGCAGACCCCGGATGCGGATCTTTGGGGTGCTTAAGGGAGTGCCCGGGGAAGTGCTCATTGTGAGAAGAACAGATCTGTCAGGAGATAATCGAACAGCAGGAGCAGGATGGACGCACCCACGACGGCGGCTGTCGTAGCCGAGCCCACGCCCTCTGCGCCGCCGCGGCTGTTATAGCCGTTATAGCAGCCCAGAAGCGCGATCAGGAACCCGAACACCGCTGCTTTGACGAGGCCGACGACCACATCCATCGTCTTGAGCGAATCCAGCGTGGCCGTGATGTAGGTCGAGGGTGAAAAGCCGAGTTTGGCGACCGAAACCGTGAAACCGCCCATCACGCCCAGAATATCCGCCACCAGTACGAGACAGGGCAGCGCGAGCGTCCCGGCCAGAAGGCGCGGCGTCACGAGATATTTCATCGGATCGGTGGACAGCGTGGTGAGCGCGTCGATCTGGTCGGTCACGCGCATGGTGCCGATCTGGGCCGACATGGCCGCGCCCACGCGTCCGGCGACCATCAAGCCGGCCAGAACAGGGCCAAGCTCACGGGTCACGGCGAGGACGACGATCCCGGCAATCGCGCTCTGCACATGATACTGCCCGAAGCCCACATAGGACTGAAGCGCGATCACGGCTCCTGAAAACAGGGCCGTCAGCGCCACGACGGGCAGGGAGAAGAACCCCGTCTCGATCAGGCTGGAGAAGAAAATCCGCCAGTAAAAGGGCGGTCGCACCAGATGCGACAGAGCCTCCAGCGCGAACAGGGCCAGAGCACCTGCCTGCTTGATAAGGCCGAGAGCGGCGCGGCCAAGGGCCGCTATGGGGTCAAGAACGGCATTCACCCTTCAGCCCCTACCCTGCCTGCATCCGGACGTCAAAGTTTCCGTCCTGCATTCAGGCGCGTCGGCCATCGGTTCGCTCCAGATCCCGGAACTGCCGCTCCAGACTGAAATCGGAGGATGTAACGCAGCGTTCGATCAGGCCGAGCCTGCGCTCCATGCGCGCCAGTCGATCCTGAAGCCGGGCCAGCGGATGGCCAGGCGGGACGGAGCGGGAGAAATCTTCCGTGGTTTCGGCCTGCGGACGCCGGAAGCCGAGCACGGCATCCCTGACCACCGCTGTCGCGCTGGCAGCGGGTGTTTCCTGCCATGCCGCGCGATGCCGGGACCAGCTCCGCACACCCTCCGCATATCCTGTGGCGGCCTTGTCCAGCGTTCCCCGGAACGGAATAACGCCTGTCCGGCGATAGCGTCGGAAAAGACGCACGGCCCAGATGATCAGAAAGATTTTCAGCAGCAGCCCAATCACCCCATGACCGCTGGAATGATGGACAGTGGATGTGTTGCCGAAAGTGATCTCAGGCGTATCCATATGGATATCGAGATGATCCAGAACCTTGCGTGTCGCATCGGACAGGATGGCAGAACCGTCCGGTGTGGTCACGGTCGTGATCCGCGCACCGGCTGTGTCCTCCACGGAGAGCGTGCCGGACCCGATCGGACGCTTCTTCAGCGTTTCGCTCACCTTCTGAAGCGTGATGTCGCCGCTGCCGAGAAGAGTCAGATCCGCATCGCGGGCGGTGGCGTTCAGCGTAATATCGGCCGAGCCATAATCCCGGACCGTCAGAACATCCGCGCTCCCCCGTTCGACCCGGATATCGCCCGAAGACATAGCCGTGATGCTGGCGCTTGAAGCTGCGAGATCGCCGATTTGCAGGTCGCCGCTGGACAGGCTTTGCACGGTCATCCGTCCCGTCAGCCGTCCGACCGAGACGTTTCCGGGGCCTGTCATCGTCAGGTTCAGGCCGCTGGCCTGATCAATGTCGAGATCGCCGTGTCCGCTTTCCGCTGTGACGTCGCCGTTGACGCCGGTGATGCGATAGAGCGTCGTATGGTTGTGGGAGGACTGGATATCGAGACTGGTCCGGGTCGGAACCATGACCACCGCACTGTCCTGAGCCGCGCAGTCCTGTGGTGTGGTCGTGAAGGTCAGGCGTTCTCCATGCTTCTTCAGACTGCCGCTGCCGGAGACGATATGCGCATCCGGGCCGCTCACGACCGACAGGGTCTCAAGACATGTCGCCGGGATCACGAGCGTGCCGGGACTGCTCATCGAGGAGGCGTCATCGGTCGGTGGGGCCGGAGGCGTGGGGGCTGTTGGCGCTGCCGGGGGTGCTGGCGGTGCGGGGGCGGCGCCGCAGCTCAGAAGCGCGATCAAGGCCAGACGCGCGTGCAGATGATAGCGCATCCCTATTCCCCTTGTGCGCCGTTCTGAGCGCTCTTTGCGGTCGTCGAAGGAGCAGTCGTGGCCGGATTGCCCGTTGTCGGATTGGTTGCGGTAGGGATTCCGGGTGCCGGGTTTGTCACTGTGGGTGCTGGGTTGCTGGCCGGAAGCGTTGTCTGTGGTGCGGACGGGACTGGCGTGTTGATAATGGGAAGGCTCGCAGGTGCCTGCGCCGTTTGCTGGGCATTCGACGCGGCGTCTTTTGACGGAGCTGGGACGCTGGGAGCGTGCGGGATAGCCGGGCTTTCAGACGCGGAAGGCTGGGGGGCACGTACGGGAGCCTGAACCACGGATGGTGTCGCTGGGGCCTGCGTCAGAGGTGCCTGAACCACAGGCGTCTGAACAGTGGGAGCTGAAACAGGCGGGGGTGGGACCACCGGTGCCGGAACGGTCGGGGCCGCACTGGCGGGGGGCGTCTGCACAGGAAGGGACGGCTGCTGGACTGCGGGAGGAGGTGTTGGTGCGGTGGCCGGTGGCGGCGGTGTGGGGCGATAAATCACGCCATTCTCCGCGCCGACGCGGACGGTGCCTTTGCCCGAGCGCACCATTGGCCCTGTAACCGCCTCAATATTGACGTCACCCGTTCCGTTGGCCGCGACCGTCGCCACCGTGGCGTGAGCCAGAATGGTGGCGCTGGCCTGATCGGCTGTAATCAGCGTCAGGGCGTCGATGGTGCCCCCCGAAAGCGTCATGCCCGCATTCTGCGTCAACTGAACCGAAAGCGCCGCGAGCTGCGCCGTGTCAGCCGTCAGCGTCGAGGTGCCGGAGGCCACGATCTGGGCCGCACGTTCGAGAGAGTGGATGTGAACGCTGGAGGCGCCCTGCATGTCCAAGTCGAGGGACTGGGTGTTTTCGATGTCCATGGTGGTGGAATCGAGGTTGGCGTCCAGGGAGGCGAGCTTTCCGGCGATGACGAAATGCGTGTCGTGGCTGTCGTGGATTGTCAGGCCGGTGCTGGGGGAGATGCTGATTGTCAGCTTTCCGTTGGGCGCGCAGGACTTTGTGGCGATGGAGATGCGGCTTTGCGCTTCTTCCTTGCCGGTATGCATGGCGACCTGCCCGAGGCTGCTCGAATCAAGCGTTGCCCCGTCCTTCATGTTGGGATCGACCACGACCCTGACCTGTCCGGTGCAGGGGATGGACAGGTCCAGATCTTCTCCGGAGAGGGTCATGCGCGCGGCGTGGGCTGCGGGCGACAGCAGGACGGTACCCGCCAGCAGGGCCAGAAGCGCCGGGCGGCGGCCGGAAAAGAGGACGGGGCGGCGTGTCATCGTGCGTTCCTTGCTCTCCAGCCCGGGATATCCTCGTCGAGGATGCGTTCGAGCTGGTCGATCCTTTCTTCCAGACGCGTAGCATGGGCTTCGGCCTGTGTCAGGGCAGCCTGAAGCATGGGGTCCTGCTGGGGTGTGCCTTTTGGTGAGCTGTTGGCATGTTTGACCATGCTGACGACAGACCAGCAGATGATGGCTGTGATGGGAACAAGGAAGGGGAAGATGGACGAATTCATGCCTTGAGCCTTTCGGTCAGCCTTTTCTCAGCCTGCGCTTTTCTTTGCGGCCACACGGCGCTTGAGGGCTTCGAACTCGTTTTCCACGACGGCATCGGTTTCAAGGGCCGCGAGTTCCTCCTGAAGTGTTGGATGGCCGGTGCGGCGGCCCAGATCATACGCCTCTGCCTTGCCTTCCAGCTCATCAAGAGCGCGTTCGACCTGATCGAAGCGGTTCAGTGTATCGTCGATGCGGGTGTCGTAGAGTTTTTCGCGGGTTTTCAGGCGGCCCTGTGCGGTGCGGGCGCGGATGGAGAGTGCCTTTTCGCGGGATTTGGCATCGGCGATCTTGGCCTGAAGTTTGGAGATGTCGTCGTTCTGCTGGTCCAGCCCGTCCGAGATCTGGGCGATCTGCTGTTCCAGTGCTTCGCGCGACTGTTCCACGCTGTGGCGGGCGGCGAGGGCTGCGCGGGCGAGATCGTCGCGGTCCCGTTCGATGGCGAGACCGGCCTTGCGGTGCCATTCGTCTTCTTCGTGCATCATGGTGCGCACGCGGCGTTCGAGCTGTTTGCGTTCGGCGATCGTGCGGACGGCCTGACTGCGGACCTCGACCAGCGTGTCTTCCATTTCCTGAATGACCAGACGGATCATTTTCTGCGGGTCCTCGGCATTGGCGAGAATCGCATTCAGATTGGAGTTCACGATATCGGCGAGGCGAGAAAAAATACCCATGATGCTTTCCTTCCTGTTGAAGAGACTTAGGACAGATCCCTGCTCTTGTCAGTGATGCTGTTTTGGGGGTGTTATGAACTGAAGACCTGAACGGGGGCGTGAGAGACCATAAAATGGCGAGAAGCACCGATATCGACGAGGTGCCGACCCCGATCGGGCGGGCTCCGGCATTTCTGGGGATGCTGGATCAGGTCTCCCGTCTGGCGCCCCTGCGGCGTCCGGTTCTGGTGATCGGAGAGCGCGGGACCGGCAAGGAACTGGTGGCGGCGCGTCTGGCTCTGCTGTCTGACCGGTGGGACCGGCCGCTGGTGAAGCTTAACTGCGCGGCGCTGCCCGAGGCGCTTCTGGACAGCGAACTGTTCGGCCATGAGGCGGGGGCGTTCACCGGCGCGCAGAAGCGGCGTCTGTCGCGCTTTGAGCGGGCGGACGGGGGCACGATGTTTCTGGATGAGATCGGCACTGCGTCTCAGGCTGTACAGGAAAAGCTGTTGCGCGTGATTGAATATGGCAGCTTCGAGCGTGTGGGTGGTAGCGAGACCATCCGGGTGGATGTGCGGCTGATCGGGGCGACCAATGCGGATCTGCCCGCCATGGCGCGGGAAGGGCGTTTCCGGGCGGATCTGCTGGACCGGTTGGCCTTCGATGTTGTGAACATTCCGCCGTTGCGGGCGCGTCCGGAGGATATTTCCCTGCTGGCCGAGCATTTTGCTACCCGCATGAGTGCGGAGCTTGGGTGGAAGGTGTTTGCGGGGTTCACGGAGCGTGCGCTGGAGCGGTTGCAGGCCTATGACTGGCCCGGCAACGTCCGCGAGTTGCGCAACGTGGTGGAGCGCAGCGTTTACAGGATGGACCGGCCGGAAAAGACGCTGGATGAGATCGTGCTGGACCCGTTCGTCGTGCCGGACTGGAAGGGCGTGCAGGTTCAGCGCGTCGTGCCGGCGGTGCCTGCGGTTGCGTCGGCTGAGGGAGGGGCGCTGACGTTCCCGCGTGATTTCGGGGCGGATGTCAGGACGCATGAGCGCAGTCTGCTGGAAGCTGCTTTGCGCGAGGCGCAGTTTAGCCAGCGGCGCGCGGCAGAATTGCTGGGTCTGACCTACTATCAGTTCCGCCATCATCTGCGGCTGCACGGGCTGGCCGACAAAGAGGCGCGGAAGGCGCTTGGCGTGAAAGAGTGAGGGCGTATCCATGAAAGTCTATCATGCATGAACCGTGCCAGATGATGTGAAGGAGGCTTTATATGATGTGTGTTTGGCTTTTGGAGTTTTTAAAAATGGCATAATGAGCCATTTTGTGAGGTTGTGGGCCAGTTTCTGTTGTGGGGTGAGTTGTTCCTGGCATTGACAGATTTTTGGGGATTTCTATAGCTTTTTGGTCGTTTTCGGTTCTTGGATGGTCAGGGCTGCGCTCTGTCCCGACGTATAGATGAGGTTCCGTGTCAGATATTTTCCTGAAACGTCAGGCCTCTCTACGGCGTGGTATTGATTTCAGTCAGGCGCGCTGTCTGGAAATCGGCGCCCTGACGACGCCTGTCCTCACGCGTGGGGACAGCGACGTTCTTTACGCAGATCGGGTGGATACGGAAGGGCTGTTGCGTCAGTTCGCCTGGGACCCCGGTGTGAGTCGTGACAATCTGGTTCCCGTGGATGTGGTCTGGCTGGATCGTCCCTTGAAGGACTGCGTGGACGGGCTGTTTGATCTGGTTGTTGCGTCGCATGTGGGAGAACATGTTCCAGATCTGATCGGCTGGCTGCGCGAAGCGTCCGAGGTTCTTGCGGAAGGCGGCGAGATCCGTCTGATGCTGCCGGATGCCCGCTTTTCGTTCGATGCGCTGCGGGAACTGACCCGGCCGTCGGATCTGCTGGTGGCGTGGATGCAGAAACGGCGGACGCCTGATCCGCGCGATATTCTTGATTTTGCGTTGAACAAGGTGCGCGATTCCGATGTGCGCTGTCAGGATTTTCATGATGGTCTGGCGCTGCCGGGCGAGATGAAGGCCCAGTATTCTCTGGAGGAGGCTCTGGATTGGGTACGGCCTGCGTTGTCCGATCCTTCACATTATGTGGATGTGCATTGCTGGGTTCTGACGCCCCGGCATTTTGCGACGCTGATGGTTCCTCTGGTGCGGGAAGGTATTCTGGAGCTGGCCTGCGCAGGATTTGAGGATACAGCGCCTCCGGGCTTCGAATTCGGGGTGTTTTTCAGGGTTGAGCCGGATGTGGAGCGGCGCGTGGAAAGCTGGGAGCGTATGGCGCAGCAGGCGGCTGATCCGCTGCCGGGGTCGGCTGCGGCACGACAAATGGAAGAAGTTGCTTCACACATCGAAGCCCCACAGGGCTGGCGAAATCGCCTGATGGCGTTGCCGGGTATGGCAAGGCTTGGACGCTCTGTGAAGCAGCGGGTTCTGAACTGAGGAAATGGCTTTAACGACGGCCTATTAATACAAAATAAAAAAGTTATATCAAATAAAATAGTTTATTTTTGGGGTGTGTGCGCCTATCTCTCTGGGCAGGCCGCCTGAGCGGTCGGACTGATCTGGACACAGGCAGGTGCGACACATGTCTCTTTCACGAACGGAACTGGATCATCTTCGGCAGGTCCCGGAAGACCGGATTTTGCAGGAGACGCTGACACGGCTGCACGGGCGTGTGGCTGTTGTCTCGTCTTTCGGGGCGGAGTCGGCGGTTCTGCTGGATCTGGTGGCGCAGGTCGATCCATCCGTGCCGGTGTTCTTTCTGGATACGAAGCGGCATTTTCCAGAGACGCTGGAGTATCGCGACGGGCTTGTCCGCAGTCTGGGTCTGTCCGACGTGCGTAGTCTCTCGCCTACGTTCAAAGCGTTGCATGACCGTGATCCGCAGGACCAGTTGGCTGCGTTCGATCCGGATGCGTGCTGTGCGCTGCGCAAAGTCGAGCCGCTGGATCTGGTGCTGCCTGATTTCGATGTCTGGATTACGGGGCGCAAGCGCAGCCAGTCCACTACCCGCACGGCACTGCCTGTTCTGGACCCGCAGCCTGATGGCAGCGTGAAGCTCAACCCGTTGGCAAGCTGGGGGCCGGCGCAGATCGAGGCGCAGATGCAGCGCCGGGATCTGCCGCGGCATCCACTGGTTGCAAAAGGTTACACCTCGATCGGTTGTGCTCCATGCACAAGGGCGGTCAAGGATGGTGAAGATGGACGGGCGGGCCGGTGGGCCGGTCTGGCCAAGACGGAATGCGGCATTCACAGGCCAGCATGACTACGGAGCGGATAATGACGCAGACACCGATCCTGTCGCGGGATCAGTCCACCACAAGCTTGGCACAACCGCGTATCATGGATGATCTGGATCAGCTTGAGGCCCAGAGCATTTTCATTCTGCGCGAGGCCTATCGCAAGCTGAAGCCCCTGTCCCTGCTGTGGTCGCTGGGCAAGGACAGCAATGTGATGGTGTGGCTGGCGCGCAAGGCGTTCATGGGGCGCGTGCCGTTCCCGGTCATGCATGTTGATACCGAGAAGAAATTCCCCGAAATGTATGCGTTTCGCGACGAATATACGAAGAAATGGGATCTCGACCTGCTGCTGGGCTACTGCCCGCCGGTTGAGGACATCGACCCGTCGCTTCCGCCTGCTGCCCGGTCTGCCGCGCGCAAGACGGCTGGTCTGGCCGCGATGATCGAGAAGAACAAGCTGCGTGGCGTTATTGCAGGTATCCGTCGTGATGAGCAGGCGACGCGGGCGAAAGAGCGCGTGTTCAGCCCGCGCGGTGCCGGGCATCGCTGGGACGTACGCAACCAGCCGCCCGAGTTCTGGGACCAGTATGCGACACCGTATGAAGACGGCATGCATATCCGTGTCCATCCGTTGCTGTCATGGCGCGAGATCGACATCTGGCGCTACATCGAGCGCGAGAACATCCCGCTTGTGGATCTGTATTTCGCAAAGGACGGCAAGCGGTATCGCTCGCTGGGCGATCAGGACATCACCAATCCGATCGAAAGCAATGCCTCCACCGTGGCGGAAGTGATTGCCGAACTGGAAACCAGCCGGACGTCTGAGCGTGCGGGGCGTGCGATGGATCATGAATCCGAAGACGTGTTCGAGCGTCTGCGTGTGGCGGGGTATCTGTGACAATGGGCGACAATATCGTGACCGGACAGTATTCCGAGACCCATCGTGCTGCGGCGACGCCCATCGTCATTGTCGGGCATGTCGATCATGGCAAGTCGTCCCTGATCGGGCGTCTGCTGTATGACACGGACAGCCTTCAGGACGGCAAGCTGGCGCAGATCGTCGAGAGCAGCCGCAAGCGTGGGCTGGCGGTGGAGTGGAGCTTCCTGCTCGATTCCCTTCAGATCGAGCGCGATCAGGGTGTGACGGTTGATTCGACGCGGATTCCGTTCCGTCTGGGATCGCGAGATTTTGTGATTGTCGATGCGCCGGGCCATCGTCAGTTCCTGCGTAACATGATTACCGGGGCCGCCGATGCGGAGGCCGCCGTTCTGGTCGTGGATGCCAAGGAAGGCGCGCAGGAGCAGACGCGGCGTCATGCCATGCTGCTGCGTCTGATCGGCATTCGTCATGTGATCGTGCTGCTCAACAAGTCCGATCTGCTGGGCTTTGAAGAAGCAAAGATTGTGCAGGTCGAGTCCGACGTGCGCCAGCTTCTGGGCCGTCTGGAAATCGAGGTTGAAGCTGTTGTTCCGGCATCAGCGCGCGATGGTGATAACATCGCCAGCCGTTCCGAACGTTCGCTCTGGTACAAGGGGCCGACGCTGGTGGAGGCGCTGGCCAATGTGCCGCCGCCGGCCTCGCGGGCTGCGTTGCCGTTCCGGATGCCGGTGCAGGACGTCTATCGTTTTGACGGCGTGCGCTATGTGGCGGGGCGGATCGAACGCGGAACCGTTCGCGCGGGCGATCGTCTGACGATCGGGGCGCAGGGGCAGGTTGCGACGGTTGCGGAAGTCTGCCGCTGGCATGCGCCGGAGCTTCCGGTTGCGGGTGCAGGCGAGTCCATCGCGCTGCGTCTGGAGCCGGATCTGGTTCCGGATCGGGGAGATCTGCTATTCCCGGCGGATGACAAGGCTGCGGCGCCGGAGCGTTCAGCCCGGATTCGCACGCGCCTGTTCTGGCTGCGCGGCGAGCCGCTGCGGGTGGGCGAGAGCTTCACGCTGCGTCTGGCGACCGCCGAGCATGACGTGACGGTGGCGTCCATTGATGCCGTGGTCGATCTGGAAGATCTGACCCTGCGTGAAGGCGACAGTGTGCCGCCGGATGGGTTTGCAGAAATCACGCTGGCGGCGTCCCATGCTGTGCTGTTCGATCCGTTCGCGCCGGGCTTTGGCGATGGACGTGGTGTTCTGGTGGATCGTTACCAGCGCATTGTTGGTGGCGCGCCGCTGATTGGTCCGGCTGAACTGGCGGACGGCGAACATGCCATTCATCCAACAGCCAGCCGTGTGTCCGCGGCCCGTCAGGTCCAGACGCGCGGCCACAAGAGCGGCGTGTTCTGGCTGACGGGGCTGCCGGGGTCGGGCAAGAGCACGGTGGCTCGGGCGGCAGAACTGGCGCTTTCGGAACAGGCGATCAATGCGACTGTTTTGGATGGGGACACGTTGCGGGCCGGTCTGTGCAGCGATCTTGGGTTCTCGCCAGAAGACCGCCGCGAAAACATCCGCCGTGCGGCGCATGTGGCGAAGATCCTGGCCGAAAGCGGACAGGTTGTGATCGTGGCACTGGTGTCTCCGCTTGAGGCGGACCGGGCGCAGGCGCGGCAGATCGTGGGCGAGAACTTCCATGAAGTCTTTGTCGATACACCGCTGGAAACCTGCGAAAAGCGGGACCCCAAGGGACTGTATGCGGCGGCGCGTTCGGGAAAAATTCTGGAGTTTACGGGCGTTTCCGCGCCTTACGAGGCGCCGGTATCGCCGGAGCTGCGTCTGGCGGCGGACCGTCCAGAGCACGATGCGGTCAATACCCTGACGGCGTTCATTCTGCGGATTGTCCAGCCGTAAGGCAGTGTTCTTGGTGAACGTGACATCAGACCCCCTTTCCGTTCGGGAAGGGGGTTTTTTCGTGTCTGGGGTAAGCAGGAGAGGACACGAAAAATTTCACGCAAAAAACGAAAACCATCACTTTTGTGATGTTACTTCCTCGATATGGAGCGTTAAAGAGGACGGATTGTTTACACAATAGTGGTCTGCGGCTTCGCGGCGGAAGGTTTTATGATGCAGGGCAGGAACGGGTCCATGAGGTTGAGCGGGAATGCTCTGACGAATTTCATTGCAACGATTTCGGCAACGGGCGGGCTGCTGTTCGGGTATGATACCGGCATCATTTCCTCCGCGCTGCTCCAACTCCGCAACGACTTCCATCTGGATACGCTGGGTGCGGAAGTCGTGACGTCGGCCATCATTCTGGGCGCTCTGATCGGGTGTCTGGTGGCGGGCGGTATTTCCGATCGGCTCGGACGCCGGCGGACGGTGATGATTGCGGCGGCGCTGTTCCTTGTTGGAACAATCATCGTGGCCTCGGCACAAAGCGTGGCCGTTCTGATCCTTGCCCGTCTCATTCTGGGGCTGGCGATTGGCGGTGCGTCGCAGATCGTGCCGATCTATATTGCTGAAATCTCCCCTCCCGAGCGTCGTGGACGGCTTGTCGTGGGCTTTCAGCTTGCGGTGGTGTCCGGCGTAACGATCTCCTTCATCACCGGCTATCTTCTGCGGGATTCGAGCTGGCGCATGATGTTCGGCATCGGGATGCTTCCTGCGTTAATCCTGTTTGTCGGCATGGCGTTTCTGCCCAATAGTCCGCGCTGGCTGGCTCTGAACGGCCAGACCGAAGAAGCCCGCATGGTTCTGCGTCGGGTGCGTGCGACCGATGAGATTGCGGATCGGGAACTGGACGGCATCCTCGAAAACCACGATGTGCAGGCGCCCTGGTCCGAACTGGCGAAGCCTTGGGTGCGGCCTGCGCTGACGGCCTCTGTGGGCATTGCGCTTCTGTGCCAGTTCACGGGCATCAATGCAGTCATGTATTACGCGCCGACTATTTTTGCCGATGCGGGTTTCGGACAGGATTCGGCGTTGCTGACATCCGTGGCCGTAGGTGTTGGCATGGTGTTCGCGACGGTATTTGGCGGCTGGGCCGTTGATACATGGGGACGCCGTACGCTGCTTTTACGGCTGCTGCCGGGAGCTGTGGTGGCGCTGGTCGTTCTGGGCACGGCGTTTGCGATGCATCTGACGGGCGGTGTCGGGGCGTGGATCACGGTAGCTGCTGTAATGGCCTACACCATTTTCAATACGGGCAGTCTGTCGGTCGCGATCTGGCTGGTGGGCGCGGAAGTCTATCCGCTGTCCTGCCGTAGCAAGGGCATGAGCCTTGTGGCGGGTGGGCACTGGGGCGCGGATCTGGTGATTTCGCTGACGACGCTGTCTTTGGTGCAGGTTCTGGGTGCGGGGTGGACGTTCTGGCTGTTTGCCGCCGTCAATGCCTTTGCGTTCTGGTTCGTGCTGCGTTATGTGCCCGAGACCAAGGGGCAGTCGCTTGAAGAACTGGAGCGGCGTCTGAAGAACGGGACATTTGCGCCTGTGGATCGCGCTGCGGCCCGGGCTGAAGCCCAGGCCCGCTAAGGCAGTCTCTGTAGTGGCCGTCCCTCAGGGGCGGCCAATGGATTGGTAATTGAATCCGGCCTCGCGCATGAGGTCGGGGCTCCAGATATTCCGCAGATCCGCTATGACGTTGCCGCGCATGGCGTCACGAAGGCGGAGCGGGTCGAGGGCGCGGAACATGTTCCATTCTGTCAGGACCACCACGAGATCGGCGTCTTGCGCGGCTGAGAGGGCGTCTTCGCAGTAGCGCACGCCGTCCGGCAGGAGTGAGCGAGCGGCGTCCATGCCTTCAGGGTCGAAAACCTGAAGGGTTGCGCCCGCGTCGTGCAAACGGGCGAGGATGGGCAGGGACGCGGCTTCGCGCATGTCGTCCGTATCGGGTTTGAAGGTCAGGCCGAGAATGCCGACCGTTTTGCCCTCAAGGGTTCCGCCCGCCTGTGTGATGATGCGTTCGGCCATGCCGGTTTTGCGGGCTTCGTTGATAGCGACCGTGGCTTCCACCAGTTGTGTTGGGGCGCCTGCGTCCTGTGCGATGGCGGTCAGGGCGCGGGTGTCCTTGGGGAAGCAGGAGCCGCCATAGCCCGGTCCGGGGCTGAGGAAGCGGCTGCCGATCCGCTGGTCGAGGCCCATACCGCGGGCGACGTCATGAATGTTGCCGCCGACCTTTTCGCACAGATCGGCCATTTCGTTGATGAAGGTGACTTTCATCGCGAGGAAGGCATTGGCGGCGTATTTGGTCAGTTCCGCTGTTTCCAGATCCGTCAGGACGATCGGGGCCTGAATGGCGGTGAGTGGGCGGTAGAGCTGTTCAATCAGGCTCTGCGCGCGACTGCCGCCATCCGGGCCAGAGCGGTCGATTCCGACGATGACCCGGTCCGGGCGCATGAAATCGTCGATCGCATTGCCTTCGCGCAGGAATTCAGGGTTGGAGGCGACGTCGAAGGTCAGGTCCGGGCGAGTCTGGCGCAGGATGCGGGCGACTTCGCGGCCCGTGCCGACGGGGACGGTCGATTTCGTGACGACCAGAAGGTCCGTCCGGGCGGCGCGGGCGATTTCTTCGGCGGCTGCATAGACATAGGTGAGGTCCGCATGGCCGTCGCCGCGTCGGGTGGGAGTGCCGACCGCGATGAACACGGCATCGGCGTTTTCCATGGCTGCGCCGAGGTCGTCTCCGAAGGTCAGGCGACCTGAGGCGACGTTGCTGCTGACGAGGGCGTCCAGTCCGGGTTCGTAGATGGGGATGCGCCCGTCATGGAGGGCTGCGAGCTTTTTCGGGTCCCGTTCCACGATGGCGACGTCTGCTCCGAACTCGGCGAAGCAGGCCCCCGAGACGAGACCGACATATCCGCCACCGACCATTGCAATACGCATCTCTGGACCCTCTCTTTTACGGTCCGATGTGCATAGCCGGGGGCAGGATGGGGTGCAAATCGGGCCTTAACGCGTGGGGCGGGCGCAGGCGTTCGAAGCCGCGAAACCCTGGAGAGCGGGAGGCAGGTTTGTGACTGCGTTTGAGTCCGCGAGCATGTTGCGTCCTGCCTTCGACCATTTGGCAAGGGAAAGGGTTGGAGCGTCGAAGGAGCCGCTGACGCGGACGGGAACGTCGAGCGCGAAGAAGCTCGTGGAGAAGGGGCGGCTTGCAAAGACGAGATCAAGCCATTTGCGCGGAAGGTCGAAATTTGCCTTGGCCGTGATCGTACCAGCGCCTGTCCGCAGACGGAGCGGGATGACGGTGCCGATGCCCTGATGCATCTGGAGGACGCCGAGCAGGCAGGTGATGGGGGTAGTGCCCTTGGCGTGTCGGAACAGCAGGCGCAGGTCCATCGAAGCAGCCTCGACGATTTCTTTTGCGATTTCACCTTTTTCCATGCTGACGGCTGCCGTCATGTCGGCCCTGCTCATGGCTTCGTTGAGGGTATGGACGTTTTTGGAACTGGCAGTGATGCGCAGGCTCAGACTCCCTTTGACCGGAACGGGGGCCAGACCGGCGACGCGACGCAGACGGTCAATATCGCCATGGGTCAGGGCGACATCGGCTGAGACGCGCGATGATTTTCCGTCGGCTTCGATCCGGCCATCGGCGCTGAGGGACGCGCCGATATAGTCCAGACGCAGGAGCGGAACTTCGATCCGGTTGGGGGTCTGGGCAGCCTGGATTCTGAGGTTTGTGAAACTGAGTTTGTTGTAGAGGAGCTGGCGGGCGGTCAGGTTGAAATGGACCAGCGGGTCTGGATCGGGTGGAGTGATGAGCAGAAGATCGGCGTGCAGGGTGGACGTGCCTTTTTTGCTGCCTTTCGAGCCCGAGGGGGCGAGAATGGGCATCAGGCCGTTGATGTCGAGGCGGTCGAAACCGGTCTTTGCCGTGACGTCATCGGGTTTGCCGTGGCTGCCTTCGATCAGGGTGAAGTCGCCGCTTTCCATTGTGCTGGTCTGGATGGTGCCGCGCGCCTTGGTGAAGTGCCAGTCATCGCCGGAATGGCTGAAATCGCCGGAGAGGCTGACGTTGACGGGAGCATGATCGCCCGTGATCCCGGCGACGCTGAACAATGTGTCGGATGTGAGGGTCGCGACGGTGGTGTGGCCTTCCACGCCTTCGAAATTCATTGGGTCCGTGAGGGTGCCTGTGAAGTCCGAAGTCATGTCGCCAGAGGTGACATGCGCGGTGGTGGCGTAGGGGCGTTCAGGCGTTTTGCGCAGGTCGTTGATAGGCTCCATTTCGGCGGAAATACTGACGGGAGTGTCATTATAGGCGCCGGTCAGGGTCATGGTGAACGGGGTGCTGTCGCTCATGGACGCGAAGGCGACCTTTTCAAGTGTGGTTTTGTAAGACGCGCCATTGGCCGAGCGATAGGTGACGTCGCTGTCGAGGATCGTGGCGTTGCGCAGGCCCGGCGCGTTGCCCAGATCGGGCGGAGCGTCAGCTTTGGCCTGCTCTTCGGGGGTGAAGGGCGCGCGAGGTTCGTTCTGATGGGGTCCGAAGCGCCAGTTGGGTAGATGGGCGGGTGTGCGCTCGAACAGGCCGGAGAATTTCGAAATGACGATATTGCGGGCTTCGGGCGGACCCCAGATCAGGGAGGTCAGGCGGATCTGTGCGGTGAAATGGCCGAGCGTCATCATCTGCGGTCGGGTGCCGCTGGCGATATTGGCGACGGAAATGTCGTCGGCTTCAATGGTCAGCCATGTTCCCGGATGGACGTGCAGGGCGCCGATATGGACGGTGCGGCCGAGCTTTTTCTCCAGCCGTGGCATGGCGAAAATGGCGAGGTCCCGATGGTCGATCCAGATCCATCCCGCTCCGAACAGGGCCAGAAGGAGAACGGTGAGGGACAGGATGGAAACCAGAAACCAGCGCAGCAAGAGGCAAGTCTTTCAGGACGTCTTCAGTGAGGCCGGACAATACCGGGAAGTTCTGTAAAGGGAAACTCTACGGTAAAAACCGAAGGATACAGAAAAGATCCCGGAAAATGCGGATGGAATAAAAAAGGCCATTGTTTTTTGATTTCGGGATGGGCGGGGGTGTTACTGGAAGGTGCTGCGGAACTTTTCGACGGCGTGCAGGGCGCAGGCCTCGTCCTTGTCACCGCCGGGGGCGCCGGAGACGCCCAGTCCGCCGAGAATGGTGTGGTCGGTTGCGCTGCGCAGGGTGACGCCGCCGGGGACGAACAGGACTTCGGGAATGGTGTTTAGGGCGCCGTTTGCGGGGCCGGTGACGCCTGCGGCGATGAGTTCGCTGGTCGTGTTTTTATGGAAAGCCAGACCGTAGGCATAGGCCGTGTAGGCTTTGCGATAGGAGACGGAGAGCGATTGCAGGGGGACCGTATCGCCTTTGACAACGGCCTGTTCATGGCCGGTTGTGTCCACGACGGTAGCGGTGACGGAATAGCCCTGTGCGGCGCAGAGGCGCACGGCTTCGGCGGCGAGGGCTGCGGCGGTTGCCCAGTCGAGTTTCTGACTGGTGACGATATGGGAGGGCGTTTGCGCGCGAGCGATGGGGTTCAGAAAGGCCGCGATGAGCGCTGCTGCGGACAGAACTGTTTTTGCGTTGGGGAGCATCAGCCGGTTCTCTCGTTGTGGAACGGGAAGCATGCTGTCTGCGGGGCGTGGGTCGCAATCGGGAATGCGGGAGTGCACGCAATGGTGTTGGGTAAAGGCCTCTCCCGGACCGGGGTCCGGGAGAGGGAAACAGGTCTGTTTTAGAACGCAGCCTGAATACGGGCTGCGACGGAGTTGCCCGTGCGACCGGCCGTGTTGGTGGCCTGGTTGCTGCGGGAGACGATGAAGTGGCTGTAGTCCACCTTAATGGCGAAATGACGGTTCGGGTACCAGTTCATGCCGCCGGTCCAGACGGTCTGCTGGCCGCCGCGGATGACGTTCTTGGCGTTCGCATCGTTGAGGCCGCTGTTGAGGTCGATGACGCTGTAATGGCCGACGACTTCAAGCGCGCCCCACTGGTTGAGGGCCGGATTGAATTCCTCGGAAGCCTTCACGCCCGGAGCACCGAATGCGCCTTCCTTGATGTTGTACATGCGCGGGTTGCCGAACAGGGTGTAGGCTGCGGAGCCGTACCAGCCCTGGAAGCCAGCGGATTTCAGGCCCGGACCCGAGCGTTGGACGCCAACGTGATAGTACTCGCCCTTGACGAGCAAGCGGCGCCAGCGCAGCCCGAGTTCCGGACCGGCGGCCCAGACTTCTGCGGCGTTGCTGATGGCGCCTGTTGCGGCGAGGTTGGCTTCGCCGATGTCAAACTCCGGACGCTGGCCGAAGGATGTGGAACGCGTGCAGTGGTTGGGGTCGGCACCCGTGTTGCAGGCCACCTTGAAGGCGGAAATCGCCGAGGCGCCGACATGCAGGTCCACGTCCTTGGTGACGATCGGACGGCCGGCGACGCGCAGGGTGGCGCCCGTCTGGCTGTCGACCGTCGTGCCGCTGCCGCCACCGTAATAGGTGGAGTTCATGTCAGACGCGTTGCGATGGCCCCATTCCTGGCCCGTGAAGTAACCGGCGATCCACCAGCGCTTCTCGTAATGCAGGCCGCCGACGCTGAAGCGGGCATCGCCTGCGGCGATGTTACGCACCATGTCGGTGATGCTCGGACGCTCGAGCGTGAAGAAGTCGTTGGAGCTTTCGGAATCTTCTTCCGTCACGCGCGGCTGGAAATAACCGACGGTCAGGATGGTGTTGTGAAGACCGGTGTAGTTCAGGTTGCCTTCATAGAGACCGACATAACCGTCGTTATGGTTGGCACCAAAGTCAGGCGTAACGGCTGCGACCCAGTTCTTGTAGCGGAACATGAACGGAATACGCAGGCGGCGCTGGTTGGTCGTGAAGCCGTTGAAGGCACCGCGTGCTTCGCCGGGGCGAGGGCCGGAATTGAAGAAGCCGCCGAAGTCTTCATGATAGGCGAGGCCGATCGAGAGGGCATAGGCACCGTCCGAGGACTGGATCGTCGGGCGGCCGTTCGGGAAGCCGACCTTGATGCCGCCGACGCTGACTTCTTCGTCCTGCGAGGTGGCGCGCTGGAAGTCGGCCCAGGAGGAGACGTCTGCGCGGTCTGATGGCGGACGGCCTTCATCAGCACCAGCCTTGGCAGGACGGACGCTGATAAACGGCTGTGCGGCTGTGCGCGGCTGTCCGATATAGCGGCCACGCTGGGCGTAGGGGTTATTTTCGGCTTCTTCCCGCTGGTGGGCCAGGACGGCGCGGGCGCGCTTCACTTCTTCAGCATGTTCTTTCTTCATGCTGGTGAGCTGGGCCTGCATGGCCTGGATCTGCCGTTCCATGATCTGCATCTGGTCGGCGGCCCGGGCGTGGCCACAAAGCGGGAGGAGGGAAACCAGGGTCGTTGTTGCCAAAAGACCCGTGGTCCGACGGAAAGAAAAAGCCATTGCTGCGGTGCGTCCTTCTGGGGAGGGCGTGTGTTCCGCAGTTCAGGTATCTGATTCGCATTTTGAAATAATGGGAAGGTTTCGTGACGAAGATATGACAGTTCCATGACGAAAGACGCGAAAAGCCCCGGAAAACAGGGAGTTCCGGATTTCATATGTCAGTTTTGTTGCGAAGGGCGCGCTGGCTGGGGGGCTGGGGCAGGAGGGGTGTGACATTTCGGCACTTCGGTGCTGTCCGGAGGCTGTCATGAAACTATCACGCAGGTCCTACTGTTTCTGTCTCCGTCCCAGCGTTACTAAGGGGCAGTTTTCACGCCCCATAAGGGATTCCCATGATCAAGAGCAGAGCTCCGCTATTCGGTCTTCTCGTCGCCACGGCCCTTGGCACTGTTGCCATGACCCCGTTCGTGTCGTCGGCGCAGGCTGCGGACATCACTGGTGCAGGGTCCAGCTTCGCCGCACCGATCTATGGTGCATGGGGCACGGCCGCCAAGAGCCAGGCCGGCATTTCCGTGAACTACCAGAGCGTGGGTTCCAGCGCCGGTCAGGATCAGGTTATCGCCCGTACGGTCGATTTCGGTGCGTCCGACAAGCCGATGAACGGTGAGCGTCTGGCCAAGGAAAAACTGTACCAGTTCCCGACCGTCATGAGCGGTATCGTGGTTGTGGCGAATGTGCCGGGTCTGGCTCCGGGCCAGCTCCGCCTGGATGGCCCGACGCTGGCTGCGCTGTATGACGGTGAGATCACGACCTGGGATGACGACCGCATCAAGGCCCTGAACCCGGGTCTGAAGCTGCCGGATACGGATGTAGCTCCGATTCACCGTGCCGATGGTTCGGGCACGAGCTTTGTCTTCACGTCCTATCTGTCGCAGGTTTCCCCGACCTGGAAGCAGAAGCTCGGTGCTGGCACGTCCATCGCCTGGCCGGGCGGTTCGGGTGCGCGTGGCAATGACGGTGTGGCCGCTCTGGTGCGTCAGACGGAAGGTGGTCTGGGTTACGTCGAGTACGCCTATGCCGCGCAGAACCACCTGAACATTGCCAAGATGAAGAACCACAGCGGTGCGTTCGTCGCGCCGACGCTGGCCAGCTTCACGGAAGCCGCCAAGGCTGCCGACTGGGTCCATGCCGATCATTATGCCGTGAACCTGCTGGACACGGATGGTGCGTCTTCCTGGCCGATCGTGACGGCGACGTTCGTTCTGGTGCCGGTCGATGCGGTTCAGAAGGATGCCGGCAAGGCAGTTCGGGACTTCTTTACCTGGGGTTTCCAGCATGGCGATGCGGACAATGCTCGCCTCGACTATGTCGGTCTGCCGCAGAGCGTACGGACGGACATTCTGGCCAACTGGCCGAAGTAAGTCCTGCGTCTGTATCCGAAATGACGGGCCGGACCTGAATTCGGGGCTGGTCAGTCAGGATAAAAAGGCGTTGAGTATGGAACGGGCTTCTCCTGTACGGGAGAGGCCCGTTTTCTGTTTTTTGCTCTGTTGAGTCGTGGTGCCTGCGTGTCCGTTACGTCACTTTCCGAACAGACGTCCCCGCAGGGGATGAATGGCCTGACCCGTGTGCTGATCGGTGTGATCTTCATTCTGGGGCCTGTCTCGACGGATATGTATCTCCCGGCGTTTCCGGTACTAGAGCACGATCTGGGGCATGGGGCCGGTTCGGCGCAGCTTACGCTGACGGCGTGGCTGGCAGGACTGGCAATCGGACAGTTCACGCTGGGCCCGCTCTGCGACCGGTATGGACGCAAGCTGCCGCTCCTGTTCGGGTTGGTGGTGTATGCGCTTGCCTCGGTCGGGTTGGCGTTGACGGCCAGTTTTCACATGTTCTGTGCGCTGCGCTTTGTAGCGGCTCTGGGCGGGGCGATCAGTTCCGTGGCACCCCGTGCGATGGTGCGCGATGTCGCGACCGGGTCGGCGGGTGTGAAGCTCATGTCCCAACTGATGCTGATTTTCGGTCTGGGGCCTTTGCTGGCGCCGTCGATCGGAAGTTTTTTGCTGGACTGGGGAAGCTGGCGGCTGATTTTCTGGGCGAATGTGGTCTTTGGCGTTGTGATGTTCTTCTGCACGCTGTTTCTGCTGCCCGAGACGCTGCCAATGGATCGTCGTTTTGCGTTGCCGGTCAGCGGGATGGTGGCGCGTTACCGGGATCTGCTGCGCGAGCCGCTGTTCTGTTCTGCTGTGATGGTCGTGAGTTTTGCGACCTTCACGATGTTTGCCTATCTGTCGAATGCGCCTGCGCTGTTTGAGAATATCCTGCATTTCTCGCCGCATCTGTTCGCCATTTTCTTCGGGCTGAACGGGATCGGCTTCATTATTGGCTCGCAGGTGAATGCCAAGCTGGCAAACCGTTTCCTGTTCACGCGGGTCATGGAGATCGCGATGCTGGCGGTTCTGCTGTTCTGTGCGCTGGCAGTGGTGGTGTGTCTGGGGGGATTTGCGGGGCCGCAGAATCCGTGGATCCTGTGCGCGCTGATCTGGTGCACAACATTTTCGCTGGGCTTTATCGGACCGAATGCGGGCATTCTGGCGCTGACGCATCACGGGCATCAGGCGGGTGCGGCTGCGGCGCTGATGGGGACGCTGAACTGGACGATTGCCGGTCTGGCGGGGGTAATGATGTCGTTTCTGCCAACGCACTGGGTTGGGTCGACATCGGTCGGAATGTTTGTTGGGATTAGTTTCTGCTGGCTGTGCGATCTGTGGCGCCGTCGGCTTGATCCGCAATCCTATCTGTCCGTCCGGCAGTAGGGGCCGGAGCGGGACGCCCGGCGCGAGGCCGGGCTTGTCCCGAGAAGACTGTGATCAGCTCTCGGAAACGCGGTCGGCAGCAACCGTGGCAATCATGAGGGCGCCGATCATCGGAACGAAGGCAACCATCGAGAACTGTGCGAGCAGGCTGGTGGGAAGGCCGATCAGGTGGATCAGGGTCATGGACGTCATCTGGAAAATCTCCGTATGGTTCTGTGGGCCGTTTTGCGGCGTGCAGCGGGAGGAACTCCAGAATCGGTATGCAAAGCAACAAATACAGATGCAGGGTCAGACCTGCATTTCCTGCATAAATGCTTTTTAAACTTTCGCCTTGTTTGTGAAAGGAGGGGCTTCTGTTGCGCAGAGGCGATTATTCCATCACAGGCAAAGTAAAGCCCGATAGGGAACAATGCCCGTATTTCTTTCGGGAAACACTAATGTTTCCCGTGGGTTTGAAATAAAATTGCGCGGCAGCTTATTCCGCGTTGAGGCTCAGGTCGCTGTCGTGCCGCAGTCCGTGCCAGCTCAGGAGCGTGTCGGCGAGGAAGAACATGAGCGATCCGACGGTACAGACGAGAGCTATGCCAAAAAACGCCAGCAGCCATGCCGAAGTCGAAGCATCACGGATCGAGCCGACAAACAGCGCCATGGCCGCGCCACAGGTTGAGGCGCCGCCGATGGCGTTGAGAAGAATCGCGGCGTCCAGCACAAAGACGCGGCGGTGCAGGCGTGCCTGTTGGTTTTTCAGACGGGCGGGTGTGTCGATGGGGTCGACCGGAGTATCGTCCGTCTTTGGGGTGCCGAGTTTCTTGCGGACATCTTCAAGGTGGTCCGTGACGCGGGCCAGACGTGTGTTGAAGACGTTGATGAGGGTGCCGATGCCGGACAGCATGAAAACGGGGGTGAGCGCGACCTGAATCAGATGGGCTGCGCTGTCGACGGGATCGGGATCGTAGGAAATTGGAAAAGGCATGCTGTCTTATACTGCAGGATGCGTTTGCGAAAAGACCGGCCGTTCTGATCTGAAAGCACGGCCGGGGAAAAGGCGCTTCTGGAAAAGCAGCCTCTGGAAAAGCCCCTCTGGAAAAGAGAGGGGAAGATGGGGTAGGGAAGTGCAGCCATTGCCAGAGGTGTTCCGGCCCTGATGTTCAATCTGCTTCGCCTGTCCTGTCGTTCCGTCCTGTTCTGCGCGGGGATGGGGCTGTCTGCGGGCCTCGTACAGGCACAGGATGTCAACGACGACACGGCGCATTGTAGTGGGGTGGCGCTTCAGGCCGAGTTTGCGTGCCGAAGCTGGACCGAGGTGGCGCAGGATGTAAAGGCGGGGACCGATACCGTCATTATCCCTGTCGGCGGGACCGAGCAGAGCGGACCGTATATTGCGGTCGGCAAGCATAATGTGCGGGCGCAGGTTCTGGCGGACAGGATTGCGGTTCAGGCCGGGCATACGCTGGTGGCGCCTGTTGTGGCCTATGTGCCGGAAGGGTCTACGAGCCCGCGCACGTCTCACATGAAATTTCCCGGTACGATTTCCGTGCCGCCCGCCGTGTTCGAGGGCTTGCTCAAGGGGGCAGCGGAGAGTTTCCGCGTTCAGGGATTTAAGCGGATCGTGCTACTGGGCGACCACGGAGGCTACCAGTCCTTCATGGCGCAGGTGGCGCAGGAGCTGAACCGGGCCTGGAAAGGTCAGGCCGCCGTGCTTTATGTGCGGGATTATTATGAAGTTGTGCCCCATCAATATGCTGATGCCCTGCGTGCGCAGGGTTATGGTGCGGAAGTGGGGCTTCATGCGGAGCTGAGCGATACGTCGCTGATGCTGGCGGTCGATCCGTCGCTTGTGCGTCAGGAGGCGTTGCGCAAGGCTCCGAAACCGGGTGTGGCCGAGGGCGTCTATGGTGGCGATCCGCGGCGTGCATCGGCCGGACTCGGCCGGATTGGTACTGACATGCAGATCCGGGCTGCGGTTGCGGCAATTCAGTCTTTCCAAAGGAGCCATCCATGACCTTCAAGACTCCTCTTCTGGTGGCGGTGACGCTGCTGGGAGTTGCCGCGGCTCATGCGCAGGAATATTCCCCGAGTGCGCCGATGGTGTCGGTTCCGGCCGAGGCGTCCGCTGCGGTGGCGGCCCCCGTTGCGGCGTCCGGCATTCAGACGATTCCGGGCATGCCGCCGGTGATCGATCCGAAAAACATCTACAGCGAGACGACCCCGTCCCATATTTCGCCAGCGATCGCGCAGGACCCCGCGCGTGTCTATGTGCCGAACCTGCGCGGGGACAGTGTTTCCGTCATCGATCCGGTGTCGTTTCAGGTTGTGGACACGTTCCCGGTCGGACATTCGCCGCAGCATGTGGTGCCGTCATGGGACCTGCGCACGCTGTGGGTGACGAATAACAGCGAAGGTCGTCCCGACGGGTCGCTCACGCCGATTAATCCGGCGACGGCCAAGCCGGGTCCGTCTATTGCCGTGGATGATCCGTACAACATGTATTTCACGCCGGACGGGAAATACGCGATCACGGTCGCTGAGGCGCACAAGCGTCTGGACTTCCGCGATCCGCATACGATGGAGCTGAAGGGTTCGGTCGAGACGCCGGAATGCAAGGGCGTCAATCACGCCGATTTCTCGATTGACGGCAAATACGCGATCTTCACCTGCGAGTTCGGCGGTTATGTCGCCAAGGTCGATACGGTGAATCTGAAGATGATCGGAATGCTGAAGCTGTCCAAAGGCGGGATGCCGCAGGACATTCTGACGGCGCCGGACGGTCACAAGTTCTATGTCGCGGACATGATGGCAGACGGCGTGTTCGTTGTGGACGGGGATTCCTTCAAGGAAACCGGCTTCATCCCGACGGGTATCGGCACTCATGGTCTGTATCCGAGCCGTGATGGTAAGATGATGTATGTCGCCAATCGTGGTTCGCATCGCATTCATGGTCCGAAGCATGGGCCGGGTGGCGTGTCGATCATTGATTTTGCGACGGACAAGGTCATCAAGACCTGGATGATCCCCGGTGGCGGTAGCCCGGACATGGGCAATGTCAGCGCGGACGGCAAGCTGCTCTGGCTGTCTGGCCGGTTCGACGATGTGGTTTATGCGATCGACACCGATACGGGGGCGATGCGCAAGATCCCGGTCGGCGCGGAGCCACATGGTCTGACGGTCTGGCCCCAGCCGGGACGCTACAGCGTCGGGCATACGGGGATTCTGCGGTAAGGTCTGAAAAGGGGGAGCGGTCTGCTCCCCCCTTTTTTTGTCAGGCGTAGATCCTGATGGTCTCGATATAATAGGCCATTCCGCGGAGTTCGCGCTTGGTCAGGGTGACGGACAGTGTTTTGCCGGGTGTCGGGCGGCGATCCTGTTCCATGATGACAATGCCGACGCCTTCGGGAAAATCCTGTTCGAAGCTCTCGCGCATACCGTCAGGCGTTTCAGCAAGCCATGCGTCGATTGCGTCCGCGTTGCTCTGAAGCGTCTGGAGAATGGCACGTTCTGCGTCTTCCTTTGTGTGGAAGAAGGAAACGGAGCGGAGTTTTTCGGAGGTAAACCGTTCTTCGATATCCGAGTCTGCCAGGGCGATATGCCGCTCCATAACGCAGCCTCCGAGCTGGCGGGCTGACGTGTCCGGCCAAGGAGGAGGTCCTATTTGGAGACTCTGTAACAGGGCTGTCCAGAAGTCGCGGAGGCTGGGAAACGGAGCCGAGTGTTCCGGGAGCCAGGCAGTCTGGTCATTGAACCGCGCAACCGGATCGAAAGCGATCAGAGCCCAGGTGATCCGGGCCAGATCGATATCGTTGCAGGCCATCAGGGTTTCGAGTTCCCGGATGGCGGCGGCCCGGGTGAGGAAAGTCCGGGTTTCCGTCACGTCCTGAATGACATCCATCAGGGTTTCGCCGAATGTATCGACATCCTCCCCGAATGGACCAGCACCGTAGCTGGCCAGTTGTGGAAAGAGACGACGGTATTCCTGATCCGACAGGTCTGATGGGACGGTCATTCCTATTGGCTCGGGGATTTTTTGGTGAACAGGCGATCAATCGCAGGGCCGATGAAGTAGCCGATGATCCCGGTGATGAGGACGGAGGGCCAGGCCCAGCCGGCGTAGTCCTTGAAGAAATCCTGATTTTCCAGATAGGTCATGACGGCGATGTCGATCAGGACGAGGGTCCATAATGTCGTGGACAGGAAGGGCTGGAGCCAGGCGTGGCGGACTGTGCGGGACATGCGGGTCTCTCCGGCTTACGAGATCGAGACGTGAAAGACGAAGATCATCCCGCAGATGAAGGCGCCGAACAGTGGCAGCCAGCAGGTGTGCAGGTGGTTGTGGTTGTCCATGTAGGAATAGGCCAGCGCGAGCGCGACATAGACATGTGCGAAGACGAGGCCGAGCACCATGCCGATGAAGCGCTTTTTCAGAACCTGCTCTTCCTGACGGTTCTTTGCAGCGAGAGCGGCAGGATCGGGGCGGGCCATCGGTGTTTCGGTGGTGGCCGTGGCGTTGGTTTGATCGGGGGCTGACGGCTCTGGTGAGACCAGGACAAGAGACATCGCTGAATTCCTTGGCATGATCCTCGCCGATCGGCGGGCGATGCGGGGCCGCGGGAAGGTCGGGCCGGGAAATCGTCTGCGGGGAACCGGGAGGAGGGTTCTCGATAATGTGTGGGCAGAATGAGCCTGTCTGCACGGCAATGCAAGACTTTATTTAAATGATTAAGGGTTGTGCCTCTTGGCAATAAAAAACCGGCTCCTGACAGGAGCCGGTTCGAAATCAGGCCTGACCGGGGGCGTTGTTGCCGGGTGCGTCGTTGGCCGGGATGGGCAGTGGGCCGTCCGTGGTGATGCGCATGGCGCTGCCGGGCGGCGTCGTGAAGTAGGATGTGCCGGTGTAGAACTTGATGCTGGCGGCGGCGAGCTGGTTGGTGATGCGGCGGTAGAACTCGCGTTTGACCTTCCATTTCATCATCGGCGTCGTGCGGAAGCTGCCGAGGAGGGTGGCGCCGCCGCTGTCGCTGTTGTCCACGCCCAGATCGTTATAATCCGACAGGATCATGGGACCGAAGACCGGATCGTCGCGCATTTCCTTGAGGGTTTTTGTCATGATGGCGGTCACGCGCGGCAGGTCTTCGGACAGGTCGAGCTGCTGTTTGACGATGACCTGATTGTAGCCGCGGGCCGTGTTGGCGATTGAGGAGACGGATGAGAACGGGATGATGTGAAGGTCGCCGTTGATGTCGCGGACCTTCACGGTGCGGATCGAGAGGTTTTCCACCGTTCCCGAAACGCCGCCGGTCGTGACCCAGTCACCAACCTGGATGGCATCCTCGACGAGCATGAAGAAGCCCGTGATGAAGTCCTTGACCAGGCTCTGCGAACCGAAAGCGATGGCGGCACCCATGATGCCTGCGCCGGTGAGCAGCGGGGTGACGTTGATGCCGATCTGCGAGAGTGTCGTGACCGCGACGATGATGATGATGATGGCCAGCAGGACGGTACGGATAATGGGCAGCACCGTGCGCAGGCGGGTTGCGCGGGCGAACTGGTCCGAATTTTCGAAACGGGTGAGCTGCTGGCTGAGGAAGGCGTTGATGATTTCCCAGATCGTGACCGCAATGCTCAGGGCGACCAGCATGGTCAGGACGGCGTCGAGCAAATGGCGGCCGACGGCGTTTTTCATGAAGAAGCCGAACGTGGGCAGGCCCCAGGCTTCGGTCATGGCGATCAGGGTCAGGAAGAGGATCGCGCCGGTCAGGATGCGCCGGGCGAAGGGATAGTAGCGATCGGCGCGCTTCTGAATATCAGGGAAGCGTTCGGTCAGGACGGGGTTGATGCGGAAGAAGCGGTCCTGAAGGCCGTAGGCGAGTACGGCGATCAGGCGAGATGCGACGAGAATGCCGATGGTGATGCCGGTGGTGTCGAGAATCCAGCGATAGCCACCCGGCAGATGGGCGGCCCAGACGATCCAGAGAGAAGCGTCGAGGAACATGGCTGGCACCCACCACAGCCGCGTGACGGCAACGATGAAGGTCCACATCGCGGTGTTGGGGACGGCGCGTGGCTGGAGTGCGCGGCTGACGAGGTGCCGGATTCGCCAGATGAAAATGGCAATCAGGATATGTTCGATCAGGATCACACCGCGGATCATCGCATTCGTGCCGCGTGGGGAGAGATTGAACTGTCCGCCCAGCGTGGAGAGGCAGAAGACGATGGCGGGGGCGGCGACGAGCACGTTCCACCAGCGGGTCAGCAGGAAGGCTGTTGCGTCCGTGGCAGGCAGGAGGCGGATTGTGGGGGAGCGGGGTGCAAATCCGGTCTCGACGAAAAGATAGAGAATCCGGGCTGCTGCGTAGCAGTTGGCGAGCGTCATGATGACGTTGTCAGTTTTGGCGCTCCAGGGCAGGACCAGAACGGCCAGATAGGCGACGGCTAAAAAGGCGAGAACCGGGATGGCTTTCAGCGCAAAGTGCCCCAGCGCGTAGGGGACGCGGGACAGGAAGCGTAGGGTTTCAACCTGACGCCGCTGGTCGGCGGCTCGCGTTTCGCTGGAGCCGTCAACGATAGGGTCGTGCGAGGTGGCGTCCTGGTCCGCGACGGTGTTGCGCCGCTCCCGGTTTTCAGCGTTTTGCGTAAGTTGGACCAGTGGCTTGTGCAGGCTCAGCGCGACGATCCGCTCCAGAGCTACGCCACAAAGCATGACCACGATGCCGCCCGCGAAGGCGTGAAGGATTGTGGTGCGGGTATCAACCGAAGCGAGAGTCGTGTGGGCCCAGTGGCCGACAAGTCCGAGATCGCTGAACAGGCCAAGGAAGTTGTGCAGGTAGCCCAGTGCCTGCAGGCGGATGCTGCTCAGACCGGTATGGATATCGGGCGGCACGTCAGCGACGGTTTTGGGGGGCGTGGCTTTCGCGGGGGCTGCGGCAGGGGATGCGGCAGCGGCTTCGACCGGAAGGCCGCGGGCCATCAGGTCGAGAGTATGGGTGAAGGCGTCCCGTTCCTTGGGGTTGTTCAGGACGTTGAGGAGCTGCTGGGCTTCCTGCTGGCTGAGGGGATGGGCGCTGTCGGCGGCTTTTGCCGGGAGAAGGGGGGCCAGAAAGCCGAGGAGCAGAAAGAGGAGGATGCCGAAGACGGCGCGTCCGGTTCGCGAGCGGTGGGAGGCGGACGGATCGGGACGGGGGATCAACGGCATCGTTCTGTTGGGTCCTTGAAACTGCGCGGTGAATTACGCGATGGAATTACGTTGTCTTGGGCGGGATCTGGAAGTCGCACCGGGTGGTCCGCCGAGGGCGGTTGTTGCGTGCGAACATGGCACAGGGTGGCGGTTCTGTCCTACCCTCTTCCTGTGAGTGTTTTATTAGGGATGGGGGGATGTTGCGGGGTACGGGCCGACCGGAGGGCATCGGCATTTCTGGTGGCCCAGAAAGAGAGTGGCTTAAGAGACTTCCCAGAGGCTTGCCCCAGATCCGTCAGAGCCCGTGTTCCGATCTCCCGTTAAAAACTCTCAAAATCTGACAGGATCGCTTTAGAAGAGGCCTATTTCGTGAAGGCGATTTGCAGGGCCTTCGTAGTTTCACGACCGGAAAGGTCCTGCTTTTCGTTTCAGTCAGTGATATGGTGAAGGCTGTCTTCTGAAAAAGTGGAATGAGCCTGTCTTGCATCGAATGTTCAGCATGTCGGCCCTGCTCGTGGCAGGGGTTCTGGGTCTGGGGTCTGTGTCCGCGCGGGCGGCGGAGAGTGCGCCGGTTGCGTCCGCGAACGACACCGCGACGCTTGTCACGGACCGTGATGCGGTCGGGCCGGACCAGCATCTGCGAGTTGGGCTGCGGCTTCAGCTCAAGCCGGACTGGCACACTTACTGGATCAATCCGGGCGATGCTGGAGACACGCCGACGCTGGATGTGACTGCGGATGGCGGGGCAACGGGCAAGGGCGGCCCGATCCACTGGCCAGTGCCGGTTCGGATCAGCGAGGGCGGCCTTATGTCCTACGCGTACATCAATGAAGTGACGCTGCCGGAGGATCTGGTTCTCAAAGGTTCGGGAGGCGCAACGCTTCATGCCCATGCGGAATGGCTCGCCTGTGCGCAGGTCTGTATTCCCGAGAGTGGTGATTTCACGCTGACGCTTCCGGCTTCGGCGGCCAATGTGCCGGAAGGTGGGGCGCAGGCGGACCTGTTCCGCAAGGCCGAGGCTGCCATGCCGGTGGCATCGCCATTTGCGGCCAGTGTGTCCGCCGATGGCGTCCTGATGCTTTCGGGCAAGGGATTGTCTGCGACGTCTGTGTCGCAGGCATGGTTCCTGCCGCAGGATGGGGGCGTAATCGATCAGGTCGCTGAACAGCCTCTGCATGTGTCGGATGGTCAGCTCACGCTCGGGCTGAAATTCCTGAAATCCGCGCATCGGGACAAGCCGCTGCTGGGTGTGGTCGTGCTCAAGGATGCAGCGGGGCAGGAAAGTCCGTTGCAGATTGAGGCGCGTCCGGTTGGTGGCGCTTCTACTGCGGCTCCTGTGCAGGCGGATGCGACCCCGGCTTCTGATGTGCCAACCGGGGCGGGTTGGCTGCGGGTTCTGCTGTTTGCTTTTGTGGGCGGGCTGATCCTGAACCTGATGCCGTGTGTGTTTCCGGTTCTGGCGATGAAGGCGCTGTCCCTTGCGAAAATGGGCGGTGCCGGACGGGGCGTGCAGCTTCAGAGCGCGCTGTTCTATACGCTGGGCGTGACCGGGGCTTTTGCGGCGCTGGGCATTGTCATGATCGGGTTGCGTCTGGCCGGGTCTGCGGCGGGATGGGGCTTTCAGTTCCAGTCGCCGGGATTTGTGGTCGGCGTGTGCTGGCTGCTGTTCCTGATGGGGCTCAACCTGCTGGGTGTGTTTGAAGTCAGCGCCGGGCGTCTGGGACAGGTTCAGACAGGCGGCGGTCGGAGCGGGGACATGATGACGGGCCTGTTGGCGGTTATTGTGGCAACGCCCTGCACGGCGCCGTTCATGGGCGTTGCCATTGCAGGCGCTCTGGGTGGGCCGCCGGTGATGGGGGTTCTGGTGTTCCTGTCGATGGGGCTTGGGCTGGCCTTTCCGTACATTCTCGTGGCCGGGGTTCCGGGTGTGGCGTCGCGGATGCCGAAGCCGGGGGCCTGGATGGGCATTCTCAAGCAGGTTCTGGCGTTTCCGCTGTTTGCGACCTGCGTGTGGCTGCTGTGGGTGGCGGCAATCCAGCGGGGCGTGACGTTTGTGGCGCTGACGGCTGGGGGCGTTGTGCTTTTGGGCTTTGCAGGCTGGATTTATGGCGTTGGGCAGCGTCGGTCTATGCTGGAAGGCGGTCGTGGGACGGTGGCGTTCTGCCGGATCGTGGCTGTGCTGTGTGTTGTGGTCTGTGGGGTCGCGCTGGCGCAGGGGCTGCGGGCCGCACCTGCTCCTGTGGTCACAGGCACCTCGGAGTCCGGGATCGAGCCATTCTCGGAAGCACGTCTCGCCGAGCTTCGGGCGCAGGGCAAGCCGGTGTTCATCGACATGACGGCGTCATGGTGCATCACCTGCATGGTCAATGAGCGTGTGGCGCTGGATGTGCCATCCGTTCAGCAGGCGTTCCGGGACCGAAGGATCGTGTTCCTTAAAGGGGACTGGACGAACCGCAACGCGGCGATCGGCGCGTTCCTCAAGGCGCATGGGCGCGATGGTGTGCCGTTCTATATTTATTATCCGCCGCATCAGGAGGGCGTCGTGCTACCGCAGATCCTGACGCCGGGCATCGTGCTGTCGACAATCGGGAAATGATGTCAGGGCAATGAGACACGCTCGGGAGGAATGGCCATGAAAGCATGGGTGTTTTTTCCGGGACTGTTTCTGATTGCGCTGATGCCCGTCTTTTGTGTGGCGCAGACTCCTCCGACAAATCCGTTCAATGCTGTGAAAATCCTGCCGGGAAACCTGATCGGGACTCAAGGCGCGACAGGTTCGGGAACGGGTGAAGAAATTTGCGTCATGGGACATCGCCGTGCGCCGTCGGTTTTCTTCGCTTCCCCGATTGTGACGCGCTATTTTGAAGACGGTCATACGGAAAGCCGGGTCACCCTGTGGAAGGGGATGACGGCTCATCTGAAATTTGGGCGGGATCTGGATCATGATCCAGTCACAGGCACTAATACGTCGCGGTTTGGCGAGGCCTATGCCACGTCCTCGCCTTTGTTGCCGCGATAGGGATCAGCGGCCCGTGTTGCGCGGGTCGTCCTGCGGATTGACGTAGGCCATGCTGAACGGTCCTGTTCCTGAAACCTGAAGGACTGCGCCCTGACGTCCGGCCTTGATGGCGTGGGGTACGTTGACCGGCAGATGGACGAAGCCGCCCGGGCCGAGCGCGCGCTGCTGCGTTGTGTCGATATTCTGTCCCACGAAATGCTGGATGTTGCCGCTGATGACGGTCAGCATTTCGTCCAGATTATGGGTGTGGGGTGGGATGAATGATCCGGCTGGCATCATGACGCGCAGGGTGAAAGGGCCGGGTTTTGTGGTGTCGCCGGTCAGGATGGCGATTTTCGTTCCGTGTGGGAACATGGGGGGTGCGGGTTGCCATTTTACGGCGTCCGAATTCTGGAGGATCGTTACGCCAGAATGATCCTGTGGCGTTTCAGTCGGAATTGCGGCAGCATGTGCGACTGAAAAGAGCGTAAGCGCTGTGCCGAGAAGCAGGGCTGAACCGGCGGACTGTTTTCTGGAAATTATGCCGAAGGGCATTGGGGGTCTCCTCCGTTCCACAGGGATGTGGGGGCGTGTTGCGGAAACGCATCGGAGGAGACGTGGTTTTGGCGCAGGGAATGCTCCCTGCCGCTTCCCGTCAGAACGCGGTGGAGATCGTTCCGGTCATGGAAAAACGCGGAGAGACCATGAAAGAGTTTCCGTAGCCGGTATAGGGCGCCATATTGCCGCTGTGGACCGTGCTCGGGTCCTTGGCGCTATAGACCGCGCCCATGGCGCCGGTGCGGACGATCGAGCCGGTGAGGTTGGTGAAGTTCAGGCGGAAAGTCGGGGACTGCGCGAACATGAAGGGCTTGAAGTGATAGCCCATCGAGAGCGTGTCTGTGACGTAGCCCGGAATGCGCTGGTCGCCTGCGATGCTGACGGATTGCGGGCCGGTATAGTGGACGGTGCCGTTCGCGAAGAAGCCTTTATAAGTATAGGTCAGGCCGAAATTCGCGATGACATGCGGGGCCATGACGGCCTGCGTGCCTTTGGAATGCAGCATCGTGTTCAGATACGGATCGAAGACGTTGCTGTCCTGTGAGGCGTGCAGATACTCGACGGAGGCGTAGGGGCTGAAGCCGTGGATCGGGCGTCCGGCGATCATGACGTCAAAGCCGCGCATCTGCTGGCTGCCGATATTGAACGGCTTGTAGCTGTTCATACCAACATACTGGTCCACGATACGGTTTGTAAGGTTGTAGTTGAAGAACGCAACATCGGCGACGATGTAATCGTCATGGTAGCGGTAGCCGAGTTCTTCCTTGATGGAATACTGGTTCTTGGGAATGGCGACGCTGGTGTAGAGCCAGCCGAGATCGACCGCGCTGGGCTGGCGGTAGTCGCCTTCCACGTTCAGGTAGACCTGATGGTGGTTGTTGATGCGGTAGCCGATTGAAAGCTGCGGCAGCGGGGCTGTGCGGTTGGCTTCCTGGCGGCCGTAATAGTCTTTGTTCCAGATGTTCGTCATGACGAACTTGAACCCGGCGTCCACCGTCAGGTGATCGTTGAGATATTTGGCCGTGTCATGCACGAACAGGGACTGGATTTCGTAACCGGCCGTCTGTTTGTCGCCAGCGGAAATCTGGTACGCGTCCCAGTTGGGACTTGGCGCATTGCCGTCTGCCATCTGGTAGCTGGTGGGGTAGGACTGGATCGTCTGGGTGTTTTCATACCAGTAGCCGACCGAAAATGTGTTGTGCCGGTCGATTTCCCAGTTGAGTTTCGCAACCGTTCCGACCGAGCGGTATTCGTTCTGCAGGAAGTAGTTCGTCAGGCCGCGCGTTGCGCCTGCGGCATCGGTCGTCGTGCCGCCCGGAGAGGCGTCCCAGCCCTGCCCGAAGCTGAAATACGGGTGGATGTCGAGCGACAGGCGCGAGGGGAGCACGATATGAACCGGAGCCGAGATGAAAATCTGGTTCCAGTGATCGTTGTTGTTGCCCCAGTAGTTGTTGCTCTTGCGATCATCCGTCCGGCCATAGCCCTGTCCGGTGTGTTTGTAGCGGAAGAACTGGTCGGAGGTGGGGTAGTTGTCGATGACGAAGTCGGCGGAGTTCCAGGACAGAAAGAACTTGGCGTTGGAGCCATTATGCCAGTCTTTCTGGAGGCCGAAATCGATGTGTTTGCGCTGGTTGGTTCCGGCACCCATCCAAGAGCGGGCATGGGTGTTGGAGAACGAGAAATACCCGCGCACGCCGCTATGGCCGATTTCGCCGGATTCCAGACGGAGGAACTCGCGCGACAGGTTGTTGGTGCCGTAGGAAAAGTCGATCAGGCCGCCGCGCTTTTTTGATGGCGTGCGCGTTTCTTCGGACATGATGCCACCGGCCGCCGACATGACGGGCAGATCTGTCGCGGAGGAGCCGGGCGTGACGCTGACGCTTTCGAGGTTTTCGGAATCGACGTTTTCGCTCAGATATTTCGCAGCCGCCGCAGGCGCGCCGTCCACCAGAAGGCCCATGTCGAGGTCTGTCAGACCGCGGGACTGGATCTGTCCGCCTTGCATGCCCGACGAATCTGGCATTGTCACATTGAGGCTTGGCAGGTTCTGGATCAGATCGAGCGCCGTGCTGGTCGGCGCGCGCATGTTGATGAATTCCTTGGTGACGGTCTGCACGGCATGGGGGGCGGTTTCGACGCGCATCATACCACCGCCGCCATTCAGGGCGCGGCGCGAGGACGTGACGGAAACCGTTTCGGCAGCGGACGCATCAAGCTCATGCGCGACGTGCGGCGTGACGGTCGCGCGCGATGCTGTCCGGGCTGTTTTTGGAACGTTACGGCTGGAGGTCTGATGGCGCGGAGTATGGTGTTTCGCAGGCTGTGCGGCACGTGCTGGCGTCGCAAACGCGGCGAGCACGCTGCCGGCGAGACAGGTGACGGCGAGAAGCTGACGTCTGTAGCCCAGTGAGCCGGAGCGTGATCCGGAGCCGCGGGACTGATGGTTGTCTTTCATGCTGCCGGGCTCCTGCGTCTGTCGCACCAAAAGGTTCACTTTGGGAACGGTATTTATTCGAAACGTGGATGTAAAACGGATGGCCTATTTCCATCAAAGATAAAATGCAGGCCGGGGCATTGCCGTTTTTAGGTTGGTGCAAAAATGTGACAGTCTATGTCTCCCGTATGACGTGGTTTTTCGGGAAGAGAAATCAGGTCGTGGGCTGGGGCTGTGTGGTGGGGGAGAGGAATTCTTTTTCGAGTTCGGAAATCACCAGTCGGGCCGCGCCGGAAAGCTGGCGGGAATGGTCCACGCACAGGGCGAGTGTCAGAGGGGCGAGGTCATGGTTGGAAATTGGAATGAAGGCCAGTTCGTCGCGTGCGACCTCTTCCATGACGTCGAGCGCGCTGAGAATGCCGATGCCGATGCCTTCGCGAACCAGAGACTTGATCATCTGGATATTGTCGGAGGATGCGGCGGCGTGGATGTCGAGGTTGCTGTCAATTTCCAGAATTTCGATCTGGCGGTGCAGGGCGAGCGGGGGCTCTGGCATGATCATGGGATAATTCATCGCGAGACTGAAACGGGCGCTTTTGCGTTCGGCGACGGGATGGTTCGGCAGGCAGACGAAGCCGAGCGGAAAGTCCTTGTGCGCGCGGACCAGAAGGCCGCGGGCATGGGTCGGGTTGAGCAGCAGCGCGACATCGACCGAACCGTCGATTAGGGTGCTCTGGATGCGGCTGTTGTCCAGCACATGGGTGCAGATCGTGATGCCCGGATGGGTCGTGCGCATGGCGCGGAGCAGGCGCGGCAGGAAGCCACGGGTCAGGGCGTCGGGGACGGCGATATCCACCTGCCCCCGGCGCAGGCCGCGCATGTCTTCGATCTGAACGCACATATTGGTCAGGTCCCGCGACCACTGTTTGCCATGCGCATAGAGAAGCTCGCCTGTGGCGGTCAGGCGTAGGCCGGTTGGCAGGCGTTCAAACAGGGGCGTACCGAGGGATTCCTCACCCTGAAGGATCTGCCGGTCGATGGCGGAGGCGGCAATGCGCAGATGTTCGGAGGCGCGACGGATGGAGCCGTGCTGGGCAACGGCGAGGAAGTAGCGCAGGAAGCGTGAGAAGACAGGCATCGAAGAACTGCTCTCTTTTTGCGAACGGGAGGAGCGTTTTTATGGAGTATACGACCTTGAGGTGGTGTGAAACTATCCCGCCTGACAGGTGACCTGTCGTTTTTGATGCGGAAAGACGCTCCGGCACCCACCGGAGACTGCCCTGTCCGTGCCGGTTCTTTGGGATTTGACCTCATGACATCCACCGTTTCTCCCGTCGAAACTCCGGTTCTGGAGGCTTTGGCTGCGCTTTCGGAGCGTGTGCGGGAGGATCTGGCGAAAATCCGTTACGCGACGGGCAAATGGAGCCTGACGCAGGACCGGGACGGGGAAGCGGTTCTGGATGTGGCGATCATCGGCGCGGGGCAGGGGGGCATTACGTCATGCTTCGGGCTGCGGCGGCAGGGTGTGACCAATGTGCAGGTCTTTGAAAAAGCAGAGAAAGGCGGCGAGGGGCCGTGGGTGACGTTTGCGCGCATGATCACGCTGCGCACGCCCCGGCATGTCACGGGGCCGGATCTGGGAATTCCCAGCCTTACGCCGCAATCCTGGTTCGAGGCGCGTTATGGTGCGCAGGCCTGGGAGGATCTGGACAAGATTTCCCGCCATGACTGGCAGGCTTATCTGGACTGGGTGCGCCAGACGCTCGACATCCCGGTCGTAAACGATCAGGAACTGGTGCATGTCGGCTGGGACGAGGGGTTGCTGCGGCTGACATTCCGCAATGCGGCCGGTCAGGAAACGGTGCGTCTGGCGCGGCGGATGGTTCTGGCGACGGGCATCGACGGCGGCGGAGCGTGGCATGTGCCCTCCTTCATTTCCGAGACGCTGCCGAAATCCGTTTATGCCCATACGCATGAAGACATTGATTTTGAAGCTCTGAAGGGCAAGCGGATCGGTGTTCTGGGGGCCGGGGCCTCCGCGTTCGACAATGCGGCGACGGCGCTGGAAAAGGGCGTGGGGCGGGTGGATCTGTGCCTGCGTCGGGCGAAAATCCCGGCCATCAATCCGTATCGCTGGATGGAAAACGCGGGCTTTCTGGCGCATTTCTCGGAACTGCCGGATCTGACGCGCTGGCGCTTCATGCGGCAGATCTACAGCCTGAACCAGCCGCCGCCGCAGGACACGTTCTGGCGTTGCCGCCGTCATGAGAATTTTGTTTTTCATCCCGGAACGCCATGGACGGCGACGCGGATGGACGGCGACGAGATCGTGGTGACGACGCCGCAGGGCGAGATGCGCTTCGATTTCCTGATTATCGGGACGGGGTTCACGATCGACCTGTCGCAGCGTCCGGAAACGCGGGATTTCGCGTCGTCTGTTCTGCTGTGGCGCGATCATTTCACGCCCCCTGCCATGGAAGACAGCGCGCTTCTGGGGAGCCATCCTTACTTGGGCGCGCGGTTCCAATTCCTGCCGAAAGACAAGGCCGATCCCAAGGCGTCGATGCTGGCGAAGATCTACAATTTCACGTTCGGGGCCATGCCGAGCATGGGGCTTTCTGGCGCGTCCATCAGCGGGATGCGTTTTGGCGTGGAAAAGCTGGCGCGGGGTATTGCGCGCGATCTGTTCGTCGAGGATGGCGACAGGCATCTGGCGAGCCTGCTGGCCTATGACACGGAAGAACTCGTTAGCCTCGATCCGCCGGTGCTTTGAGAAAGGAAACGCCCATGACGCAGGACAGCTATCCGCGGGACATGATCGGTTATGGCCGCACACCGCCTGATCCGAAATGGCCGAATGGCGCGCGTATCGCCGTGCAGTTCGTCATCAATTATGAGGAAGGGGCGGAGAATTCGGTTCTGCATGGGGATGCGGGGTCCGAAGCGTTTCTGTCCGAAATGGTGGGCACGAAATCCATCATTGGGGCGCGCTGTGCGCAGATGGAGAGCTTGTACGAATATGGCAGCCGGGCCGGGTTCTGGCGGCTGCGGCGTCTGTTCGATGACGCCGGGATGCCGGTGACGGTGTTTGGTGTGGCGAAGGCGCTGGCCCGCAATCCGGATGCTGTGGCGGCCATGAAGGAGAGTGGTTGGGAAATTGCGTCTCACGGTCTGCGCTGGATTGATTATCAGGATTTCCCCGAAGACGTGGAGCGGGCGCATATTCGCGAGGCCATTGCGCTGCATACCGAAGTGACGGGAGAGCGGCCGCTGGGCTGGTATCAGGGGCGCACGAGCCCGAACACGGCGCGTTTGGTCGCGGAGGAAGGCGGGTTTGTTTATGACGCCGATTCCTATGCGGATGACCTGCCGTATTATGACCGGACGCATGGTCGGGCGCAGTTGATCGTGCCCTATACGCTGGACGCGAATGACATGAAGTTTGCGGCGCTGAACGGGTTTACGGAAGGCGAGCAGTTCTTCACTTATCTGCGCGATGCGTTCGATATGCTGTATCGCGAGGGCGGCCGGATGATGTCGATCGGCCTGCATTGCCGTCTGGCGGGCAAGCCGGCGCGGGCGCTGGGGCTGCTGAAGTTTCTGGAGCATATCCAGAAGCGTGAAGATGTGTGGGTGGCGACGCGGCTGGATATCGCGCGGCACTGGCAGTCTGTGCATCCGGCATGAAGATTTCAGACGTCAATGCACTGTCGGCCGAGGCGTTCGTTGCGCAGTTCGGTGGGCTTTACGAACATTCGCCGTGGGTGGCGGTAGGGGTGCTGAAGGCACGGCCTTTTGCAGATGTGGACGCGATGTTGTCCGCGTTTGCGGAGGTTGTGCGGTCTGCGGGCGTGGAGGCGCAGCTTGCGCTGGTGCGGGCGCATCCGGAGCTTGGGCACCGGGCGGGGATTGATCCGGATCTGACGGAACATTCCGCCTCGGAACAGGCTTCGGTCGGGCTGGATCGTCTGACGCCTGCGGAATATGAGCGGTTTCGGGGGCTGAATGACGCGTATCGCGCGCGGTTTGCCATGCCGTTCGTGATCTGCGTGCGCAAGGTCGCTGCACCCGGAAAAGCGGCGAAGACCGTGATTATGGATGAAATGGAGCGCCGTCTGGCTGGCACTCCCGAACAGGAACTGACCGAGGCGCTGACGCAGATTGATGCGATTGCAGGGCTTCGTCTGAAAGATCTGGTGACGGCATGAGTTCTCTGTCCACGCATGTTCTCGATACGGTGTCCGGAAAGCCTGCTGCGGGTGTGAGCCTGCGTCTGTTGCAGGGAGATCGGGTTCTGTTTGAAGGCCAGACGAATGCGGACGGGCGTTGCCCGGAACTGCGGGATGTTGCGGTTTCGAAAGGGACGTATTGTCTGGAATTCCGGATTGGCGATTACTTCCGAAAAGGGGGGCAGGTTCTGTCTGATCCGCCGTTTCTGGATGTGGTGCCGATCGTGTTCGGGCTGGCGGCGGAGGCCCATGCGCATGTGCCCCTGCTGGCGGCGCCGTTCGGATATTCCACCTATCGCGGAAGCTGAGGGCTTTTGATGACTGCCGAGAATGCCGCGACGACCGGTCTGCATCCCGTTGACGAGAAACTGCCGGTCTGGCGGCTTGGAGCCTACGGGTTGCAGCATGTGCTGGCGTTCTATTCGGCAGCGGTCATCGTCCCGATCCTTGTGGCGGGAGCGCTGCATCTGCCGCGCGAGACGCTGATCCATCTGATTGATGCAGATCTGTTCACCTGCGGGATTGCCTCGCTGCTTCAAGCAGTAGGGTTCGGGCCGGTCGGGGTTCGGCTGCCGCTGTTGCAGGGCGTGACGTTTACTGCCGTGGGGCCGATGATCGCTATTGGCTCTGCCGTGGGGGGCGGGACGCCGGGGTTGTTGTCCATTTACGGGTCCGTCATCGTGGCGGGGTTCGTGACGTTGCTGATGGCGCGGCATTTCGCTGGGCTGGTGCGGTTTTTCCCGCCGGTCGTGACCGGGTCCATCATTCTCATCATAGGTTTGGCGCTGCTGCCGGTTGCGGCGAATGATATTGTCTCGGGGGCTAGCCCGTCCGTGATGCAAGACCATGTTCCGTTACGGAGTATCTGGTACGGACTGGGGACTCTGGCGTCCATTCTGGTAATCCAGCGGCTGTTTCGCGGGTTTATTGCCACCATTGCCGTGCTGATCGGACTGGTTCTGGGAACGTTGGTGGCGTGGGTTCTGGGCGATGCGAATTTCGGGGAGGTGTCGTCCGCGCCGCTCCTGTCCATCACGCATCCGTTCTATTTCGGGATGCCGACATTTCATCCGGTCTCGATCCTCTCGATGGTGATCGTCATGACGATTTCCATGATCGAGACGATCGGGAACGTCTATGCGACGGGTGAAATCGTCGATAAGCCGATCACGTCCGAAGACATCGCTCGCACGCTTCGGGCTGATGGAATCGCCACCATACTCGGCGGGGTACTCAACTCGTTTCCCTATACGTGCTTTGCCGAAAATGTTGGTCTGGTGCGGATGACGGCGGTGAAGAGCCGCTGGGTCGTGGCGGCTGCCGCGGTGATTATGATGATGCTGGGCTGCCTGCCGCGTCTGGGCGCGCTGGTGGCTGCGGTGCCGCTGCCGGTTCTGGGCGGTGCGGCGCTGGCGATGTTCGCAACCGTGGCTGTGGTTGGTGTGCAGACTCTCTCACGGGTGGATTTCAACCGGCAGAGTAACGTCATCATCGTTGGGACCAGTATCGGGCTGAGTATGCTGGCGACGGCTCAACCGCATATTTCCGACACGTTTCCGATGTGGGCGAAGATCGTTTTCGGAAGCGGGATTACGCTTGGGTCGCTGTCGGCGATTTCGCTGCATCTGATCTTCAATGTGAAGCGGACGATTCACGAGGCGACGCATGCGACGGATGTGCCGCGTGAGTCGTTGATTGACGAGCGTATCCGCGAAGGGTGAAGGATCAGGGCTTTGCCCTGAAACCCGCCAAAGACCGGGGCTCCTTGGAAACCGATTTACAAAATAGGGTGCAGGGATCGAGATCCCTGCCGGGTCCGGGCAGAGCCCGGATTGTCACGTCAGAATCCCGTCTGGCCGGAAAAATAGAATCCTGTCTGGTTTTTGAACGTCGCAATCGTGCCAAGTGACACGTAAGCGAGTGTGATGTTCAGGTGCTTGTTGATGAAATAGCTGGTGTACACATCGAACCAGTTGCTTTCGTCGGTGAAGCGCTGGTTTCGGGGCTTGGTGCGGTATTCCACGCCGACGATGAGGCCAGGCAGGAAGGGCGGCAGATAGCCGAGGGAGCCTTCGAACTGCGCGTGGTAATTGTTATCGAGGTCGCCACCGAAACCGATGATGCCCCACTGGTTGGCCTTGGTGAAGCGGACGGTGGTGTCGATCAGGATTCCGACTTTCGGAAACAGCTTGGTGACGGCGAGATAGGCGTCTGCGCCGTCGGTGTGTTTTGAGCCGATCATGTGAATGATGCGGCTGTCACTGTCATGTTTGTACATGGCGCCGATGGCGACCTGTGGGATCAGGCTATTGTCGGCGACATGGCCGAAAAGGCGGACTTTCGCACCTGCGACGTCGAGATCGAACTGGTAGCCGTTGCCGATGCCGAGCTTGGCGCCTGTGGCGCGGGTCTGGAAGAAATTATGGGTGTAGGAAAGCTCCACGCGGTCAAAAAGGCCAATCGAGGCGCCGACGTTCTGGTCCCAGTAATTGGTGACGTTCACATAGCTGTAGTGAAGGGCCATGCCTGCGCTCTTGTTGCTGCCATAGCCGCTGATGGTGGCCCAGGTTGCGAGGCCGCCGCCGCTTGAGCCTTCAAGAGACGTCATGCCACCGGTGCCGATCGCACGCTGTCCGTCAAAGAGTGTGCGGAACAGGGATTTGCTGTTGCCGTCATTGCCCAGAGTGACCTGCGGTGCGCTCTCTGTAGTGTCTGCGGCGCGCGCGGCGCGCTCTGGAAGAAGGGCGCTGAGGGACAGCGCTGCGGTCAGGGACATCAGGGAGCGGAAAGTCTGCGCGGAGGAAAGGGAATGGTTCATGGGTCCTGCTTTTAGGTCGCGAGCCCGAGGGGGAGCCGGAGTACTCTCGCAGGTTAAATACTCTTGCCAGTATAGTTTCTGAAATGCTGATAAATAGTTAATGTAACCCTAAGACTTTTAAAAATTCAGAGTCAAAATAAAATGGCATTCTGTGTCACAGGTTTCAGGTTGTCTTGCGCTCATGGCGGCGCTGGCCGGCCACATAGGTGGCGGCGATGCTGCGATCGTCGCCCAGCATAGTAAGGGCGAACAGGCAGTCAGCGAGGGTTTCGGCCGTCTGCGCGCGGATCCGGCCCAGAGGTGTGGCGGCGGGATCGAAGACGCAGAGATCGGCGTAGAGGCCGGGTTGGATGCTGCCGATCCTGTCCTGAAGGCCAAGAGACTGTGAGCCTCCTGCCGTGGCAAGCCAGAGCCCCTGCGCGGGATGGAGGTTCGTCTGGAGGCCCTGTGCGACCTTGTAGGCGTCGGAGAGAACCTGAAGCAGGGACAGGGACGGCCCTGCGCCGATGTCGCTGCCGATGCCTACGGGTACTCGGCGTTCTGATTTGAGGGCCTTAAAGAGTGGGAATGAGCCGCTGCCGAGGAACTGGTTCGAGCCGGGACAGTGTGCGATGGAGCAGCCTGTGTCGTGACAGCGCTGAAAATCGGCTTCTTCGGCGTGGACGGCATGGGCGAGAATGGCGCGGGGACGCAGGAGACCGGCCTTGTCGTACACGTCCAGATAGGAGTTGCGGTTGGGGAACAGTTCGCGGACCCAGGCGATTTCGGAGCGGTTTTCGAGCAGATGCGTCTGCATGAACAGGTCGGGTTTCGTGGCGAGAAGTGCGCCTGCGAGATCAAGTTGTTCGGGGGTGCTGGTGGGGGCGAAGCGGGGGGTGACGGCGTAAAGCTGGCGTCCGCGATTGTGCCAGCGTGCGATGAGGTCCGCGGACTGGTCGTAGCCGCTCTGGGCGGTGTCGCGCAGGTTTTCCGGCGCGTTGCGGTCCATCAGGACCTTGCCTGCGATCATGCAGGTGTTGAGGCGTTCGGATTCCTCGAAAAACGCGTCCACGGATTGGGGATGGACTGTGCAGTACACGGCGGCTGTCGTGGTTCCGACGCGCAGGAGTTCGTTCAGGAACTGTCGGGCGACGGAGCGGGCATAAGTCAGGTCGGCGTAGCGGGCTTCGGCGGGGAAAACATAATGTTCCAGCCATTCCAGAAGCTGCTCGCCGTAGGATGCGATGACCGGAAGCTGCGGGTAATGGACGTGCGTATCGATCATGCCAGCGGAAATCAGCATATCGGGGTAGTGGTCGACGGGCGTTTCGGTGGGGATTGTGTCGCGCAGGCTGTCCCAGGGACCGGCAGCGGTGATGCGCCCGTTCTCGATCAGGATCAGGCCGTCGGGCTCGTGATGCAGGGCATCCATGGGATCGGTGGTGAAGGGATCGGCATGGAAGGTCAGGAAGGGGCCGCGAATGGCGCTGATCTGGGTCATGGGAGCACTTTACCGCAGGGATCGTGCCTGTGTCTGCGTCATATGGGTCTGGCATCCCGGCTTTGGCCCTGATATTTCCGGGGCTGTCTTTTTTCATCCGATCGCGGCTGTGTCTGCGGTCCCGGTTGCCGGATGCCTGCCTCATGTCCGATATTCTCGAACCGATCCGCATTGTCGCGCTGTATCATTTCACGCCGTTCGCCGACCCTGCTGCATTGCGGGAGCCGTTGCTGGAACTGTGTGAACGTGAGGGAATCCGGGGGATTCTGCTTCTGGCGCGCGAAGGGATCAACGGCACGATCGCCGGAACGGATGAGGGCATGGAGCGCGTGATGGCGCATATCCGTGCACTTCCGGGCTGTGCGGACCTGGAGAGCAAGGACTCCCGTGCGCCTGAACTGCCATTCCGCCGCATGAAGGTGCGGCTGAAAAAGGAAATCGTCACGATGGGCGAGCCTGATATCGACCCGCTTCAGGGCGTAGGGCGGTATGTGGCGCCGGAAGACTGGAACGCGCTGATTTCCGATCCGGATACGATCCTGATTGATACGCGAAACGATTATGAAGTGGCGATCGGCACGTTCAAAGGCGCGGAAGACCCGAAAACGAAATCCTTCCGTGAATTCCCGGAATGGTTTCGCAAACGGCGGCAGGAACTGGAAGCGGAAGGCCGTCTGCCGAAGATTGCCATGTTCTGCACGGGGGGCATCCGCTGCGAAAAATCAACGTCCTTTGCGCGGGCGGAGGGTGTGGACGAAGTCTATCATCTTAAGGGCGGCATCCTGAAATATCTGGAGACCGTGCCCGAGGAAGAGAGCCTGTGGGAAGGCGAGTGCTTCGTGTTCGACCAGCGTGTTTCAGTGAAGCATGGGCTGGAGATCGGGACGCATGATGTCTGCCATGCCTGCCGTCGCCCGCTGAACGCGCACGACAAGGCCTCGCCGCTGTTCGTGCAGGGTGTGTCGTGCCCGCATTGTCATAACGAGCGGACGGAAGAGCAGCGCCATCGTTATGCTGAGCGTGAGCGGCAGGAAGTGCTGGCTCAGACGCGGAAGGCCGGGCATTTGGGTGTTCGGCAAAAGTAAGTGTGGATGGGGGCGGGGTCATGCTGTTTCTGGCGGGATAAAATCAATGATTCGCGTTGTTCTCGGCCTAATTTTTGCCATTGCTATCGGCGGCACTGCTTTCGCGGGGGCCAAGCCGGAATCCTTGGAGGAGTTAACCCATAACCTCAATATCGTGCTCAACGAGGAGCTTGATGGAAAGGCAACACTTAACGGACGGCTGATTGTGCGTGTTGAGCGTGCCTCGATCTGCAAGTCGGCGGTCTGGACACAAAGCAACGGCGTCGGATCGCCCTTGCGGCGTGACCTGCTGGAATGGGATGAGATGTTTGATGACAATCCTTGGTTTGATGCCCGGTTTTTCCATTGGGGGTTCGTCTATCATGATCATCGGATCAACGATGTCGTCTCCTTACCTCTGACAGAGCACCCGGACCGTTTTGACGATACGGCCGGTGTCAACCTCATGTCGTGCCAACCCAAGCATCATCGCCAGTGACGATGCCTGGGTCCGGCGATCCGACCGGGTTCAGGCTTTGGTTTTGTTGCGGGACCCGGCGGGGCGGCCTCTGGGCTTCTTTTCGTGAGCCTTTTCCGCTGCTTTTTCTTTGGCGACTTTTGCTTTTTTCGCGGCTGTGCGTTCGGCTTTTGGCGGTGGCAGGCTGGCGGCGAGCATGGCTTGTGTGATTTTGGTGGCCGTGACTTTGCGCGGCTGTCTGGCGCCCGGTGCGTCCAGCAGCGGCGCGAGGAAGCGGCCGGTATGGCTGGCTTTGCACGCGGAGATGTTTTCCGGTGTTCCAGCTGCGACGACCTGACCGCCGCCGTCACCGCCCTCGGGGCCAATATCGATCAGCCAGTCGGCTGTTTTGATAACTTCGAGATTGTGCTCGATCACCAGCACCGTGTTGCCCTGATCGACGAGGGTGTGCAGCACTTCGAGCAGCTTGCGGACGTCTTCGGTATGCAGGCCCGTCGTGGGCTCATCAAGGATATAGACTGTGCGGCCAGTGGCGCGTTTGGCCAGTTCCTTTGACAGCTTGACGCGCTGGGCCTCACCGCCCGAGAGCGTTGTGGCCTGCTGGCCGAGGGCGACATAGCCCAGCCCGACCTGTTGCAGGATGGCGAGACGGTCGCGGATTTTCGGGGCAGCCTGAAAGAATGGCAGGGCCTCGTCCACGGTCATGGACAGGACGTCCGCAATGGATTTGCCGCGGAACTTCACTTCCAGCGTTTCGCGGTTGTAGCGTGCGCCTTTGCAGGTGTCGCAGGTCACGTACACGTCCGGTAGGAAGTGCATTTCGATCTTGAGAACACCGTCGCCCTGACAGGCTTCGCAGCGGCCGCCCTTCACGTTGAAGGAGAAGCGGCCCGGCTTGTAGCCGCGTGCCTTGGACTCGGGCAGTTCGGCGAACCAGTCTCGGATTGGCGCGAACAGGTCCGTATAGGTTGCGGGGTTGGAGCGTGGGGTGCGGCCGATCGGGGACTGGTCGATCTCGATGATCTTGTCGAGATTGTCCACGCCTTCCAGACGGTCATAGGGCAGCGGCGTCTGGCTCGATTTCATGAGCTGGCGGGACAGCGCCTTATAGAGCGTATCGATGACGAGCGTGGATTTGCCGCCACCCGAAACGCCCGTGACGGCGATGAAGGTCCCGAGCGGGAAATCGACCGTCAGATCCTTGAGGTTGTTGCCGCGTGCGCCGTGCAGGGTGAGCATGCCGCTGGGCTTGCGGCGTTCGGTCGGGACGGGAATGACCTTGCGGCCTGACAGATAGGCGCCGGTGATGCTGTTGGGGTTCTTGGCGACTTCTGCCGGGGTGCCGACGGCGATGACCTGTCCGCCTAGTTTGCCCGCGCCCGGTCCCATGTCGATCAGGTAATCGGCGGCGCGGATGGCGTCCTCATCATGTTCGACGACGATGACGGTGTTGCCGAGGCGCTTGAGGCGTTCGAGCGTGCCGAGCAGGCGTTCATTGTCGCGCTGGTGCAGGCCGATGGAGGGTTCGTCCAGCACATACAACACACCGGTCAGGCCCGAACCGATCTGCGATGCCAGACGGATGCGCTGGCTCTCGCCGCCCGACAGGGTTGCGGAACCGCGCGAGAGGGTGAGGTAGTCCAGCCCCACATCGTCGAGGAAGTGTAGGCGGTCCGTGATTTCGCGCAGGATGCGGCGGGCGATTTCGGCGCGCTGGGGCGTCAGTGTCGCTTCCACGCCGGAGAACCAGTCGAGCGCCTTGCGGATCGGCATGTCCGAGGCTTCGGCGATGTTGAGGTCTTTGACCTTCACGCACAGCGCCTCGGGTTTGAGGCGTGCGCCGTGGCAGGCATGGCAGGGTTTTTCAGACTGATAGCGCGACAGTTCTTCACGCACCCACATGCTGTCGGTTTGCGCCATGCGGCGGCGCAGGTTCTTCAGCACGCCCTCGAACGGTTTGGTGACGATGTGGACCTTCCCACCATCGGTATAGGGAATGTCGATCGGCTCTTTCGAGCCGTTGATGATGAGGTCTTGCGTGGCGGGCTGGAGGTCGGACCAGGGCGTGTGCATGTCATCGCCGCAATGGCGGGCGAGAGCGGCAAGCGTCTGGTCATACCAGTCCGTGCTGGCGCCCTTCCACGGGGCGATGGCGCCCTCGGCCAGCGTCAGGCTATCATCCGGGACAATCAGGTTTTCGTCGAAATGGGTTTCGGTGCCGATGCCGTCACAGACCGGGCAGGCGCCCATCGGGGCGTTGAAGGAGAACAGGCGCGGCTCGATTTCCTCGATCGTGAAGCCGGAGACGGGGCAGGCGAAGCGCGACGAGAAAACGACATGCGCCGGAGATTCCTTTTCTCCCGCGCGTTTGACTTCCTCGGCGTAGGCCAGACCGTCCGAGAGTTCGAGGGCGGTCTCGAAACTGTCGGCGAGGCGGGATTCGAGGCCTTCCTTGACCACGATCCGGTCTACGACGACTTCGACGTTATGGCGCGTCTTGCGGTTCAGTTCGGGGGCTTCAGCGATTTCGTAAAGTTCACCGTCGATCTTCACGCGGGTGAAGCCCTTGCGCGTCAGTTCGGCGAGTTCGCGTTTGCAGTCACCCTTACGGTCCCGCACGACGGGGGCGAGCAGCATCAGGCGCATGCCATCGGGCATGGCCATGATTCGGTCCACCATCTGGCTGACGGTCTGGGCTTCGATGGGAAGGCCAGTCGCTGGAGAGTAGGGGATGCCCACGCGCGCCCAGAGCAGGCGCATGTAGTCGTGGATTTCCGTGATCGTACCCACGGTTGAACGCGGGTTCTTGGACGTAGTTTTCTGCTCGATCGAGATGGCCGGGGAGAGGCCCTCGATGGAGTCCACGTCCGGCTTGCCCATCAGCTCGAGAAACTGGCGGGCATAGGCGGAAAGGCTTTCCACATAGCGCCGTTGCCCCTCGGCATAGATCGTGTCGAAAGCCAGCGAGGATTTTCCGGAGCCTGAGAGGCCCGTGATGATCGTCAGGGAATCCCGCGGGATCGTAGCGTCAATGTTTTTGAGGTTATGGGCGCGGGCCCCACGGACGCGGATCGAATGATTGTCTGGAAAGCTCACGGAGACCCCGGAATGTGGAGAAAAGGCGATTGTGAAAGCGGAACGCTCTTGAAGGGCGCTGGATCAATTATAGATGGGCGTTTAGGATAGGATGAAAAGAACAATTCGAGAAAATTGGTTGGGACGGGAATGGCAGGCAGCGTCAATAAGGTGATTCTGGTCGGAAATCTGGGGAAAGACCCGGAAGTTCGCAACACGCAGTCGGGCGGCAAAATCGTCAACCTGACCGTTGCGACGTCCGACACCTGGAACGACAAGCAGTCGGGTGAGCGCAAAGAGCGCACTGAGTGGCATCGCGTGGTGATCTTCAACGAGCGGACGGCTGATGTCGCCGAGCGTTATCTGCGCAAGGGCCGCAAGGTCTATATCGAAGGTGAACTCCGCACCCGGAAGTGGACCGACCAGTCCGGGCAGGAAAAATACACGACTGAAGTTGTGATCGACCGGTTCCGTGGGGATCTGGTGCTGATCGACAGCAATCGCAGCGGTGGCGGCGATGATGGTGGCTTTGACAACGGCGGCGGCTATGGCGGTGGCAATAGCGGCGGCTTTGGTGGTGGTAGCCGTGGTGGCTCCGCTGGCGGTTCGGGCGGTGGCTTTGGTGGTTCCCGTGGGAATTCCGGCGGAGCTTCTGGCGGCGGTCGTTCAGGTGGCAGCAATGGCGGCTGGGATGCCCCGCCGGACAACGATCTGGATGATGAAATTCCGTTCTGAGTTCAGGGTCGCATACGGCTCTTGAATGTTGAAAACCCCGGAGGCTCAGGCCTCCGGGGTTTTTTGTGACTGTGGTGTAGACCAAAAAAAAACCTCACCCTCGAAAGGGTGAGGTTTTTTCGTTTCAGACTGACTGGCTTCAGGCGGTCAGGGCTGCGTTTTCTTCTGACGTCACCAGATAGGGGCCAGCGGCCAGGATCTGGATGGCGAGCATGCCAAGGCTGTTCGGCTGACGAACCGTCAGCGGCAGCATGGCGTTGCCGTTCGTCCAGCGGACTGGGGTGTTTTCTTGAACATCCCAGCCGTTCAGGTCTGCGTCCGTCAGGTGCTGATCGATGCGGATCGTGTTGCCCGAGTCGAACAGTGTGACTTCACCCACCAGAACACCGAGCTGACGACGGTCGTCCACGAACGGTCCGACCGTTTCGCTCGGGCTGGAGGTACGGGACACGATGCGAACGCCTGTCACGTCGGACGGGATCATGAACATCGCGCGGCCATTGGCGGTGCGGACCTGATGGATGGTCTGGCCCGTGCTGGCGACGAGGTACAGGTTGGCGTCTTCGGTCAGAGCCGGAGCGGCAACCGTGTTCTCGAGGCCTGCTGCGATGGCGCGGGCTTCGATTTCGCGGAAGATCGGCTCGACCACGTCCCGGCTGACGGACAGCGGGGCTGCTGCGTCGTCATTCCAGTTGCGCTCGCGGCCACCCAGCGAAACAACGCTGCCATCCTGACGGAAGGACTGGCGGTTGCCGGTGTCGAGGTAGCTTTCCGTCAGCATGCCGTCTGCCATGATGACCGAGTGTTCGGCCGTTTCTACATGGAAGTAGTCATAGACGGCGATGGAGCGGTCATAGACCACCGAACGACCATTCACGAGCATACGGGCCGGGATGAAACCGCCATTGATGAACAGGCAGTGTTCCGGAGTGACCAGCATGTCCTTGTAAGGCACGCCTTCGGCGAGTGCGCCCTGCATGATGCGGACCGGATAACCGGCTTCCGCGTCGGCCAGACCGGCCTTGGCGATCATGTGGGAGCGGCCAGCCCAGGTGACTTTGCGCTCAACGGTTTCGCCGTTCACGAAGGCCAGAACCGTGTTGCCGAGGCGCAGGGTCTCGACGGCCACATCGCCTTCCGGCGTGCGGATCATGCTGCCAGCGAGGAAGCAGGGCGCATTGCCGTTGTCTTCGACGATCCAGCCATTGCTGCCGTCCTGAACGATGGACGCATTGGCGGCGGGGACGAAGCCGCTTGCCGTGTGAATGTTGCCGAAGGTGATCAGGCGGCCGTCAGCCAGTGTGACCTGAAGCGTGTAGGAACCATCTGTATTCGGCGTGTAGGTGGCAGCCGTCGGGGCGGAAGACACACCGGAGATGCCGAAATGTGTGTTGGAGGACACACCGTTGATCACGACGCCCTGAGCATTCGATGAATCGTTATGCAGGAAGCCGTTGGCTTCAACGTACACCGTGTTGACCGTGTTCGGATCAACATTGATGGTGTTGATGGACTCGCTCGGATACAGGAACAGGCCGCTGTTCTGCGAAAGATTGACGATGCCGCCATTGACCCAAAGCGCGTTGGTGGCAGAGCCCAGCGTGGCGTTGATCAGATTGATCGTGCCGCCATTATTGACGCTGTTTGTATCGAACACGACGTTGTTGTCGTTGTTCATGATCGTGATGGTGCCGTCGTCACGGTTCATCGCGATGCCGCCGAGTTCGACCTTGGACGGCGTGTTGATCAGGATCGTGCCGCTGTTCTCGAAACCAGCCGTCGTGAAGACGTAGCCGTTATAGGTGCTGCCACCCTGCGCAGTAATTTCCAGCGTGCTGTTCTGCCAGACGCTGAGGCTGCGGATCTGGTTGTAGGACGGCGCGTTGGCGACGACGACGCTCGGCGTGGTGTTGCCGTAATAGCCGACATTGACGTCAGCATTCTGTTCGCTCTGCGGAACGGCATTGCCGCTGAAGGAGCTGCCGGAAGTGTCAGCGACGTTGCCGCGACCGTCATACAGCGTCCAGTTCTTCGGATCGTACCAGTCCCCACCCGTGGCAGAACCGGTCCAGCGCCATGTGTTGTCGTGCGTATGGTATCCGATGGCGTTGTTGCTGTACTGCGAGGGATCACCACCGGCCGCTGCTGCTGTCGCTGCCGTTGCGGCAAGCTGCTGATGCAGGTCGCTGGTGACATAAGAAGCCGGGGCTGTCGTCGTGCCGGCGTCCTCGATGAGCCAACCCTTCGAGCCGTCCTGTACGATCGTGGCCTGTGCAGCAGGCGTGTAGCCGTTTGCGACGTGAACCGTAGGATAGGTGATGGCGTGGCCGTTATCGAGAGTGATCGTCAGCGTGTAGGAGCCGTCGGTGTTGGCTTCATACGTGGCCGAGATCGGCTTGGAGGAGCCGCTCAGGATGCCGAAATGGGTGTTCTCGGAGACACCATTGATGACGGTGTTCTGGACGGAGCCGCTGCTGTTGGAGAAGCGGTCGTTGACATACAGCGTGTTGACGGTTGCCGGGTCGACGTTGATCGTGGAGCCTTCGCCATACAGGTTCGCAATGAGCGTGCTGTTCTGCTGAAGATTGATCGTGCCGCCGGAAACGCTGATGGGCGTTGCAAGAGTGCCGAGGCTTGAATTGACGAGGTTGAGCGTGCCGTTGTTCAGCTGCCCGTCGTCAAACGCCACATTTCCGTTGTTGTTCAGGATCGTCAGGGTGCCATTGCCCGACGTCACGCCGCCGAGTTCGACCTTGGACGGGGTGTCGATGATGATGGTGCCGTTGTTCTGAAGACCGGCCGTTGCGAAAACGTTACCGTTTCCACCCTGTGCGGTGATTTTCAGGGTGCTGTTCTGCCAGACGCTGAGGCTGCGGATCTGATTGTAGAGAACGGCATTGGAGACGACGACGTTCGGTGTCGGGTTTCCGTAAAATCCGACGTTGACGTCAGCATTCTGCTCGCTCTGGGGAATGGGAGTTCCGCTGAAAGCGTCGGAAGATGTATCAACCGTACGGCCGGCATCGGTCAGAACCCAGTTGCTGGGATCGGTCCAGTCGCCGCCTGTTGTCGGGCCTGCCCAGCGCCATGAGTAGTCGTGCTCATGATAGCTGGTTTCTGTGGTGTTGTAATTGGTGTTGTCACTGCCGGCGGGCGTGGTGTCGTCGGTGGTTGTATCGGCCATGAGGAGATCTTTCCGAAAAAGTTCCGGCACGGACTCGCCGGAGTGTGTTTGGGAATTGCTAACGTGTTCAATTAGTACCCGCAAGTTAATAAGATGTTAACGCTCGTCTGTATTTTGGAGAACTTCGTTAATCTTTCGTTTGTCGACTTCACTTGTCGAACTCTTCTGGGCCGGGATTTCGACTAAGGGTGAATGTGCTTCACAGCACCGGGTGTGGCGTGATGACGACGCATGCGATATGCTGGAGAAACTGAATTCTAGTGTGGTGACCTGTCTTGACCGAGCTGACCGAGCCGACTGATCTGCCCTCTTCCGGCCGTCTTCCTGTGACGATCGAGGAGGAAATGCGCTCCTCCTATCTGGCTTATGCGATGTCCGTGATCGTATCGCGCGCTCTGCCGGATGTGCGGGACGGCCTGAAGCCGGTTCATCGCCGTATCCTCTATGCCATGCGTGAAAGTGGCTTTACGGCTGACAAGCCCTATCGCAAATCCGCACGTGCTGTCGGTGATGTGATGGGTAAATACCATCCGCATGGTGACAGCTCGATCTATGACGCCATGGTCCGGATGGCGCAGCACTGGTCGATGCGCGTCAAGCTGATCGATGGTCAGGGTAATTTCGGATCGGTCGATGGCGATAGCCCGGCTGCCATGCGTTATACCGAGGCGCGTCTGGCCAAGGCGTCGTCCTTCCTGCTGGACGATATTGACCGCGATACCGTTGATTTTCAGCCTAACTATGACGAGAGCGAGAACGAGCCGAAGGTTCTGCCTGCGGTTTTCCCGAATCTGCTCGTCAATGGTGCGGCCGGTATTGCCGTCGGTATGGCGACCAATATCCCGCCCCATAATCCGGGCGAAGTCATTGATGCTACGCTGGCGATGATTGCCAATCCGGCCATCGAACTTGATGAGCTGATGCAGATCATCCCGGGGCCGGATTTCCCGACGGGCAGCATCATCATGGGACGGAGCGGTATCCGTCGCGCCTATGAGACGGGTCGTGGGTCCATTCCGGTGCGGGCACGTGCCGAGATCGAGGAAATCCGCAAGGACCGTCAGGCCATCATCATCACCGAGATTCCGTATCAGGTGAACAAGGCCACGTTGCAGGAAAAGATCGCCGATCTGGTCCGGGCCAAGGAAATCGAAGGTATTTCCGACATCCGCGACGAGTCCGATCGCTCCGGGATGCGCGTTGTCATCGAGCTCAAGCGCGATGCGACACCGGATGTGGTGCTGAACCAGCTCTACCGCTTCACGCAGCTTCAGACCTCTTTCAGCGCCAACATGCTGGCGCTGGACGACGGCAAGCCGCGGACGATGGGACTCAAAGACATTCTGGAAGCCTTCCTGCGCTTCCGCGAAGAAGTCATTCTGCGCCGCGCCCGGTTCGATCTGAACAAGGCCCGTGATCGCGGGCATCTGCTGGTTGGTCTTGTTCTGGCTGTTGCCAATATCGATGAAGTCATCGCGCTGATCCGTGCGGCTCCCGATGCTGCCACGGCCCGTGAGTCGCTGATGGCGCGGGAATGGGACGCTTCGGAAGTCATTCCGCTGCTCGAACTGATCCATGATGAAGGCAATGTCATCATCGATGGCAAGGTCCGTCTGACGGAAGCGCAGGCGCGTGGCATTCTGGAGCTTCGCCTGCAACGCCTGACGGGTCTGGAGCGGGAAAAGATCCAGGGCGAACTGGGTGACGTTGCCGTCAAGATCGGCGAGCTGCTTCAGATCATCGAGAGCCGTCCGCGCCGGATGGAAGTCATGCGCGAGGAGCTTCTGGCGGCCCGTGCGGAAGTTGCAACACCGCGTGCGACGGAAATCTCCGATGCACTGGGTGACCAGACGGATGAAAGCCTGATCGAGCCGGGGCAGATGGTTGTGACTATCACGCGCGACGGTTTCATCAAGCGCACGCCGCTGGAGATTTTCCGATCACAGAACCGGGGTGGTCGCGGCCGCACGGCCTCGGGTCGCCGTGGCGATGACGTGATTATCCGTAGTTTCAACGCTCATACGCATCAGTGGGTGATGTTCTTCTCTTCGGGCGGCAAGGCCTACCGGATGAAGGTCTGGCACCTGCCGGAAGCCGCGCCGACCGCTAAGGGCCGTGCGCTGGTCAACCTGCTGCCGGAGTTGGGAACGGATTCCATCACGGCTGTTCTGCCCCTGCCGCAGGATGAGGAACTGTGGGACGACCTGCACCTCGCCTTCGCCACGGCCAGCGGCAATGTGCGTCGTAACCGTCTGAGCGATTTCCGCAATATCCGTGCGTCCGGCCTGATTGCCATGAAGCTGGATGAAGGGGATTCCCTCATCGGTGTGGCGACCTGCCGTGAGGGTCAGGACGTGTTCCTGGCCACGAAGAACGCGCGCTGCATCCGCTTCCAGATTACGGATGAGACGCTGCGCGTGTTCGCCGGTCGTGGCAGCACAGGCGTGCGCGGCATCCGTCTGGGCGACGGCGATGCAGTGATTTCGCTGTGTATCCTCAATCACGTCGACGCCAGTGTCGAGGAACGCGCAGCTTATCTGCGGATGGCCAATGCCAAGCGCCGTGCTGAAAATGCGGTTCTGGAAGATGGCGCCGAGGACGAGGCCGTCTCCGGTGATGAAGAAACTGTCGAAATCGTCGGTGATCTGACGCAGGAGCGCTTCGAGGAGCTGGAACAGCAGGAAGAAATTCTTCTGACCGTGACGGATGGTGGCTTTGGCCGCCGCTCCTCGGCTTATGATTACCGTGTGTCGGGCCGTGGCGGTCAGGGCATTACCAACATGACCTTCTCTGCGAACCGTCGCGGCAAGGAAGTGGTGGGCACGCTGCCGACGCTTGATGGTACGGATGTCATGTTGGTCACGGATACGGGGCGTCTGATCCGTCTGCCGGTCTCGCAGGTGCGCGTCATGGCGCGTCAGGCCAGTGGCGTGACACTGTTCCGCCTGAATGACAGCGAAACCGTCATCTGCGTCTTCCCGGTTCTGGAAGATGACACGGAAGAGGGCGATGCCGACGAGACTGTGGTCTCCGAAGCTCCTGCCGCTGGTGACGATGCTGCACCTGACGCCTGAGGCGCGGACGGATCCGCGTGTCGGGTTTTATCCCGGCACGTTCGATCCGGTTACGTTCGGGCATCTGGACATCATCCACAGGGCCTCCGCGCTGTTCGACCGGCTGCTGGTCGGGGTGGCGGTCAATGAAGGCAAGCAGCCGCTTCTGGATCTGGAGGCGCGGCTCTCGGCTCTGCGGCGTGAGGTGGACAAGCTGCCGCATGGGGAGCGGGTCGAGGTTGTTGGCTTCGATACGCTGCTTGTGGATGCTGTCCGTCAGGCGGGCGCAGGGACGGTTGTGCGTGGGCTGCGTTCTGGTGGGGACTTCGATTACGAGAGCCAGCTTTCGGGCGCGTTGCGTCGTCTGGCGCCCGAAATCGAGACGGTTTTCCTGCTCTCTTCAGAAGAGCATCGCAGTACGGCCAGCCGCATTGTGAAGGAAATCGCACGGCTGGGAGGGGATATTTCGCCCTTCGTCAGCGAAGATGTTGCACATATCGTCTTGTCGAAACTGGGCCGAGGGCCGACATAGGAACCTTCAACGATTTCTGGAAGGTTCCAAGATGTCCGATACTGCAGTGCCTGACGGCAACAAGCTGGTTTTCGAGCTCAAGACTGGCAAGGTGGTCATCGAGTTGCGCCCCGATCTGGCGCCTCTGGCTGCCGAGCGTCTCAAGCTGCTGGCCACCGAAGGCTTCTATAACGGCGTGGCGTTCCATCGCGTGATCGAAGGCTTCATGGCTCAGGGTGGCGATCCGACCGGAACCGGCACGAGCGGCAGCTCCTATCCGGACCTCAAGGCCGAGTTTACGAATGCCGCCAAGTTCGAGCGTGGCACGGTTGGTATGGCCCGTACGATGGCCCCGAACTCTGCCAACAGCCAGTTCTTCATCATGTTCGCAGCCAGCCCGCATCTGAACGGTCAGTACACGATCGTTGGTCAGGTTACGGAAGGCATGGAGTATGTGGACCAGCTCAAGCGTGGTTCCGGCGCAGGTGGCGTGGTCAAGGACCCTGACACCATCGTCAAGGCCTATGTTGAAGCCTGAATCCTGCGTAAAAGCGGATTTTGAAAAAGCCGGTGCAGTGATGCATCGGCTTTTTTTATTAGGGGTTTTGCGGGATGCGGCGCTCATGAGTGCATTCATAAATCGTGCTTATGAACAGATAGAAACATAAGATTTCACGGGTCTCTTTTCTGCTCGTATGGTCATCATGATCAGAAAAGGAAGAATAAAAATGATGATCAGGAAATCAGTGCTGGTATTGGATATGATGCTCTTATCCTGTGCTTTGGCGTTATCTGCCTGTTCAAGCGGTTTGGTTAATGGAGGGGATGCGCGCAGTCATTTTGCCAACACTGTTGCAATCACGACGCCAGATGCCACAAGTATTCCAGACCGTGCTATTTTCTAAAGAAAAAGGCGCCCTGTAACGGGGCGCCTTTCCTGTGGAACGATCTGAAAATGGATTTCAAAAGCTGGCGTTGATACGGCCGTAATAGTAGCCGCCGGTGATGGGAACCTGCAGAGAGAACTGATCGTAGATCTGGGCGCCGCGGGAACTGTTGATGGGTTGTACGCGGCGGGGGCGGACGTTGAAGATGTTGTTCGCACCAATCGCGAGATGCCAGTGGCTGTTGAAGCGGTACCCGACTTCGAGATCTGTCAGCCAGCGTGGCGTGTTTTTGAACTGCGCAAAACAGCTGTTGGAATAAGCCAGTTTGCCGCCGCTCGGGCAGCCGAGCGTTTTGTCTGTCCAGTCATAATAGGTCAGCATGGACGTGGTCTCGCCGTAGCGGGTCTGCCGGACGTTGAAGTCCCATTTCCCGACTGTATAGAACGCGTTCAGGATGATCTTGCTGCGCGGATAGGCGGTTGTGATGTAGCCGATGTTTTGTGCGTTCAGCAGTGCATTGCCGTTGGTATCTGTTGCGTTGTGGTGCAGACGCGTCCGGTTCAGGTCCAGTGCCATGCTGAGGTTCAGGTTGCCGGCATTGTGGAAGCGGAACGTGTAGTCCGCCTTGATGTCGAGGCCCTGCGTGCGAGTGCTGGCACCATTGGTCATGTAGTAGGCTGAGACGTTGTCGAGCGTGATGCTGTTCAGGGGTAGGGAGTATCCCATGGCTTCGATGGCATCGACGGCTGGCTGACCGTTGACGGTACCACCGCCCACGATGCGGTCACGCAGATTGATCTGATAGACGTCCGTTTCGACATGGAAGTTCTTGACGGGCTCCAGGACAATGCCGCCACTGGCGCTGACGGAGCGTTCCGGCTTCAGGGCGCTGGCGCCGAGAATACGGGCAGCTGTTGAGTTGACGGGCAGCAGGCCGGAGGCGCCGGTCGGGTCCACGTTCATGGCGCTATAGTGCTGTTCGGCCAGTGTGGGTGCGCGGAAGCCGGTGCTGATCGTGCCACGGATCGCGATGCGTTTGCTCACGTCATAGCGGGTCGAGACCTTGCCGTTTTCCGTGTTGCCGACATCCGTGTAGTGCTCGAAGCGGCCCGCGAAATCGAGATCCCAATGCGGGAGCGGGTGGAAGTCGCCATCGACATAGGCAGCCCAGATATCACGGCTCCAGTTGCCGGCGCTGTTGGGACCAAGACCGGCATATCCCTGTGTGCCGCCCAGTTCATAGGACGGTGGGGTGCCAGCCTTGATTTCATAGGTTTCGAGACGGTGTTCGCCACCGAAAGCCAGCGTCATGGGCACGACGTTGGCAATATTGAAGTGGCGGCGGAAGTCCAGATTATTGGTCCACTGTGCCATGCGATAGGTTTCGGCGCGGGTCGTATTGGGAGACCAGCCGCAGCCATCGGTGGAATAATAAGCCGAACCCGGAACCGTGGAGCATGTGCTGGCGAGCATACCGGTATTGACGGTGTTCTTGTTGCCGATTTTGTTCCCGTCAGCGCCGTATGTGGTACTCAGATCCCAGTCGAAGCCCAGAAAATTATCGCCCTTGAGACCCAGGGTGGCTGCATAGTCGTTCTCTTCCGATGTTTCGAGCGGGGAGAAGCCAGCCGGATACATGGTGGGCGCGATGACGGGCGTGCGGTAGTTTTCATACGCCTCGCCATGACGATGCATATAGGTGATCAGGCCGTAGAAATTGACGCCTTCGGTAATGGTCTTGCCGAAGTCGATAGCGAGGCTTTCGCGGGTTTCCTCCGGCGTGCTCATGATCTTGTTGGAATTGGTCGGTACGTTCATCGCGTTCGGAACGATACCGTTATAGTATCCCGTCGTTGTGGCGTTGGTGGGCCAGCTTCCGATCAGACGATGATCATGTGCGCCGACGACCATGTGATCCGAGTGATAAACCTCGCCGCTGAGATGCAGATAGCCGTCGCTGCCCCATTTCACGCCACCATCGGCGCCGACCTTATACTGCCAGCCGTCGCCGTTATAGGCGTTTGCGCCGGTCTGCACGGAGGTCTGCATGCCGTGGGCCTGCTTTTTGGTGATGATGTTCACCACACCGGCAATCGCATCCGAGCCGTACATCGCAGCCGCGCCGTCTTCGAGCACTTCGATATGGTCAATGGCGTTTGCGGGGATTGTGTTCAGGTCGGCGCCCGTGGAGCCGAACTGCGGGCCTGCATCGGCGGTGATGTTCGCCGTGTTGTGGCGGCGCTTGCCGTCCACCAGAACCAGCACTTCATTCGGGCCGAGGCCGCGCATCTGGATGGAGGACGTCAGGGCTGCGGAATCTGCGCCCATTGCCACCACGTTGATGGAAGCATAGGTCCGGGTCAGGGCGTCCGAGAGGTTGAGCATACCGGAGCGTCGGAGCGTCCCAGCAGAGACCACGGTGACGGGAGACGTGCTTTCGCGGGCCTTGCGGTTTGTCGCGTGGGTGCCGGTGGTGACGTTGATCGTTTCAGCTTCCCCGGCGAAGTTGACGTCGGTCTTTTTCTTGCGTGGTGCGGCAGTCGCAGTCTTCGCGACTGGAGTATTGGTGGGATGTGCAGTTGCGTGCGTGCTGCTGCCGGTCCGGGTGCTGTGGTGACGGACAGGATGAGTAGTCGTCGCAGCGAAAGCGGACAGACACGGCATGACAGAAAAGGCTGTTGTCACGAGCAGGGAGATGCGGTGCCGGGATTTCATTATTACTCTTTTTACCTCCATAAGACACCGCCCTTGGGTTCAGAGGGGGGTTCGGAAGAGTAACGATAAAAACTCGTTACGATAAAGTAGCAAAAATAATTTCAACGACAGATTTTCCTCATGTTGCAATAAGGCAACAAAAAAATTATGTGGTCATTTTTTGGAAAATTAAATTCCGTCCGAGATTGGTTCAGCGAAAGATATTTTTTCCGCGCTATTTTCTGCTCAAAAAAGCAAACGGTAGTTTTTTTATGTTACTTAATCGTATCGTATTGAGTTGTGCAGAATTTGAACGCTTCTGTTCTGGGATAGCTGTGTCGGCTGTTGAGATCAGTCGTCCAGACGCACCGTTCGGTTGCGCTTGATGCCTGCCCGGTGGGATTTCCCGTCCAGACGCCGTTGTTTGGCGGCTTTTCCAGGGCGTGTGGCGACGCGGAACGCTGGGCGATGAGCCGCTTTCCGGATCAGTTCTGCCAGCCGCTCGATTGCGTCTTCTCGGTTGCGTTGCTGTGTCCGGAAGCGACGGGCGGTGATGATGATTTCACCGTTCTGTGTGGCCCGGCTGCCCGCCAGTTCGATCAGGCGGGTTCTGATGCGGTCTGGCAGGGCGGGAGAACGCGCGGCGTCGAAGCGGAGCTGCGCGGCCGTCGCCACCTTGTTGACGTTCTGACCACCGGGGCCTGACGCCAGAATGTAGGTCACTTTCAGTTCGTCGTCTTCGAGTGTGAGGCCGGGAAGAATCTGGATGGGCATCTGTTTCTTCCTTTGGGGGCTGAGAGACGAAGCGTGTGGCGCCCATAGCCGCTTTTGCGAGGGGAGACCATGTCTGGAGAAGCATCTGACCTGTTTTTCGCGGTTGTGAGGTTGACGCCCTTATGGGTTGTGGGGTAGCCAGCGTGCGGATGAACCGGTAGCTCAGTTGGTAGAGCATTCGACTTTTAATCGAATGGTCCTGGGTTCGAGTCCCAGCCGGTTCACCATTTTTCCTGAGAAGAGCAGATGTCCCTACGTCCGACCGCGATCCGCTGGTGGTCTGTCGGGATTTTGCGGCCTATGATGTCGCAACAGGCTGATACGCAAGGAAAATGCTGATGATGCGAGTTCGGATTGGGATAGCGCTTGGACTTCTGGCGGCGCTGGCGGCGTGTGGGCCGGATTATGGCGGGCAGGGGTCTCGGCAGTTTCGTGGTGACAGTTATGGCAATGTCGGCGCGGGCCGCAGCAGCTATGGCTATCAGGGCGGCCCGACCTGAGGTTTTTCCTGTTCGGAATGGTTCAGGACAGGGCGTCCTGAACCAGTTTTTCCTGTTGGGCGGCATGAACGCCCGGTAGTCCGGTTGCGGGCGAGGCGGCACTGTCGCGGCCTGCATAGTCCGGGCGCTGCACCCGATGCTCGCAGGCGCGCAGGGCGCGTTCGATGCGACGGTCTACGAAAATCCATGCCCCGTTATTGAGGGGCTCTTCCTGACACCACACGACCTGTTCCGCGTCCGGGTGGCGGGCGAGATGCTCCATGAGTGCATGGTGCGGGAAGGGATAGAGCTGTTCAATGCGGATGATGGCGACGTCGTCACGGTTCTGGCGCGCGCGTTCGGCGACCAGATCGTAATAGACCTTTCCAGTGCATAGAATGACGCGGCGTGCGCCTTCTTCCTTGGCCGGGTCCGCGATGACGGGCTGAAAGCGGGTGTGTGGGCCCATCTCGTCCAGCATGGACACCGCGTCCTTGTTGCGGAGCAGGTATTTGGGCGTGAAGACGACCAGCGGTTTGCGGCAGCGTCGCGCGATCTGGCGGCGCAGGGCGTGGAAATAGTTTGCGGGTGTCGTGATGTTGCACACGCGCATGTTGTTTTCGGCGCAGAGCTGAAGAATGCGCTCGGGGCGGGCTGAAGAATGTTCCGGGCCGCCGCCTTCATAGCCATGCGGCAGAAGCAGGGTCAGGCCAGAGGTCCGCAGCCATTTGGTTTCGCCTGAAGCAATGAACTGGTCGAGGATGATCTGCGCGCCGTTGGTGAAGTCACCGAACTGAGCTTCCCATAGGACCAGAGCTTCCGGATCGCCGAGGGAATAGCCGTATTCGAAGCCGAGGACGGCATATTCGGAAAGCGGTGAATTCCAGATGTTCAGCGGGGCCTGATGGGGCGCGATATGGGTCAGGGGCGTGTCTTCACGGCCTGTGTCTTGATCGAACAGCACGGCGTGACGCTGGCTGAACGTGCCGCGACGGCTGTCCTGTCCGGACAGGCGGACGGGGTGGCCGTCCATGGACAGGGTTCCGAAAGCGAGGGCTTCCGCCGTGGCCCAGTCGAGTGGACCGCCATCGGCGACCGCCTTGCCGCGTGCCGTGATCTGGCGGGCCAGACGGGGGTGGACGGCCAAATCTTCAGGGATCGTGCCGATGGCGTCTCCGACATCCCGCAGGCGGCGGAGCGGCACACCGGTCATGGGCTGGATGCGGTCCTGCTCGTCCTGCAGGCGTGTCGGATCTTCTGGGCCGTCCAGCCAGTCCGTGCCGTCGGGGTGATAGGTCCTGGAGGTCTCGAACTGTTCTTCCAGACGGTTCTGGAAGTGGTTCCACATCTCCTCGACTTCGGCCTCGGTCATGACGCCCGTGCGGATCAGGTGTTGGGCGTAGAGGCTGCGTGTCGTGGCGCGGGACTGGATGGCGTGGACCATCGCTGGCTGTGTGAAGGCGGGTTCGTCTGCTTCGTTATGGCCGTGACGGCGATAGCAGACCACGTCCAGCACGATGTCGGACTGGAAGGTGCGGCGCCATTCATGCGCCAGAAAGGCACAGCGGGAGACGGCTTCGGGATCGTCACCATTGACGTGCAGGATCGGGGCCTGAACGGATTTGGCGATGTCGGTGTTGTGGATGCCCGAATGGGCGTCGGACTGGACGGTGGTGAAGCCGATCTGGTTGTTGATGATGACGTGAACTGTGCCGCCCGTCCGGTAACCTTCCAGCTTAGACAGGCTCAGGGTTTCGTACACGACGCCCTGACCGGCGAAGGCGGCGTCGCCGTGGACCAGAATGCCCAGATGGTGCTGGCGGTCGTGGTCCTTTTCGCGGTCCTGATCGGCGCGGACACGGCCGAGTACGACGGGGTCCACCGCTTCCAGATGCGACGGGTTGGGCAGGAGCGAGATGCGGACGGTGTGGCCCGCATGTTCGAGTGTTGTGGCGGTGCCGAGATGGTATTTCACATCGCCCGAGCCCTGAATGGTGTCGGGCTTGAAGGAGGCGCCCGCAAACTCGCTGAAAATAGCTGCAAACGGCTTGCGCAGGATGTTGGCCATCACGTTCAGGCGGCCGCGATGGGGCATGCCGAGCGAAACGGAACGTACGTCGTCCTGTGCGGCGGCGTCGATGAGGGTGCGCAGGGCGACAATGACGCTCTCACCGCCTTCAAGGCCGAAACGGCGCATGCCCATGAAGCGCTTCTGGCAGAACTGCTCGAAGGCTTCGGCGCGGGTGAGGGCGAGGAGGAGGCGCTTCTGGTCCAGAGACGGGCCGGGAACAGGGTTTTCAAGACGGTCGATCCACCACTGGCGCTGGACGGGGTCCTGAAGATGCATGAACTCGGCGGCCGTGGTGCCGCAATAGGCACAACGCAGGCGGGCGATCAGGTCCCGGTCGGCACCGGGCGGGTTCAGTTCGGGGATGTCGGGAACAGGTGCCAAGCCGAGTGGGTCCAGCTTGGCGATGGAATGTCCACGCAGGCGATAGGCGAATTTCAGGCTCTCGGCGCTGGCGTCGGTCTGTTCGGCGGTGTCTGTGGGCAGGCGGTCGGAGCCGAGGGTTTCGAACAGGGCGGCAAAAGCCGTGTCCACGGATGACGGGTCATGCTGCCAGCGTGCGTGCAGCTCCGCCAGATAGACGGTGTTTTCGCCGTTGATGGCGTCCCGGTCATCGCGATGGTCGCCCATGAACTCGTTCTCCTGTGTCCCCGGCTCCTGTGACGTGATGGGAACCGGGGTCTGTCTTTTGGCCGCGTACTCTTCAGAGACCGAATCCGCGTTTCATGGCGTCGATACGGCGTGCGATGGAGCGGGTGGCGACCGGGGTGTCTGTCTGGTCGAAGATATGGCAGGCGCCGGGCACGATTTCCAGTTCTACTGAAACGCCCTGATGGATCAGGCGCTGCGCATAGGCGAGGTTTTCGTCCAGGAACAGGTCCAGAGCGCCGACGGACAGATAGGTCGGCGGCAGATCGGACAGGTCGGTGGCGCGGGCGGGCGCGGCGTAGGGCGAGACGTCCGCCGAGCCGGGAGCGAGGGGATTCAGGAGGCATGTCCACGCAAAGGTGTTGCTGACGCGGGTCCACACGAACTCGCCCCCCACGGGAGAGGCGTCAGGCTGGCCCGTGATCGTGCGGTCATCAAGCATGGGATAGACGAGGTTCTGGAACAGCAGCGTCGGTCCTTCGCGGTCGCGGGTTAGAAGGGCCAGTCCGGCTGCGAGGCCGCCCCCAGCGCTTTCACCCGTTAGGCCGATGCGGGAAGCGTCGATCCCGAGGGTTTCGGCGTTCCGCGTGATCCAGCACAGTGTCGTGTACGCGTCCTCGATCCCCGCGGGAAACGGATGTTCGGGGGCAAGGCGGTAGTCCGGCGAGAAGACGACACAGTCCAGATCCTGTGCGAACTGGCAGAGCTGGGGAGTGGTGAGCTCAGGTTGGCCCGAGAGATAGCCGCCACCATGAATATGCAGAAGCGCCGGACGCGGGGTCGTGGCTTCTTTGCGGGGCCGGACGCTCAGGAGGCTGATCGGGGATGCGTTGTCTGTGCCAGGAATGGACAGACGTTCGAGCGTGACTGGGTAATCTTCGGCCTGAAGGAAAGCTTGACCGGCAGCCTGTTCCAGCTCCTCGCGGCTGGCCGGCAGTGTTTCAGGGGAAAGATTGATGGTTGGGAATTCTTCAAGGAGGGGAAGCAGTTCGGGAAGAATGAGAGATCTGGTATTCATGGGGCGGTGCCTTGGGCTGGGAAGGGGAAAATCCTGGGAAATTTCAGTGGTCGACCTGCTTGAAGGCAAAAATCTGTTCATTCTGCCACAAAGCTGCCGCAACTTTTAACGCCCGAGAGTCGTCTTGGTGACTGACCGGTCCTGAGCCGGCCTTGTTGGGATGGGAGTTTCGCTGATGCGTGCTCTGCTGTTTCTTGCAGTTCTGACGGGAAGTGGTCTTGTGCTGACGGGTGCGTCAGCGGGAGCGCAGGAGCCGCGTCGGGACGATCTGTCCGCGCGTTCCGTTCTGGCGGATGATGTCGGACAGTCCGGGGTGGATCACAGGACGCTGGAATGCCGGACAGATCCCCGCCTGCTTCATACCGTGTGGGACGGGCGGATCTCGTCCCTTCCGGGACCGCATGTGTGTACGGGGGGTGCGAACCGTCTGGGAGCAGGATATGTCCGCTATCTGGCGACGAGCCGGATGGTGAGGGCGCATAAGCCGCTGCGGGGGTAATATTCTTTCGTAAAAGGCAGATCTCACATGTGTGGAATAGGCCTTGTCGCAGACGTGGGCCGCGTCTAGCCTTCCGCGCCATGAGCAGGATTTCCCTTGATTATGATGCGTTCGAGCGCATGCCCGTGGCGGAAAAACCGTTTCCGCATGTGGTGGTGCCGCATTTCATTGGCAATGATGACCTCAAGGCGGTTGTCTCTGATCTGCCGGATATGAAGTCTGGCGGCTCCTTTCCGCCGGAAGCTCTGAAGCTGACGCCGCGTGTTGCGGGCATGATTGCAGAATTGCAGGGGCCGAAGCTCAAGGCGTTGGTGGCAGAGAAATTCGGGCTGGATCTGGCGGAGGCGCCGACCATGCTGACGGTGCGCGGACGCACGCGGGAAAAGGACGGGCGGATCCATCGGGATTCGGAGGCCAAGCTGGTCACGATCCTGCTGTATCTCAATCCGCGCGGCGAGGACTGGGCCTCACGCGATGGTTGTTTGCGGCTGCTGAACGGGCCTGATGATCTCGAGGATTTCGACGTCGAGGTGACGCCGGCGGAGGGGACGCTTCTGGTGTTTCCGAACGGTCCGGCCACCTGGCACGGGCACCGGCAGTTTGTCGGAACGCGATATGCGATCCAGCTCAACTATATGGCGACGGGACGCAAGGCCCGCTACGAACTGCGGCGGCACCGTCTGTCGGCGCTTTTAAAGCGTCTGCCCTTTTCGGGCTGATTTTCAGGGAACGGGAAAAGATCATGGGTTATCGGGTTGCGGTTGTTGGCGCCACGGGTGCGGTCGGGCGTGAACTGCTGCGAATTCTGGCGGAGCGGGAGTTTCCGGTCGATGAGGTCGTGGCTCTTGCGTCTCCGCGTTCCACGGGACGTGAGATTTCCTTCGGGGACAAGACGGTCCTAAAGGTTCAGAATCTCGAGACGTTCGATTTCAAAGGCTGGGATATCGCGCTGTTCTCGCCGGGCGGTTCGGTTTCGGCCGTTTATGCGCCCAAGGCTGCGGCCGCCGGATGCGTCGTCATCGATAACACGTCCCATTTTCGCATGGAGCCGGGCATCCCGCTGATCGTGCCGGAAGTGAACGCCGCCGCCATCGGCAAGGCCAGCCGGGGCATCATCGCCAACCCGAACTGCTCTACCGCACAGATGCTCGTGGCGCTCAAGCCGCTGCATGACCTGTTCCGGATCAAGCGGATCGTGGTCTCGACCTATCAGGCCGTTTCGGGCGCGGGCAAGGACGGGATGGACGAGCTGTTCGCCCAGACCAAGGGCACGTTCGTCAACGATCCGCCGACGGTTGCGCAGTTCACCAAGCAGATCGCCTTCAACGTCATTCCCCATATCGACCGTTTCATGGACGACGGTGCGACCAAGGAAGAATGGAAGATGGCCGTCGAAACCCGTAAGATCATGGACCCGGATATCAAGGTTCTGGCGACCTGCGTGCGCGTTCCGGTCTTTATTGGCCATTCTGAAGCCATCAGCATCGAGTGCGAAAAGCCGGTTGATCTGAAGAAGGCCCGCGAGGCGCTGCGCAAGGCACCGGGCGTGATCCTGCGGGACGAGCGCGAGGATGGCGGCTACGTCACGCCGATCGAGTGTGTGGGCGAGGATGCAACGTATGTGTCCCGTCTGCGGATTGATCCGTCGGTCGAGAACGGTCTGGCGCTGTGGTGTGTATCCGACAACCTGCGTAAGGGCGCGGCGCTCAATGCGGTTCAGATTGCGGAAAGCATCGTGGAGCAGGGGCTTTTGAAGGACGGGCAGCTTTTCCGCCGTAACGAAGTGCCGGACGAAGACGAGGCCGAATGACGGCGTCCCGTACGGAAACGGTTCTTGCGGTCAATGAGGATATCGAGCGCTTGGCGCTCGATGCTCTTCTGGACCGGCTTCTGACGTCGCAGAAGGCTGCGCTGGATCGGGTTGGGGAAGCCTTGCCGTCCATTGAACGTGCCGTCGAGGCGGCTGTGCCCCGGCTTCAGGCCGGCGGGCGGCTGGTCTATGCGGGGGCCGGGACATCCGGTCGCATCGGCTTGCAAGACGGCGTGGAATTGACGCCTACCTTTGGTGTTGCGCCCGAAAAACTGGTTCTGCTGCTGGCAGGTGGCGCCGGGGCGACGACCCAGGCCGCGGAAGGTGCAGAGGACCGGGAGGATCAGGCGCGGCTTGATCTGATGGATTATCACCCGACTGCGCAGGACGTGGTGATCGGCGTCGCGGCCAGCGGCAACACGCCTTACACTTGTGCGGTTGTTCAACTCGGACGGGAAGTCGGAGCCCTGACGATCGGCGTGAGTGGCAACCCGGAGTCGCGCTTGCTGAAGGAAGCGGAGTTCGGGATCTGCATTCCGACGGGGGCTGAAGTTCTCGCGGGCTCAACGCGCATGGCCGCCGGGACAGCGCAGAAAGTGACGCTGAACCTGTTTTCCACCGCGCTGATGACGCGTCTGGGGCATGTCTATCGTGGGCGCATGGTGGATATGCGCATCAGCAACGACAAGCTTCAGGTGCGCGCGGAACGCATGGTCATGGAACTGGCCGGAGGAACAGCTGAAGAGGCGCGTGAGGCTCTGAAGCTCGTGCGGGGGAACACGAAACGGGCCGTTCTTCTGCGACACGGTGTGGCTCTGGTGGAGATCGAGCCGCTTCTGGAGCAGTGTCAGGGCAATCTGCATCTGGCGCTCGCCGGGCTTTGAACGCTGCGGTCAACGCGGGCGCGACCGGAATGGTCTGGGCGCTTGGACTGATGAGCGGGACGTCTCTGGACGGGGTCGATGCCGCTCTGATCGAAACGGATGGTGTGCGAATCGGGCGTACCGGACCGTCTTTGACGCTGCCCTACAGCCCCGAACTCCGAGCCAAGACGCGGGCTCTGCTGGATCGTGCGGCGGGTCTGGCGGAGGATGATTCCGACGTTCTGGCGATCGCCCGGGATCTGACCGTGCAGCATGTGGAGGCGGTGCGTCTGTTGCGGGAGCAGGCACCGGATCTGGAACCTGCGGTGATCGGGTTTCATGGTCAGACCATCCTGCATCAGCCGGAACTGGGCCGAAGCTGGCAGATTGGGGACGCCCGGCTCCTTCAGGAACGGTGCAACGTTCCGGTCGTGCATGATTTCCGGACGCGGGATCTGGAAAATGGCGGTGAAGGCGCGCCGCTCGTGCCAGTGTTTCACGCCGCTTTGCTTCAGCAGGAACAGCGTCCCGTGGCGGTTCTCAATATTGGGGGTGTCGCCAACGTGACGCTTCTGGGACCGAAGGATTCGGACGGGCAGCGGGGCGTATGGGCCTGCGATACCGGGCCCGGAAACGCGCTTCTGGATGACTGGGCGCTCCAGCATACGGGCCAGCCTTGTGATTTCGGTGGCACACTGGCGGCTGCGGGAATGGTCTGTCAGGATGTTCTGGAAACGCTTCTGGCGATGCCGTATTTTGCGCGCTCTATGCCCAAATCGCTCGACAGGCTGAGTTTTCATCCCGAAGCCATGGCGCTGGTGCGGGATCTGTCTGCGGAAGACGGTTCCGCGACTCTGGCGGCTTTTACGGTTGAATCCGTCGCCCGAACAGCGTTTCCGGTGCGACCGGGAATGTGGTTTGTCGCAGGAGGCGGGCGTCACAATCCGGTTCTGATGGATGGGCTGAACCGGCGGCTTGGGAACGTAGCCTCGGTGGATATTTTAGGATGGGATGGCGATGCTCTGGAAGCGCAATGTTTCGGGCTTCTGGCCGTACGCTGCCTGCGAGGGCTGCCCTCATCCTGGCCTGAGACAACCGGAGTGAGGCAACCCTGCGTGGCGGGGAAGACCGTTGGATGGCCCTCCCCTTGATCTGATCGGGATCAGACCGAAGCGAGTTCGGACCAGCCTGTTTCCGGGCGGTCAAGATGCTTCAGCAGGTCGTGATCCGGCGTATTGACCAGATCCTTGACCAACGTCTTGAAGAGCTTCTTCGTGGTCGGCTTGTCGAGATGTTCGCGGATTTCGTGCGAAGCCTGCGGCGGAGCGACAAGGAGAATGCCTTCGACGTTGTGGTCCTGTGCGGCCTTGTTGATATGGGCGGCCAGATCGCGGGTGAAATGCACCTTGAGCTGATCACGTGGGTTTTCGTGCGGAGCCTTGATGGACGAGACGTCCTTTTCCGCACTGGAGCCTTTGTGCAGGTCGAAGGTTTCGATAGTGCGGAGCTGCGATCCTTCAAGGCGCAGGAAACGGGCTTTTTCTCCGTCAGCCACAACGTAAATGACGGGGTCCTGTGTAGCCATGTCTGAAAATCCTTAATTCAAAACGGATGATGTATCTGTAACCGCTCTGAGATGGGATGGTTGCCTGTAGCTGCCAAGGTGATGCAGAGTCGTATTCGTCTAAGGTATTGGAAAAACTGGAATATTTCATTTTTTTGAATGTTTTTTGAAGAATTCCGATTTTTTTCTTGAAATGCGGAAGAGATATGCTCAATCTCTGAATTGAGCTTACCGGAAAATCTTTTCCAAAGGCTCAAAGGAGGCAAGTATGGCTCTGACGAATACTCTTCTGCCGTATGTTGGTCCGATGGCTGCCGCTGTTGCGGTATTTGCCTATACTATCCTGCAAGGGATTCGGAAACCGGATGTTTCCTATGCCAAAGTACGGCACCGACGATAGCGTCCCGTAAGGGACGCGTATCTCCAGACGTTTTCCCTCTTTACCTGAATGCGTGCCCGGTTCCACAGTAGAGGGCACCATGGCTTTCTTACATAAACCTCCCCGCATTACCCCTCCGCCAGAAGGCAGGACGGGTGTTCTTCTGATCAATCTGGGTACGCCTGACGATACAGGCTATTTCTCAGTCAGAAGATATCTCAGCGAGTTTCTCTCTGACCGTCGCGTCATCGAGAGTCCTCCTCTGATCTGGCAGCCCATTCTTCAGGGCATCATCCTGACAAAACGTCCTTTCGCCAGCGGCGCGAACTACGCGCGGATCTGGCATAAGGAAGAAAACGCCTCACCGTTGCGGGTCTATACCCGCAGGCAGGCTGAAGGGCTGGCCGAACGGCTGAAGGCTGATGGCGTGCCAGTGGAATGGGGCATGCGCTACGGTCGTCCTTCTGTTACAAAAGCGCTTGAAAGCCTGATGGATCAGGGATGTGACCGGATCGTCAGCATCGCGCTTTATCCGCAGTATTCCGCGACCACGACCGCAACGGCCAATGACCAGCTTTTCCGTGCGCTCATGCGTCTGCGACGCCAGCCTGCTGTCCTGACAGTTCCATCCTTTCCGGATCACCCTGCTTTTATACGTGCGCTTGAAACCTCTGTTCAGGACAGGCTGGCAGAACTCCCTTTCAAACCGCAGCAGATCGTCGCGTCGTTTCATGGTCTTCCCAAAACCTGCATCGAAAAGGGCGATACGTACCGCGACGAATGCGAGCGGACGATTGCCGGGCTGCGCGTTGCTCTTGGGTTGAGCGAGGAGCAGATGCCTCTGACATTCCAGTCCCGTTTCGGGCCGCTTGAATGGATCCAGCCTTACACGGCGCCTTTTGTGAAAGCCCTTCCGGCGCAGGGGATCACGAAGATTGCCGTGATCATGCCCGGCTTCATGACGGACTGCATTGAAACGCTGGATGAAATCGGGAACGAACTTCGGGAAGAGTTCATGGAAGCGGGAGGAGAGGAGTTTGCTCTTGTGCCCTGTCTGAACGATTCGAAAGCTGCGATTGATCTTCTGGAAGAGCTTTCGCGCTCTGCTCTGGCTGGTTTTCAGCGCCGCTGAGCCCTGTGACTTTCTGATCCTTTTTAGAAACCCACCCGGTGACGGGTGGGTTTTTTTGTGAATCGGAGCCTGCAAAAGCAAATAGAAATTTTCTGCTTGCATCGCGCGCAGCTTTTTCCTATAACTGTGGCACTGAGCCATGAAACGTAATTAATCAATGGTTAAAAACACAATTTCAGGTTAAAGAATTTTGAAAAGGCTGCTTCCACAAGAAGCAGCCTTTTTTGTTGAGCATTTTAGAAAAAATACTTTTTTTTCTATTTATAACATTACGGCTCAGTATCGGACTTGATCTCCTTATTCAGACGTTTCTCCAGCATATGGACCTGAAACAGGGGCTCGGATGCTGGCGTGCGTCTGGTTCTTTTCTTTTTCAGTTACAGGAAAATTCATGAACGCTGTTTCCAGCAAGCAGAGCGCAGTCCAGTCGGGTTCACGCTGGACGATCGCAGATGCGATGAAGATCCGTACCGATGATCCGACCACGACCATGCCGGTCATCGACTATGCATTTCCCGTCATCGATTCCGATGTTTGGCAGTGGGACACCTGGCTGCTGCGTGACATCCACGGCAAAACCGTGACTTTCAAGGGCTGGTACATCATGTTCGCCCTCGTCGCCGATCGCGCCGCCACGGGCGATACGGCCGAGGGCTGGCACCGCCGTAACGATTTTTCCTATATCGGTTATTATTATAGCCGTACCGGTAATGGCGCAGACTGGAAGTTCGGCGGTCGTGTCATCAAGGAAGGCGCGAATTCCCGCAGTTGGGAATGGTCCGGCTGTGCCGTCATGCGCGAGAACAGCGCCAACACGATCGACCTGTTCTACACCTCGGTCAATCAGACGCCGCCGCAGTCCGTTCCGTCCTACACGACAGGCCGTGTCCTTGCCGACGCAAATGGCGTGTGGTTCGAGGGGTTCGATGTCTGCACGGACATGTTCGAAGCCGATGGCGTGCATTATGCCAATATCGTCGAGGACCAGTACTGGGATTTCCGCGATCCGCATATTTTCCGCAATCCCGGCGACAACCACATCTATGCCCTGTTTGAAGGCAATGTTCCGGGCATGCGTGGGAACTTTACCATTGGTTCCGACGAAATGGGCGCAGTTCCGCCTGCCACGACGGTTCCGGCCAATGCCCAGTATGGCGCTGCGGCCATTGGCATCGCCCGTCTGAAGTCGGACGCCACGCAGGGCGACTTCTCCAAATGGGAAATGCTTCCGGCTCTCGTCACGGCGCTTGGCGTCAATGACCAGACGGAGCGTCCCCATGTCGTGTTCCAGGATGGTCTGACCTATCTGTTCACGATCTCCCACCACTCCACCTTCACTGGCAACAGCATCGGCCCGGATGGTGTGTATGGTTTCGTGTCGCGGAACGGCATTTTCGGTCCGTATGCGCCGCTGAACGGTTCGGGCCTCGTGCTCGGTAACCCGTCCTCTGCGCCGTACGAAACCTATTCGCACTTCGTCGATCCTGCCGGTTACGTGCAGTCTTTCATCGACACCCTGCCGGAGCCGGGTTCGGCTGATCCGGAGAGCCCGGCGACCTATCGTATCGGTGGCACCCTTGCCCCGACCGTGAAGATCGTCCTCGAAGGTGAGCGGACCTATCTGACGGAAGTCCATGCTTACGGGCAGGTTTTTGCTCAGGGCGTCTGGCCGACTTCTTCGGCGTTTGACAAGCGTTCCTGAAGCCGTTTTGCCCTCTCCCGAAAGGGGGAGGGCATTTTTTTTGCGTTATAGGTTTTGAGCGTCAGGAGCAAAATTCTGGCGCAGAAATGCTCTGGCCTGTGGGCCTGAAACGGTTTTAGCGATTTCTGGAAAAATTATCGGCTGGTCGGAGTGAGAGGATTCGAACCTCCGGCCCCTGCGTCCCGAACACAGTGCTCTACCAGGCTGAGCTACACTCCGGCCGACGGCGCTTCTCCTACAGGGGTTAATGCTTTCCTGCAAGAGGGCTAGGGCGAAAAATCAGAGAACGAGCGCCGTTCTGCCGATATCCCGCCATGACCACAGGACGGCGCGGGCCTGCCCCTGAAGGTTCCAGACGGAAAGAAGCCCGACGCCCCCGTCCGCTACGCTGACGCGCGAGTCGGCGGAGTTATCCCGGTTGTCGCCCATAACGAACAGATGGTTGGCGGGAATGGTGAAAGGGGCAATGTTGTCCAGGTCTCCATCCTGCGACATTTTGAGAATGTTGTGGCGGATGTTTCCCGGCAAGGTTTCTTCATAGCGTTCTGCCGCACGCCAGACGTTCTTTCGGCTTTCCTCGCGGGTTGGTCCCATGTCTTTCCACGGCAATTCGGCACCGTTCAGGATGACTCGACCGTGCATCAGGGCCACCGTGTCGCCCGGCAGACCGATCACGCGCTTGATCCAGGTCTGGTGCAGGTTGGCGGGTGCGCGGAACACGACGACGTCTCCGCGATGGGGCAGATGCCCGAACAGGCGGCTGTTCGTTTCGGAAGAAGGCTTCAGGGCATCGCCGAACGGCAGATTGGCCGTGCTGAGACCATAGGACGGGACGATGACGCCGATCTGGTCGCCGATCCGCAGTGTCGGCTCCATGGAGGCCGATGGCACGATGTAAGCGGCGGCGAGAGCGCTGTGAATGGTCAGGAAGCCCAGAAGGACGGGCAGGCAGGACAGGATGTCGCGGATGGACTTGCGCAGGGTCATGATGAGGGTCTCCGTGCCCGACAGAGTGCCTTATGGGGCGCGAAGAACCAGTTAAACCTGCGTCAGGTCCCGTCATGAAAAAAGGGGCGTCCCGTCATGGGACGCCCCTTTTTTGTCGTTTCAGGCGAACGGTGCCTTACAGCGCTTTTTCGAGCGTCGGGAGGACCTCGAACAGATCACCCACGATGCCGTAATCGGCGACCTTGAAAATCGGCGCTTCCGGATCGGTGTTGATGGCCACGATGACGCGGCTGTCTTTCATGCCAGCCAGATGCTGGATCGCACCGGACAGGCCGACGGCGATGTAGAGTTCCGGCGCCACGATCTTGCCGGTCTGGCCGACCTGCATTTCGTTCGGAGCAAAACCGGAATCCACGGCCGCACGTGAGGCACCAATAGCGGCGTTCAGCTTGTCGGCAATGGGTTCGAGCAGCTTGAAGTTCGCAGCGTCCTTCAAACCCTTGCCGCCGGAAATCACCACGCGGGCGGATTCCAGTTCCGGACGGTCGGATGCCGAAAGCTCGACCTTCACGAAAACGGACTTCTCGCTAGCCGGAGCTTCGACCGTTTCGACCGCAGCAGAGCCACCTTCGGCAGCCACCGGATCGAAATTGGAGCCGCGGATCGTCAGCACCTTGATGCTGTCGGCGGAGCGAACCGTTGCCAGCGCGTTACCGGCATAGATCGGGCGCACGAACGTATCGGCGTCCTTGATCTCAACCACGTCGGGGATAGGCTGCACGTCCAGTAGGCCCGCCAGACGCGGCAGGATGTTCTTGCCGGTGGCGGAGGCAGCGGCCACGATATGGCTGTAGTCCTTCGCACGGGCGGCCAGCAGATCGGCGGCGGGCTCGGCCAGATCGTTGACCAGACCCGGCACGCTGAGAACGCGCGTCACACCCGGCAGGGCAGCAGCGGCCTGGGCGCCGTCTCCGAACACGATGGCATCGACCGCACCGAAGCGGGAGGCGGCGGCAACAGCCGAACGGGAAGCCTGACGGACCGCGCCGTTTTCGACTTCAACCAGAACAAGAGCGGTCATCAGATCACCTTCGCTTCTGTCTTGAGCTTTTCGACCAATTCGGCCGCGCTGTTTACCTTCACGCCTTCCTTGCGCTCGGCGGGTTCGGCCACCGAGACTACCGTCAGGCGCGACGCCGTATCGACGCCGAGACTGTCGATCTCGACCGTCTCAAGCGGCTTCTTGCGGGCCTTCATGATGTTCGGCAGGGACGCATAGCGCGGCTCGTTGAGGCGCAGATCCGCCGTTACCACAGCCGGGAGCGTGAGGGACACGACTTCCGTGCCGCCGTCGATTTCGCGGGCGACTTCGATCCGGCCATCGGCAACCGTCACAGCGCTGGCGAATGTGCCCTGCGGCCAGCCGAGCTTCGCGGCCAGAATCTGGCCCGTAGCATTCATGTCGTCGTCGATCGCCTGCTTGCCCATGCAGATCAGGCCAGCCTCTTCGCGCGTGGCGATTGCTTTGAGCACGTTGGCCACGGCGCGCGGCTCAAGCGTGTCGTCCGTGCGGACGAGGATGGCGCGGTCCGCGCCCATCGCCATGGCCGTACGCAGCACATCCTGCGCAGCCTGTGCGCCGACGGTCACGACCACGACTTCCTTGGCCGCACCTTTTTCACGCAGGCGCACTGCTTCTTCGACCGCGATTTCGTCGAACGGATTCATGGACATTTTCACGCCCTGCGTTTCGACACCGCTGCCATCAGCCGCTACACGTACCTTGACGTTGTAATCGACCACCCGTTTGACTGGGACCAGAACTTTCATCGTCATCTTTCGCTGCTGTCGCCGCCACAAAAACGGGCGCCACCGTAGCGGGACTGACCGGAAAAGTCACACTCCGCTCTGGTCATGCCGTTTTGCGGGCCCTTTTGCGGGAAGAAAATTACATCCCGACCGGATAATTCGGACCGCCGCCACCTTCGGGCGTGCACCAGTCGATATTCTGCGTCGGGTCCTTGATGTCGCAGGTTTTGCAGTGCACGCAGTTCTGGGCGTTGATCCGGAGCTGCCAGGCGTTTTCGCCCGTCTGTTCCTGTTCATACACGCCAGCGGGGCAGTAGCGGCTCTCCGGCGAATCGAACACGTCGTGATTGACGGTCTGCCAGACGGTTTCGTTGCGGAGTTTGAGGTGAACCGGCTGATTCTCCTCGTGATTCGTGCTGCTCAGGAAGACCGAACTGACGCGATCAAAGGTGATCTTCCCGTCCGGCTTGGGATAGTCGATTTTCGTGCACACCGAGGCCGGACGCAGTGTTTCGTTATCGGCGTGCGGGTGATGTAGCGTCCAGGGCGCACGACCCCGCAGGATCATGCTGTCGATCCCGGAATAGAGCGCGCCGAGCTTCATGCCCCATTTTGCAAAAGCCGGACGGATGTTGCGGACGTCGCGCAGTTCGGACCACAGCCAGGACTGCTGGACGCGCGCTGTCATGCTGGCGGCTTCCTTCTTGTCCTTTTCCAGAGCCTCGGCCACGGCCTCAGCCGCGATCATGCCGGACTTCATGGCCGTATGCGTGCCCTTGATCTTGGGCACGTTCAGGAAGCCTGCCGAATCGCCAGCCAGCACGCCGCCGGGGAAAGTCAGACGCGGAATGGACTGAAACCCGCCTTCCGACAGGGCACGTGCGCCGTAAATCAGACGCTTGCCGCCTTCGAAATGCTCCCGGAAAGCCGGGTGCAGCTTGGTGCGCTGCATTTCCTCGAAGGGGGACAGATAGGTGTTGGCGTAATCGAGGCCGGTCACGAAGCCGAAGCTGACCAGATTTTCCCCGAAATGATAGAGCCACGCCCCGCCATAAGTATTGTCGTCGAGCGGCCAGCCGAAGCTGTGCTGCACGAGGCCCGGACGGTGCTTTTCGGCCGGGATTTCCCAGACTTCCTTGATGCCGAGGCCATAGGTCTGCGGCTCCACGCCCTTGCGCAGGCCGAAACGCTTCATGGCATGGCCCGTCAGGGAGCCGCGCGCGCCTTCGGTCAGGATGGTCTGCTTCGCGCGTAGGATCATGCCGGGCGTGAAGTTCGGTCCGTGCTCGCCGTTGCGTTCGATGCCCATGTCACCCGTGATGACGCCAGAGACGTGGTCATTTTCGATGAACAGTTCCGCACCCGAGAAGCCCGGATAGATTTCAACGCCCAGAGCCTCGGCCTGCTCGCCGAGCCAGCGGCAGACTTCGCCGAGCGAGACGACGTAATTTCCGTGATTGGCCATCTGCGGCATCACGCGGTCCAGATACGGAACCGCGAAGGAACGCGTTTCGGTGAGGAACAGCATCCGCTCTTCCGTCACCTGCGTCCGCAGCGGGGCGTCCAGATCGCGCCAGTTCGGCAGAAGTTCATCGAGTGTGCGGGGCTCGATGACGGCGCCCGAAACGATATGGGCGCCGATCTCGCTGCCTTTTTCGATCAGGCAGACGCCCGCATCCGGCATCAACTGTTTCAAGCGGATCGCGGCGGACAGACCGGCGGGACCGCCACCGACCACCACGACATCGAATTCCATTTCTTCGCGTTCGATCTGGGTCATGATGTCAGGAAACTCGCTGAATAACTGAGATAAGGGTTTCAGGGACGGCGCGTGAAAGTCCAGTAGAACGGCACGCGCCCTTCGCGGAAGGCTTTGGCCTCGTAGCGTGTGGGCGACCAGCCTTCCGGACGTTCCTTGGCCGGGGGCGGTGCATCAAACAGGTCCTGCTTGCCCATCACGTCCGTGACCCATTCCTGATAGACAGGATGGTCACTGGCGACGCGCCAGATGGCGCCGGGTTTCAGGACGCGGTGCATCTGTTTGATGTTTTCCGGATGCACGAAGCGGCGCTTGGCGTGCCGGGCCTTGGGCCACGGGTCCGGGAACATCAGATAGGCCTGGTCGAGGCATGCGTCAGGCATGTCCTTGAGCAACAGTCGGGCGTCTTCGGCCCAGATACGGAAATGGGGAGGCGGCGTGGCCGTGTCTTCCTCACCTTCGGGCACGAGGCGCGACAGCAGGGAGCACAGGCCGTTCTCGAAAACCTCGGAGGCGATATAGCCGACATCCGGGTTCAGTTCGGACTGGCCAATGGCATGTTCGCCACCGCCGAAACCGATTTCGAGAAAGACGCGCGACACCGCATCGGAGAATCCCGCAGCGGGATTTTCCGGTGAGGCAAAGGAGAGCCGGGGCAGCGCCTTCTCAAGAAGATGCTGCTGCCGGGCCCGGAGCGGATGGCCGCGTTGACGGCCGTAAAGCCGCTCCGGCTGGGGTTTGAGAGACTCGACCAGGGGTTTTCTGCCAGATTACCGGTTGAGGGCGCCACGCAGCGTGGTGACCAGATCGGTCTGTTCCCAGGTGAAGTTGTCCAGAACCGGATCCGGCGCACGACCGAAATGGCCATAAGCGGAAGTCGGAACATAGATCGGACGGTTCAGGCGCAGATGCTTGCGGATGCCGCGCGGGGAGAGGTCCACAACGTCGTTGAGGATCGTACCCAGACGGGCTTCGTCCACGTCCTTGCCCGTGCCGTCGAGGTCAACATAGACCGAGAGCGGCTTGGACACGCCGATGGCGTAGCTGAGCTGGATCGTGCAGCGATCGGCCAGACCGGCAGCAACGACATTTTTGGCGAGGTAACGCGCGGCATAGGCTGCCGAACGGTCCACCTTCGTGGGGTCCTTGCCGGAGAACGCGCCGCCACCATGCGGGGCTGCGCCACCATAGGTGTCGACGATGATCTTGCGGCCCGTGAGGCCTGCGTCGCCGTCCGGTCCGCCGATGACGAAGTTGCCGGTCGGGTTCACATAGAACTCGTCTTCCGGGCAGTTCCAGCCTTCGGGCAGGATGCCGTTGACGACGTCGCGCAGCGTCTCGCGGATCGTGTGCTGGCTCATGCCTTCGACATGCTGCGTGGAAATCACGACGGACGTAACGCCAACGGGCTTGCCGTCGACATAACGCAGCGTCACCTGGCTCTTGGCGTCCGGCAGAAGGCCAACGCCACGGGCGTCGCCGCTCTTGCGGTAGTCGCGGATGCGCTCGAGGATCGTCTGCGCATAAAACAGCGGCGCAGGCATCAGGTGCTCGGTTTCGCGCGTGGCGTAGCCGAACATGATGCCCTGATCGCCAGCACCTTCGTCCTTATCACCGGCGCTGTCGACGCCCTGGGCGATGTCGGCGGACTGTGCGTGCAGGTAGGAGGTGATTTCGGCTTTCTTCCAGGAGAAACCTTCCTGGTCGTAGCCGATGTCCTTGATCGCTTCACGGGCGCGGTCGATCAGCGTGTCCTCGACCTCTTTGGGGCCGCGGACTTCACCAGCCAGGACGACGCGGTTGGTGGTGACCAGCGTCTCACAGGCAACACGCGCTTCCGGATCGGCCTGAAGATAGGCGTCCAGAACGGTATCGGAAATGCGGTCCGCCACCTTGTCGGGATGGCCTTCGGAAACGGACTCGGATGTGAAAAGGAAATCGCCGTGATTGCGCACTCAGGGACCTCGCAGGGAATGAGTGGTGAGAAGGGCCACAGTGTGCCTTGGCAGGCGGTCTGTGGCATTCAGGGAGGGGACGGCTTGGCGGAATTGGACGCAAGGGTCAAGGGGTAGCAGCGGGTCTGAACGCAGTTTTCTGCGGAAAAGTCCCGAAAACCGCTCTGAAATTACAAAAAAACCGGACAGATATTACGAAAAAGAGAGCGCCAGCCCCTGTTTCATTTTTCAACGACACCGGCCATGCTGCGTTTGTGCTCCCGTGACCATCATGGCCCGTCAAAGACGCGGCACGAGGTCGATACCGGGAAAAACAGGAAATTTGAGGCATTTGAAATGTCGAATCACTTTAGCGGTAAAGTCTGTCTCGTCACCGGCGCGGGTGGCAATATCGGTCTTGCGACCGCCCTCCGTCTGGCCGGGGAAGGGACGGCCATCGCCCTGCTGGACATGAACCGGGAGGCTCTGGAGAAGGCGGAAGTTGCTGTACGGGAAAAGGGCGTCGAAGCCCGGTCCTATGTCTGTAACGTCACGTCCGAAGAGGCCGTGACCGAGACCGTGGAGGCCGTGGTGCGGGATTTCGGGAAGATCGACTTCCTGTTCAACAATGCCGGATATCAGGGCGCATTTGCCCCGGTGCAGGATTACCCGTCCGAGGATTTCGCGCGCGTGCTGACGATCAATGTCACCGGCGCGTTTCATGTCCTCAAGGCCGTCGTGCGGCATATGATCGCGCAGAATTACGGTCGTGTGGTGAACACCGCCAGCATGGCGGGCGTGAAAGGTCCGCCGAATATGGCGGCCTATGGCGCGTCCAAGGGGGCCATCATCGCCCTGACCGAAACGGCGGCGCTGGATCTTGCCCCCTACAATATCCGCGTGAACGCCATCAGCCCCGGTTATATGGGCCCCGGCTTCATGTGGGAGCGTCAGGTCGAGCTTCAGGCCAAGGTGGGAAGCCAGTATTTCTCCACCGATCCCAAGGTGGTGTCCGAACAGATGATCGGGAGCGTCCCGATGCGCCGTTATGGCGATATCAACGAAATCCCCGGTGTGGTCGCGTTTTTGCTGGGGGATGATTCCAGCTTTATGACGGGGGTGAATCTGCCGATCGCTGGTGGTTGATTGGGGAGTCCGGGCTCTGCCCGGGCCCGGCAGGGATCTTGATCCCTGCACCCTGATTCGGAATCAGTGCTTGAGCGCGTCGGCCATTGTGTAGAGTCCGGCTTGGCGTCCGGCGAGCCATTTTGCGGCGAGTAGGGCGCCTCTGGCGAAGACTCGCCGGTCCAGTGCGCGGTGCGATAGGGTAATCTGTTCGTCCGCGGCCATCAGGACGAGGTCGTGTTCGCCCACGATCTGCCCACCGCGCAGAGACGCGAATCCGATCGCCCCTTCCGGGCGCAGACCGTTCTGGTCAGTCCGGGCCACATCCTCGAATGCGACTCCACGTCCTTCCGCCACGGCCCTTCCGATCGCCAGCGCCGTACCCGAGGGCGCATCCAGCTTCTGGCGGTGATGAACCTCCAGAATTTCCGCATCATAATCCGGCAGTCCCGCGCCAAGCTGCCGGGCCAGTTCCAGAAACAGCGTCAGCGCCGGAGAGAAATTGGCGGCCTGAAGGACGGGAATATGCTGCGCCGCCGCGTTCACGGCATCCTGTGCGCCACGATCGAGACCCGTGGTTCCCAGAACCCACGCACATCCGGCCTGCGCGAAGGCCGCCGCATGGGCCGGGACGGTCGTGGCATGACTGACGTCAATCACGACATCGCAGCTTTTGGCGAGCGTGGCAGGGTCGGTCGTGATGTTGCGCGAGGCATCTGCCGTGCGGGACAGGCCGCCTGCGAGGGCGCTTCCGGCTTCCTCGGCGCAGAGGGTGCCAAGTCGGCCCGTGATGCCGGCAATACCGATACGAGGGGCGGAAATCAGGGTCATGATGGGGGCCTTGCGTGCGAAAAGATCAGAGATCGGCGTCTAGCCGGGCGTCGAAGCGGGCTCGGGCGGATTCGATTTCGGGGCGGTTCGACATCGCCCACTGACCGAAGGCTTCTGTCAGTGTCCAGAGCGATTCCCCAAGCGTCGTGAGTTCATAATCCACGCGCGGCGGAGTCGTGGGCGTGACAGTCCGCAGGACGAGGCCGTCACGTTCCAGATTGCGCAAAGTGAGCGTCAGCATCCGCTGCGAAATCCCGTCAATCGCGCGGCGCAGTTCGCTGAAGCGGTGCGATCCACGCCCGAGCGATTTGACGATCAGGATGCTCCATTTGTCCGTCGTGCGGGCAAGGATGGAGCGGATGACGGCGCAGGCGCCGCTGTCCTGTGCGCAGTCCAGAGGTGCCGCCCCCGGCTTTACGGACAGCTTCTGGGGATGGGTGGTGTCACTGACGCGAACATCCATGTGCCTATGGCTCCGGAATGTGCCTTCTTGCGGCGGGGTTCAAAGGTTCCTTATCTGGTGCTGGTTACGATCAGGAACCGGAAAGATCAAAATGAAACTTCTTCACATCGATTCCAGCATTCTCGGTGACAGCTCCGCCAGCCGTCAGGTCAGTGCCGCCGCTGTTGCGCAGCTTCGCAAGAAAGACCCGTCCGTGGAGGTCATTTCCCTTGATCTCGCCAGCGATCCGCTGCCGCATCTCGACGTCGAAGCCCTGTCATGGCTCGGCAAGGAACTGACGCCGGATGTGTCGGCTCGCCCCGAACTGGTCGCCAGCGCCAAGGCTCTGAATGATTTCAAGGCTGCGGATATCGTCGTCATTGGCGTGCCGATGTACAACCTGTCGATTCCCAGCCAGCTCAAATCCTGGATCGACCGCATCATGGTGGCGGGTCAGACCTTCCGTTATGGTCCGTCCGGCATTGAAGGTCTGGCCAAAGGCAAGACAGTCGTGCTCGCTCTGGCACGTGGCGGCCTGTATGGCGAAGGCTCGCCCGCAGCTTCTTTCGAGCATCAGCTCAGCTACCTGAAATCCGTCTTCGCCATGATCGGCATTACGGACATCACCGTGATTGAAGCCGAAGGTCTCGCCACCAATGGCGGCGCCGACCGTGCCCGTATTCTCTCGGACGCGGAACAGAAGGCCAGCGCCCTCTAAAAGTCGCTGGTATCTGGCCGATCGTCTCTTTCGCAGATGATCGGTCAGATTTCTGGTGTTTTGAAGGTCCTGAGGAGCCTCCGGAAAATCGAGATTTCCGGAATGTGAATGGACGTTCTGCGCTCTCGGGCGTCATGTCGTGTGCAAGCAAGACTGCACAGATCCGAGGAGCCTCTCATGAGCCAGCAGAATTTCCGCAGCATCCTGACGGGATCGTTCTCGACACCCTGCGACGACAACCCCACTGTCGCCATGATCGAGGCCGCCTACCAGCACCACAACATTGATGCGCGCTACATCAACTGTGACGTCAAGGCCGAGGGTCTGAAGGACGCCGTGGCAGGCGCCAAGGCTATGGAGTGGGTCGGGTTTAACTGTTCCCTGCCGCACAAGGTCAAGGTGATCGAGCATCTGGACGAAGTGGTCGAATCCGCCCGGATCATCGGGGCCGTGAACTGCGTCTCCATCCGCGATGGCCGTCTGATCGGCGACAATACGGACGGCAAGGGCTTTCTGGCCTCTCTCAAAAAGGTCACGGACCCGTCCGGAAAGAAGGTCCTGCTTCTGGGTGCGGGCGGGGCCGCGCGCGCCATTGCCGTGGAGCTGGGTCTGGCCTCCGCCGCCCATATCACCGTCATGAACCGCGACCCGAAAAAAGCCGAAACCATCGCTGCCCTCGTCCGGGACAACACGTCGGCCAAGGCGGATGTTCAGGCCTGGGACGGTGACGCCAGCGTGCCGCAGGACGTGGACATTCTGATCAATGCGACCTCCATCGGTCTGGGCGATGCCGAAACCATGCCGCCGCTGAAGGTCGAAACCCTGCGTAAGGGTCTGATCGTCGCTGATGTGATCCCGAACCCGCCCAGAACGCGCCTGCTGCGCGAGGCAGAAAGCAAAGGCTGCACCGCGCTGGACGGGCTTGGAATGCTGGTCAATCAGGGCGTGATCGGCGTGGAGCACTGGCTGGGCAAAACGCTGGATGCCGGGGTGATGGAAAAGACCCTGAAGGATATTTTCGGCGCGGCCTGATCTAAAAAAACTGACATAAAAAACCCCGGTGCTTTCAGGAAGGGCACCGGGGTTTTTCGTAGGCCTGATAAAGATCAGCGACCCTCGAAGAAGTCGCGGACCTTGGCGAAGAAGCCGCTGCTTTCGGGGCTGCCCTTGGCATGGTCGTCCCCGGCTTCCTTCTCGAATTCTTCGAGAAGCTCGCGCTGCCGCTTCGTCAGATGGCTCGGCGTCTCGACTGAGACCTGAATATACATGTCCCCACGGGCTGAGGAGCGCAGGACCGAGAAGCCCTTGCCGCGCAGACGGAACGTCTCGCCGGTCTGTGTTCCGGCAGGGATGCGGACCTTAGTACGGCCGCCATCCACGACCGGAACTTCCACTTCCGTGCCCAGAGCCGCCTGCGTCATGCGCAGCGGAACGCGGCAATAGATGTTCGCCCCGTCGCGCTGGAAAATGTCATGCGACAGAACGGAGACGTGCACATATAGATCGCCCGGCTGCACGCCTTCGCCACCGGCCTCGCCCTTGCCCGCCATGCGGATGCGGGTGCCATCCTCGACACCAGCCGGAATGTCGATGCTGATGGTTTCGGTCTTTGCCTGCGTTCCCGTGCCGTGACAGACCTTGCACGGATTGGCGACGGTCCGGCCCGAACCATGACAGGTCGGGCAGGGGCGTTCGACGAGGAAAAAGCCCTGCTGCGCCCGGACCTTGCCCGCACCGTGACAGGTCGGGCAGGTGGTGCTGCCCGCCTTGGGATCAGCCGAGCCCGAACCATGACAGGACTCGCAGGCCACGCGGGTGCGGACCTCGACATTCTTCTTCACGCCGGTGAAGGCTTCCATCAGCGTGATTTCGACCTGAACCTGGACATCGGCCCCGGTCCGGCGTCCACCACCCCGACGGCCACCCATCATGTCTCCGAACATCTGGTCGAAGATATCGCCCAGACCACCCGCACCGGCAAAACCACCGCCGAAGCCGCCGCCCATTCCGCCCATGCCACCTTCGAAGGCATCATGGCCGTACTGGTCATAGGCCGCGCGCTTTTGCCCGTCCTTCAGAACATCATACGCTTCGTTGATTTCCTTGAATTTCTGCTCGGCGGCGTCGTCACCCGGATTGCGGTCGGGATGGTACCGCATGGCCTGCTTGCGGAAGGCTTTTTTCAGCTCGTCCGGCGAGGCTGTGCGGGAGACTTCAAGGGATTCGTAATAGTCGATTTTGATGGCCATGTTCGGTCCTTAGGGGGCGTTCCGGAAGGCGGTCCCTGTTATGGGCCGGAAAAACAAGAATGGCGCCCACCCCCTTGCGGGAACGGGCGCCCTCGGAAAACAGGGCCGGACGGAGCGTTGCGCTCCATCCGGGAAAGTCACCCGATCAGTGCTTCTTGTGGTCGTCTTCGAGGTCTTCGAAGTCGGCATCGACGACGTTGTCGTCCTTCTTTTCCGCTTCCGGAGCAGCAGCGCCTTCAGCGCCCTGACCGGCCTGATAGACAGCCTGACCAACCTTCATGGCAGCCTGCGTCAGCTTCTCGCTGGCAGCCTTCAGGGCGTCGAGATTGTCTCCACCCAGAGCTTCGCGGGCTTCGGCAATGGCTGCTTCAGCTTCGGATTTGTCAGCCGCCGGAACCTTGTCGCCACCTTCGGTGATGGACTTCTCGGTCTGGTGAATGAGGCCTTCCGTGCTGTTGCGCAGCTCGACCAGTTCACGCTTGGCCTTGTCGGCAGAAGCATTGGCTTCCGCGTCCTTGACCATGCGGTCGATGTCGGAGTCAGACAGACCGCCAGAAGCCTGGATCTTGATCTGCTGTTCCTTGTTCGTGGCCTTGTCCTTGGCGGACACGTTCACGATGCCGTTGGCGTCGATGTCGAACGTGACTTCGATCTGCGGCATGCCACGCGGCGCCGGGGCAATGCCCTGAAGGTCGAAGTTACCCAGCAGCTTGTTGTCAGCCGCCATCTCACGTTCGCCCTGATAGACCTTGATGGTCACGGCGTTCTGGTTGTCTTCGGCCGTGGAGAAGGTCTGGCTCTTCTTGGTCGGGATCGTCGTGTTGCGGTCGATCAGACGGGTGAACACGCCACCCAGCGTCTCGATACCCAGCGACAGCGGCGTCACGTCGAGCAGCAGGACGTCCTTGACGTCACCCTTCAGGACAGCGCCCTGAACGGCGGCACCGATAGCGACCACTTCGTCAGGATTGACGTTGCGGGCCGGTTCCTTGCCGAAGAATTCCTTAACCGTCTCGATGACCTTCGGCATACGCGTCATGCCGCCAACGAGAATGACTTCGTCGATCTCGCTCGGGGAGACGGACGCATCCTTGATAGCTGCACGGCACGGGCCGAGTGTGCGCTGCACCAGATCATCAACGAGGCTTTCCAGCTTGGCGCGGGACAGCTTGACCACGAGGTGCTTCGGGCCCGAGGCATCAGCCGTGATGAACGGCAGGTTGATCTCGGTTTCCTTGGAGGAGGACAGCTCGATCTTGGCCTTCTCGGCGGCTTCCTTCAGGCGCTGCAGGGCGAGTTTGTCGCCACGCAGGTCGATGCCCTGCTCTTTCTTGAACTCGTCGGCGAGGAAACCGATGATGCGGTTGTCGAAGTCTTCACCGCCCAGGAACGTATCACCGTTCGTGGACTTCACTTCGATCACGCCGTCGGAGATCTCGAGGATGGAGACGTCGAACGTGCCACCACCAAGGTCATACACGGCCACCGTGCCGGAATCGCGCTTGCCAAGGCCATAGGCGAGGGCTGCTGCGGTCGGCTCGTTGATGATGCGCAGGACTTCGAGGCCAGCGATCTTGCCAGCGTCACGGGTGGCCTGACGCTGGGCATCGTTGAAGTAGGCCGGAACCGTGATGACAGCCTGCGACACACCTTCGCCAAGATAGGCTTCGGCGGTTTCTTTCATCTTGCCCAGAACATAGGCAGCGATCTGCGACGGTGCGTATTTCTCGCCGCGGGCTTCAACCCATGCGTCGCCATTGTCGCCACGGACGATGCCATAAGGCACCATTTCCTTGTCCTTCTGGACAGTCGGGTCGTCGTAACGGCGGCCGATCAGGCGCTTGACGGCATACAGGGTGTTGGAGGGATTGGTCACAGCCTGACGCTTCGCGGCCTGTCCGACGAGACGCTCACCCTTGTCGGTGAAAGCGACCATGGACGGCGTCGTGCGGGCGCCTTCGCTGTTTTCGATCACCTTGGTTTCGTCACCCTCGCGTACGGCGACGCAGGAGTTGGTGGTACCAAGGTCAATGCCAATGACTTTGCTCATGTAAAATCAGTCCTCTCAGCGGTCCGTCCCGGCCCTGTGAGGCACCGGATCGAACCCTATTGACGTCCCCAGACCCTCACGGGCCTGTGTTTCGACTACTGATCTAGGCAAGGCTGGAAGGTGTTTCAAGCACTTGGACGACACATTTCGTCGAGAATCTTGTCCTGTCTCGCAGTGAAAAGGGCATTCAAAAGAAAGATGGCGGTTTCAGATATGCGCGCCGCCCTTTAGTAAGGTCGGGCCTTCCGCTTTGCCTGCCAATGGGACAGTCTTCACACAGCTATGCCGAATCATCCCTACTTTCGTGCCACGCTGCTGGCTGCCCTGACCTGTTTTTCTGCAATCGGGCTTTCCGCCTGTGGTCCGATGGGACCGGGGAAGCTGCGTAATGACCAGCTCGAATATTCCCGTGCGCTGGGAGATACCCAGAAGCACGAGATGCTGCTCAACATCGTGCGACTGCGTTACGCCGATCCGCCGACCTTCCTCGACACGACGCAGGTCATTGCGGGGTACAGCGTTTCCAAGAGCGTCAGCGGCGGCTTTTATGCCTACCCGGCAACGGCGGTCGGGAATTACCTGTTCGGAACAGGTACGATGTCGATGGGGGAAAGCCCGACTTTCACCTATCAGCCCGTGACGGGGCAGCAATATGCCGAGAACGTGGTCCGCCCGATTTCGCCGACCGTCATCATGCCGCTCAGCCTTGGCGGTCTGCCGATCGACACGCTGCTGCGTCTGACGGCGCAGTCCATTGATGGTCTGTCCAATGTGCGGGGCCTCGGTGCAGGACCGTTCGGCGGCGGGTCCGTGCGGTTTTATCTGCTGCTGCACGACCTGCGTCAGCTTCAAGTCGCTGGAGCCATGACTATCCGGATCACGACCGATCCTGTGACGCCGACAGACAGCAAGAAGAATGGCGGCAAGTCGGACAGTAATGGCGGTGGTCCGGGGCCTGAACGGTCCTATCTTGTTCTGACCTCCACTTCGGAAAGTAATCTGCTTGCGATTCAGGCGGAAGTGCGCCGTCTGCTGCATCTCGACCCGACGGCGGAAGAGGCCGAGATCGTCTATGGGCCTTATCCCAAGCATCCGGGTCAGATTGCGATCCTGACACGCTCAATGCTCGCGATGTTGACGCAGCTTGCCTATGAGGTCGAGGTTCCGGAAGGAGACATCAAGGCCGGTCGCACGCCGCCGACGATTGGTCAGGTTGGAATCGAGAATCGGCCAGAAGTCGTGATCCATTCAAGTAAGGAAGAACCTGACGGCCCCTATGCTGCCGTCAGCTATCACAATGCGTGGTTCTGGATCAGTGACCGGGATTTCCAGAGCAAACTGGCCTTTACGATGGTTCAGGTTCTGGCGGCCCTTGCGGCAACGAATCATACGGGTGGCGCTGTTGTCACGATTCCTGCCGGGTAATAAGGATCACGGTTATTTGAATTCACCGAAATAAAACTGTATTCGCACACGCTTTTGTTAGAGTGAAACATAGAAATATTGCAAAAGAGCCGTAGCTTTCCTGAAAGTCCGGAATTACCGTCCGGGGTATCAGTGCAGGAGGCTTTCACCGATGCCAAATACTTATTATGGCAACAGGACCCTGACCGAGTGGCTCACGTTCGTGCTCGGGGTTGTTATCGTTCTGGTGGGTCTGTTCTTTGTCATCGAGGGTGCAGAACTCGCGATGCTGGGCGGCTCCGTCTATTACGTTTTGTGTGGCATTCTGCTGGTTGCCAGCGGCGTGTTCATGGTTCTGGGACGCACAATCGGCGCATTTCTTTATCTGGGTGCGCTTGCCTACACATGGGTCTGGTCGCTGTGGGAAGTAGGTTTCAGCCCAATTGATCTCATGCCGCGCGCCATGGGTCCGACGATGCTGGGTATTCTTGTTTTCCTCACCATTCCGGTTCTTCGCCGACTGGAAACCCGCCGCACCCTGAGGGGAGCCGTCTGATGCGCAGATCCTATCTTCTCGCTACTGCAGCCTGCGTGACGCTGGCCTGCGTTCCGCTGGCCGCCAATGCCCAGTTCGCTCCTGCCGGAAGTGGCGGTTCGCCGACGGCTTCCGTTCCGGGCCCCGGCAATGCCGACGAGCCGACGGCAACGACTCCTGCCAGCACAAGCCGTTTTTCCGGCCCGTCTCCTTACGCGCCTCAGGCTCCGGGCGTGAATGCCGCCAACCTGCCGGATATCGGGTCCATGGACCCGAACGACGTTCCGCAGATGGTGCCGCAGCAGAGCGCTGCCCCTGCACAGGGTGACTGGTCTGCTTATGGTCGTGATGACAGCCAGACGCGCTACTCGCCGCTGTCCGAAATCACGCCGCAGAACGCCGATCAGCTCAAGGTCGCTTTCGTTTACCATACCGGCAGCTATCCGCGTCCGGGACAGGTCAACAAATGGGCAGCCGAAACCACGCCAATCAAGGTGGGTGACGGCCTCTATATGTGTTCGGCGCAGAACGACATCATGAAGCTCGACCCGGCAACGGGTAAGGAAATCTGGCGTCACAACATCAACGAGAAATACGAATCCATCCCCTACACCGCTGCGTGTAAGGGCGTGACGTATTTCACGTCGTCCCAGGTGCCGGAAGGTCAGCCCTGTCACAACCGTATTCTCGAAGGCACGCTCGACATGCGCCTGATCGCGGTTGATGCCGCGACCGGCAATCTGTGCGAGGGCTTCGGGCATGGTGGTCAGGTGAACCTGATGCAGGGTCTGGGCGAATCCGTTCCGGGCTTCGTATCCATGACGACGCCGCCGCCTGTCATTAACGGTGTGGTCGTGGTGAACCACGAAGTTCTCGACGGCCAGCGCCGCTGGGCGCCGTCAGGCGTGATCCGTGGTTACGACGCCGAGAGCGGCAAGTTCCTGTGGGCCTGGGATGTGAATAATCCTAACGACCACAGCCAGCCGACCGGCAACAACCATTACAGCCGCGGCACGCCGAACTCCTGGGCTGCCATGACGGGCGACAACGCGCTTGGCCTCGTTTACGTCCCGACCGGCAACTCGGCTTCGGACTATTACAGCGCGCTGCGTAGCCCCGAAGAAAACAAGGTGTCCTCCGCAGTCGTTGCTATCGATGTGAAGACAGGCGCACCGCGCTGGGTCTTCCAGACGGCCCATAAGGACGTCTGGGACTATGACATCGGCTCGCAGGCGACGCTGATGGACATGCCTGGCCCGGATGGCCAGCCTGTTCCGGCGCTCATCATGCCGACCAAGCGTGGCCAGACCTTCGTGCTCGACCGTCGTGACGGCAAGCCCATCCTGCCGGTCGAGGAACGTCCTGCTCCGTCGCCGGGTGTGATTCCGGGCGATCCACGTACACCGACGCAGCCCTGGTCCACAGGGATGCCGGCCCTGCGCGTGCCCGACCTGAAAGAGACCGATATGTGGGGCATGTCCCCCATCGATCAGCTCTTCTGCCGCGTGAAGTTCCGTCGTGCGAACTATACGGGTGAGTTCACGCCGCCGAGCGTCGATAAGCCCTGGATCGAATATCCGGGCTATAACGGCGGCAGTGACTGGGGCTCCATGTCCTATGATCCGCAGAGCGGTATCCTGATTGCGAACTGGAACATCACCCCGATGTACGACCAGCTCGTGACCCGCAAGAAGGCCGATCAGCTTGGCCTGATGCCGATCGACGACCCGAACTACAAGCCGGGTGGTGGCGGAGCCGAAGGTAACGGCGCCATGGACGGCACGCCTTACGGTATTGTCGTGACCCCGTTCTGGAACCAGTACACGGGCATGATGTGCAACCGTCCGCCCTACGGCATGATTACGGCCATCGACATGAAGCATGGCCAGAAGGTGCTGTGGCAGCATCCGCTGGGAACGGCTCGTGCCAATGGCCCGTGGGGTCTGCCGACTGGTCTGCCCTGGGAAATCGGTACACCGAACAATGGTGGCTCTGTCGTGACGGCTGGCGGTCTGGTGTTCATCGCTGCGGCTACGGATAACCAGATCCGCGCTATCGACGAACACACTGGCAAGGTGGTCTGGAGCGCAGTCCTGCCGGGCGGCGGTCAGGCTAACCCGATGACCTATGAGGCCAATGGTCACCAGTACGTCGCCATCATGGCAGGTGGACATCACTTCATGATGACGCCGGTCAGCGACCAGCTCGTGGTTTACGCCCTGCCCGATCACAAGGGCTGATAAAACCGGGGGCTTCCGCTTCCGGGCAGACGAAGAGGGGTGGTTTTCGTGCCGGAAATGGCACGGGGGCCGCCCCTTCGTCGTTCAGGATAGTCGTTTTTCCATTTTTCGGGTGGGAAGGGGATGCAGACCCGGCTACAGGCTGTTTTCGTCTGAAAATACTCTTTCCGGAACAGGCCCCGCAGAACCATCATGACCGACCGCTCTCCCGTCATTCTTCAGGTTCTTCCGGCGCTGGGCACCGGCGGTCTGGAACGCGGGGCTGTCGAGATTGCCTCTGCCATCACACAAGGCGGCGGGACCGCGCTCGTGGCCTCGCGTCCGGGGCGGCTTCTGGTGCAGCTTCGTCATGCGGGCGGGCGGCATATCGACCTTGATCTGAAGATAAAATCGCCTTTCGCCGTCCTGCGTCGAGCACGGGATCTTCAGGCGATCATCCGGCGTGAAGGCGTGGACCTCGTGCACGCGCGTTCGCGGATTCCGGCTTGGGCAGCATGGATCGCGTGTCGCCGGGAGAACATCCCGCTCGTAACGACATGGCACGGCGTTCACGAGGCCACATGGTGGGGCAAGAAACTCTATAATTCCGTGCTGGCGCGGGGCGCGCGGGTCATCGCCATTTCGGAGTTCATTGCGGGCCGCCTGCGTAGCGAATACGGTGTGCCGGAAAGCCGTTTGCGCGTTATTCCGCGTGGCGCAGACCCGCAGGACTTCGAGCCCGGTGTGATTTCCGGCGAGCGCGTCCAGAAACTTGCCGAATCCTGGGGTGTGCTGCATGGCGAAGACGTCATTCTCATGCCCGCACGATTGACGGACTGGAAAGGGCAGGGCGTTCTGATCGAGGCGCTGGCGCTCCTGCGGGATCGGGCGGATACGGGGTGGATCTGTGTTCTGGCGGGGCCCGAGGGCGACCGGAAGTTTTCGCGCAGACTCCAACAGCGTGTGCGGGAACTCGGCCTTGAAGATCGGGTCCGGTTTGCCGGAACCTGCACGGACATGCCTGCGGCCTGTGATCTGGCGACCGTTGTCGTGGCACCCTCGCTCCGGCCCGAACCGTTCGGGCGGACGCTGGTCGAGGCGCAGATGATGGGCCGTCCGGTGATCGGTACGGCGCAGGGAGCCATGATGGAAACGATCCTGCCGGGCGAGACGGGTCTTGTTGTACCACCCGGTGATGCGGATGCTCTGGCGGATGCGTTGAAAAGCGTACTGGAAACAGATGAGGATGCGTTGAACTGGCTGGCGGAAAAAGCCCGCGCCCATGCCGTTGCCAACTATACGACAGACCTGATGCAGGCCCGGACGCTGGGCGTTTATGATGAACTTCTGGGCACCCATCTGCGGACGACATTCGAGGAACAGAACCATGACCGGTAAGGACGGAAAACCCACGGAGCAGATCATCCGAGACCGCGCTGCGGCCGCAAAGGAAGAGCGGGAAAGCCGTGAAGCCAAAGCGCTCCGGGCCAATCTGATGCGCCGCAAACAGCAGCAGCGTGCCCGTCCACAGGATGAAGTTGTCTCATCCCCCCCAACGAGCGCTGAGAGCCAGTGAAACGCAATTTTTCCATGCCGTCCCCAGAGGAGCTGGCGCTGACAGGCGTGACAGTTCTGTGGGGTGGAACATTTCTCGTGCTGCATACCGCCATGCAGCATTGCGGACCGCGGTTTTTCGTTTTTGTCCGTTTCATGATGGCGGCAGTTTTCGTCGGGCTGATGGCCAGGCGGAAACTGCTGGATTTCAACCGGCGGGAAATCTGGGCCGGAACCTTGATTGGCGTTACTCTGGCGATCGGATACGTGTTGCAGAGCGCAGGGCTGCACGACATCACCAGCAGTCGCTCCGCTTTCATTACGGCGCTGTATGTTCCGCTGGTGCCGATCTTTCAGTGGGCTTTCCTGCGCCGCGCGCCGCACCTGATGAGCTGGCTTGGGATCGGACTGGCGTTCGCAGGGCTGGTCTGTCTGGCGGGGCCGGCGGCGCTGTCGCTGTCTTTCGGTCGCGGCGATCTGCTGACGCTGTGTGCGGCGATTGCTATTGCAATCGAGATCGTCCTCATCAGCCTTTATGCACGCGGTGTGGACAGTCTGCGCATAACGGTCATGCAGCTTGTTGCCGGAAGTCTGTTTGCCGGGCTGATGGTCCCGGTTTCGGGAGAAGCGCTTCCGGCCTTCTCGTGGGTCTGGATCGCCTGTGCGCTGACTCTGGGCGGTTTGAGCGCGCTGGTGCAGGTCGTGATGAACTGGGCGCAGAAATCCGTCTCTCCGACAAAAGCGGCCGTGATCTATGCCGGAGAGCCCGTCTGGGGCGGGCTTGTCGGCTGGCTGGCTGGCGATCATCTGCCTCCGGCGACGCTGCTGGGTGCTGTGCTGATCGTGGGCGGTGTTCTGACCAGTGAACTGCGTCCGCAATGGCTGGAAGCCCTGCTGGGTCGTTCCTCGCAGGCGATCACGAAAAATGACTGATCTGACACATTGCGTGATGATGTCCCGTTGCGTGATCTGGCGTCGCTCGCTAGAGCAGGTGGGTTAGACGCGCGGCGATTCCTGTCGCCCCCGCTCAGGAGTGCCTTCATGCCCATCATGCCCGACACATGGATTCGCCAGATGGCGCGGGAAAAAGGCATGATCGAGCCATTCGTGGAGGCCCAGAAGCGCGAAGGCGTCATTTCTTTCGGCCTGTCATCTTATGGCTATGACGCGCGCGTGGCGGAAGACTTCAAGATCTTCACGGATGTGGACAGCGCCATCGTCGATCCGAAGAACTTCGCGTCCAACAGTTTCGTCACCCGCACGGGCGACATAACCATCCCGCCCAACAGCTTCGCGCTGGCGCATACGGTCGAGTATTTCCGCATCCCGCGTGACACGCTGGTGGTGTGTCTCGGCAAGTCCACCTATGCGCGTTGCGGCATCATCGTGAACGTCACGCCGCTGGAGCCGGAATGGGAAGGGCAGGTCACGATCGAGATCAGCAATACCACGCCGCTGCCTGCGCGAATTTACGCGAATGAGGGCATCTGCCAGTTCCTGTTCTTTCAGGGCGCCAGCCCCTGTGAGGTCAGCTATGCCGATCGCGCCGGAAAATACATGCGCCAGTCCGGCGTCACCACGCCCCGCCTCTAATCCCCCCGCTTCTCAAGGCCCGTTTCTCAAGGATCGCACCATGGACCGTTTCATCATTCGCGGTGGCCGCCGCCTGACAGGCGAAATCGAGATCGGCGGGGCCAAAAACTCCGGCCTCAAGCTCATGGTCGCGGGGCTTCTGACGTCCGAGCGGCTGGTGCTGTCCAATGTGCCGGGCATCGCGGATATCCAGACGATGCGCGACCTGCTGCTGGGGCTGGGCATTGCGGTTGAAGACGTCGGGCCGCGCACGCTGTCCATCGGCGGCGAGATCGGCTCCGTCGAGGCGCCGTATGACATCGTCTCCAAGATGCGGGCTTCCATTCTGGTGCTGGGGCCGCTTTTGGCGCGGGCGCGTGAGGCGAAGGTCTCGCTGCCCGGTGGCTGCGCCATTGGTACGCGTCCTGTGGACATGCATCTCAAGGGGCTTGAGACGTTGGGGGCCGTGATCCGGCTCGAGAACGGCTATATCAATGCGACCGCTCCGGACGGGCTGAAGGGTGACAGGATCATCCTGCCGTTCGCCAGCGTGGGCGCGACCGAGAACCTGCTGATGGCCGCAACGCTGGCCAAGGGGCGCACTCATATCGTCAACGCCGCGCGTGAGCCGGAAATCAGCGATCTGGTGCATTGCCTCAACGCCATGGGCGCGCAGATCACGGGCGAAGGCTCGGGCACGCTGGTTATTGACGGTGTGGAAAAGCTGCACGGCGCGCATTACGCCGTCATGCCGGACCGGATCGAGTGCGGCACCTATGCCTGCGCGGCTGGCATTACGGGCGGCGATCTGCTGCTCGTGGGTGGACGGGCCGATGATCTGGGGGCCGTGATCCGCACACTTGAGGAAACAGGCGTCGAAGTTGTGGAAGAAGCGCGCGGTCTGCGGGTCCGTCGCAGCGGCACACTTCAGGGCGTGGACATCATGACCGAGCCGTATCCCGGTTTTCCGACGGACATGCAGGCGCAGTTCATGGCGATGCTGTCCGTGGCGGAAGGGGCGTCCATGATTACCGAGACGATTTTCGAGAACCGCTTCATGCATGTTCCCGAACTCAACCGGATGGGCGCGCGTGTGAATGTGCATGGACGCTCCGCCATCATCCGTGGCGTGTCGAAGCTGTCGGGTGCGCCGGTCATGGCGACCGATCTGCGGGCATCCTTCTCGCTGATCCTCGCGGGTCTGGCGGCGGAAGGCGAGACGCAGCTCAGCCGCATCTATCATCTGGACCGCGGCTATGAAGGCGTGGACCGCAAGCTCGCCGCCTGCGGTGCCGATATTGCTCGCGTCTCGGACTGACAGGGATAAAAGTTTTTGGTGAAGCTTTTTTCAAAAAGCTTCAAAGAACTCCGCCTTTTTGAAAAAAGGCGGAACCCAAAAACTTTTATGAGTTTGTGACCAGATCCTTCAGGACGGCTGTTGTGCCGCGCGTTTTCAGGTCTTCGCGGGTCTGGATGAAGCGCGTGAGGAACTCGGCGGAGTCTTCAAGGCCCCATCCGGCGAACACGCTCATTTCCAGCGCCTTGGCCGGGTTCGGGTCCAGCGCCAGCGCACGGTCGTCGGCGCTCAGGCGGGGTTCGGTGACGGCGAAGTTGGCCTGTACGTCATCGCGGCCCACCAGATAGGCACAGTAACAGGCGAGGGCGAAGGCGATCCGGCGCGGGTCCTGAGCGTTTTTCAGAACGTCTTCCGCCGTGGCGCGCAAAAAGACCGGCAGCTTGGATGTGCTGTCGGACGTGATGCGCAGAAGCTGGTCGCTGACGGCATGGTTGCGGAACCGCTCCAGAAGCTGGGCGGCATAGTCCGACAGGCTGATCCCCGGAGGGGCCGTCAGTTGCGGTGAGACGTCGTGGCGCAGGAATTGCTCCAGCAGGGCAGCCAGATGCTCGTCGCCCATGGCTTCATCGACGAGCCGGTATCCCATCAGCACGCCGGGCAGGGCCAGCATGGAATGGGACGCGTTCAGCATCCGCAGCTTGACCTGTTCGTAAGGCTCGACATCGTCCGTAAACAGAACGCCGACCTGCTCCCAGGCCGGGCGTCCGGCGGGGAAATTGTCTTCCACGACCCACTGGATGAAGTCTTCGCAGAACACCGGAACGCGGTCTTCGATGCCGCTCTGGGCATTGAGGCGCGCCACGTCGGCGGGATGAACGGCCGGGGTGATGCGATCAACCATGCAGGAGGGGAAAGCCACTTCGGCTTCGATCCACGCCGCCAGTTCCGCATCACGCAGACGGGCAAAGGACAGCACGGCATTGCGGGCGACATCGCCATTCGCAGGCACGTTATCGCAGGACAGGATGGTGAAGGGCGCGATCCCGGCATCACGGCGCTGGCGCAGGGCTTCGGTCATCATACCGAATGCCGTCTGCGGGACCAGGCGGTGCAGGTCTTCAGCGATGGCGGGGTGCTCGGTCATGAACCGGCCCGCTTCATCCATATAGTAGCCGCCTTCGGTAATGGTCAGGCTGACGATACGGATGGCGGGGTCCGTCAGGCGCTTCAGAGCGGCTTCGCGGTCGGCGGGGGCATGAATGTATTCGACCAGCGACTTGACGACCCGGACCGTGTCGGGACGGTTCGGCGGGCAGGCGCGCAGGGTGTAGAGGCCGTCCTGTGCGTGCAGGGCCTCGGCCTTTGCCACTTCTCCGGGAAAATCCATCAGGCCCATACCCACGATACCCCAGCCGGACTCCCCCGGAAGGGCCAGCGCGCGGTCCGTATAGACGGCCTGATGGGCACGGTGAAAGTTGCCGACACTGAGATGGACAATGCCGGGTGTCACCGTCGTCCGATCATAGGGGGAGGTCAGGATGGAGTCCGGCAGAGTCGGAAGGGTCTGGGATGTCAGGATCATGAAAAGGATCTTTCAGACGAAAGGACCGGCCTCTTTTAGAAGTCTCTTCATTTGAGGAAACTGTTTTTTATTTTGTGAATAATTTCTAATAATTCTCGCAGACCCGGGAGCATTACGGGAAACGAACGCTTTTCTATTAAAAACGGCGTCCTTTCGCGTTTTTTCCGATCTGACCTATGATCGGTGGCCCTAATCTTCTGTTTTTGCAGGACTGTCTTTTTATGAGTGCTCCCATCCATCGCCTGAGCGTTGACGAGCTTGTTCCGATGGTGCGGTCCGTCGTGTCGACCGAGACGGACATGATCGCCAACATGGCCAATATCGCGGCCCTGCTGTTCGAGGCCCTGCCGCAGATCAACTGGTCCGGATTCTATCTCTGGAAAGAGGCTGAAAAGCAGCTTGTGCTGGGGCCGTTTCAGGGGCGGCTGGCCTGCACGCGGATTCCGCTGGGCCGGGGCGTGTGCGGGACGGTTGCGCAGAACCGCGAGACGCTCGTGGTCCCGGACGTCCATGCGTTTCCGGGCCATATCGCCTGTGATGCGGCATCGGAGTCGGAAATCGTGCTGCCTATCGTGGCGGGGGGCGTGCTTGTGGGCGTGCTGGACATCGACAGCCCGGTGAAGAACCGGTTTTCGGACGCGGACCGGGTGCGTCTGGAAGAGATTGTCGCTCTATTGGTCGCAACGCTGGAAGGGTGAGCGGGGACGCGCCCCGCTCCTGAACTCAGGCCGGGACGCTGACGGACAGATGCTCCATCAGTTCCGGCACGTCCTGCACGACTGTGAACAGGCGGCGGGCTGACGGTTCTGCAAAACCCTGATCGACGGCATCGTTTAGCGTCTGCACCAGAGACGTGGCCCAGCCGTCGATATTGACGATATAGATCGGCCCCTGATGCAGGCCGAGCTGCTTCCAGGTCATGATTTCCATGAGTTCGTCGAATGTGCCGAGGCCGCCGGGAATGATGGCGTAGGCGTCGGAGAGTTCGAACATGCGCGCCTTGCGGGTGTGCATGTCCGGCGTAATTTCAAGCTGCGTGACGCCCTTGTGCATCACCTCGCGGGTATGAAGGAATTCGGGGATGACGCCGATCACCTTGCCGCCCGCCTTGAGTGCTGCATCCGCCACCGTGCCCATCAGCCCGACATGCCCGCCGCCATAGACCAGTGTGATTCCGTGTTGCGCCAGAGCCGTTCCGATCTCCGTTGCCCCTTCAGCGTAAGCAGGGGAGTTGCCAAAGCGGGAACCACAGAAAACGGCGCAGGAACGAATGATCATGTCGGGTCCGTGTCAGTTGAAGCAAGGATCTGTCAGGAAATCCGGCGGCCCAGAGAACGGCTGATCAGCACGCCCCCCAGACAACACAGGGCGGTGGTGGCAAACATCGTTCTGTAGCCTGCGAACTCGATGACCTGTCCAAGAAACAACCCCGAGAACGCGATGGCAAGGTCAATGAAGACGGAATAGGCGCCCAGAGCCGCCCCACGGTTCTCGGGCCCCGCGCTGTTGACGGCCAGAACACCGAGAGCCGGAAAGAGCAGTGAGAATCCCGCCCCGGTCAGCGCGGCCCCCACGAGGGCTGCGAACGGCGTCTGGAACAGACCGAGCGTGGCAAGTCCCAGCGCCTCTACCAGCAGTGAGACGATCGCCACGAACACGCCGCCACGGATTGCGATCTGTGAGGCGAAGAAAAACCGGATGACGACGAAAATGAACCCGAAAACCGCCAGCGCGGTGGCGGCGCCTTCCCAGTGCAGGACGGAGTAATAAAGGGCCAGAAACGACGAGATCGCGCCAAATCCGATGGACCCTGCTGCCAGTGCCGAGCCATGCGGCAGGACGAGTCTGAGAGCGCGCGAAAAAGAGATGGGCTTGCTGGTTGCGGGGAGGGGTTCGACGGCGGGATAGAATCCGATGATCGCAAGGCCGAACAGCGGCAGCGCCGCCGAGAGGATACCGACTGAGACTAGCCCGCCATAAGGCGCGGCCAGCAGCGACAGCTTTGCCCCGATCGGCGCACCCAGCGCGATTCCGCCATAGGAGCAGATGCCGTTCCATGAAATGGCGATGGCGGTGTTTTCCGCCCCGGCGCGGCGGATGTTCCAGACGATCACCCCGGTTGCGGCCCAGCTTTCCGCCCAGCCCAGCAGCAGACGACTGGAGAGCAGCACACCCAGAGACAGCAGCGGCGTGGCCGCCAGCAGCCCGGACCCTGCGATCAGCAGGCCCGACAGAACGCAGGTGACAAGTCCGCCAATGACGACTGGTTTGGGGCCGATCCGGTCCACCAGTCGTCCGGCGGAAGGGCGCGCGGCGAAGGTCGCGAAATACTGGAGCGAGAACGTGATGCCTGCGACGGTGGTGCTGTAACCCAGGCTCTCATGGACGAAAATCGCCAGAACGGCATTGGGCAGGCCGATCACGATATAGACCAGCAGATTGAACAGAACGACGGCAAGAACGCGTTTCGTCGGTGAGGCCGCCGACGTTTCCTGCGCGGTCATGGCTCTGCTCTCCTGAGGCTTATCTGTGAAAAGATCTCTCATGGCATAGGCCAGATGACGGGTGCCGTCACGAGGGCGGCCCTGTCTTTGCCTCATAAATTTCGCGTGGAGGGCGCTTATGACGGGTCAGGCGCGTCGCGGAACAGCAGTTCCATCTGGTCGGAGGACGTGGGAGCGGGCGCATGAAACCCCGAAAGCGTGAGCCCCAGCAGACGGACGCCCGTCACAAAAGGAAACAGCGGCATCATGAGAGTCTGCCCCGTTTGTAGCAGGACGTCTTCGGACGGAACCGGCGCAGGTAAGGTGCGGGCGCGGGTAATCTGGCGGAAATCGGCGTATTTGACCTTCAGGGTTACGGTGCGGGCCTGAAGCTGACGGCGTTGCAGACTGCCCCACAGCTTGGCGGCAATCTGCGTCAGGGCCGTGTGTGCGTCGGGTTCGGAAGTCAGGTCCTGAAGATAGGTCTGTTCGGTTCCGAGGGATTTGCGCTCCCGGTTCACAACGACGGGACGATGATCAATGCCGCGTGAGATTCCATAATAGAATGCCGCCGCCTTGCCGAAATGCCGGGTCAGGGTTTCGATGTTGTGTGTCCGCAGATCCGCGCCTGTCTCGATCCCGAGCGCGCGCATTTTCCGGGCTGTGGCCGGACCGATGCCGTGAAACGCATCCACGGGCAGCGCGGAAACGAAATCCGGGCCCATGGCGGGCGTAATCACGAACAGCCCGTCGGGTTTGCGGTAATCCGAGGCCAGCTTGGCCAGAAACCGGTTGTAGGACACGCCAGCCGAGGCGGTCAGGCCGGTTTCGGCGTGGATGTCCGCGCGGATGCGGTCCGCGACTAGTGTGGCCGAGCCGTAAGCGCCCAAATGGTCCGTCAGGTCCAGATAGGCCTCATCCAGCGACAGCGGCTGGATCAGGGGCGTGTAGCGGGAGAAAATGTCATGGATCTGGGCGGACACTGACCGATAGACGTCAAAGCGTCCGGGGACGAACACCAGTTCCGGGCACAGGCGTTTGGCCGTAACCGACGGCATGGCCGAGCGGACGCCGAAGCGCCGGGCTTCATAGCTTGCGGCTGCGACCACGCCCCGCGCTTCGCCCCGCCCGACCGCGAGCGGACGGCCGCGCAGGGACGGGTCGTCCCGCTGTTCGACAGACGCGTAAAATGCGTCCATGTCGATATGCACGATCCGGCGTTGCTCCATGACGCGAGTGTCGCCGATTCGAAAGAACGAAACAAGATCAGGAGCCGTCCATGAGCACCGATAAGACCCTTGAAGACGCACGCAGGGACGCCGGTTTCCAGACGCTTTCGACCCGACTGGCCTACAGCAATCCCTGGACCGCCCTGCGTGAGGACATCATCGTCCATCCCAACGGAAAGCAGGGCCTGTACGGGATTGTGGAGCGGGGTGAGTTCGTTGTGATCCTGCCGCTGCATGCCGACGGGAAGGTCACGCTGATCCAGCAGTTTCGCTATCCGGTAGGCGAGCGGCTGTGGGAACTGCCGATGGGCATGTGGGAGACGAAAGAGAACGTCGATCCCGTCGAGCTGGCGCTGGGCGAACTGCGCGAGGAAACCGGGTTATGTGCCGGCGAGATGATCCATGTCGGCACGATGTATCAGGGCGCCGGGTATTCGAACCAGAAGGGGCATGTCTTCCTTGCCCGCAACCTGACCCGTGGCGAGACGGATCTGGAAGCCACGGAAGAGGACATCACCTGTCACGACATGACGCTGGAGGCGTTCGAGACCATGATCCGCGAAGGCGAAATGAAATGCATGGTCTCGCTCGCCGCTTTCGCTCTGATCCGTGCGAAAGGCCTGATCTGACAGGACTTTCCCGAAAATTGCGGAACCTGAGACATATCTGGGGCGCTATCGAAGACCGAGCATATCACGAAGGTCCCGATGGACGACACCGCATCGCCGTCTCCAGATACCACTCAGATCGTCGCACAGGGTCATCCGACCGATAACGAGCTTCTTGCTTTCTACCGCTCGGAGATCCGGTTCGAGACCGAAATCGTGAATGGTCGTCTTCAGGCTCTTCTGGGATCACAGGCGTTTTTGGTCATTGCCTATGCAACGGCCATGACCGGCTCCACGAAACGGTGGGGCGACAGCATGGTGCTTCTGCTGCCGCCCCTGTTTTCGCTACTGGGGTTTGTACTGGCGCTGATGGCGCTGCCGGGCATCCGTGCGGCTTATGCTGCAATCGGCAAATGGGAGGGCAAGCAGCGCCATCTGCACACCCGAAGTCCGGATCTAACCGATTTCACTCTGGCACCGAACGAAGACGAAACCCGTGACATGATGCGCCGCGCCCAGCGTGGCGCCCTGTTCGCCCATCAGGCCCCGTTCATTTTCATCGTGGCCTGGGCGATCTTCGGGATCATCCCGTTCTATTTGTATCTGAAATAGCGATCAGATCACCGCATCCAGAAAAACAACTTCCGATCCGCCGCCTTCGACCAGTGGCGTGATCTTCTGGTTGAACACCTTGCCGTGTTCGGTGGCCATATGGGCGGCGAAGGCTGCGTCGTCCCGATAGGTTTCTTCCACATGGAACAGGTCGGGGTCGGAGGCGAGCGTATAGACCTTGAAACGCTCGCAGCCGGGTTCGGCGCGGACATCTTTTGCCAGCGCCGTCAGCAGGCCGCGCAGGGTTTCGCGCTGTCCGGGAAGGGCCTTGAGCGTGGCGTAAAGGGTCTTGGGCATGGCGGAGAGCCTTGTGGTGGTTGATGATGTTGCATCATTGACCCGCTGGAGCCCGTCCGCAAAGGCAAAGCTGCGTGAGAGTCAGGGCTTTTCGAGCAGCGTCTTGCAGCGCATCCACGACATGCGGTCCCGGAAGACGAACAGGACGTAATAATCCAGCTCGCGGCTGCGGGTTTTCGTGGTGCGGGTATAGAAGGGGTACACGTCGAACGGCCCCTGAAGCCCAACGGGAGCAGGTTCCGACGGCAGGACGCAATTGACGCGGAACAGCGGCATATAGACCGCATCGTCGCCGGGATTGCGCCGCACATGCCACAGGTTGCGCCGGAACTTCCTCAGCCGTTCCGGCAGCAGGAAGACCATCGATTTTTCGATGAATCCCGCCCCGAAATGCTCCGGCCGGTAATAACGCATGTCCTCGGGCATGTTGCAGAAATTGGGATGGTCCTGAACGATCATGGACCATCCTTTACGTCATCGGTGCAGGCGTTGGGAGAGGCGCGCCCTGCCTTATTCGTCCGATGTCTTTTGATCGGAAGCAGGTTTTGCGATCTCCACTGCCGCGCGGTTGAGGATCGCCACGATCCGCCGCAGTTCGTCCGCACCCGCGCCGCGGCGGGATTTCAGAGCGGATTTCAGGGCAAAACGCGCATCGTGAAAGGCCTGCCCCAACGTGGGGTCGAGGTCGTTGACGCCGGTGAACGCCTCGCGGACATCCGCCATGCGGGCGCCGATACGGCTCAGGACGTCGAGGATGCGGGCTGCTTCCTCACTGCGGGTTTCGTGGCTGGCTTTTCCCTCGTCCGTCAGACTGTAGAGCTTGCGGTTGCCTTCCTGTGTGACGGCGGCAAGGCCGGTTTCCTCAAGATAGGTGAGGGAAGGGTAGATTACGCCGGGGCTGGGCTTGTAGAATCCGCCCGACCGCTCTTCGAGGCGCCGGATCAGCTCATAGCCGTGGGCTGGGGCTTGCGCGAGCAAAGCGAGGATAACGAGCTGAAGCTCATCAGCTGTCAGCTTGCGACCGCGTGTAAAGTCTTCGCCGCCGAGATCGCCGCCAAAGCCTCTTCCGAAGCGCCCGCCAAAGCGTCCACCGCCCATGCCGCCACCACGTCCGCCATGCCGGTGTCCAAAGCCATCCATGCCCCAGTGACGACCGCCCCGTTTCTCATTAGGCCGCTCGCTCCGGCCTTCACTATTGCCACCCTCTTTCTGGTCGTCGCCTTCCGAGACGGGACGGCCTCTGCCGAAGAAGCCGCCACGATGATGATGGCCATGACGGGCCGTGCTGAAAAAATCCATTTTACGTCTAAACATGATGTTATCCTATTCGATATATCGAACGATATAGTATCTTACGATATATCTTCAAGAGAAAAATGCAGTCGGATGATTTCTCCGGATGCCCATTCTTCAACGGTAAGCGCGCCAGCATGAACACGTGTTTACGCGCCCACCCATAGCCGCGGCGGCCCGCGGCTGGTATCGGGCAGGAATGGGTAGCCCGATGTCTCTTCCCCCCGATCCGGACCTGCGCCGCACCTTGCGGCAGATCGTGCCGTGGCGTGCCGCGCTGACGATCGGCGCGATGCTGGTGCTGGTGGCAGCACTCCAGCGGCTGCCATTCATCCACCATCTTCTGGAAAACGCTCCGCACTGGCACGAGACGCCGGGCGCGCCACTGTGGTTCCTGCTGCTGGCCGTGCCCTACAGCGCGTGCGGTCTGCCGCGTCAGGCGCTGTGCGTGGCGGCGGGTCTCGCCTTTGGATTATGGGGCGGGCTTGTCCTGTGTTCTGTGGCCTATATGCTGGGGGCGGTTCTGGCGTATGGCTGGGCGCGGGTTCTGGCCCCGGCAGCGTTCCGGGCGCGGCTGCATGACAGGCTGGAAGCGGATTATGCCGCTCTGGCCCGCACGCTCCATGCAAAGCCCTTCCGGGCGGTGCTGACACTGCGGTTGATGCCTGTGGGGTCCGCCCTGCTGGTTTCGACGGCGGCGGGGCTGTTCGAGCTGCCGCTGCTGCCGTTCTCGGTCGCGACCTTTCTGGGCGGATTGCCGCAGACCCTGATTTTCGTTCTGGTCGGGTCCGGGACGCGGATCGGGCATGTCCTTCAGTTGGGGCTTGCGGGAATCCTGTTCGTCGTGTCGGGTGTGCTGGGCGCTGTCCTGCTGCGTCAGCATGGCCGGGAACGGGACGCCCCCTGACCACGCTATCAGACCATCAATCCGCAACCTGAAGTGAACAGGCAAACGCGCATGACAGACCAGACCATGAGATTCAGACGGGGAGATTCCCTGCCCGCATGGCTTCCGGTTCTGCTGGGAATTTTTACGGCTGTCGGGCCGGTCTCGACGGATGTCTATCTTCCGGCTCTCCCCGAAATGGAGCGCCAGCTTCACACCTCACCCGGTGCGGGTAGTGCGACCATGGCGGCCTGGGTGATCGGGCTGGCCATTGGGCAGATCAGCATCGGCCCGATCTCGGACCGCTTCGGCCGTCGCTGGCCGCTGCTGATCGGAATGCTGGGCTATACGCTGGGCGAAATCGGCTGCGCAATGGCGCCCAGCATGACGTTTTTGTGCATCTGCCGCGTCTTTTCCGCCATCATGGCGTCCGCCGGGCTTGTGGTGCCGAATGCGTGCATCCGGGACCTGACGGAAGGGGATGCATCGTCGAAAATGATGTCCCGCCTGATCGTCATTCAGGGCACCGTGCCGATTCTCGCGCCCATGCTGGGCGGTTTTGCGCTGAAATTCGTGGACTGGCGCATGATCTTCTGGGCCACGGCCGTTTATGGCGGGCTCTGTACCCTTCTGCTGATGACGGTCTTTCCAGAAACGCTCGCTCCGCAGGACCGCCGGGACCTGCGCCCCATCTCCATCATCGAACGCTACACCTATATCCTGCGGACCCGCAGCTTCATCACGAACGGTCTGGTCTGGAGTTTTCTGGGCTTCGTGACCTTCACCTATCTGACCGCAGCCCCCATGCTGTTCGAGGATGTGTTCGGGATGTCACCGTTCCATTACGGTATGCTGTTCGGCTTGTTTGCAGTCTGCATGATCGGGGCGTCTGCCATTAACGGTCAGCTCGTGGGCCGTGTCAGTACGGGGAAGATGCTGTTTTCCGCGTTGGGTGTCAGTCTGGCCGGGTGTGCCGTCCTGCTTCTTCTGGCGCTGGTGTCGAATTACGATCTCGACCCGCAAGGCCATATCAAGGCGATGTTCCTGTGGCCGCTCATTATCGCACTTGTCATCACCATGGCGCCCACGGGCGTTATAGGGCCGAATTCTATGGTTGGCGCGTTGTCAGAACAGTCCGATCGTGCCGGTTCGGCCTCGGCATTGGCGGGGACGATGCAGTATCTTTTCGGCGCTGTGGCAAGTGCGCTGTTCGGGCTGATGCCGTCCGGGACAGCAGTTCCGATGGCGATTTTCATGGCTTTTGCGTTCCTGGCCGCCATGGGCTTCGCCCTGCTGCGACCCAGCCTGCCTGCGGTGGCGGAACCACCGCGCCCTTCTTAAGGAAACATCCGTCATGAAAGCACTTCTTGTCGAAGATGATGCCGCCATTGCGCTGGTGGTCGAGACGGTTCTCCAGCGGGAAGGCTGGACCGTCCGACATGTTCTGGACGGTGATGGCGCGTTGGAGGGGGAGGACGCACCGGATCTTCTGGTGACGGATCTCAACCTGCCGGGGTCGCATAACGGGCTGGAGATCGCGCATCTGTTGCGGGAGCGTCGTCCGCAGATGGCCGTCGTGCTCATGTCCGGCGATTATGAAGACCGCGACACGGCCCCGCATGGTATGGCTGTTCTGCCCAAACCGTTCCGCAGGGCCGGGCTTCTCTCAGCCATCGAACAGGCGAGAGACGCAATCCGGACCTGAGGCCGGGGTTGAGTTGGGGGGGAGACTCCCCTACATGCCGCGCTGTTTGCCATGACCAGATGAAAGCCGTGCCACCATGTCGTTTCAGGACCCCCAGCCGCTCGATCTCAAGAGTTACATCCGCGAAATTCCGGATTTTCCGAAGCCGGGCATCCTGTTCTATGACATCTCGACGCTGATCCGCTCGCCCGACGCCTGGCAGGTCGCCACCGCGCGTCTGGCCCGTGCGATCGCCGCATGGCAGCCGGACATGCTGGCCGGAATCGAGAGCCGCGGCTTCCTGACCGCTGCTCCGCTCGCGCTGCGTCTGGGCTGTGGTTTCACGATGCTGCGCAAGCCGGGCAAGCTGCCGGGCAAGACCATTTCCCTGAAATACGGCCTCGAATACGGCGAAGACGAACTCCACATTCAGGCCGATGCCATCAAGCCGGGCCAGCGCGTCGTGGTGCTGGACGATCTGCTGGCGACGGGTGGCACGCTCGCTGCGTCCATCGATCTGCTGCGCAAGGTCGGCGCCGAAGTTGTGGGCGCATCCGTGCTGATCGAGCTTGCGGATCTGAAAGGCCGTGACAAACTGGACGTTCCGCTGAACGCTCTGATGACGTACGACGAATAAGGGACACGATATGTCGGGCACCTCTTCCGAAAGGATTTCCGCACTGTGGCAGACACGGTACCGCACGACGGCGCCGGAAACCCTGCCGGACAATGCGGTGCTTGACCTGCTGCTGTCGCACCATTCGGTCCGGGCCTATCTGCCGGATGCCCTGCCCGAAGGCACGCTGGAGGCCGGTATTGCGGCGGCGTCCTCGGCTGCGACGTCCAGCAATCTTCAGGTCTGGTCCGTCGTGGCCGTCGAGAACCCGGAAACGCGGGCCAGACTTGCCGAACTGTGCGGCGGCCAGAAGCATATCGAAGTCGCGCCTCTGTTCCTCGCATGGATCGTGGATCTGTCTCGGCTGGAGCGGATCGCGGAGCGGGCAGGGACGGGGCACGAAGCGCTCGACTATGAAGAAATCTTCCTCATGGCGACGCTCGATACCGGTATTGCGGCCCAGAACGCCGTCACTGCCTTCGAGTCCCTTGGGTTGGGCACGGTCTATATCGGCGGCTTGCGGAATTATCCCGAAGAAGTGGCACGACTCCTGTCCCTGCCGCCGCGTTCGGTGGCGGTTGTGGGTCTGTGCGTTGGCCAGCCCGATCCCGCAGCCCAGAACGGCCACAAACCGCGTCTGGGTCAGGACGTGGTGCTGCATCGCGAGCGATACAGCACAGAGACCGAGGCTGAAGGTATCGCGGCCTATGACCGGATCGCGGACGACTACCAGAAGAAACAGGGTCTGTCGTCGCGCGCATGGTCGGAAACAGTGGCTAAGCGTGTGGACAGCTTTAAGGGCCTGAGCGGCCGTCACGTTATGCGCACGGTGCTGCATAAACTCGGCTTCCCATTGCGGTAAAAAATACAGAGAAAAGTTTTTGGGTTCCGCCTTTTTCCAAAAAGGCGGAGAGCTGCACCAAAAACTTTTAAACTGCTGGCTGTTGTTGCCGGTGCGGGGGCTGCGTTCTGACCTTCATTCTTCCTCCCGAACTTCCCGTCACGGCGATTCTGCCGGAGCTTCTGGCGACGTTACAGACGCAGCCCAACGCCGTTCTCGTCGCGCCTCCGGGTGCGGGCAAGACGACTCTGACGCCGCTCGCCCTTCTGGACGCACCGTGGCTCGGCACGCAGCGTCTGATCCTCGTGGAGCCGCGCCGTGTGGCGGTGCGTGGGGCGGCCTCGCGCATGGCGTCGTCGCTGGGTGAGAAGCCGGGCGGCATTGTGGGGTTCCGCACGCGCACCGATTCCGCAATGTCCGCCAGAACGCGCATCGAAGTCGTGACCGAGGGTCTGCTTCTGCGTCGCCTGCTGACCGATCCGCTGCTGGAGGGTGTGGGCGCGGTGCTGTTCGATGAAGTGCATGAACGCTCGCTCGATCTGGATGCGGCACTGGCGTTCTGTCTGGACACGCAGCGCGAAATGCGGCCCGATCTGCGGATTCTGGCCATGTCCGCCACACCGGATGGTCGCGCGTTCACAACATTGATGAACGCCCCGCTGATCGAGAGCGAAGGCCGCCAGTTCCCCATCGACATCCGCCATACCCGCGACATTCCCCACATGCGGGACCTGCCGGAAGCCTGCGCCCGCGCGATCCGTCAGGCACTGGCGGAGGAAGACGGCGATATTCTCGCGTTCCTGCCCGGGGTTGGCGAAATCCGCCGCACTCAGGCGCTGCTGGACGGCACGGTTCCGATCTTCCCGCTGCACGGCGAGCAGACGACCGAAGATCAGGACCGCGCCATCGCGCCGTCCGACACGCGCCGCGTTGTGCTGGCGACGTCCATTGCCGAGACGTCCGTCACGGTTTCCGGTGTGCGGATTGTTGTGGATGGCGGTCTGCGTCGCGCCCCGCGGCTTGATCCGAATACGGGCCTGTCACGGCTGGAAACGCTGAAAATATCCCGCGCCACCGCCACCCAGCGTGCAGGCCGTGCAGGGCGGCAGTCTCCGGGCATTGCCATTCGCCTGTGGTCGGAGATGACGCAGCGCAGCCTGCGCCCGCAGGACGCGCCGGAAATTCTCGTGGCCGATCTGACGGATTTCGCGCTCGTCACCGCCGCCTGGCAGGAGGTCATGGGCACGGTTCCGGACAGTCTGCCGTTGCTGGACACGCCGCCTTCCGGCGTTCTGGCGGGCGGACGCGAATTGTTGCGGGAACTCGGCGCGCTGGATGATTCCAACCTCATTACGGCACTTGGCAAACGCATGGCGTCCCTTGGCACGCATCCGCGTCTGGCCGCGATGCTGTGCGCGGCCTGGACCCTGCCGGAGCGCGTGACGGCGGCCTGTCTGGCGGCCCTGCTGGAAGAGCGCGATCCGCTCCGTCCACGTCTGAACCGCCCTTCTGGCCCCACGCCGGGCGCTGATATCCGTCTCCGCTTCGCCCTGTTCGAGCGCGACGACCCGCGCGCGGATCGGGCCAGCCTGTTCCATATGCGTCAGTCCGCAAAGCGCTTCCTGCGCCGGATGGGGGAGCGGGACGTGCCGCTCATCCCGCTGCCGGACCATGCGGGTGCGCTGCTGGCCGCAGGGTTTCCGGATCGTGTTGCGCAGGCGGCGGGCGAGCTTGGGCGTTTCCGTCTGGCAGGTGGGGGAAGTGCCCGCGTTTCGGCCAATGACCCGCTGGCCCGCGAGAAACTGCTGGCCGGGGCGGCGTTCCACACGCGGACCTCTACGGAGATCACGCTCGCAGCCCCGCTGGATGCTGAAAACCTGCCCCAGACCCTTCTGGACCGGACGCGCGAGCAGGTCGAGACGACGCTGGACGGGACATCCGGCCGCATTATCGCCCGTCGCAGGCTCCGCCTGGGCGCACTGGTTCTGCGCGACCGCAACGGCGAGATCAGCCCCGAGGAAGCGCAGAGCCTTCTCTTGCAGCAGATCGCCGCGACTCCGGCGCAGGCCCTGACCTGGACGGAGGCCGGACGTCAGTTTCAGGCCCGCGTGGCCCACGCCCGCGCGACCTATGCGCCGCATCTGCCGGACCTGTCCGATGACGGGCTGGCGGCGTCTCTGGAGTGGCTGGAGCCGTATCTTGCGGGATGTGACCGGCTCGCGCAGGTCCGGGCGCTGGACCTGTTGTCCATCCTGCGTGCGCGGCTGGACTATGCGGATCTGTCTGCGCTGGACCGCAAGCTCCCGCCGCGCCTGACGCTGAAGGCCAGCACACACGACATCGATTATACCGGCGCTGTTCCTACGGTTTCCGCCCGCGCGCAGGCCTTTTACGGTACGGCTCGGACGCCGGAACTCGCGGATGGACAGTTGGCCCTGCAATGCGCGCTGCTGTCGCCCGCCGGTCGTCCGCAGGCGATCACGGCGGATCTGGAAGGCTTCTGGAAAGGAAGCTGGGCCGATATGCGCCGGGACATGCGGGGCCGCTACCCCCGTCATGACTGGCCCGAAGACCCCGCGACAGCAGAGCCGCCGAAACCGCGTTCGAAATCTCAGCAGGGCCGCTGAATCGTCAGGATCTTGGGATGTGGAACAATTCTGTGTTAGCAGATTTGGTATGACGATGTTCCTGTCCTGTTTCCCATGAACCGCACCCTGCAGGCTGCTGCGATCGGTGCCGGAACGGCCACTGTGGTGACGGTGGGGCTGATGCTGGCCCTGCGCGGTCATGGCAACAGCCCGCAGAGCGTTACGCATTCCGTGGAACAGCCGCAGAAGCCCGCAGTCGTGCAGGCTCCCGCGCCGAAAATGCTCCCGACGATCATTCCCGATCGCACCGTTGCGGGCGAGAACACGGACGCACATGGCATCCCCACACAGCCCGCCGTGGTCCCGGCTCCGGCGCCCGCTCTGCCGCCACTTCTGGTTAAATATGGTCCGCTGAGTTTTGCCCCGCTGGTGCGGCAGGTGATCCCGGCCGTGGTCAACATCGCCATTACCCAGAACAGCCCCGATGGTCACGACCATATTCCGCCTCAGATCCGCGGCACCCCGCTTGAAAAGCGCTACCGGGATCGGATGAAGCGCCAGCAGGAAGAAATGGTCGGCGCGGGTTCGGGCTTCATCGTCGATCCGTCCGGGATCATCGTGACCAATCGCCATGTCGTGGGCGGGGCGGACAAGGTCGTGGTATCGTTGTCCAACGGCCATGAAATGCCAGCGCGTCTGCTGGGGGCCGATCCGCTGACGGATATCGCCGTCATCAAGGTCGACAGCCCCGAGCCGCTTCCGCATGTCACCTGGGGTGACAGCCAGCAGACCGATATCGGGGACTGGATTCTCGTCGCGGGCAATCCGTTCGGCTTCGGATCGTCCGTCACGGCGGGAATTGTCTCGGCGGTCGGGCGCGATCTGGGCATCGGGTCGCTCGACGATTTCATCCAGCTTGATGCCCCAATCAACCCCGGCAATTCGGGCGGCCCGGCTTTCAATATGCGCGGGCAGGTCGTGGCCGTGAATGCCGCCATCGTGACGCCTGCAGGAGGCTCGGTCGGGATTGGGTTCGGCATTCCGTCCGAAATCGTGGCCCCGATCGTCGCGGAAATCGAGGCGACGGGTCATGCCGAACATGGCTGGCTCGGCATCACGCTCGATGACGGGGATGCAGCGATTGGCATTGCCGGTGTGGATAACGGTGGCCCGGCCCAGAAGGGCGGTCTACGGCGTGGCGATATCGTGACGCAGGTGGACAATGTGCCCGTCACCAGCGCCCGGATGCTTCTGCGCAGTATTGCGGCGGCGCGTCCCGGCGTGGTCCTGAGCTTTCAGATCCAGCGCGGCAAACACTCTCTGACGCTGCCCATCCATATTGGTCCGCGTCCGCAGGATGCGGATGACTAAGCTGTAAACCTTCAGGAAGCAGGGCAGAAGCCGGTTTGTCTGCAAATTAGTCTTATCGGAGATTCATCCAGAAGAACCATTAACCATGAATGGTTCTTCTGCTGTCTCGTCGTTACTTACGAAATCCAGACAGGCTGGAATCCGCTTCTCAGGATACTTTGGCGAGAACGGTTTCGTAGAGATCGCCAACTGATTTCAGACCGTCAATTTCCCGCGTTTTCAAACGGATGTTGAAGTGCTCTTCGATAGCTACAATGATATTGATCATGGCAACAGAGTCCCACCCCGGAACATCCTGAGCAGTTGTGTCATCCTTCAGAGTAAGATTGGGGTCGTCGAAAACATCTTGAAAGATCTTCGTAATCTGTTCAACAACGTCGTTACGGTTCATTTTTAAAACTCCGAACTTAAGGTAATAGAGGTTGTTGCGGGCATCCATTCCGTTAAAGGAAGGATGTATGACTTTCCTTCTATTCCCCTGTCTTCCAGTAATGTAAAGCCAAGCCGGGAATACATGTCTGCTACCATGCTATTCTTGAGCGTGGGCAGGTACGTTCCTCGAAGCGCTATTGCTCCTCTTGCACGAGCCTGAGCCGCAATAACACTGAGCGTTGCTTCTTCTACACCACGGCCCAGAACCCTGCAGCTCATAAGCCATGTATCAATATCCACAATTCCTTCGGCAGCGTCCCGTCCTATGACAACCGCAATCAGACCATTATCTCCGAAGCGGTCGGTCAAACGGAACCACAGACCAAAAGCCGTGTCATCAGCCATCAGCGCTGTCAGATCGTCCTGACTGTAACGGCGTGTTGTCAGGTTAAACTGATTACTCTTGTTGATAAGCTGTGTAATTCTCGAAAGATTGGTCGAGTTGAACGCGCCATAAATCAGGGTCATGTCTAACCCGTTCAAATAGCTGCCAAGATCCGTAGCGCTTTCTTGTAGGGACTGTCGTTGCAGATTGGCCTGATACTGATCGCTTCGATTGAGATCTTCAGCGCTTAATTCAATGAGGTCAAAATATCCGGCTGCTGCGACCGCATCGGGAACAAGAGTGGGATCTTCTGGTATTTCTGGAACATTGACCATCGGCAAGGCTTCCCGCACCCGGGAGCGTTCAAATGGATTGTCATCCACAAACACTATGGAATCGAGGCCGATACTGAGGCGGGAAGCAATTTCGCGAATATTTTCTGCCTTGTCGTTCCAGTTGGCGACGAAACATCCAATATCTTTTTCGCGCAGGATCATTTCTGGATGTTTTTGAAAAGGCAAACGAGCATTCGCCTCATCGTTTTTAGAACAGACGGCCAGAACGACGCCCCTGCGGCTCAGGCGCAGCGCGAATTCCTGCAAAGCAACAAAAGCTTCGCCTAAAGGGCTTCCCTGCCCAAGCTCGATACCATCCAGACCATCATCCCCGATAACACCTCCCCAAAGAGTATTATCGAGATCAAGCACAAGACATTTCGATGAACGGCCAGCCAGTGCGGCCAGACTGCGGCCCACGAGTTCGCCAAAAGCAGGAGCTGCACTCGGGGCAATTTCCTGTTTGGCACGCCACCAGAGTGATGGATCATACCATGCCTCAAGGCCGTATCGTGTTGCCTCAGCGGCCAGATCGACAAAGATTGCGCCGTGCTTGTGACAGCTTGCGGCCAGAAGTGCATTGATCCGCGTTATGAAATTGGCTGATGAGGACGGAAGAAGAGCTTCTGCGCTTCCCATAAGGCGCGGGAAGACAGGGAGAAAAGACGTCTGAAGAACAGGGCAGCCATAACGGCTTTTTGCTTCACGCCAACATTCTGGAAGCAGCCTCTCAACAACTTCCTGACATGCTGTATCGGCTGCGGCCTGGTCGGCATTGCGTGGCAGAAAACCCGCTATGTGTCGCGCATCCAGAAGCAGAAGAATGAGTGTGGGTGCGAACGCCTTAAGAGCGTCATCATCCTGCCCGAGCTCCTGCCGATAGCTCCCATACTCCCCTGTATGCACAGTGAGCCAGATACCATGCCTCAGAGCCGCAACCCGAAGTGACGGGATCAAATGATTTATTGTGGAAGAGCCGAGAAGCGCAAGACGAACGGGTTTGACGGAGAGATGGGCAGGAGGTTCCGGGAACTGGCGCGTTAAAACGCGGTCCAGCTTCATCGTCCGCATGAAGTTCAGATTATAACGCGCAAGATCCAGCAGCGTATCCCAGTCAGGGGCGGCGTCTTTTGCCTGCGAGAGGCGCTGATCCCAAAGATGACCCTTCGTTGCGACAGTCGGGTCTGGAAGCCAGGCGAGCTGAGGTGTGGACATGTCAATTCATTCCCGTTTGCGGAGTTAAAAGATCAAGGGCGGCTCCGCAGAGGTCCCTCCATTCTTCTACTGATCCTGAATATGCTTCGGAATAAGGCGCGAAATGTGAAATATAACCCCTTAGTAATCCATCTCCCCAATCTTCCACTGTATTAAGATCCGCTTTGCCAGATGCTTGCGTCACTATGAGGATCGGGCAGTTTCCATGTCGTCTGACGGCTCGATAGAGAGCACGGGCTTCATCATCCGTAATAACGTCGTTAGATTTTCGAACGAGGATTTTGGTTCCTTCTTCCAGATCCTCTAAAGTTTTTCTGGCAAGATACCGCAGTTTTTTTTGCTCACTTGTACGCATATCTTCGCGAGATGAATCATGAGCGTAACGATGAGTGTGGAATGTTACGCCGTAACGATTGCTTGTAGAAATCCACTCGCCGTAGGCTTCGTAAATTTCAGTATCGCTTGCTGTTCCGAAAGCACTCAGATCTTCGTCAAATGCTTGTATGAGGTTTTGAATATCCCGTATTCCCCCAAATCGAAACAGATCAAGAGGCTCTAAGCCAACTTCGCGTTGAATTAATCCAAACTCGCAATTGTCACCAAGACTTGTAAATCGTGAGAATAATTTCTGATCATTTATCAGTCTATTTTTGGGGTCGTGTCGTGAAGAAAGAGGGTGCGCATCTAATAAGATACTCTTCAGGCATTCAGTTTGTTTTGATGATAAAGAGACACTATTTGCGAACGGTGTCATGAAGCTGATCTGTTTTTCATCCGTGTGTGTAACGGGAATAACCTCAGTATCCAGAGCGTACACGGTTTGTGAAGTCTCTGTCTCTGTTGCGGATGAAAGTGAGCGCAGACCAGGGAGACCAAATAATTCGATATCAGATGCTGTAAACGCTGCCAGATTGGTTTTGTTTAGATCGGAGGTCTGGAAAGGATTGTTCCAGCTACCCTCACCTCGAAGAGGTTTCTGGATTTGCTCGGGTGGAAAATAAGCAACAGCACCAAAATTGAGGACCCCAAATACCCAGCGATTATCCCAGTCCTGATGCGATGGGCGGATATCGGAAATCAGGAGCAGAACATCACTCCCTAAGACTGTCCTCAGGTAGAAGGAAGCAAGTGTCTCGAATGGAAGATCTGTTTTGTTATGTGCAGAAACATAATCCCACCCATGTTCATGAGCTACCCGATATAGTCTTGGGTCATCAGAATATCCAATGACAACGCCTGGTTTGGCGATGCCGGTAAATTTTTCCAGTTCCTGTAGATGCTTACGCAGAGTTGCTCGGTCCCACGCCCGAACAGCCATGTGAATCCTAAGGTCAGAAAAATTTTTGCATTTCGGGATCACCCACTTCTGATGGTCTAGATCATTAAAACGGACAATTTCAAAAGTATTATCGATGTAATTTACGATAAAAAATGATGCAGCGATGTCTTCAAAAAAAGTATTTTCGGGAAGAGTTATGAACTGCATGAAACGACAGTTGCGAGCTCTGTCACCAAGAATTCCAAGGACATCTGGACTGTAAAGTCCGTAAGAATCAAGGGGATAGTCTATGTCGCCAATATGGAGAAAAATGCTTTTTATTTCTTTTTGATGATTTAAGAACCATCCATCGATTTTAATTTTGGAAAAATCATGATTGGAAAAGTTGAAACTGTCTATTCTATAATCTAATTCAGACATTATTTTTTACCTGTATTGCATTTTATGTGGCACGCTACAACACTCTTTGAGTGCCGTTCAAGGGCGCCGTGTGCGGAGTGGTAGTTTTGTTGAGCCGCGCGGTCAGGGTGCTGAAAATCAAACTTCCAACCCATCATTCATTGTCCCGGTTTACTGTAAGGCTTGGGGTCTGAGCCGCTGTATCAAAGAGGGTATGAATACAGTGCTGTGGGCCAACTGCCTTAGTCAATTTCTGAGTCTTGAAATTTGATTTTATCAGACGGTAATAGAGGCCCCTTAAAATCCTTTGCGTCTCTGGGGAATTGTTCGTGTTTTCACGTTTCTGCGTCTGGACGACGGGGATAGAATGAAGTTGTCTGATTTTTTGATAGCGAAGAAGGTCCTGCTTGCCCGACCGGTCTGAAATCAGCAGTTATTAGATCTTTTCAGATGCAATTTCATTGGTGTTGCAGATCTGATCTTTAACAACTGCCTTTGACGGCGCTCTTCAAGCCGGTATTCTTTCCCGCAAGGAACGGCAAGACTGCGTTCGCAAGGAAGAGAGACAACAATGCGTATCCTGCTGGTCGAAGACGATCCTACTGTCCGTGCTTTCGTGCTCAAGGGGTTGCGGGAAGCCGGGCATGTCGTTGATGAGGCGGATAACGGCAAGGACGGCCTGTTTCTGGCCGTTAGCGAAAACTATGATGTCGTGATTCTGGACCGGATGCTGCCGGGCGGCATCGATGGTCTGCGGATTCTTGAGACTCTGCGCGGTCAGAAGAATGCAACGCCGGTCCTGCTGCTGTCAGCGCTGGCGGATGTGGATGAGCGCGTCGCGGGCCTCAAGGCCGGTGGCGACGACTACATGACCAAGCCTTTCGCGTTTTCAGAACTTCTGGCGCGTGTTGAGGCGCTGGGCCGTCGCGGCCGCCCGGAAAGTGCGCCGCAGACGCGACTGGTCGTGGGTGATCTGGAAATGGATCTGCTCTCGCGCACCGTCAAACGCGGCGGCGAGAAGATCGACCTTCAGCCACGCGAGTTCCGTCTTCTGGAATTTCTGATCCGCCATGCCGGACAGGTCGTGACCCGCACTATGCTGCTTGAGCGCGTCTGGGACTATCACTTCGACCCGCAGACCAACGTGATCGACGTGCATGTTTCGCGCCTGCGCCAGAAGGTGGACAAGCCGTTCGACAAGCCCATGATCCACACGATCCGCAATGCGGGCTATATTCTGCGGGCGGACTGATTGGGAATGCTCCTGCGTAAAGGCCGCCGTCTCGGGCTGTTTCTGAAACGGCGTCTGCGCTGGCCGGTCCGCTCGGCCGGGCTGAATTTCGCGCTGGCCTACGGGCTGGTGTTCGTGATTTCGGCCGGCGCGTTCCTGTCCTTCATTTGGTGGAACACGACGGGCCAGCTTGACCGCCAGGTGGAACTGGCGGTGCAGGTCGATGCGGCTGATTTGTCTCATCGCTGGACGCAGGGTGGGCCACCCGCGCTCAGTCTCGCCATTCAGGACAGGCTGGACCAGAACGTCGATGATGACGAACTCTACCTTCTGGTCGGCCCCGATGGTCGCAAATTCGCCGGAAATCTGCCCGGATGGCCCGTCGTCATTACCCAGATGGACCAGTTTTATGAACTGGCCATCAAGCGCGACGGTTTCCGCACCAACGCCAAAATGCACGCTTATGTCCTGACGCAGGGCTTCCGGATGATCGTAGGGCGCGATGTTCGCGGGCGGCAGCTTGTCCGACACGTTCTGACCGATACGCTGATCTGGGCGTGGGTGATGATCTCGCTACTGGCAGCGGGCGGCGCATTGGTTATCCGCAGGATTTTCCGGCAGGTCGTCCGCTCCATCGCCCGCACGACGGCAGCGGTGGCGCAGGGCGATCTGAGCCAGCGCATCCCCCTGACCGGCAACGAAACTGATCTGGTAGCGCAGACTGTCAACACCATGCTGGAGCGGATCAACCGTCTGATGGAGGGCGTCAAGCAGGTCTCCAATGCCATCGCCCACGATTTGCGAACCCCCATCGCCCGCGCTCGTGCCCGACTGGAAGACGCCAATCGTACCGCCACTTCCGCCGAAGAACTTCATGCGGCGATTGATCGTGCGGTTATGGATCTCGATCGGGTCACGTCAATTTTCGAGGCTCTGCTGCGTATTGCACAGCTTGAGGCGGGCGCCAGACGGGCGGCCTTCACGATTCTGGATGTGCGCTCCCTGTTGGAAGGATTGACCGAGCTTTATGATGCGTCCGTCGAGGATGCCGGGCTCCGGCTGGTCTTCAGGGCCGGGAGCGTGCGGCCCGTGAATGGCGACCCGCATCTTCTGCAACAGGCCGTCGCCAATTTGCTGGACAATGCCATCAAGTTTGCTCCGCCGGACACGGCCATCACCCTCTCGGTGGAGATGCGGGGCGAACGTCTGGCCATCACCGTTGCGGATCAGGGGCCCGGCATGAGCGAAGACGATCTTTGCCGCGCTTCAGAACGGTTTTTCCGTGCCGAAACAGCCCGCAATACGCCGGGGGCCGGGCTTGGCCTGTCTCTCGTACAGGCTGTCATGAGCCTGCATGGAGGCGCGCTTGAGCTGAAAAATGGAGATCAGGGTCTGTCCGCGACTCTGCTCCTGCCGGTCGTGACTCCCGCCGCCAAGGCTGCATGACGGAAGTTTCATGCCCGCCCCACCCTGCGCTTAGCTGGAATGGGCTAGAGAGTCCGTAATGCGCCTTTCCCTTCCTTCGCCGGTGCTTCTCCCGGCTTTCTGTCTGCTCGGCTGTCTGGCCGCGTCGCCAGTCCTGCACCCGGCGCAACACCAGCCGTCAGGGCGCTCGGACGATGCGATTTCTGTTACGTCCGAGACGGCGGAATACTGCGCACGACTGCGCAAAAGCGTGGACGCTGAACTGGCCGCTCCTTCCGGGGCGATTGCGCTGGGGATGATGGAAGATGCGCGTCACCTTCGCGCGCAGGGAAACCTGCTGTGCACACAGGGGCATGTCCGGGCGGGGATCGAACGCCTGCGTCGGGCGTTGGTCCTGCTGAAACACGCTCCTGAGCCGCGCTGACTGACGTTTTCTGCTGCCAGCTTTCGGGGCGTTCCACACGATACCTGCCTTCAGGAGATCCGATGACCCGTCTTTCTTCTCTGATCCGGCCAGCCCCCCTTCTGGTGGCCGCCCTGTTCGTGTCTCCGCTTGCCCTCTCCGGGGCGTTCTCCACAGCACAGGCCGCTGACATGCCCCAGACCACAACACCGTCCACGACCAAGCTTGATTTCAACGTGACAGGCAACGCACACGCCGCGCCAACGGAACTGACGATCCGCCTGTCTGTCCGTGCTGATAGCCCGTCTGCCGCAACGGCCCAGAAGGACGTGAACACCCGCATGGCCGCAGCCCTGAAACTGGCGGGCGGTCAGGCGGGAATTGAAGCGAGGGCCGGGGGATACTCCATTTATGAGAATACGCCCGAACACGCGCCGAAAAGCTGGACAGCCCGACAGGAGCTTGAACTCACCGGCAAGGATTCCGTGCAGCTTCTCGCGCTGGCCGGACAACTCCAGTCGCAGTCCCTGATGCTCGAAGGGATGGACTGGTCGCTGGATGATGCCACTCGTGAGCAGCTCCTGAAAGACGCCCGGACGGCGGCCCTCAAACAGGTCCGTCAGCAGGCGGAGCAGAGCGCGCAGACGCTGGGTCTGCGCCTTGTGCGTCTGAAGGAAGTCCGTATTTCCTCTCAAGAGCCGGGCCCGCGCCCTGTTATGCTCATGGCGGCCCGCATGGCGGACTCCGCACCTCCGCAGCGTAGCCCGGATGAGCAGACCCTCCGCGTGAACGTCTTCGTGCAGGCGGAACTGTCGCAGTAATGGTTCCGTCTGCCGGGACGTCACATGCCATGGTGACGGTCTGGTTCGATGGCGGATGTTCTTTGTGTCGGCGTGAAATCGCTCTGATGAAACGTCTGGACCGGCGCAAGGCCATCCGCTTCATCAATCTTGAGTCGGCGCAGGCCTGTCCACTGGACCGGGAAACCCTGCTGGCCCGTTTCCATGCGGAAGAAGACGGGCATCTGTATGAGGGGGCGGCGGCCTTCGCAGCCATGTGGCGCGCCATTCCCCTGCTGCGACCGATGGGGCTGGCGGCCCGGAACCCGGTCATTCTTACTGTTCTGCAATGGGGATACGGGCAGTTTCTGCGTTTCCGTCCGTTTCTCCAGCGCCTGACCCGTAGGCTGGAGAGCTGAAGCAGTCAGGTCCGGGCAGGAAAACGAGAGATTTTAAGGGTTTCTTAGGGGGCTTTCGATACGACGGAAAAAAAGGAGCCCCCATGCCCAATTCTTTCCGTTTGCTGGCACAGGATATTCTCGCTCTGGCAGATGCAGGCGATGCTCCCGCTGCCTTTGAAAAGCTGAATGATGGTGTCCAGACCCTCCCTCAGGACCCTCATTCTGCATTTCTGGCCGGATGTCTGTACGAACGCCTCAAAGACTGGCAACAGGCGCGCCATTTTTATCTTCAGAGCCTGAATCTGGATATCAATGCCCCGAGGATCTGGCATCGGCTAGGGATTGTCTGTCTGGAAGGAGGGGATCTGGACGGGGCAGAGCGGGCGCTGAAGGTCGCCATTCAGCAAAAACCATCCGAAGCGCCTTATTACGTCGATCTGAGTCTGGTTCAGGCCCGCAAAGGCGCGTTCGATGAGGCTCTGGAGAACGCCATAACCGGCGATTCCCTTTGCCCGGATCATGTTCCGGCCATCAATAATATTGCTCATGCGCTCCAGTGCCTTGGCCGAAGCGAAGAGTCGCTTCCCTACTATGACCGCGCCATTGCTCTGGCGCCGGAAAACGGCGTCTGTCGCTTCGGACGGGCCGTCAGTCTTCTGAAAATCGGAAATTTCGAGGCTGGATGGCGGGAATATGAATGGCGCTGGCGGTGCTGCCAGACGCCGCGCACGGATCTTTCCATCCCGCAATGGGAGGGGGAGGACCTGACGGGCAAAACCATCCTGATCCACCATGAACAGGGCTATGGCGATACGCTTCAGTTCATCCGTTTTGTGCCACTGCTCAAGGCGCTTGGGGCGACGACCGTGGTGCAGGTTCCGCCCACGCTCGTCAGACTTCTGGAACGGATGGAAGGCATTGACCGCGTCGTTTCGGCACTTGATCCATCATTGCCTCTGGATCTGCATTGCCCGCTTGTCGGCCTGCCGATGCGTCTGGGTCTGACACCGGACACGGCTCCTGAATGTCCGTATCTGTCCGTACCTGTTGAAGAACAGGAGCGCGTTGGTGGTGCGTTGCGACAGGGTGTGGTGCGGACCCCTGAGCAGCCTGAACTGATTGTCGGCCTGGTCTGGAACGGCGACCCCCGGTCTCATGATCCCGTCGCCACACAGGTGGACCGGCGTCGGAGTGTCCCTCTGGAGAAACTCGCGCCCATGATGGACATGCAGGGGGTCCGGTTCGTCAGTTTCCAGCTTGGGGCCGCGAAAAACCAGATTGCCGAGACCGGCTTGCCTGTGATCGATGCGACGAACGGTATTGTGGATTTCGCGGATACAGCGGCCGGGCTCTATGGCGTGGATCTGCTGATCAGTGTTGATACGTCCATGGTGCATCTGGCTGGCGGGCTTGGCCGGCCTGTCTGGATGCTCTCGCGGAGCGATGCCTGCTGGCGCTGGGGGGAAACCGGTTCCACGACGCCGTGGTATCCCAGTATGCAAATCTTCCGTCAGCCCTGCTCAGGAGACTGGGAGACGCCGGTGGCCGAAATTACGGATATGCTGCGGCAGTTTGTTGCGCTTTACCAGACGCACCTCGCGGCTGAAGCCGCCTGAGGCGCAATCCATAAAAAAAGCCGACCATTCCCGAAGCGGAAGTGGCCGGCTTTTTATTCGCAGGATGAAAGCACCCCTTAGCGGGGAGCAATCACCATCAGCATCTGGCGGTTTTCAAGGCGGGGCATCTGCTCCACCTTCGCCTTTTCTTCGACTTCCTGCCGGATACGCTCAAGCATCTTGATGCCGAGTTCCTGATGGGCCATTTCGCGGCCCTTGAAGCGCAGGGAAATCTTGACCTTGTCGCCTTCGTCAAGAAAGCTGTGGATGGCCTTGAGCTTCGTCTGGAAGTCATGCTCGCCCGTACCCGGACGAACTTTCACTTCCTTGATCTCAACGACCTTCTGCTTCTTGCGGGCTTCGTTCTTCTTCTTCTGCTGCTCATACTTGAACTTGCCGTAGTCGAGAATTTTCACGACAGGAGGAACAGCAGTCGGGCTGATTTCCAGAAGATCGAGACCCACCGAAAAAGCGCGCATCATGGCATCCCGGGTCGTCATGATGCCCTGCATTTCGCCTTCTTCGTCAATCAGACGAACCTGCGGAACACGGATTTCCTCGTTGACGCGCGGTCCTTCACGGGTGGGCGCGGCCTGCATCGGCGGTCTAGCTATGGTCAGCTCCTGTCATCAGTTTCGTTCGGGCCCGGCAACCTGCATCCGCCTTTATGAAGAAAGGCGGGATACGGCCATTTCCGATCCCGTTCCTTCTGCACATAGTCCTGCCTTACGCGCGGTGCAAGGGGATTACGTTCAATCCTTTGTCGTACGTGCGATGTCAGGGGCCTGAGCCTCTTTCGCGAGAGCCGTAACGGCTTCGTCAAGCGACAGGATTTCCTGCGTCGCGCCGCCCAGACGCCGCATGGCGACTTTGCGTTCCTCGGCTTCGCGACGACCGACGACCAGAATGACCGGAACGCGCGCGAGGCTGTGTTCGCGGATCTTGGCGTTGATCTTGTCGCTGCGGATGTCGGTCTCGACCTGGAGTCCCGCAGCCTTGAGGGTCGCAGCCACTTCGTTGGCGTAATCGCCAGCATCGGAGACGATGGACGCCACGACAACCTGCGTGGGCGCCAGCCAGAGCGGGAACTTGCCAGCATACTGCTCGATCAGAATGCCGATAAAGCGCTCGAAACTGCCGAGGATCGCGCGGTGCAGCATGACCGGGCGATGACGGTTGCTGTCTTCGCCGATATAGGACGCATCCAAACGCTCGGGCAGAACGTAGTCCACCTGAAGCGTGCCACACTGCCAGTCACGACCGATGGCATCCGTCAGCACGAATTCGAGCTTCGGACCGTAGAACGCGCCTTCGCCCGGATTGTACTCGTATTCGACGCCTGCGATCTCACAGGCTTTCTTGAGCGAGCCTTCCGCCCGGTCCCAGACTTCGTCCGAACCCGCGCGCGTTTCCGGGCGGTCCGAGAATTTCACACGGAAGCTCTCGAATCCGAGGTCGGTGTAAACTTCGGCCAGCATCTTCACGAATTTCGCGGTCTCGTCCGCAATCTGCTCGTCCGTGCAGAAAATATGCGCATCATCCTGCGTGAAGCCACGCACGCGCATGATGCCATGCAGCGCGCCCGACGGTTCGTAACGGTGACACGCGCCGAATTCCGCCATCCGCAGCGGCAGCTCACGATAGGAGCGCAGGCCGTGACGGAAGATCTGCACATGGCACGGGCAGTTCATCGGCTTGAGTGCGAGGGTCTTGTCCTCGTCCTCGACGCTCGCGATGAACATGTTCTCGCGATATTTGTCCCAGTGGCCCGAAGCCTCCCAGAGCGCACGATCCACGAGCTGCGGGGTGCGGACTTCCTCGTAGTTGTTCCGCTCCTGTGCGCGACGCATGTAATCCTGAAGGACCGTATAGAGGCGCCAGCCCTTGCGGTGCCAGAAGATCTGCCCGACGGCTTCTTCCTGAATATGGAAGAGGTCCATCTCGCGGCCGATGCGGCGATGGTCGCGCTTTTCGGCTTCCTCAAGGCGCAGGAGATGGGCGTCCAGCTCCTTCTTGTCGCGCCATGCGGTGCCGTAGATGCGGGTCAGCATGGGGTTGCGATGGTCGCCGCGCCAGTAGGCCCCGGCCACGCGCATCAGCTTGAACGCCGTGCCGACATCGCCAGTGGTGCGCAGATGCGGGCCGCGGCACAGGTCGAGCCATTCGCCCTGACGGTAGATCGAGATCTGCTCGTCTTCCGGCAGGTCCTGAATCAGTTGGGCCTTGAAGTCCTCGCCCTTCTCTTCAAAGAAGCGGATGGCCTCGTCACGGTCCCAGACCTCGCGGACGAACGGTGTGTTGGCCGCCACGATCTCGCGCATTTTTTCTTCGATGGCCGGGAAGTCTTCCGGGGTGAACGGCTTCTCGCGGGAGAAATCGTAATAGAACCCGTCCTTGATGCTCGGCCCGATCGTGACCTGCGTTTCAGGCCACAGGGATTGCACGGCTTCGGCCAGAACATGCGCCGCGTCATGGCGGATCATTTCCAGCGCGTCCTCATCCTTGCGGGTGACGAACTTCACGGACGCGTCGCTGCTGATTTCGGTGCTGATATCGACGGGCTTGCCGTCCACTTCCATCGCCATGGCGGCCTTGGCGAGGCCCGGTCCGATGGAGGCGGCGATCGTCGTGCCCGTCACCGTCCCGTCGAATGTGCGGACGCTTCCGTCGGGGAGTGTGATGGCGGGCATGGAGATCGCTCCTGTGCGAGTGGGACCGGCAGATTGCTCTGCCGAAAAATGAACGGGTAAATGGCCTCAATCCCCGTCCCGCCGCAACCCCCAGACGAACAGTCGAACCGTTTTCAGGTCGCTTTGTCCGTCTGGATCACGAGCGCAGGCCCATCATGGGGATCGGACTGCCGTCCTTCGTCCCATCCGAGCGTGACATAATGGATGAGGGGCCAGATCCCGTAATAGGGGTCCTGCGTCACGTCCGGATTGCTCTGGGCATAATACAGCGGATCGAACACCCGATATTCGTGCTGCTGCCCGTCGTTCCGCGCCCGATGGGCCACAAAGCCGGACGGGATGCTGAGTGGAGGGTGTGGAACGCTCTCTCCCGTGCCCAACAGGATGTCCGGATCGACGCCAAGATCGCGGAAGCGCTGCGCGATTATGGGCGCATAAATGTTTGGAACGGGCCGGTAACCGGCAGAAAAAGCCTCGGCGTCCGTGCGGAAATAGAAGTGAAGATGTGTGCCGTCCGCGGGGTGCTCCAGTGTCTCGCCGGTGTCCGCGGCAGCCAGTTTCTGGCGCGCAAAACGGCGGATATCTTCATAATCGGGGCGGTTGTGCAGATGGAGATGCACGAAAGGTGTGCGGACATAGCGCTCGGGATAAAGGCTTTGGGGATTGTGGAAGCCACGGTCCAAACTGACGATCGTTCGTGCTTTGAACAGACTGCGTCGGACGATCTGGGGCAGGTAGTAATCCGGTGCTTCTGGGACGTTCAGCAGCAGGCGTTCGGTAATGAAGGTCGCGTTTTCCTGCTTCAGACAGTCGAACTGCCGCCGGATAACGTCAGGGTCGAGCGAAAGCTGGTCCAGAAAGACTGTCAGAAACTCATCACAGTCCAATGGGACAGCAAAATCGTAGGATTCTTCAGCGTCCCATTGTCGGATAATGTTCGCGATGACCTCGCCCTTATGCAGGAAATCACTGGGCGACGCATGATCCCGGACAATCCGCACGCCCTTTTCCTCATATCGGGTCTGAATCTCCAGAACGGCGGGATCAGTCGAGCCGTTGTCGATCACGGTCAGGCTGGCGAAACCGAAAATCGCTGCGTGCCACAGAATCCAGGGCTCCAGCAGGGTCGCCTCGTTCTTCTGCATCATGACGCAGCGGATTCGGGTCATCGGGACAGCAGGGCGTTCATGCAGGTCTCGACCCGCTCCACGGGTAGCATCGCCAGATCGGGCACCACGATCAGCTCTGTCCGGCCTGCCGTCGGGGTGAGGGGGGCCGTCAGGCGCGGGTCGCTGTCCGGGCCGAACAGCGTGAGGCAGGGTGTGTCCATTGCGGCGGCCAGATGCATCGGCCCGGTGTCGTTGCCTATCACGAGGGAGGCGCGGTCGAGCACGCCTGCGAGTTCAACCATTGTGGTCTGGCCCGTCAGGTCGAGAGCCGTTGGGCAGACGCGCAGGATGTCCTGAGCCAGAGGCGCTTCGGTCCGGGTTCCCACGAGGACCGGACGGATGCCCTTCGCGGCGAGGGATTTTGCAATTTCGGCAAAGCGGGCGCTGGGCCAACGTTTCTGGGGGCGGTGAGGTGCTGCACCCGGCACCAGAACGGCATAGGGGGCTGCAATGTCCGGCCCATGGCCCTGAAGCCAGCGTGGAACACTGCGCGGCAGGGGCGTGACCCCGGCGTCATGGAGCTGATCGTCGAGGCGGGCCAGCGTATGCATGGCGTTGCGCGATGGATTGCCGTGCGGATGGCAGCAGCCATCGGAAATGCCCGACCAGTTTGCAGGCTGTCCGGCGAGGCGGAAATAGGTTTTGGAGCGACCTGAGGTCTGAAGATCGAACACCCGGTCATAACCGCGCAGTTTTCGCGACAGGCGCCACAGCCCCGGTAGGTTCCGCATCGACGGGCGTTCGTCCGTCAGGATGTCGTCAAACCACGGCGCGGCGCGGGCCAGATCCACGAAAGGCGCGGTCGTCAGAAGGGTCAGCGTGGCGTGGGGGAAGGCGGCCCGAATGGACGCGAAAGCGCTGAAAGCCTGAACGAAATCGCCCAGCGCGCCGAGCTTTATGACAAGTATGCGACTCATGAGCCGACTTTAGCAGGGTGTTGCGGAACGCCAACCGTTCCCGGCTGCCGTTCCGCAAAGAAAATCGCCCCTGTGGCCAATTAGGCCGTAGTGTCGACGCCCTGCGGTGCCGTAGCCGGCTCGCCCTTGGCGACCACGACCATGGCGGGCTTCAGCAGACGGCCCTTGAGCAGCCATGCCGGTGTCCAGGCCTGCATGACATGGCCCGACGGATGCTGGTCGGAAGGCTGTTCCGCCATCGCCTGATGCAGGTTGGCATCGAACGGCTTGCCGGTCGGGTCTTCGCAGGTGATGCCGTTGCGTTCGAGAATGCCGAGGAACGAACGCTGCGTCCCTTCGATTCCCTCACGCAGTTTCGTGATGAGGACGTCTTCGCCTTCCGTCTTGGCGGGCAGGGAGGCCAGGCCGCGCTCAAGATTGTCAGCGGCTTCCACCACATCGCGGGCGAATTTCTGGATGGCGTACTGGCGCGCATCCTCAATGTCGCGCTTGGCGCGGGCGCGGATGTTCTGGCTTTCGGCTTCGGAGCGGACCCAGCGGTCCTTGAGTTCTGCAACCTCGGCTTCAAGAGCCTCGATCCGGGCTTCGGGAGTCGTCTCTTCCAGCGTTTCACCGCCGGTTTCGTTCATGCCCGGTGTCTCGTGGCCGGAGGTCTCGACGCCCTGTTCAGGCACGTCATGGGCCGTTTCCGGCGAGGCGTTGTGGTCTGTCATGTTACGACCTTCTTTGGTGGGACGGGCCATCATGCGGCCCCGTTCTTCTTCAGGAGATAACGCTGATTGTCCTAAAGACAAGGGTTGCGCCGTCGCATAACGACGCATCATGTCATTGAAAAGCCTATTTTCCGCCATCATGGATCATGGGTTATAGGTAAAAAGCCGCAACAGTTCTCAGCAGACGGACCCCTTATGGAGACGCCCCGAACCCCCTACGCGCCGCCCGCGCCTGCCTCGCAGACGCCGCCCGGAGCTTCCGCCGCGCCGATTATTGCGCTGGTGGACGATGACCGGAACATTCTCGCGTCCGTCCAGATGACGCTCGAAGCCGAAGGATTTACCGTCCACACCTATACCGACGGCGAAAGCGCGTTGCAGGGCATCACATCGCGTCCTGTCAGCCTCGCGGTGCTGGACGTGAAGATGCCGCGCATGGATGGCATGGAACTGCTCCAGCGCCTGCGCTCACGCTCGAACCTGCCGGTCATTTTCCTGACGTCCAAGGACGAGGAGCTGGACCAGCTCATGGGCCTGCGTCTGGGGGCTGACGACTACATTACCAAACCGTTCTCCCAGCGCCTGCTGATCGAGCGCATCCGCGCTTTGCTGCGCCGTCAGGATGCCAGCCGGGCCGAGGCCACGGGTGTGGCAGCCGTCGGCTCCGCCATCGTTCGCGGCAAGCTCTCGCTGGACGAGACGCGCCATCAGTGCCTGTGGGACGGGCAGGACATTGCGCTCACGGTCACGGAGTTCCTGCTGGTCAAGGCTCTGGCCCTGCGTCCGGGGATGGTGAAATCGCGCGACCAGCTCATTGATGCCGCCTATGGCGACAACATCTATGTCGATGACCGCACGATCGACAGCCATATCAAACGCGTGCGCAAGAAGTTTCGTCAGGTGGACGACGAGTTCAACCAGATCGAGACGCTGTATGGCATCGGCTACCGCTACCGGGACGAGTAAGCGCGCGTGGATGATGATTCGGAGGCTTTTCCGACAGGCCATATTCTTGATGCTGAACGGCTGGAACAGGGCCGGGACCGGCGGCGTGCCGAATCGGCCCGGGCTGGTCTGCGGGCAGGGCTGGGCGAGTCTTTGCGGAGGATCGGCGCAAAGATCCTGAAGCGCCTGCGCCCGCGCCGGGCTTCGGAGATTTCCCTGACGCGACGGCGTCTGGCATCTCCGCTTCTGGTGCGGATTTTGCTGCTGAATGCTCTGCCGCTCGCTCTCTTGGCCGTCACGCTGCTGTTTCTGGACCAGTTCCAGAACGGCCTGCTGGAAACCGACGTCAACGCCCTGCGCGAACAGGCGCATATTTATGCAGGCGCGCTCGGGCAGTCTGCTGTCCGGGTGAGCGCGCATGGGCCGGGCCATCCCGCGCCCGGTGGCAATCTGGAACTGGACGTCGCGCAGGCCCGTCCGCTTCTGGCCAGCCTGACCGAGCCGAGTCCGAATGCTCACGCTTTGCTGTTCGATCCGGATGGCAAGCTGGTCGTGGACAGCCGCACGGCCTCGCGCCGCAAGCAGGACCATGCGCTCCCCGACCCCGTCGATGGCACGCCGTGGCAGCCGCCGCGGAACAATATCCTTGAAAGTTTCTACGACTGGCTGCTGTCGCTCCTGCCGCTGACCTCCAGCGAGGAAGTCACGCTCGACACCAATGACACCGCCATGGACGGCCCGCATGATGCCCGGCCGCTCCAGTCGCAGGCCGAACTGCCGCCCTTCATCCGGCGCACCAAGGACCATCAGCTTGTCGTGACGGTGGTGGAGCCGGTCGTGCGCGATGGTGTGACGGTTGGCGAAATCCAGCTGACGCGTCACGCGCCGGAAGTGGATCGCACGCTGTTCGCCGTTCGCTCCTCAATCCTGTCGCTGGTTCTGGCGGCGCTTGTCGTGACGGTGCTGCTGTCCTGGTATCTGTCGCTCACGATTGCCCGCCCGCTCCTGACGCTGGCGCGTGCGTCCAACGACATGCGCGAGGCGGATGGCCGAAAGGATCTGGTGCCCGAACGGCTTCTGGTCCGTAGGGACGAGATCGGCGTTCTGGCCCGCTCGCTTCGGGGTAGTGCACTGGCGCTCTGGGCGCGGATGGACGACATCGAACGCTTCGCCGCTGATGTGAGTCACGAAATCAAGAACCCGCTGTCCTCTATCCGCTCCGCTATCGAGACGTTGCCGCGTATCCAGATCGCCGAGCGTCGCGAACGGCTGATGGGGATCATCAACAGTGACGTCAAACGGCTGGACCGTCTGATTACCGACATTTCCGACGCCAGTCGGATTGATGCAGAGCTGTCCCGCGTGCGCCCCGAGCCCGTTTCGGTCGTGGCGCTCCTGTCCATCCTCGCGGAAATGCACCAGACCACCCGCCGGGAAAACGACCCCGTGCTTCGGCTGGACGTCCGCGATCAGGACCCGCCGCTCAAGGCGCTGGCCGTGGAGGACCGTCTGGTTCAGGTGTTGCGCAACCTGATTGGCAATGCGGTCTCGTTCTCACCGCCGAAGGGCATCATCGCCTTGCATGCCAGTGCGCGCGATATTGCCGGGAGCGGGCCCGGGACGGGGAGCGTGGTGGAAATCACCATTACCGATCAGGGTCCTGGCATTCCGCCCGGAAAGCTCGACAGCATTTTCGACCGTTTCTATTCAGAGCGGCCCCAGACCGAGAACTTCGGCCAGCATTCCGGGCTCGGGCTCGCGATCAGTCGGCAGATCATTCACGCCCTGCGCGGCAACCTGTTCGCCGAGAACCGGATGGATGCGTCCGGGGCGATCCGGGGGGCGTGTTTCGTGGTGCGGCTCCCTCGCGCGTCCTGATGCTACCATCCGGCCCGTGCCCTGCACGGTGATGGCTGGTTCCGGGTACAGGCCCGCAATCGCGCCCGGAACAAGGGCCGCGGCCACTGGCAGCGCCAGCATCAGGGCCGCAAAAGCGGGCCGGGACATGGCGGTCACTTCCTGGCGGAGAGGGCAAGGATCACATGACCAGCCTGATGCCGCGCGCGCTGCTGATCCCGCAGGACGTAAAGGTCATCATGGGCGCGGGAAAAGGCGTCCTGCTCGCAATCGGCGCCATCGCTGTCCACCAGCCAGTTGTCCTGAATGAGCTTCTGGCAGACGACGTGAGACGCTTGGGCAATTTTCTGGTTGGCGATGGTCCAGTCCCGCGTGGCCCTGAGATCCAGCGACGAGAGGTCAATTTCCGTGCTGGTCGTCCCGATCCCGCTGGGAGCGGCGTGTGTGGCCTGAAGCGGCAGGGCAAGGCTGGTGATGGAGAGGGCGCAGAGCAGCAAGGAGGAAAAACGGGTCATGGCACGACGTTCCTGAAGTCAGATCCGACGCTGATTGCGTCTGAAAATCTTCAATGCAGGAAGCGTGCCAGTTTTTATTTCCAGTCAGAAAAATTCGATCTTCAGCAGGTTGAAGATAAATCATCTCGGTAAAATCATAAAATCCGCCATAAAGTGGCGTATTTTTCTATTATCCGTGAGGTGTAGCCGTTAGGCTGAGGGCGATGCGCTGTTCGGGGAAAGGAAAACGCTGCACGATCCGCAGGGTCAGTGCGGGTTTTGCAGCCCCCAAAGCCTCGTTCAGGGCTGCCTGACACTGGCTGAAGGTCTGGCCCTCGCGGATCATGGCCGCGACATGCCGGGTGTGGTCCAGCGTGAGGCCATGATCGGCCAGTGCCAGAGAAATGGCTAAAAGTGCTGCCTGACACTCATCCGACAGCCGTCCGGGGCGATCCCCTTCCGGGCTGAAACCACTGAAATCCGTGCAGGTGACCTCGTCTCCATGTACGGTGACGGTCGATGAAGGGAAGGATACGCCCATGGTGGTTCGAAGTCCTGATCCATGTCAGGGGGCCGTCATGCCCCTGTCCGGTCCAAGGTCTTAGTCCGCTCCTGAAGAGGTCGCAATCCGTCATGTCTGTCTCGCCATGCCCCTCTGAAGATTCGGTCCATGCAAGCTGCGTGGCGTGGAACGGGGAAGCTGTCCTGATTTCCGGCCCCCCGGGCGCGGGGAAATCGGAACTGGCTCTGCGGCTGATGGATGCGGGTTTTGATCTCGTGGCGGATGACCGTGTGCTGCTGGAGGGGGCGGTCGCTTCGGCCCCCGCGCGGCTGGCAGGATTGATCGAAGTCCGGGGTGTGGGAATTCTGCGGACACCTTTTGTTGTGAAAGCGACGGTCCGCCTGCGGGTCTGTCTGGGGCTGGGACAGCCACGCCTGCCCGAATCGCGCCGGGACCCCTGGACGGGTGCGGTAATGTTGTGTCTGGAGCCCGGTTTTCCGGGAACGGTGGCCCGGATCAGGGCGGCTCTCAAGGCCTGTTGCGGTCCTTATGAATGGGTCGCAGGAGCCGGGGAGACGCTAAAAAAACGTGAAGATGTGAAATAGTTCCGTACCAAAAGAAAAAAGGCTAGAGTGTGGCATGGCATCGGCGAACCATCCCGAGTCTGGCTCCTTATCCGGCTATGGTCACGGGTCCCGTCGGATCCTGATCGTAACGGGTCTGTCCGGGGCGGGAAAATCATCCATATTGCGGGTTCTGGAAGATCTGGGTCATGAGGTTGTGGACAATCCACCTCTGAACCTGATCCAGGCGCTCGCCTCACGAGCCGGACAGAATCTGGCCATCGGGATCGACGTCCGCAGTCGCGGGTTCGAAGCCTCCCGCGTTCTTGAAGAACTGGAGCGCCTTCGCCTCCTGCCGGACTGCGTGGTGCAACTCCTTTACGCCACGGCCGAGCCTGAAATCCTTCTGCGTCGCTTTACCGCCACGCGCCGCCGCCATCCGCTGGTGACAAGCGGCACCATCCTCCCCGGAATCGAGCAGGAAACCGCCCTTCTGGCCCCGCTGCGTACCAATGCGGATCTGGTCATCGACACGTCCGACCTGCCCTCGCCGGAGCTGCGCCAGCTGATCGAGACGCGCTTTGGCAGCGCGAGCGAAGACGGGCTGACGGTTGCGCTGATGTCCTTTGCCTATCCGTCAGGTCTGCCGCGCGAAGCCGACATGGTTTTCGATGCACGTTTCCTGCGTAATCCGCATTATGATCCGCTGCTCCAGCCCATGACCGGGCTGGATGAGGCAGTTGTGCAGTACGTGAAGTCGGACCCGGCTTATCCCGCCTTTTTCGGCCATATCCAGAGCCTTCTGGAACTGGTGCTTCCGCGCTTTGTTGCGGAAGGCAAGAAATACGCCACCATTGCCATCGGATGCAGCGGCGGACGCCATCGTTCAGTGACGATCGTGGAGGAACTGGCCCGCATTCTCCCCACAGCCATGCCGGTTGGGCCGATGATGGTTCTGCATCGCGAACTCGCCCGCAAGGGTGTGGCGCCACGACGCTGGGCCGTGCCCCCGCAGGACATTTCTTTACAGGACAGAACGGTATGATCGGACTCATGCTGATTACGCACGGACGTCTTGGCGATGTCCTGCTGGAAACGCTGGTTCATGTCGTGGGTCCGCAGACTCAGGTTGGGGTTGTCGGCGTTGCGGATGACGACGATCCTGCCGTCCTGCGTCCTGCGGCCGAACGCCTGCTCCAGCGCCTCGATACCGGCGATGGCGTTTTGGTGCTGACGGATATTTTCGGAAGTTCGCCCTCCAATCTGGCCCTGTCATTGCGAGAGCCGGGGCATGTCGAGGTCGTGTCAGGCGTGAACGTGCCGATGCTGGTCAAGCTGGCGAAAACACGTCGCGATCTGGATCTTGCAGGCTGCGTGGAAAAGGCCACAATGGCGGGGCGGAAGTATATCGCCGTGGCGTCACAGCTTCCCGCCCCCTGTCTCCATGGCGGGCCGCGTGCCTGTACGCTGCCGGTTCATTGAATCGAGTTCGCTGAATGAGTGATACGACCCTGTCCGTTCCGCCGCGCACTGTCAGCATCGTCAACCATTTGGGGCTTCATGCCCGCCCCGCCGCCAAGATCGTGACCACTGCCGAGCGTTTTGACGCCGAAGCCACGATTGCCCATGGCTCCAATGTCGTCTCCGCCTTGTCGATCATGGGGCTGATGATGCTGGGGGCCGGGGAGGGGCAAGACGTGACGCTCCGTGCCCACGGGCCTCAGGCAGCCGAAGCGCTTGATGCTCTGGAAGCCCTGATCGCGGACGGATTTGGCGAGCGTGACTGAAACGCCGCCCCGTCGCCGCTCGTCCCGACAGCCCCGCCGCAGCGCACCGTCCTGTTCGCTCCTTCACGGTAAGGCCATCACGCCGGGCATGGCGCTGGGGCCTGCTGGAAGGGTTGAAGCTCTCCCGCTGCCCGACATCACCGAACGCTACAGCGCCATCGGGCCTGAGGCAGAGAACGTCCGTCTGGACGAAGCCATCGCCCGGGCGTTCCACCAGATCGAGAAAATGCGCGACCGTCTGGTCGGTCTGCCGGAAGAGGGCCGGGCGGAGATCGCCTCCCTCCTGACGGTCTATGAACGCATGCTCGGCCCGTCGCGGCTGGTGCGTCAGGTTCGGGAGCGGATCGCGGGCGAGGGGCTCTGTGCGGAGGCAGCCGTTTCGGACGTCACGCAGGAACTGGCGGCGCAGGTCTCGCGCATGGCGGAAGCTGTGGCGCGGGAGAACAGTGCGCAGGACGCCGACGCGAATCTGCGTCTCGCGGGTGAGTTCGAAGAAGTCGGGCGTCGCCTGATGCGGAACCTGACCGGCATTTCTTATCGCGCGTTTTCCAGCCTGCCTCCCGGCTCCGTTCTGGTGGCGGAGCAGCTTCGTCCGGCCGATGTCGCCATGATCGATCCTGCGCGCATCGCGGCGGTCGTCACGCAGGGCGGGGGTGGCGCGGACCACACGGCGATCCTGCTGCGCGCGCTCGATATTCCCGCCATCCTCGCCGTTCCGAACCTCATGGCGCAGGTTCAGGAAGGCGAGATGCTGGTCGTGGACGGGCATCTCGGGACCGTCACGCTGTCACCCAACGAAACCGAACTGCGTCTGGCGGGGGAATTCGCGCAGCGTGAGGTTAGGGAAAAGCGGGCGTTCGGGCGGCTCAAACGCCTGCCAGCTCAGTTGCAGAGCGGCGAGGACATCGAGCTTTCGGCCAATCTGGAACTGCCGGCGGAAATGCCGATGCTGCTGCGCAATGGCGCCAAGGGCATTGGCCTTTTGCGTAGCGAATTTCTGTTTGGCGAACGTGAGGACCTGCCGGACGAAGACGGCCAGACAGATGCCTATCGCGCCATCGTACAGGCTATGGATGGCCGCCCGGTCACGATCCGCGTGTTGGACTGGGGTGGCGAAAAAGGTCGGGCCTGTATGCGTCGGCTGGGTCTGGCGGAGCAGGTGGCGGATGGTGGCAACCCCGCGCTGGGCCTGAGAGGCGTGCGTTTGCTCCTGCGGGTGCCGGACGTGCTGGAGACGCAGTTCGCCGCGATTCTGCGGGCCGCCGAGCCTGAAGAGGGCGCAGTCATCGGACCGGTGCGGATTTTGCTGCCGATGGTGACGTCCGCAGACGAAATCGTGGCAGCGCGGGAGATTTATGACCGGGTGGCCCGACGCCTCAAGCGCAAGGGCCATACGTTGCCCGATCCGCTGCCGCCGCTGGGGATCATGATCGAAACCCCTGCCGCCGCTCTGACGGTGGATACGCTGGCCCGGCACGCTGATTTCATGGCGCTCGGCACCAATGACCTGACGATGTACACGCTTGCCGTGGACCGTTCGGATTCCATGGTGGCGGACCGCTACAGCCCGCTTCATCCGGGTGTGCTGCGGCTGATCGAGGCGGCGGCGGATTCGGCCCTGAAGGCGCGCCGTCCGATTTCGGTCTGTGGAGAAATGGCGTCTGATCCGCGCGTGGTGGCGTTGCTGATCGGTCTGGGTCTGCGGTCCTTTTCCATGAATTCCGCTTCCCTACCGCGTGTGAAGCGCCTGATCCGGACCCTGACGCTCGAAGACTGCGACCAACTCCGCCGACAGGTTATGCTGGAAAGCGATCCGGACCTGATCCAGGATCTGGTGCGGCAGTTCGCAACCTGATACTGTTTGCACGTGGGTCTCTCGGCAAAGCGGGGCGGGGATGCCATATTAACGCCCATGCCGGATTCTTCTGCCACTGCTGATACGCTCGCTTTTTCGCCTGAGGTCACACAGCGCCTCGACCTCACGGCCGAGTGGTGCCAGCGCAACGGGCAGCGTTTGACTGAAACACGTCGGCAAGTGCTGGGGTTGATCCTGTCCAGCGAGAAGCCGTCCGGGGCTTACGATCTTCTGGCCAGACTGCGCCCTGCCCATCCGAAAGCCGCCCCGCCCACCGTGTACCGGGCGTTGGATTTTCTGCTGGAAAACAGCCTGATCCACCGTCTGGAGCGGTTGAGCGCCTTCGTGGGCTGTTCGCATGCCGTGGAATGTCCGCATGGCTGCAGCCATCATGACGAAGGCGGAATGCACCGGGCGCAGTTCCTGATCTGCCGGGGCTGTGACCGGGCATGGGAATTGGAGCAGGAAGCCATTGCGCCGGTCCTGACCCGTGCGGCACAGAGCATGGGCTTTAAAGCCGAGTCCGCGACCGTCGAAATTGAAGGCCTGTGCGTGGCCTGTCAGAAAGCCGGTGTTCTGCCGGTACGCCGTCCGAAAACCACGGCAGGCTGAAACGCATGGGCCGCCGTCGTTCCCCGTCGTCGGCGCCGCTGTTTGAAACGCTACCCCAGTCCCGTCGTCCGCGCCCGGAAACTCCGCTGCCCCGCGCCTCTGTGGCTCCGGCTGATCAGCCGGATCTTCTGGGCTGGACGCCACCGCGGACGCATCTGGATGCGGAGGAGGTCGAAGCCTGCCTCCTGAATCCTGTCAGGTTCCGCCCTCCGTCTGGGGAAGCGTTTGTGTATCATCTGACGGATTTCGTCAGCGCCCGGATGATTGCGGAAAATGGCCTCTCTCTGACGGACAGCCTCATATTCCGCACGGCCGCGCATCTGGCGCAGGATCTCGCGGATGCTCCGGTGACGGAAGATCTGGGGATCGTGCGTGTCCGGCGGCGTCTGATCCAGCCTTGGCTGACGGCAGATCGTCAGGACGGCCGTCCGTGCTATGTGCTCGGTCCAGAAAAATCATGAGAGGCAGGGAGAGTATCATATGGCAGCACAGTCGGGCCTTCTGGCCGAGGTCACGCGCGGCGGACGTGTCGAATCCCATCATCTGGGCCGCGCGGTTGTCGTGGATGCCGATGGCAGCGTGGTCTGGTCGTGTGGGGATGTAGAGGCAGCGGTATTTCCGCGTTCGACCGTCAAGTCCCTGCTCGCGATCGAACTGGTGGAAAGTGGCGCTGCGGACCGTCTCGGTCTGAGCAGCGATGCGTTGGCGCTTGCCTGTGCCTCGCATGGTGGCGAGAAAGCCCATGCCGAAATGGCGGCCACGATGCTGGCGTCGGTCGGCCGGGATGTCGGGTCTCTGGAATGCGGAACGCACTGGCCGACCTACGAACCGGCTGGCCGCGCGCTGGCGGCCGCACATCAGGACGCCTGCCCGCTGCACAACAACTGTTCGGGCAAACACGCGGGCATGGTGTGCCTGTCCTGCGATCAGGGAATCGATCCGACCGGCTATATCGACCCGTCCCACGAAATCCAGCGCCGCGTGACGGATGTGCTGGCCGTCATGATGGACGCGCCACATGACGATGCTAACCGCGGCATGGATGGCTGTTCCATGCCGACCTATGCCGTCCCTCTGAAGGCGCTTGCGAAAGGTTTTGCAAGATTTGGTGCGGGAACCGGGCTGTCCGAAGGGCGTTCCCGTGCGGCCACACGCCTTCGTGAGGCCGTGGCGGCAAATCCGTTCATGGTCGCCGGGACAGGCCGCTATGACACGAAAATCATGGATCAGTTCGGCGCGCGGGCCTTTGTGAAGATGGGTGCGGAAGGCGTGATGATCGCGTCTTTGCCGGAACTGGGCCTCGGTCTGGCCATCAAGACCGATGACGGCGCCAACCGCGCTGCGGAAGTCGCGATGTCCGCCCTGCTGCGTCGCTTCGGTGGCGAAACACTGTGCCGGGACGCCGCAGACCGCGACATTCTGGACGCAACCGCCACGCAGACCATGCGGAACTGGAACGGGCTCACAGTCGGTGAGATCCGCAGCGCGCTCACGCTGTAAACGGTTTTGTGTTATAGGTTACGGATATGACATCCGCATGAAAGATTGATGTCATTCTATGACAGAACAAAAGGAACGCACTGGCCTATGAACGATCAGCCTGGAACAACAGGGACCATTTCGCCGCAGGATGACAGCAGCACATCCATTTTCGACGCAACGCGCTTCAAGATCATCGCCATTGGCGTGATCGCGGCGCTGGCGGGTCTCATGTCCGGGCTTGATATCGGTGTGGTGGCAGGGGCGCTGGACCTGTTCGGCAAGGAATATCACGCTTCTACCATCGCGCTGGAATGGGTCGTCAGCTCCATGATGGCGGGTGCGGCGGCGGGTGCCTTGAGTGCGGGCTGGATGTCCAAAACTCTTGGCCGCAAACATTCCCTGATCGTAGGGGGGGCGATCTTCGTGGTCGGTACGATTGGCTGCGCCATGAGCTGGTCGGTCGCGTCCATGATTTCCTTTCGGGTCGTCATGGGCGTTGCGGTGGGGATTTCCGCCTTCACCGCCCCACTCTACCTGTCAGAAATCGCCAGCGAAGAGTCCCGTGGGGCGATGGTCTCGACCTATCAGCTCATGGTGACGGTCGGCATTTTCATTGCGTTCCTGTCCGACACGTATTTTTCCTATAGCGGCAACTGGCGCTGGATGTTCGGCGTAGCGGGTATTCCGGCCATTCTATTCCTGATCGGCGTGCTGTTCTTGCCCTACAGCCCGCGCTGGCTGATGGCGCAGGGGCGTCATAAGGAAGCGCGGCAGATCCTGCTGGACCTGCGGGATGACCCTCTGACGGCCGCCAAGGAAATCCGCGCCATCCGGGAGCAGCTTGAGACGAAACAGGAAGGTTTCAAGCTCTTTCGCACGAATCCCAACTTCCGCCGCTCCGTGGCGCTGGGCGTGATGCTCCAGATGATGCAGCAGCTCGCGGGCATCAACATCGTCATGTATTATGCGCCCAACATTCTCGCGGCAGCGCATTTCGACGCACAGTCGCAGATGTGGTGCACGGCCATTATCGGTCTGGTGAACATGCTGGCGACCTTCGTGGCCGTGGGGCTGGTTGATCGCTGGGGTCGCAAGCCAATCCTGTATGCGGGCTTTACGGTCATGGCGCTCGGTATGGGCGTTCTGGCCATGCTGCTCCAGACCGGCATGACCACGCAGTCCTCCCAGATCGCGGCCGTCTTTCTGCTGATGATTTTCTGTGCCGGGTTCGCCATGTCGGCTGGGCCGCTCATGTGGGTGCTATGTTCCGAAATCCAGCCGCTGGGCGGTCGTGATTTCGGAATCGCCATTTCAACTTTCACCAACTGGATGACCAATCTTCTGGTTGGTGTAAGCTTCCTGACCCTTATGCAGACCCTCGGCACAGCAGGCACGTTCTGGCTCTTCGCCGGTCTGAACGCACTGTTCCTGCTGCTCACGTTCCTGTTCGTGCCTGAGACGCGGGGAATGTCTCTTGCCGTCATCGAAAAACGGCTCATGGCGGGTGTGAAGCTCCGCAAACTGGGCCGCTGACATCCTCCGGGACATCACCATCGCGTGATTTTGCGCCCGGCCCCTTTGGTCGGGCGTTTTTATTTAAACCTTCCATTAGGAGACGCGCTTGAGCGAATTTTCCCGATCCTCCCAAGAATCCACCCCTGTCATCGGCAGAAGCGGCGTCCTGCTCGTTTACGCGCTGTATATCGCCCGTTTCTTCACGGGAATCAGCCTTCTGGCGGGTGTCATCGTCGCCTATCTCCTGCGCAGATCGAGCGTTGGGGTGGAGCGGATGCATCTGAACTGGCTGGTGCGCCTGTTCTGGTATGATGTTGCCTTCATCATCGGTTGCGCTGCTCTGTTTCTGGCATGCTTCCTGACAGAACCGCCCGGAAGTTCTGGTCCCGGCCAGCTTATCTTCCTGCTGCCGATCGGCATTTTTGCGATCTGGAACATCGTCCTGCTTGTATCGCTGGTCGTGGGCGTGCGTGGAATTCTGGCAGGAGAAGGCCCGCTTCCCGGACGTTTCCGGGCATTGGCGGAATAAGCTCGTTACGAACTGGTGCAATACGCCATTTCCTGAAGTTCCAGACGGATTTCATTCGCTGGAGTCTTAGGAAATCCAGATCTGGCACGGTTCATGCATCAAGGCTGCTGTCGAGTTTTTCTCAGAGGAATGTCTCCCTCATGTACGCATCCTACGTCCCTTACGAACCCGCAGGCCGTTATGGTCGCGGAGATGATGCCCGGAGCGGCCGCGATCTGGTCCTGCTGATCTATGCTCTGTATGTCGCCGGATTTTTCACGGGCGTGACAGCCCTGATCGGCGTGATGATTGCGCATAAAAGCCGACGCTCCGCTACGGGGCTGACGCGCACGCAGCTCGATTGGCAGGTGCGGATGTTCTGGTACGGCGCGCTCGCCCTGACCGTGATCGGGACGATCCATGTCATGGTGGCGGGTCTGGGCGCCATCACGGGCGGGCTTGGACTGGTGTTCATGGTGGTGCCGTGGGGGCTGACTTTGGCCTGGGGTATTCTCACGGCCTGGGCCATTGCCCGTGGCGTCCATGCCGCCCTGCTCAACCGTCCTGTCGCAAGCCGCTAAAGCCCGAAAGACCCATACCATGAACCGTTTCGCGCTTTCCCTTCCTGTCCTTGTCTTCGGTACCGCACTGGCCTTTCCGGTCTGCGCGGCACCGCTGATCCAGTCCTCGACTTCGGACGATATCTCTCTGCCTGCCCTGCCCGAGGGCGGAAAAATTTCCAGCATTAACGGCGATGTCAGCATCGGGACGTCAGACGGCCCCTTGTCCGTCCGGACCGTCAGCGGCGATATTCATATCAAGCAGTCCAGAGGGCCGCTCGACGTTCATACGGTCAACGGTACGCTGGATGTGGATCATGCGATAGCCGCCGTCGAAATCCGCAGCGCCAGCGGCGATGTCACGCTCGATCATTCCGACGGCGCGGCTTCGATCCGTAGCGTGAGTGGTGACGACACGATCAACCATGCGGCCCGGGATGTCATGATCCGCAGTGTTAACGGAGATATAAACCTTACTCTCGATGCCGCGCCGCAGATGCGCACGATTGATATCGGCACGGTCAGCGGTGACATGATGATCCATCTGCCGCACGGCTTTGGCGGAACCTTCGACATTCACCTGAAGCAGCGCCGCTCGGACAAGACACTGCCGCTTGAGCAGTCGCTCGGTTTGACTGTGCAGACAGGGAACTGGGAAAAAGAATCCGGCGGGTCAGAAGAGGCCCGGACAATCACGGCCACCGGCAAGGTCGGCGATGGCCGCGATCATGTCGTCATCCATAGCGTGACGGGAACCCTGAAACTCGTTCAGGACTAACCCACACTCTTACAGCCCATCCGCCGCAGCGTTCCCGCCATAAAATCTGGCGGGGGCGCTTCCGCGGCGAGCATATCGGATGGCAGGTTCAGTTCCAGACTGCGGGCGAGCAGATGCAGCCCCGGCAAAGACGATCCTCCCGCAGCCCCGTAAACCCTATCGCCAAGGATCGGCGTTCCCAGTTCCGCGCAATGGATGCGGGCCTGATGGGTCCGTCCTGTGAGCAGTTCCAGCTCTACCCAGCACAGACCCCTCCCGCGTCCCAGCACACGCCAGCGCGTCCGGGCCTCATCGCCTTTCGCATCCACAACCATGCGCCAGCCGGAGGGGCCAGATTTCCGCAGAAGCGGCGCGTTAATCTCGCCGCTATCCTGCGGCAGATCCCCCACCACAACCGCCCAGTAGAGCTTGCGGACCTGCCGTTCCTGAAACGCTGCCTGCGCCTCTAATAGCGCCGTCTTGCGCCGCGCAACCAGCAGGCAGCCGGACGTATCCGTATCCAGCCGATGCGCCAGCCACGGCCCTCCGCGCGGATGCGGAAGCAGGCGGGTTTCGACGGAATCCTGCGTGGAAGGGCCGGGATGCACCGCCAGTCCTGCTGGTTTGTCCAGAATCAGGAAGCGCGGTGTTTCCAGCAGGATGGGAATGTCCATTCCCGGATAAAACGGTGTGCGCGGGCCTTCAGCCGCGGGGAGGTCCGTCTGTTCTGGCAGGCGGCGCGGCTTGTGGGCGTTGCGCGAGGCTTTTGCGCGTCGGATCCGGTCTTTCCGGTCAGTCTTCATGTTCTTCCTTGCGGCGGACAAGGATCTCGCGTTTGCCCACATGGTTGGCGGCACCGATAATGCCTTCCTTTTCCATCTGGTCGATCAGCTTGGCCGCGCGGTTATATCCAATGGAGAGATGGCGCTGGATGAAGCTCGTGGAGGCCCGGCCTTCACGCATTACGATATCCACGGCCTGATCGAACAGGGTGCCTTCTCCGTCACCGCCCGAGCCCGTTCCTGCTGTCAGGCCGCCCGCGCTGTCGTCGTCCTGACCGGAGACCACGTCGTCATTGTAGATCGGATCGCCCTTGGAGCGCAGATCTGCCACCACGGCCTCGACTTCCTCATCCGCCACGAATGGGCCGTGGACACGCGTGATGCGGCCACCACCCTGCATGAACAGCATGTCGCCCTGACCCAGAAGCTGTTCGGCGCCCTGTTCCTGAAGGATCGTGCGGCTGTCGAACTTGCTGATGACCTGAAAGGAAATTCGGGTCGGGAAGTTGGCTTTGATGGTGCCCGTAATGACGTCCACGGAGGGCCGCTGCGTCGCCATGATGACGTGGATGCCGGCCGCACGGGCCTTCTGGGCCAGACGTTGAACGGCTGTCTCGATTTCCTTGCCCGCGACCATCATCAGGTCGGCCATCTCGTCAATGACGACGACGATATAAGGCAGGTTTTCTGTTGCGACCTGCTGCTCATCGAACACCGGGCGGCCCGTTTCAGGATCGAAGCCGGTCTGGACGCGCTTGGTCACCATTTCGCCCGAAGAGCGGAGCTGGTTTACGCGTTCGTTGTAGCCGTTGATGTTGCGGACCTGAAGCTGCGCCATCAGACGATAGCGGCGGTCCATTTCCTGCACGGTCCATTTGAGGGCGCTGACGGCCTTTGCAGGCTCCGTCACAACCGGCGTCAGGAGATGCGGAATCCCGTCATAAATCGACAGTTCGAGGATCTTGGGGTCGATCATGATCAGGCGGCATTCTTCCGGGCTGAGCCGGTAGAGCAGCGACAGGATCATGGCATTCACGCCGACCGACTTACCCGAACCCGTCGTACCCGCGACGAGCAGATGCGGCATTTTCGCAAGGTCGGTATAGACCGGAACGCCTGCGATATCCTTGCCGAGCGCGATCTGAAGGCGCCCGTTTCCGTTCAGCCATTCCGGCGTGCGGAGCAGTTCGGAGAAATAGACCGTCTCGCGCTTGGCGTTGGGCACCTCGATGCCGATCACGTTGCGTCCCGGCACGGTTGCGATACGCACGCTCAGAACAGACAGCGAGCGCGCTACGTCATCGGCGAGCCCGATTACGCGCGATGAACGGATGCCCGGTGCGGGTTCGAGTTCGTACAGCGTGACGACCGGACCGGCATGGATATCGCCGATCGTGCCCTGCACGCCGTAATCAGCCAGAACGCTCTCCAGCAGGCGGGCATTGGACTGCAACGTCTCCTGCGAAGGCCCCGTTACGGCATGCGGGGGCGGCGGGTTCAGCAGGCCCAGCGGAGGCAGTTCCCAGCCGGTCGTTACGGCATTGCGCGGGGCGGCAGGACGGGGCGCAACAGCTTCGGAAGGGCGTTCCGGACGGCGCATTCCAAACAGGCCGCGCTTCTGCGGTTCGGGCTCGGGCGGCGTGTCGATGCTGCTCTGGGGCAGCTCTTCGTCCATTTCGTCGTCGATCTGACGGCGCACAGGGGGCAGCGGCGTGTCACGCTGGCGGGCGATCTGGGCCAGACGCTCGGCATAGGGGTTGGACGGTGCCTCTTCCTCTTCCGGGACGGTGGTCTGGCGGGCGCGGGCGGCTGCGGCTTCCGTCCGGCTGACCGGGCGTGTTTCGGCGGCTGGCTGGCTGTAGGGATCGTCCTGCGTGTCCATGGGCGGCTGCATCCAGCCGGTATTCTGCGGCACGAACGGCTCAGGCCGGGAACGCGGATCGCTTTTGCCAAAACTGCGACGCAGGAAGGACAGAGGGGCTGCATCCGCCGCCGGCGCGCCACCGGCCGGGCTGGGCTGGAATTCATACAGACGCGGATCGGGCGCGGGCCGATGGTCGGATGTCTGCGGGCCGTTCATGCGCTTGGCGAGCGAGAAGGGCTGGCGACCCAGCACCACGGCCGTCTTGCCCAAAGCGCGCCATTCGCGAGCTTCAAGACCCATCGCCAATGGCAGAAGTAGACCCATCAGCAGCAGGACGAGAAGAACGGCAATCGCGTTTCCGGCGGCACCAGCTTCGGCATGGGCGGCGTCCAGCAGGCGATGGGCACAGGAGACGCCCATTTCGCCACCAAGACCGCTGGCGGTCGGCCAGTCGACTTGAAGGCCGGGGATGAGAAGCTGGAGCGTGCCGATGAAGGTGGCGGCGGCGGGCAGCAGGGCAAGGGCGGCCACGATCCGCAGGATCGGCAGGCTCATGCCGTGATGGCGGACCATGCGCCACGCCCAGGCCAGCAGAATGACGATCGGCATACCGCTGCCGAGGCCGAGCCACTGGATCAGCCCATCCGAAATGGTCGCGCCCGTACGGCCCAGAAGGTTCGTCGGCTGCGTTCCCGTCGAGGTATTGAAGGACGGATCGTGCGGATTGAAGCTCCACAGTGCGATCCCGACCGCCACGGCGAAGATCAGCAGGACCAGCCCGAGAAGCTCCATGCAGCGGGCGCGCAGGGCACTGCGCAATTTTGGTGTCATGTGCCGGTCATGGGCATCGCGGACGATGTTGCGCACTGTACTGGTCGATCGGCTGAACGCGGCCAAGTCTCGTCACCCCGTCGGTTTTCTGGATTGCGGCTTGTAAAATTCACTCTGAACTATAGCCGACAGGGTACTGAATACAGAGGGAAAATTAAGGAAAAGTGGAGGAATGCTTCCAGATCGTCACCTTCGCGGCGCCAAAACGACGCTCGCAGAGGATTTCTGGCGTGAGTGTGGGCATAAAGTGTTCGGAAGGTGGCATGATGGGCGTAAATTCTTCCGTGGCCCCCGTTTCGGTCACGATCAGCGCGCCCTGTGCCAGCCAGCCGTTCCGTGCCAGTGCCCGCAGACCCGATTCGACCAGCCCCTTGCCATAGGGCGGGTCCAGAAAAATCAGCGTGTAGGGTTCCGTGGCCTTGGGCGGATGCGTGACGCTGCAACTCAGCACGCGGGAGCGGTCCCGGGCCTTGCAGATGTCCAGATTGATCCGCAATGCCGCCAGTGCGCTGCGGTCGCGTTCGATGAACGCGGCTTTTTCCGCACCGCGTGACAGGGCTTCAAGCCCCATTGCGCCGGTTCCGGCATAGCAGTCCAGAACGAGGGCTTTTTCCAGCTCCTCCTGTCCGTACCAGGGCGCATGGGCGAGCATGTCGAAAATCGCCTGTCGCGTGCGGTCCGACGTGGGGCGCGTGCTGGTTCCGGACGGCGCGGTCAGGGCGCGGCCCTTGTTGTCTCCTCCAACAATCCGCATCGATCAGCGTGTCCGCTGACGCTTCGGGGCGGGAAGGTCCGGCATCTGTTCGCGCAGGGTCTTGCCGGGGACTTCCTCAAGCTCGCGGGCCTTCAGCGAGCCGAGCTGGAACGGGCCGTAGGACAGACGGATCAGGCGGCTGACATGCAGGTTCAGACCTTCCATGACGCGCCGGATTTCGCGGTTCTTGCCTTCGCGCAGACTGACCGTCAGCCAGGCATTGTCGCCTTTTTTCGAGTCCAGTGCGGCTTCGATGGAACCGTAGCGCACGCCGTCATAGTCGAAACCGTTGATCAGTGAAGCCAGACGCTTTTCGTCCACAACACCGAAAACGCGCACGCGGTAACGACGAACCCAGGAATTGCCGGGCAGTTCGAGGCGGCGGGCCAGTTCGCCGTCATTGGTCAGCAGCAGCAGACCTTCGGAATTGATATCCAGACGCCCCACGCTGATGACGCGCGGCAAACCTTCGGGCAGCGTGTCGAATACTGTTTTACGGCCTTCCGGGTCCTTGTGGGTCGTCATCAGGCCGTCGGGCTTGTGGTAGCGCCACAGGCGCGTGCGCTCGGGGGAGTCCACGGGTTTGCCGTCCACCAGCATGATGTCGCCCGGCTGCACGAACGTCGCCGGATGCGTGACGATCTGTCCGCCCAGCTTGATGCGTCCGTCCTCGATCATGCGTTCGATATCGCGGCGGCTGGCCACGCCGGCGCGCGCCAGCGCCTTGGCGATGCGCTCGCCTCTCGGGGCTGCTGCGTCCGTTTCGGGCGCAGTGTCCTCGTGCAGGTCAGAGATTTCGGGCATTTCGAGGGCGGTGTTTTCGGTGTTGTCGTCGGTCATCGTGCAGTCTCCACAAGCGCCGCATACAGGCGACGGTCGCCGGGGTCGAGGGAGAATTCGGGGTGCCACTGTACGCCAATGGCGAAACCGGGGCCATCAAGCTCGATCGCTTCGATCGTTCCATCCGGCGCATAAGCGCAGATTTTGGCCCGTCCGGGGTCGCGCACGGCCTGATGATGTGAGGAGTTCACGCTCATGCGCTCCGCCCCCACGATCTGCGCGAGTTTCGTGCCGGGAACGATGTCGATGTCATGTCCGGGTTCGTGGCGCGGGTTGGGCTGTTCGTGTTGCAATTCTTCGGGAAGATGCTGGACCAGCGTGCCTCCGGCCTGTACGGCCAGAAGCTGCATTCCGCCGCAGATGCCCAGAACCGGCTTGCCCTGCGCCAGTGCGGCTCGCAACAGGGCCAGCTCGGCGGCGGTGCGGGCCGGGCGCGGGCTGGTCAGTGGATGCGGGTCCTCGCCATACAGCGCCGGATCGACGTCGAATGCGCCGCCCGTGACGATCAGCCCGTCCAACCGCGCCATAAGGGCCTCGGCATCGCAATCATAACCCAGACAAACCGGCATACCGCCCGCGTCGCTCACGGCTGTTAGGTAGTTTTCCCGCAGCGCGTGAAACGGATAGCGCGAGAACTGCCCCGGGCCACCGGGTTCATGATCCAGCGTCAGGCCGATCAGCGGCGCGCGCTGCGAAGGGGATGGACGGGGAGGGGTCATGCGCCGCATCATCGCATCATGAGTCAGGGACAGACAAGGATTTACACGGATATTGGTCCGGCGATGCAGACGGCGCTACAGGCCGCGCGGGAGGCTGCATCCTGTGGCGAAGTGCCGGTCGGTGCGGTCGTGCTGGCGCCGGACGGACGCGTTCTGGCGGTGGCGCGCAATCAGGTTGAGGGGACGCACGACGCCTCTGCCCATGCCGAGCTTCTGGCGATGCGGGAGGCGACTGCGCGCCTGAAAAATCCGCGTCTGACGGATTGCACGCTGGTCGTGACGCTGGAACCGTGCCCGATGTGTGCGGCGGCGATCGTGCATTTCCGCATCGGGCGGGTCGTGTTCGGCGCTTACGATCCCAAGGGCGGGGGCGTGGAGCACGGGCCACGGATTTTCGAGCGTCCGACCTGTTTGCATCGCCCCGAAGTGATTGGTGGGGTGTGTGAACGCGAGGCATCCGGGCTGCTGAAAGACTTCTTCCGCAAACTCCGCAAACCCATCGCAGAATGAGATTGCAGAGGGCGAAATTCACAGTCCGTCACGAACTTACGGATGTTTCACCCAGCGGTCAGCTTGTGGAACGGGAACGGGGTTCATAGTTCAGCGCTATAAGCCACGATGTTTCGCAACAAGTCGGGATTGATATGACCACACGCTTTCGCACGTCCCTGTCCGCTCTCGCTGCCACCACCATGCTGGTTGCGGCCCCCTTCGCTTTCGCGGACACAACGCCCGCAGCCACAGCACCCAGCGGCGCCATCAAGCCCCAGACGGGCGTTCAGGCGCTCCCCAATTTCGTCACGCTCGTCAAGCAGGTGAAACCGGCTGTCGTGTCCATCACGTCCCACATCAAGGCGGATGTGGCCGAAGAAGAGGAAAACGGCCCGGGCGGTGGCGGCGGTGGTATGGGGCAGGGCTCGCCGTTCCCGTTTCCCTTCCCGTTCCAGATGATGCCGCAACAGCAGCAGCCCAACCGGACGGTCGAAGCCCGCGGTTCGGGGTTCATCATTTCGTCTGACGGCTATGTCGTGACGAACAATCATGTCGTGAATGGTGCGACCAAGGTAACGGTCACGCTCGATGACGGCACGACGCTTCCCGCCAAGATCATCGGACGCGACCCGAAGACGGACGTAGCGCTGCTGCGCGTCAAGCCGACCGGCAAGCTGCCGTTCATTGAACTGGGCGATTCCGACGAGGTGCAGCCGGGCGAATGGGTTATTGCCGTGGGCAACCCGTATGGTCTGGGTGGTACGGTGACGGCGGGTATCGTTTCGGCACTGGGGCGTGACCTGCATTCGGGCGCCTATAACGACTTCATTCAGGTCGATGCCCCGATCAATCACGGCAACTCCGGCGGTCCGCTGTTTACGCAGGACGGCAAGGTCGTGGGTATCAATTCCATGATCATCTCGCCCAATGGCGGTGGGTCGATCGGCATTGGTTTTGCAATCCCGTCCGATACCGTGAAATCCGTTGTGAGCCAGCTTGAAAAAACCGGCCATGTCACGCGCGGCTATCTCGGCATCGAGGGGCAGGACATCTCGCCCACGATGGCGCAGGCCCTCAACCTCCAGTCCCCCGAGCCGGGCGCGCCGCCGCATGGAACGCTGGTGGCGTCCGTCTCCAAGGGCAGCCCGGCCGAGAAGGCTGGCATCAAGAGTGGCGACGTCGTGATCACGCTGAACGGCAAGCCGATCAAGACAGGTCATGATCTGGCGGTGAAGGTCGTCTCCATCGCGCCGGGCACGCAGGCGACGCTGGGGCTGCTGCGTGACGGCAAGCCGATGACGGTGAACTTCACGGTCGGCAACCTGTCCGCTCAGGATCATGTTTCTGGCGATGCGACCGACAGTGCGCAGTCTGGTGCGGGTAAGCTGGGCGTGTCGCTGGCCTCTCTGACGCCGCGGGCGCGTCAGGAACTGGGTCTGGACGACAGCGTGCAGGGCGCGGTCGTGGCTGATGTCGTGCAGGGCTCACCTGCCGATCAGGCCGGAATCCGTCCGGGCGACATTGTCGTGGCAGTTGGCAATCACGTCACGCCGTCGCCCAAGGCCGTCGTGGCGCAGGTGCATGACGCGCTGGGTCGCAAGCAGCCGCCGCTCCTGCGCATCCTGCGCGACGGGCAGCAGCTTTTCGTGGCCGTCTCCCCGACCGGTTCGGACGACGACAGTTCCGACGACGCCCAGTAAGGGTTACGTCAGAACCAGAAGAGGCGGGAAGGGTCAAACCTTCCCGCCTTTTTTATGTTTGTTTTCGTATCGAATCCGAAATACTGTCGGGCTTTCACCCAAGCCGGGACTGTCATGCCATGCACCTAATCACTGTGGCGGTTGTTTCCAGTGTTGTTCTCGTGGGAATGGCGATTGTCTTCCTGCCGACGATCATTGCGCTTTGCACGCGCAAGGTTCATTGGCGTGAGGCGTTCGTGATCAATCTGAGTGCCGGCTGGACGGTCGCTGGCTGGGTTGGTGCTATCGTATGGGCTGCGACGGGAGACGAGGCGAAGATCAAGACCCGCTTCAGGGCGCTTTCAACCCGCAAGAAGGTGCTGATCGTTCTGGAACTGGTTTTTGTGGAAGCAGCCGTGACGGGATACGCTCTTTTCCATCATTCTTCCCACGCCACGCATCTTCTGCACTGATCCGGGATCAGCGCTCCGCCTTGCCGATCCGGTCGTAGAAGAACCAGACGCCCAGCATCTGCGACAGCAGGATCGTCGCATTACACGCCGCCGTCGACAGGCAGGCGCCCGCGAGGCCGAAATGCCGCGTCAGGACATAGAGCGCCGGGAAATAGACCGCCATAACGGCGGTGCGGTTGGTCATGAGGAACTTCACATGCCCCACGACGATCAGCAGCGGTTCCAGTGGAATGACCAACAGGCTGAACACGGCCGCCAGCAGCATGATGGAAATATAGAGCGAGGTGTGATGCACATGGACATGCAGCAGGAAGCGGAAAATCGTTGATCCAAAGAAAGCGGACAGCAGCAGAAGCACGCAGGATAATGCGCCCAGAACGCCGAACATTTTCCAAGTTACGCGCTTGAGACCGCGCCAGTCCTGCCGGTCCCGCATCCGGACCAGTTCGGGATAGAGCACGGGCGAGATGAGCTGCGCCGGGGTGACGATCCCGTCCGCGATCTGACGGCAGACGCGGAAAACGGCGGCTTCCGCCGGTCCCAGACCCGTTCCGACCACCAGCGTCGCCACATGGCCCGAGATGTTGCCCAAAGTCTGGTTGATGCTGGCCGCGCGCGTAAACTGCCACATGCCCGGAAGCTGCCAGCGCCAGTGCCGGAACGCCCGGAAATACCGGAATTTGAATTTCCGGTGCAGAATGTCCAGCGCATAATAAACGTAGAAGCTGTAATCGATAACGATCGTCATGGCCCAGACGAACAGGAAATATCCGAGCTTTAAATGCAGCACATAGCCCAGCAATACGCCGAATGTCTTGGCGATGGCGGCGCAACTGTCGATGATCGGGACGAGGTGAAATTTCCCCGCCATCCGCAGGATACCGTTTGCCCAGCCTGAATACATCAGCGGACTGACGCACACATACAGATCCGCCAGAAACCGCACATGCGCGGACCAGTCCGCGGTGTGTCCGTAGATCTGCACGCCAACGAGGCCGAACACGATGGCGAAGGCCGCCGAAAGCGTGTCGAGACGGATGCAGAAATGGACGACCCGGTGCAGGAGGTCCGTGTCATCGCTGCTGAAGCTGTCGCTGCCAAAACGGATCAGCGTTTGCCAGGACTGCATCCGCGACAGGACGGAACCGGTCGAGGCCAGGGAATGGATCAGGATCAGCAGTCCGAAATCGGAAAGTCCCAATGCCCGGACGGCCACGGCAATATAGATGAAACTGCACAGTGCATTGGCAATACGACCGAGGGTGAGAACGCTGACATTTTTGAAAATGGATCTGAAAACGGAGCGTTCACCGGACATGCGGGCCTTACTGACCACAAACCCGTCAGACTGTCCATGCCAGTAACGAATTGTAGCACTCCCGGAAGGTTTCTTGACATGAAAAGGTCAGGGATTATGAAGAAAATATTACATATTTCGGTGTCAGGATTTCTGCGGACGGGATCTTGCGACGACCCGTCTTCTTCCGAAGGCCCCAATCCCGAGAAGCACAGGTTTCCAGCCTGTTTTTCAGGCAGGACGCATTTGATCAGTTATGAAAATTGCCTTCATTTATATTGCTGAACCCTATCAGTGCTACCATACGGCGTCCGTCGCCAGCGCGCTGGCTGCAATCCCCGGTCATGACGTGGTGGAGTATTACAGTTTTCCCGAAACGGTGAAGCATCTTGCGCGCATCCGTCGCGCGCTGGACGTTCCCGACCTGCCACTGAAGGCGTTTCCGAAATCCCTGAAAGCCCGGCTACTGAAGCGCGCAAGACGCCTCGATCAGGAGCGTCTGGTCGTGCTGCGCGAGAACATCGCCGAACTGAACCAGTACGATGCGGTGGTGGCGACGGAATATACGGCCGGTGTGCTCAAGGAAATGGGGCTTCGGAGACCCAAACTCATTCTGCTCATGCATGGCGCCGGAGACCGCTATGTTAATGACGAGCATCTGGTGCGGGACTTTGACCTGACGCTCGTTCCCGGTCCCAAGGTCGAGACCTATTTTCAGGACAAGGGTCTGCTGAAACAGGAAACAACGCGGGTTGTAGGGTATCCGAAATTCGACGTTTTCGAGGCCGTACAGCGCGAAAAAACGATCTCGTTCGGCAACGGTCGTCCATTCGCGCTGTATAATCCGCACTACCAGCGCAAGCTGACTTCGGCATCAGGCTGGATGATGCCGCTGATTCAGGGCTTCAAGGCCCAGAGTGAGTCCAGCCAGAGCGATTACAATCTGGTCGTAGCGCCGCATATCAAGACCTTCCATAAGGGGTTCGGTATCCGCGAACGTCAGCTCAAGCGGCAGCGCAGCCCAGAGGTTCTGGTCGATACCGGGTCATCCGCCATGCTGGACATGACTTATACGTCTCAGGCCGCGCTTTATATCGGCGATGTCAGCAGTCAGGTTTACGAGTTTCTCGGTATTCCGCGCCCCTGCGTTTTCCTCAATCCGCGCAAGCTGCCCTGGCGGGATGATCCGTATTTCCTGCATTGGACGCTGGGCGAAGTGGTGGAGGATCTGGATGATCTCATGCCTGCCATCGCCCGTGCGCAGGAACGTCATGCGGCGTATCGTCCGGCGCAGGAAAGTCTGTTTCAGGAAACCTTTGGCACCCCTTTGCTGGGCGGCTCCCAACGCGCCGCAGACGCCATTGCGGAGTTCATGGCCGCAGCATGAGGCGTTTCAACATTCGGGGAAATTGACGGCCAGACCGCCGAGGGACGTTTCCTTGTAGCGGCGGTTCATGTCGCGTCCCGTCTCGGCCATCGTGCGGATGACCTGATCGAGTGAGACATGATGCGCGCCGTCGCCGTGCATGGCGAGAGAGGCCGCGTTGATGGCCTTGATCGCGCCGAACGCATTGCGCTCAATGCACGGGATTTGCACCAGCCCGGCCACTGGATCGCAGGTCATGCCGAGGTGATGTTCCATGCCGATTTCGGCAGCGTTCTCCACCTGAAGCGGCGTAGCGCCCAGAGCCGCCGCCAGCCCTGCCGCCGCCATTGAGGACGCAACGCCGACCTCCCCCTGACAGCCGACTTCCGCGCCTGAAATGGACGCATTGAGCTTGAACAGCCCGCCGATGGCTGCTGCCGTCAGCAGAAACCGGCGCTGTCCGTCGAGCGAATATTCGGGGCAGAACTCCCGGTAATAGCGCAGCACGGCCGGGATTACGCCCGAGGCGCCATTGGTGGGCGCTGTGACGACGCGCCCTCCGGCGGCATTTTCCTCGTTCACCGCAATGGCGAACAGGCTGATCCAGTCCATGATGCCGTGCGCGGAAGGCTGGTTGCTGCGGCTCTGTTCCTTGAGCCGTTCGTACAGCGCGGCGGCCCGTCTGCGGACGTTCAGACGCCCCGGCAGCGTGCCGGAGCGGTGCAGCCCGGCGTCCACGCAGTCCATCATTACGGAGACGATCCGGTCCAGATAGGCTTCGACCTCCGCGCGGGCGCGCAATACGTGCTCATTCGCCAGAACAACGCCTGCGATATCGAGCCCTGTCTCCTGCGTGCGCTCCAGAAGCTCCGCACCGCTGGTGAAGTCATAAGGCATGTCGGGCTGGGCGTAGGTCGCGGTTTCGGTCACTTCTTCCGGTACGATGAAGCCGCCGCCCACCGAACAGAAGCGCGCGCAGGCGAGCAGGGTATCTGTGGAATCAAACGCCTCGAACTGGAGCGTGTTGGGGTGGACCGGCGGGGCGGTCTTGGTGTCGAGCACGATGTCCGTGTCCGGGTTGAACGGCGTGGGATGGCCGTTGAACGGGATCAGATGCGCCTGTGTTACGGAGTGCACGATGCCGTCTGCGAGCGTCGGGTCCATCGTGTCGGGCTTTTCTCCCGCCAACCCCAGAATGACTGCGCGGTCCGTTGCATGGCCCCGGGCCGTCCAGGCGAGCGAGCCGTAGAGCGTTACCCGCAGCCGAGCCACGTCCGGCGCATCCCACAGGCTCTCCGCAAAGCGGGCCGCTGCGCGCATGGGGCCGACGGTATGGGACGAGGACGGCCCGATGCCGATCTTGAACAGGTCGAACAGGCTGATCATTCAGGCGGCAAGCTCGGCCAGCAGCGCATCGACGTCTTCGATGCGCGTATGAAAACTCGGCACGAGGCGGATGAGCGTACCCGACACGCCTTCCGGCGTCGGCCAGCGATAGAAACCAAATCCTGCTGCTTCCAGTTCTTCGACAAGCCGGTCCGGCAGAATAACGAACACTTCGTTGCCCTGCGTCTCGAAGGGAAGCTGCGCACCTGCGTGACGGCGCAGACCTTCGACGATGCGCTGGGCCATGGCGTTGGCATGGGCGCTGTTTTTCAGCCACAGCCCGTCTTCCAGAAGCGCCAGAAGCTGCGCGCTCAGAAAACGGGCCTTGGACCACAGATGTCCGCCGCGCTTGATGCGACGCTCGAAATCCTTCAGCACAGGGCGCGTGCGGTCATTGACGAAGAACACGACCGCTTCCGCCGCCATGGCCCCGCATTTGGTGCCGCCGAACGACAGCACATCGACCCCGGCCTTCCACGTCGCTTCAGCAGGTGTGCAGCCCAGATGCGCGATGGCGTTGCTCAGCCGCGAGCCGTCCAGATGAACGCGAACGTCATGGTCATGCGCGATGGTACAAAGCGCCGCGAGATCCTCCAGCGCATAGACTGTGCCCCATTCGGTGGCCTGCGTCAGGGACAGGGCGTGGATGGGGGGCTTGAGGATTCCGCCCTGCGCATTGACCCGCAGTCCCGTCCGCAGGGCCTCGGCATTCATGCGACCGTCGGCGGAGGGTAGTGTGACGAGTTTGGCACCATGCATGAAGAACTCAGGCGCGCCGCCTTCGTCGTTGTTGATATGCGCGCTCTGGTCGCACAGTACCGCGCCATAGGGCGCTACGAGCGAGGACAGCGCCAGACTGTTGGCCGCCGTTCCTGTCACAACCGGGAAGACCGCGACGTCCGTTTCAAAAACTGCGCCGAACCGCGCATTCAGGGACCGGCTCAGCGCATCGTCGCCATACGAACCCACATTGCCCGCATTGGCGCGCATCATGGCGTCCATAACGGCGGGACATGCGGGAGAAACATTGTCACTGGCGAAGTTCTTGCGTATTTCGTCGGTCACGAGACCATCCTCAGTTCCTGTAGCCGTTACGGCCCGTTCGCCAGCGTAACTGAAACGACCGCCTGTTGTCATCCGGAGAGCCCATGAGCACGTTGTCCCCCGAGAAGCAGTCCGAACTGGCCTCAAGGATCATCGACGGCAAGGCCATCGCCCGCGCCCTGACCGATCAGGTGGGTCGTGAAGTGGCGAAGTTCGTCGAGCAGGGCAATACGATCCCCGGCCTTGCTGTCGTACTGGTGGGTAACGATCCGGCGTCGGAAGTCTATGTGAAGAACAAGGCGATCCAGACCCATCGCGTGGGGATGCGCTCTTTCATGCACATGCTCCCGCAGAGCACGTCGCAGGACGAACTGCTGGACCTGATCGCGCAGCTCAACACCAATCCAAAGATTCACGGTATTCTGGTCCAGCTTCCCCTGCCAGCGCAGATTGATCCGGTTGTCGTGACGAACGCGATTGCACCGCACAAGGACGTGGACGGTCTGGGTGAAGTCAATGCGGGCCGTCTGTCGCTCGGGATCGATGGGATCGTGCCCTGCACGCCGCTGGGCTGCCTGATGCTGCTCCAGTCCGTCCACAAGGACATGACGGGTAAGCACGCCGTGGTGATCGGCGCGTCCAACCTCGTCGGCAAACCGATGGCGCAGCTTCTGCTCAAGGAAAACTGCACGGTTACGGTCGCCCATATCCATACCCGCAACACGAAGGAACTGGCCCGCGAGGCCGATATTCTGGTCGTCGCGACCGGCAAGAGCGGTCTGGTCCGTGGGGACTGGATCAAGCCGGGCGCGACTGTGATTGACGTCGGCATCACCCGCGTTGCGGCGGAAAACGGCAAGACCCGTCTGGTCGGGGACGTCGCGTTCGACGAAGCGCTTCCGGTCGCCGGGCACATCACGCCGGTTCCGGGCGGCGTTGGGCCAATGACGATTGCCTGTCTGCTGCACAACACGCTTCAGGCTGCCCGCGCCACATCCTCCGCAACCTCTGCGGAAACCTCGGCATGACGCGCGTTTCGGTCGAACTGGTTCCACGGACTCCCGAAGCTCTGATGGCGGATGTGCAGACCGTGCGGGACATTCTGCCGCAGGTCAGCACGCTGAACGTCCCGGACCTGATCCGCTTTGATCTGCGGAGTTACGACGCTGCATCGCTGATTGTGAAACAGACGCCGTTCGAAGTGATCGCGCATGTCCGTGCGACTGATATCGCTCCGGGCGCCCCGCTGCCGGGTGCTGATCGGTCGGAGCTGACTTCCATTCTCGTTGTTGCGGGCGATCCACCGCCTGCGGGCAGCGATCGAGTGGTTTATCCCAATACCTCCGCCCAGATTATCGAACGCTATCGCCGCGAAGCCCCGCATCTGAAGGTCTATGCGGTGTTCGATCCCTATCGCCGTGCGCCCTATCAGGAACTCGAAAACATCGCCCGCAAGCGCGATGCCGGGGCCTGTGGCTTCTTCACCCAGCCGCTTTTCGACATTCCGATGCTCGAATACTGCATGGACTGGCTGCGGGACGACACGGTGTTCTGGGGCATCTCGCCTGTTCTGGGCGACAAATCCCGCCGGTACTGGGAGCGCATGAACCACGTTATTTTCCCGCGTGATTACGATGGGACGCTTGAAGGTAACATCACTTTTGCACGGCGCATGCTGGGTATCGTGAACCAGAAAAACGACAATGCCTATCTGATGCCGCTGAAAGTTGATCTTGCCTCCTATCTGGGAGCGCTTGGAGATATTATAACGGAATAACATCGAACTTACCCAACGGAGGGCCCGCCCCGGATGTCTGTGCGCCTTTTTCTGCTTCCCCTGCTGGGAGGCGTACTCGCTCCCGCCGCCCTGTTGCCTGCGCCTACCTTTGCGAAAACTCTCGCTGACCCGGCCACCGTTTTCGCACCCCTGACCCTTCCCGACGCTCCGAACGTTTATCGCTCGGGGGCGGGGCTTCCGGGGCCGCAATACTGGCAGAACCGTACGGATTACGTCATCCATTCGCGGATCGACACACAGGCCCATGTGCTGCACGGCTCTGAAACCGTGACCTACAGCAATAACAGCCCCGAGGCGCTGGATGTCCTGTGGCTTCAGCTTGATCAGAACATCTACCGCGCCGACACGCGCGCTGCCGTTGGTGCTATTCCCGGCAGCCACATGATGACCGGCGACCATACGGACGGCATGACGATCGAACACGTTTCGGTCGTGCAGGGTGGCCGCGAAGTGGAGGTCACGCCGTTGATTTCCGACACGCGGATGCAGCTTACACTGCCCCGTACGATCGACCCGCATGGCGTGGCTTTCGTGAAAATCGACTGGCACTATACAATTCCCGGTCCGTGGGGTGGTCGTACCGCTGTTACGCCGACCCGCGAAGGCGATATCTATGAAGTTGCGCAGTGGTATCCGCGCTTGAGTGTCTATGATGACCGTCGCGGCTGGAACACGCTGCCCTATCTGGGGCAGGAGTTCTTTCTGGAATATGGCAGCTTTGATTACAGCGTAACGGTGCCTTGGAACTACACGCTCGTAGGGTCTGGTGCGCTCCTCAACCCTGAACAGGTCCTGACTCCCGTCGAGCGGAACCGTCTTACAAAAGCTGCGCAGAGCGATACGCGCGTCATGATCCGCACGCTCGATGACATCACCGATCCGAAAAGCCATCTGAAGCAGAGCGGCGAGGTTACCTGGCATTACGGCATGCGGAACACGCGCGATGTAGCCTTCGCGGCCTCGCCAGCCTTCGTTTGGGATGCCGCGCGCATCAACCTGCCGCCGGTCGTGCCCTGGACGAACTATCATGCCGTGCCGAGGCTTGCGATGTCGGTCTATCCGCGGGAGGGGATCGGGCCGCATGGCTGGGACCGCTCAACGGATTATGTCAAACACGCCATCGAATATTTCTCGTCACAGTGGTTCGAATACCCTTGGCCGAACGCCATCAATCTGGGCGGCCATGGTGCGGGAATGGAATATCCGGGCATCGTTTTTGACGGCATCAGCGACCGCGACCCGCAGCTTTTCTGGATCACGACGCACGAACTGGGTCATGGCTGGTTCCCGATGATCGTTGGGACGGATGAACGCCGTAACGCCTTCATGGATGAGGGCTTCAATACCTTCATCGATGTCTATGCGTCCGATCACTTCAATAACGGCGAGTTCGCCCCCAAGCGCGATTCAGAATTCGCTCCCAAAACCGGCAATCCTGCACAGGACATCGTTCCGGTTCTGACTGACCCGGATGCACCGGTGCTTATGATCGCCGCTGATGGCGTTTCTGAAAAATACCGCCATAGCGTGACGTATTTCAAAGGCGCTTATGGACTGAAACTGCTGCGCGAACAGATCCTCGGACCGGTGCGGTTTGACGCAGCGTTTCGGCGTTATATTGGGGAATGGGCTTTCAAACACCCATCCCCATCGGATTTTTTCCGCCTGATGAGCAGCGAAGCGGGTGAGGATCTGGGATGGTTCTGGCGCGGCTGGTACTTCACCAATGCCGCCCCGGACTATGCGCTCGGAGACGTCCATCACGATGCCGGAAAGCCCGCAACCGTACAGGTCCGCAATTATGGAACGCTTCCGCTACCGGTGATCCTGCGCGCCGATTATGCGGATGGAAAATCGGAAGACCTCCGCATTCCGACCGAGGCCTGGCGCCAGAGCAGCGATATTGTGGTCGCACTGCCGGTGCATGACGGTCTCAAGGCCGTGACTCTCGACCCGGATCACGTCATTCCGGATATCGACCGTTCGGATAACCGGCTGGCCATTACTCCCTGAAGCCACCGGGGCATGAAAAAAGGGCGTCCGGCTGAGGCGGCGCCCTTTTGTAGAGTTTGGCTCTTAGTTCTCGTGCGTCTCGCAAAAAACGTACGCCTTTCAGGTGAAAAGCTTTAGCCCACAAGTTCCAGCGAAGACGTCCCGGTTGTACCGGCATAGGCGTGAGAGGCGGCCGTCGTCACGACGGAAGGGTTGGTGTTCGTAGAGAGGCCCTCGATCATGTCATTGTTGACGTCAACGAGGGGCTGCAGGTCCTTGGGGGCATTGAAAGCCGCGTTGGAATAGCGCATCGACCACGATCCAACTTTGAGAATATCATCGCGCAGCACAGATGGGAGGGGGCAGTCGACCCGCTCGACGCTGAGAGACAGGATGCTCCACAGTTTCAGGTTGGCTGCCAGTGCTGCGACCTTCTTTTCATGATCCTTTGCCTGCGTCAGCAGTGAATTGACATGCCGGAACGCCATGACCTCCATTTCCCGGGAAGACAGATAACTTCCGGACTGTTTCTGGTACTGTGAGGCTGCATAGGTCACGAAGGCAAACTCCTTTCGGAAAAGACTGTTTCAGAAGCCTCTGGGCGAAGAGGGCAAGGGGCTTCTGAAGCAGTCCTGCGCTTTGGCAGGAGGAAGATCTGAAGGATGCCGGATAAACCGGCACCCTTCAGAAACCTGATCAGCCGCGGAAGAGGCTGAGCAGGGTGGACGACTGCGAGTTTGCAATCGACAGCGACTGAACGGCAAGCTGCTGCTTCGTCTGAAGCGAGGTCAGCTTGGCGCTCTCGGCTGCCAGGTCGGCGTCCGTCAGCGCGCCAACACCCGTCGTCAGGGCGTTGGAGAGGCTGGACGTCGTGGTCTGGAGGTTGGAGATCGTCGTGCTGGAATAACCGATCGAAGACGCGGTGCGCGTCACGCTCGAAATTGCAGCCTGAACGACGGCGCTGACCACGGCTGCGCCCGTGACGGCGGTTCCGGTTCCGGTGCCGGTTGCGGCGATGGACGTGGCAGACGTATCAATGGAGTTGCCTGCGACGGTCAGGTTGTTGCTGGAATCGCGGGAAACACCGAAGCCCTGGTACTCCATGGCGTCCGACATCAGGTCGATCTGCTTGACCATCTTCTGAGAAGCGGTTGTCCCGGACGTGCTGTCGTCCAGAGCAGATGTAGAGGCTGTATTCACGTTGGTGATCACGGCCTTCGACGTGATATTCCCATTCGCGTCAAATGCCTTGTTGACGGTGTAGACGGTATTGCCGTTGCCGTCCTTGGACTGGACGACGCTCTTGCCGCTCTTCAGGTTGTAGGTAACAGAACCGTCCGAAGCAGTTGTCTGGGACGTGATGTTTGTGGCCGTGCCGTCCTTCAGCGTTCCGTCCGTGTTCAGTGTGAACGTTTCGCCAGACGCGGTGTTCAGAGAGGCCAGAGCAGTTGCCTGTGCGCCCGCGTCATCCACATCGAACTCGTAGGTTACGGCCGGGTTCGTGGCACTGGCTGTCGCCGTGGCCGGGGTGGCAGCAGCACCGACAGCTGTCGTGTTGCTGAAGGTCAGCTTGCTGGTATCGGTCAGCGTGGTTGTGCCGAGCGCAACCTGCATGCCCTTCGTTTCCATGCTCAGGTTGGACAGGCCCAGACCGGCGGAGGTTACGTTGAAGCCGTTCTGCGTGAATGTGGAGCCCTGTGCGTCCATGGCGGTCGAGAGGCTCGTATAGGTCGTGCCGTTGCCGGTCTGGCCGGAGAGCAGGTTCACGCCCTGAAACTTCGCACCTGTAGCGGCGGAATCGATGGAAGCCAGCGTCTTGGTGATGGCTTCGTTCAGGGTCGAGTTATCGACGCCTGTCGTGTTCGTGCCAATCGTGGTTGCGAGCGACTGCAGGGAAGCCGAGATGCTCGACAGACCTGTCGTTGCGGTGTTCAGCACCTGAGCGGAGAACGCAAGACCGGTAGAAACACCCGACAGCGTCGAGATCTGGGCGGTCATGTTCTGGGCGATGGAATACATCGCGGGATTGTCGGATGCCGTGTTGACGGCCTTGCCGGTAGAGACCGCGTTTTCGGTCTTGGTCAGGTCGGCCGTCGTCTGGTTCAGGCTCTGGAGCGCGGCCATTGCCGCAGTGTTCGTATTGATTGACAATGACATTGAATCGGTTCTCCGTCGGTGCAGGTTTGCGTCCTCAGGATAGGGGGGAGTGGTTAACGGAAGCTGAATCCGTTCCGTTAAAAAAAACCCTCCGAAAATAACGAAAAACCAGGAAACAACGGGTTAATTTCACGGTTTCTCTTGCGTTCCATACTCTGGAACGAAATAAGAACATGACATGAAGAAAACACTCTCCCAGAGACTGGCGATTCTCTCCGATGCGGCGAAATATGACGCCTCCTGTGCGTCTAGCGGTTCGACGCGTCGGGACTCCGCAAAGAGCGGGGGGCTTGGGTCCACGACCGGAAATGGAATCTGTCACGCCTATACGCCGGACGGGCGATGCGTGTCGCTGCTCAAAATCCTTCTGACCAATTTCTGCGTCTATGACTGTGCCTATTGCATCAACCGCTCGTCTTCGAATGTGGAGCGTGCGCGCTTTACGCCCGATGAGGTTGTGTGGCTGACGCTGGAATTTTACCGGCGCAACTGCATTGAGGGGCTTTTTCTGTCTTCGGGCATTATCCGCTCATCCGATCATACGATGGAGCAGCTTGTGCAGGTGGCGCGGGACCTGCGTCTGAAGCATGGGTTCCGGGGCTACATTCACCTCAAGACCATCCCCGATGCGTCGCCGCGTCTGCTGGAAGAGGCGGGGCGCTATGCGGACCGGCTGTCGATCAATGTGGAAATGCCGACTGTGGCCGGGCTGGAGCAGTACGCGCCGCAGAAAAAAGCGGGCGGTATCCGGCAGGCGATGGGGGAGATGCGGCTGAAGATCGACGCCGGCAAGGAGCGCAGCCATACCGGGCGCCGAGCCGAACGGTTTTCGCCGGGGGGGCAGAGCACGCAGATGATCGTGGGGGCGGATGCGGCGTCCGATCAGGATATTCTGGCCAGCAGCGCCAATCTTTACGGCTCTTACGGGTTAAGGCGCGTCTATTACTCCGCCTTCAGCCCCATCCCCGATGCGTCCGCTTTGCTGCCTGCGAAAAGTCCACCGCTCCAGCGCGAGCACAGGCTCTATCAGGCGGACTGGCTGTTCCGGTTCTACGGCTTTGCTTTCGGTGAGCTGACGGCAGGGCGTGCGGACGGGATGCTCGATCTGGAGCTGGACCCCAAGTTGGCCTGGGCTCTGGATAACCGGGCGTTGTTTCCGGTGGATCTGAACCGGGCGTCGAAGGAAATGCTGCTGAGGGTGCCGGGGCTGGGGGTGAAAACCGTGGCCGCCATTCTCCGGGCGCGACGGCATCAGGCTGTGCGGCTGGAGGATCTGGCGCGGCTGAATGTGTCCATTCGCAAAGTCCGGCCCTTTGTGCAGACACCGGGCTGGAGTCCCGTCCGCCTGACAGACCGGCACGATCTGCGCAGCCTGTTCAGCCCTGCTCCCCAGCAGATGAATCTTTTATGACGCGCTACGTCCTGACCCTTGAGGACAGTGCAGCCTTTGAACCGTGGCGGGAAATGGCGCGTGCGGCGTTGCAACGTGCGATTCCGCCGGAGAGCCTCGACTGGCGGATCAGGGGCGGCGAGACGGATCTGTTCGGGCAGCAGACCAATGACAGCGACGGCATGGTGGCGCTGTCAGACACTCCGATCCTGAAAAGCGTGACATTGCGCGCGTCCTGCATCGCCCTGCTGCGGGACATGCTGTGCCATTCTGATCCAGCCCGGTTCGCGCTCGCTTACCGGATCGCATGGCGCGTTCAGGGCAATCCGCATCTGCTGGATGTGGCGACGGATGCCGATATCGCAAAAGCGCGGATCATGATCCGGCAGAACCGGCAGGACTGCCACAAGATGACGGCCTTCGTCCGCTTTCGCGAACTGCCCGCACAGGTCGGGGGGGAGGGACGTCGGCGGTTCCTCGCCTGGTTCGAACCGCAGCATCATATTCTCGAACGGGTCGCCCCGTTCTTTGCGAAACGCTTTACGGACATGGACTGGATGATCCTGACCCCACGCGGCTCCATCCGCTGGGACGGAAAGGATCTGGTCTGTTCTGCCGAACCCTGTGCACAGCCGGAGCTGGACGATGGGTTCGGCGATCTGTGGAACACCTATTATGCCTCCACGTTCAATCCGGCCCGCGTCCGTACGAAAGCCATGCGTCGTGAAATGCCGGGTCGGTACTGGAAGAACCTGCCCGAAACGCGCCTGATCCCGCAGCTTGTGTCCGGGGCTGAAGCGCGCGTCCGGGCTATGGCCGAACAGGCGCCCCTGCCAGCTCCGGCCTTCCACGAAAAACTTCGCTCCCGTGACCATCTTCCCGTTCAGTCGCTCTTGCATAAGCCTGAAGATCTGGCGGCGAAAATTCGGACCTGCACCGCCTGCCCGCTGCATTGTGCGGCCACGCAGGCTGTTGTTGGGGAGGGGCCGGTTGAGGCGCGGATTATGGTCGTTGGCGAGCAGCCGGGCGATCAGGAGGATCTGGCCGGACGTCCCTTCGTCGGCCCGGCGGGACAGGTTTTGCAGGACGCGCTGGAAAAAGCCGGGGTCGATCGCAGCACGCTGTATCTGACGAATGCGGTCAAGCATTTCCGCTTCCGCCTTCAGGGACGCCGTCGCATCCATCAGAGCCCGGATGAGGCGCATGTTGCGGCCTGTCGCCCTTGGCTGGAACAGGAAATCGCGCTGGTCCGACCAAAGCTCATTGTCTCGCTGGGCGCCACAGCCCTGAAAGCGGTGGATGGTCCGGGTCGCGCGATGGCGGAAAGGCGCGGAACGCTCTGGACGGCGGGAGAGGGTGAAAATACCGTCCGGCGTCTGGCGCTGGCCCACCCGTCCTGGCTGCTGCGGCTGGGGGAGAGCGCGCAGGGAGAGATCGAACGGCAGCGCTTCGGAGAGGGCCTCGCACGGCTGCGGGATTTTTGCGGACGTCCGAAAGTGTAAGGGATATGAAATTGGAAACGGATCAGTTTTTTCCAGCTTGAAGGCCGCGAGGCGATATGTCATGGATGACCGAACCGATCGGTCAGCGGAGGGTTCCAAGCCCCGCACAGCAAGCCCGGTCATGATCTGACAGACCTGTTTTCAAAGCGAGAAAAACACTATGGCGCAAGGCGATCAGGCCGATCACGCGCAGGATGACACGACATCCGACAAGAACGGAAAGCCGCAGAAAAAGCGCAATCCCGTTGTTCGGATCGCGCTGATCCTGCTGGTGATTCTGGTTCTCGTGGGTATCGGGGCCTATCTTTTCCTGACCCGCAACAATATCGAGACGGATGACGCCTACACGGCCGGTCGCAAGGTTGCCATAGCGCCCCATGTCAACGGTTACGTCACGCAGCTTCTGGTGAATGACAACCAGTTCGTCCACGCTGGTGACCTGCTCGTGAGAATCGACAGCCGGGATTATGCGGCGTCCCTGAACAAGGCCGAAGCCGCCGTGTCTCAGGCGAAGGCCAATATTGACGCCTATCAGCTCATGCTGGCCGTGGCGCACAAGAACTTCCCCGGACAGCTCGTTACGGCACAGGGCAACCTCGCCGCTGTTCAGGCCGAGCTCATCAAGGCTGAAGCCGATTACCGTCGCCAGCGTTCAGTGGCCCGCGCCGCTACGTCGCAGCAGGATATCGACTACGCCCGCGCCGCGCTGGATCAGGCGAAAGCCCGCGTCCTTCAGGCTCAGGGTCAGCTCACGCAGGCCGAACCGGTCAAGGAAAACGTGGCCAGTGCCGATGCCCGCGTCATTCAGGAACAGGCCTCGCTCGCTTCAGCGAACGCAGACCTGACACAGGCGCGCCTGAACCTCGAATGGACGGAAGTCCGTGCCCCGCATGACGGCTGGATTTCCCAGCGTAACGTTGAGCGCGGCGACTATATGCAGGTCGGGCAGGAGATGTTCTCCATCGTCGAGCCGGAAATCTGGGTCGTGGCGAACTACAAGGAAACGCAGCTCACCCATATGCGCCCCGGCCAGAAGGTGGACCTTGAAGTCGACGCCTACCCGCAGCTCAAACTGCACGGTCATGTGGATTCCATCCAGCTTGGCTCGGGTGAATCCTTCAGCGCCTTCCCTCCTGAGAACGCGACCGGAAACTTCGTGAAGACGGTGCAGCGTATCCCGGTCAAGATCGTGGTGGATAGCGGGCTTGATCCGAATATTCCGCTGGCCCTTGGTCTGTCTGTCGTGCCGACGGTTTATGTGAAATGAGTGATACTGCCGGGCATCAGGACTGGAAACCCAGTCACAATCCGTGGCTTGTGGCCGTCACGGTCACGCTGGCGGCCTTTATGGAGGTGCTGGACACCACCATCGTCAACGTGGCGCTGCCGCATATCGCGGGATCGCTCGGCAGTTCGTATGATGATGCCACCTGGGCGCTGACGTCCTATCTGGTGGCGAACGGCATCGTGCTGACGATTTCGGGCTGGCTGTCACGGTTCTTTGGCCGCAAACGCTACTTCCTGATCTGCATCACGATGTTTACCGTCTCGTCGTTCCTGTGTGGACTGGCGACATCGCTGCCGATGCTGGTGGTGTTCCGGCTGATGCAGGGCTTCTTCGGAGGCGGCCTGCAACCCAGCCAGCAATCCATTATTCTGGACACGTTCCCGCCCGAAAAGCGCGGGGCGGCGTTCGGCCTGACCGCCATCGCCACCATTGTCGGCCCGGTTCTGGGTCCAATGCTGGGCGGTTATCTGACGGATAATTTTTCCTGGCGCTGGATTTTCTTCGTCAACGTGCCTTTCGGCATCCTGACGGTGATGGCCGTCACGGCTTTTGTTGAAGATCCGCCGTGGGAACGCATGAAGCGCGAGAAGGTGGACGTGATCGGCATCAGCCTGATTACGCTCGGCCTCGGCTGTCTCGAGGTCATGTGCGATCGTGGCGAGGATGACGACTGGTTCGGCTCGCCGTTCATCGTCACCATGGCCGTGCTGGGTGTGATCGGTGTTATCGGAGCCATTCTGTGGCTGTGTTATGCGAAGAACCCGCTGGTCCGTCTGTCGGTATTCAAGGATCGTAACTTCGCGGTCGGCACGCTGCTGATCTCGATGGTTGGTGCGACGCTCTATGCTTCAGCGATCGTCGTTCCGCAGTTCGCCCAGCAGGTTCTCGGCTATACTGCGACCACCTCGGGCCTGCTTCTGGCGCCGGGTGGTGTTGCGGTGATCTGTCTGATTCCGATCGTGGGCATCCTGATGAAGTTCATCCAGATGCGCTACATCATCGCGTTCGGGTTTTTCGCGATGGGGATGGCCATGTTTCAGGCCTCGAACCTTTATGCCGCGATCGATTTCAGGCATCTGATGCTCTACCGTATCAGTCAGACGGCCTCGTTGGCGTTCTTGTTTGTGCCGATTTCGACGATTGCGTACTCGACCCTGCCGCGCGAACTGAACGCTGATGCGTCCGCCCTGTTCTCGATGGCCCGGAACTATGTCGGCTCTCTCGCCATTTCTCTGGCGACGGCGGCGATCATCGAAACCCGGCAGCGCCATCAGACTTATGTGGCAGACCACATGACCCCCGCCAATCCGGGTTTCAACGCCTATATCGGCAATGCCCAGAAGGTTGCGGAGGCCCACGGGTTCCCGGCCGCGCAGGCGCACACTTTCGCCCTCTACCGGACCTTTCAGGAATTCACCTCTCAGGTCGCCATGCTGGCCTATAACGAGGTTTTTGACTGGATCGGTGTGATTGCGTTGTTCGTGGTGCCGCTGTGCTTCCTGCTGTCTCCCAACGGCAAGAAGGCGGCCCAGGCCTCAGGCGGCGGTCACTGATGGCGCGGTTCGTAGATTTTCAGGAAACTGTCGGCGGTGAAGGCCGCGAATTCCGCGATGGCGGCATCGCTGTCATCGACCGGCAGTCCGAAGCGGCGGCGCTGGATGATGCGGGCCTGACACATGAGCAGGAACTGTTCGGCCGACAGGCTCGGATCGGCGATGTCCAGTTCCTCAAGGGCCACGCTGCGCGCAAGATATTCCGCCAGATTGTTGAGCGTCCGGCCGAAGCCGTAGCGCCAGAACGTATCGGCCAGATGGGGGAATTTGTCGACTTCGCTGACGATGATGCGATAGAGCCCCAGCGCCACCGGCGAAATCAACATATGAACCGCCATCTCTGCAAAGCGAGTCAGCGTCACGCGGACGGACTGTTCACCGCCGCGCGACAGCGCTTCGATGGGGGAAAGGCGGCAGCGCACCTGTTCTTCGAAGAACGCGGAAAACAGGGACGCCTTGCCATCGAAATGGTTGTAGAGCGTCCCCTTGGACACGCCGGCCATCTGCGCGATGCGGGACATGGACGCGCCTTCGTAGCCGTCTGCCAGAAAGATCGCTCCAGCCCCCTTCAGGATCTGTTCGCGCTTGGAGCTCCCCGAAGGATCGGTGTTGTCGCACCCGCCGGAAGTGTCCGCGTGGCCGTCGTCCATGATGCCCGTCATGTGAGCGAAAAATCCTTCTGTCCGTCAGGTCGTCTCTCTAACATGCTGACCGAACCGGTCGGTCACTGCAAGATCATTTCCGCTTCAGGAGTTTCTTTGTGAGCGCAGCCTTCACTTCCCGCGCGCTGCTTTGCGGCTGCGCCCTGTTCACCCTGTCCGGCTGCCTCATGGTGGGGCCTGAATATCACGCGCCCAAGCCTTGGTCGCCCGCGCATTACACCGATCATATGACTGGTGCGCCCGACAGCATCATCAGCGAGATGAAGGCCGACAGTCGCTGGTGGCAGGTCTTCCACGATCCCGAACTGACGTCGCTGGAATCTCGTCTGGTCAACCAGAACCTGTCCTTCCGCCTCGCGACCGCCAATCTGGCGCAGAGCCGCGCGCAACTCATCATGGCCGGGGCTGAACGCTTCCCGGCCCTGAGTGCCTCGGGATCGTATCAGCGCAGCCAGTACAGCACCAAGGAAATGCAGGAAATCATCAGCCGGGTGGGCGGTAATATCGCGAAATCCGCTGGTAACACCCTCGGATCTTCGATCGGACCACTCCTTCAGGGAGGGGCCGATGGTGCCACCGTTCCGCTGCTGAACCAGTGGCGCAGCGCGATCGACGCGACTTATGAAATCGACCTGTGGGGTCGCGTCGCGCACCAGTACGATGCCGCCAAGGCCGATCTTCAGGCCACGGACGAAGAACGCCGCTCCATTCTCATCGCCCAGCAGGCCGACATGGCGCGGGGCTATATGGGCCTGCGTGGCGATCAGCAGCGCCTGAAGATCCTGCGCGACAATCTGCGGGTTCTGACACAGATCACCTCCATCGCGCAGGAGCGCTATCGCGGCGGTCTGGTGACGGAGCTGGACGTGGATTCCGCGCAGGGCCGTTTGCATGACACGCAGGGTCAGGAAGCGCAGCTTGAACAGGCTGTGGCGCAGGAAGAAAACGCGCTCGCTCTGCTGCTGGGCGCGCCTCCGGGCAGCCTGAATGCTGAGCTGGAAAAGAGCGCCGGTGTGCCGGTCGTGCCGCCCGTGGTGCCGGTCGGCATCCCCTCTGAACTCGCCCAACGTCGCCCCGATATCCGGGAGGCCGAGGCCCATCTGCGCGGTGCAGTGGCCGAAGTGGGTGAGGCCACGGCGGATTTCTATCCGAAGGTCACGATCAATGCCGATTTCGGCTTCCAGACCCTGTCGTTCCGCGACCTTGGGTTCTGGAGCGCGCGCGCCTGGAATGTCGGGCCGTCCATTTCGCTCCCGATCTTTCAGGGTGGACGGCTGTACGGACAGCTTGAGCTGAAGAAATACGCGCAGAAGGCTGCGGCGATTTCCTATCAGCAGACCGTCATCAAGGCCTGGCATGACGTGGATAACGCTCTGATCGCCTATCGGGACGAACAGCTCCATCGTCAGGGTCTTCAGGGTGCCGTCAACGATAACAGCCATGCGCTCATGCTGGCCCAGAGCCAGTATCGCAGCGGCCTGACGAACTATCTGAACGTCCTGAACGCACAGGCGCAGCTTCAGTCCGCCCAGCTTGATCTCGCCAGCAGTGATGCCACGCTGGCGACCAACCTGACGCGCCTTTACAATGCGCTCGGCGGTGGCTGGGAAGACGCCCTGCCGAACAATCCGGACGTGGCGAAAGCGCAGCTCGCCTCCGCAACGCCCGGTCCCTGAGCAGGGAGCTCCTGACCGGGAGGCTTAGACCTCCCGGAAGCCGGTTCCGTCAGGCTTTATGTGCGACGGACCGACCTTTGGAGCCCAGAATCTCGAACGCTTCATCCAGACGGCCGACGATGGATTTCTCTCCCACGCGCAGCCATTTGCGCGGATCGTAGAGGGACTTCATCGGCTTGTCGGTGCCGGGGTCGATCTGGTGCTGGAAAGCCACCGGATGTTCCAGAACGTAGCTACCCACGCCTTGGGCGAACGCGAACTGGATGTCGGTATCAAGGTTCATCTTGAACACGCCGTAGGAGACTGCGGCATTGATTTCCGCAAGCGTCGAACCTGAACCGCCATGGAATACCAGCGGGAGGGGCTTGGGTCCGCTCTGCGTGGCCTCTTCGACAGCGTCCTGCGAGTTCTTCAGGATTTCGGGCCGAAGCTGCACATTGCCCGGCTTGTAAACGCCATGCACGTTGCCGAAGGATGCGGCGATCGACACGGTGCCGATCGGGGACAACAGGTTCCACGCTTTCAGAACATCTTCGGGCTGCGTGTAGAGATGTGCGTTGTCCGCACCGTCTTCGAGGTCATGACCAACGCCATCTTCCTCACCGCCGGTGACGCCCAGTTCGATTTCCAGTCCCATCCCCAGAGGCGCAAGCCGCTTGAGCATTGCGGCTGATGTCTCAAGGTTTTCCTCAAGAGGTTCGGCGGACAGATCGAGCATGTGGGACGTGAACAGCGGTTTGCCGGTCGTCCGGAACTCGTCTTCGCTCAGCGTGATGAGGTCGTCGAGCCAGGGGATCAGCTTGCGGTCGGCATGATCGGTGTGGAGAATGACGGCGATGCCGTATTCTTTTGCCAGAAGATGAACGTGCCGCGCCATCGAGGCCGCGCCGAGCACGCGGGCACGATGGGCGTCGGGCAGACCTTCGCCTGCATAAAAACGGGCGCCACCATTCGAAACCTGAATGACGACATCCGAGCCGTTCCGGGCCGCCGCTTCCAGAACGGCATTGACGCTGTCGGTGCCGACGACATTGATGGCGGGAAGCGCGTAGCCCCCTTCATGGCAGGCCTTGATGAGGGCCGTATAACTGGCGCCACTGACGACGCCGGGTGAAACTCTTGACATTGGCGGCTCCAACTGAACGCATGAAACAGGCCAGCAAAACGGGTGTGGCCGTGTTGCGTTGTACTGTACGATGCCAATTGCTTTTCGTCATGAGCCTTCAAATCACTGAAAGATTTATTGTCAGGATTTGTTGCTTGTGATGTCAGCCCTGTGGAGACTATGGAAAAAACATGGTGCCAAATCTTTCCGACCCAGATCTTCCCGCCCGTATCCTTGTCGTCGAAGATGACGCCGGAATGCGGACCCTCATCCTCCGTGCCCTTCAGGGCGGCGGCTTCCGCGCACGGGGTGTCGCCTGTGGGGAGGAGATGTGGGCTGCGCTTGAAGTAGCACCTGTCGATCTCATCATCATGGACATCATGCTGCCGGGCAAAAGCGGCATCGAACTGTGCCGCGCGCTTCGCAGCGGGCAGGGCGCCCAGCACGAAAACGAGACGCCCCCCGCTCAGGTGCCGATCATTATGGTCTCCGCGCGGGGCGAAGAGCGCGATCGCGTGACCGGTCTCGAATCGGGCGCGGATGATTACGTCCCCAAGCCGTTCGGACAGCGCGAACTTCTGGCACGTGTCCGGGCCGTGCTGCGTCGCGGCATCGCCACCACCGGCGCCCCGCAGGAGCGCGTCCGTCGCGAGACGCTGCGTTTCGCGGGCTGGACGCTCGATCTGCGCCGCCGCGAACTGACCGACCCCTCAGGGGCGACCGTCGATATTTCAGGTGCGGAACATGACCTGCTGACCAGTTTTCTGGACAATCCGCAGCGTGTCATCGCCCGTGACCGTCTGCTGGAACTGTCGCGCACCCGTCTGGGCGATGTGTCGGACCGGAGCATCGACGTTCTCGTCAGCCGCCTGCGCCGCAAGTTGGGCTCGGACGCCGACCAACTCATCCGGACCGTGCGCGGCCTCGGATACATCTTCGTGGCAGAGGTTGAACGGGTCTGAATATTCAGAATCGCATCCTGCTGTGGCCGCTGGGGCTGGTCGGGCGCGTCTGCGTTGTCCTGACCGTCGCAGTGACACTGGTGTTCCTGACGAACGCCATTTTCTACGGTCAGGCTGAAACCTATATCGTCGATGACGTGCGCATCGCCCAGCTTGGCGAAGCGCTGAGCACGGATCTGCGCGTGCTGGCTGCGGCGCCCGTCAGCCAGAGATCCTTTCTGGCGGTCATGCTCTCGGGCAGCGAACTCAGTGTGGCCTGGCAGCCAGCCTCCATTGCGCCCGTGTTGCCGGGACATCCTCCCGTCGCGCTCACACAGCTCGTCCGGCGCCTGAAGGCGGACGATCCCATTCTCGAACAGGCGCATCTGGACCTCTATACGCTGGGGCCGGGGAGTGCGGACGTGCTGGGGTCCCAGCGTCTGCCAGATGGAAGCTACATCCATTTCCGGGTGCCGGGGATGCTCGGTCATCACCGTGTCACGCGTGGTCTGGCCTCGGCAGCGATTGCGGCTGGCGCGGTCGCCATTGCTGCGACCATGCTGATCCGCGGTCTCAGCATGCCGCTCCGTGCGCTGGCCTCGGTTGCAGATCGTATCGGCTCCAGTGAAACATGGGTGCCGCTGGCTGAGCGTGGGCCGCCGGAAGTGCGCGGCCTCGCCCGTGCCATCAATGCGATGCAGGAGCGCATCCAGAGCCTCATCAACGACCGGACGCAGGCTCTGGCGGCCGTCTCGCATGACCTGCGCACGCCGTTGACCCGCCTGCGTCTGCGCTGTGGCTTTCTCAATGACGGCGAGGCACAGGCTGCCATCGAGGCCGATCTGGACGAGATGGAAGCCATGGTGAACGGCATCCTCGCCTATCTGGCCGGTGCCGACGATCCCGAAGTCCCCCGCACCATCAATATCGTCGCGACGCTCGAAACCCTTGTGGACGATCATGTCGATCGGGGTCATGAGGCCCATTACGAAGGGCCGGATCGCGCGCTGGTTCATGTGCGTCCACTCGCCATGAAGCGCGTTCTGTCAAACCTGATCGAAAACGCCATCAATTATGGCGGCAACGTTCTCGCCACACTTCGCACTCGCGAGGACGGCGCGCTGGAAATCGCCATCAGCGACAGTGGACCCGGCATTCCCGAGAGCGAATACGAACGTGTGCTCGCTCCTTTCTATCGTCTGGAAAGCTCACGCTCGCGGGCAACGGGGGGAATCGGGCTGGGTCTGGCCATCGTACAGCGCGAAATTTCGCGCGAGGGCGGTACTCTGGTTCTCGGGCGCGGAGATGCCGCGAAAGGTTATGGCGGGCTGTGCGCGACCATCATCCTGCCGAAGAGACTCCCGTCTCCATCAAGGAAAAACGAGGGAAAAGGCGAGGGGCAGGGCGAACAGGTCTGACGGGACACGTTCCACCGTTAAAAACACGCGAAGTCGGACCAATGTGGTCCCGACACTTGCACCTTGGGACGAAGTGGCACATGTCAGGGCGGACTGGAACGCAAGGACATGACCCCGATGTTCATCGAGACCGAAGACACCCCCAATCCCGCTACCCTGAAATTCCTGCCTGGCCGCAGCGTGACCGGCGATGCCCGACCCGTTGATTTCGGCGATGCCGATGTCGCTGCCGGACGCTCCGAACTGGCGACTGCGCTGTTCGGGCAGCCGAATGTGCGCCGCGTCTTCCTTGGCGGCGATTTCGTCTCCGTCACGAAGTCTGACGACATCAGCTGGGGCGACCTCAAGCCCGTCGTGCTGGGCACGATCACGACGTTCTTCGAAAGCGGCCGTCCGGTTCTTTCGGGAACACAGGTCGCTCCGGAACATGACGTGGCGCCCGAAGACGCCGAAGTTGTCAGCCGCATTCAGGACCTGCTCGACACCCGCGTGCGCCCTGCCGTGGCCGGTGACGGCGGCGACATCGCTTTCCGTGGCTATAAAGACGGCGTGGTCTATCTGGCCATGCAGGGCGCATGCTCCGGCTGCCCGTCTTCCCGTGCGACCCTGAAGCACGGCGTCGAGAACATGCTGCGGCACTATGTTCCCGAAGTCACCTCGGTCGAACAGGTCGAGGACTGAACCATGGACGGCCAGACAGCCCCTGATTGCGCTCCGGTTCCGGGTGCGGAAGCCCTGTTCACGCAGGCCCGGACGCCGCGCAGTTTATCGCCGCGCCCGGTCGGGGAAGATGTCCTGCGCCGTCTGTACGATCTGGTGAAGCTGGGGCCGACCTCCGGCAACTGCTCGCCGGGTCGCTTCGTTTTTCTGACGACACAGGACGCCCGCGAGCGTATCCGCCCCGCGCTGTCGCCGGGGAACGTGGCCCGTGCCATGGCTGCTCCGGTTCTTGCCGTCGTGTGTCATGATCCGCTGTTTTTCGAAGCGCTGCCTCGCCTGAATCCGCAGGAAGGCCTGCGCGACTGGTTTGCCGCCGATGTGGGCCTGTCCGACGAGACGGCGTTTCGCAACGGCACGCTCGAAGGCGGCTATCTCATCATCGCCGCCCGGATGCTGGGCCTGTCCGCCATGCCGATGTCCGGCTTTGACTGTTTCATGGTCGAAGACACGCTGCTGAACGCTACCGGCTGGCGCGTGAATTTCCTCGTCGGTCTTGGTTATCCGGCGGAAAACGAACCCACCCTCGATCATGCAGAACCGCGTGCACCCCGACTGGACTTCGGAGAAGCGTGTCTGTGTCTGTAAAGACGGGGCCTTCAAGGACGGTCGTTTTCAATGGGGCCGGGGCAGGGGCCGGTCTGACCAGTCTGGTGGCTCTGGTCGAGGACGGTCGGGTTGTTGCGGAAAAGCTGATGGCCGGACGCGGCGCCTCGGAACATTTCGCTCCCACTATCCGCGATCTTTTGACGCAAAATGACTGGATCACGGCCCCTGATCGCGTCGTGGCTGTCCTTGGTCCGGGATCCTTCACCGGACTGCGTTCGTCGCTGTCACTGGCCGCAGGGTTGGCGGCAGGCTGGAACTGCCCCACGATCGGCGTCACGTTGGGAGCAGCCATCCGCGCCACGCTCGGGCGTCCCGACGCTGTCTGTGTTAACATTGCGCGTCGTGGCCGAGTATTCGTGGACCCGCCGCACGGTCCTGTCACGGCTAGCCAGACCGTCGATCTCGATCCCGCAGACTGGGTCTGTGTAACGGGGGATGCCGTGTCCGAAAAACCGGATTGGCCGTGTCCCGTGCTGTTCTGCGAGGCGCCGACCGCCTTGGGTATCGTTCAGGCCGCACAAAGTGTCCTGCCCGGCGCCCTGATGCCGCTTTACGTCGATCCGCCCGAGGCCAAACCTCCCGCTGCCGGTCTGAGGCCCTTGCCCCTGTGAACGCTCCGGAACAGGAGTTCCAGCTGCGGAGGATGGGGATTGAATGTGCGCTGCTTCTGGCGGAGCTTCATGAAGCCGCGTTTCATGGCGGAGAAGTCTGGAGTGCGGCGTCCTTTATTGATTTACTATCCATGCAGGGAAGTGAAGTCGTTATTGCGCTGATCGACAATATTCCCGCCGGTTTCATTCTTTCGCGGACAGTTCTGGATGAAACGGAAATCCTGACACTTGCCGTTCACCCACATTTTCGCCGCAGAGGTGTCGGAAGGTCTTTGGTGCGGGCCATTCTGCCCAAAGGACAAGTATTTCTGGAAGTAGCAGTCTGTAACAATCCGGCGACTGCGCTGTATGAAGCCTGCGGTTTTGTAAAAGCTGGACTGCGTCGCGGCTATTACAGGGACGGAAGTGACGCGCAGGTCCTTGTTTCTAACGCCTTTTGATACTCAGGCAGTAAAGATCTGCTCTGTCTGGAACAAGTGAATCAGCCAGAATTGTATGACCCAGTGCCTGCACTGATGCCCTGACGTTCTTCCGTGTTTCTGTTCCATAGAGCCACACATCAAGTTCCTGTCCTGAAGTCATGGCATCGAGTTTGGCCCGGACATATACAGTTGTCATGGGGCACTTTTTCTCCGTTATATCTATGAAAAATGTTTCATTTTCTGTCACGGGTCCGTTTCTTTCTTTTTATGCTTGAACGCAGCAATTGATGACTGCTACATGCTCACTCGCTCAAGGATGAAGGACTTAATCTATCATGTCGCAAGAGACAAATGCTCCCGAACTGCATCAACTGACCGCGCAGATCGTTACGGCCTATGTATCAAACAACGATATTCCGGCTGACGCTCTCCCGGCCCTGATCCGGTCCGTTCATGACTCTCTTGCAACGGTGAACGTTCCGGAAGAGGCTCCTGCCGAGAAGCTGGTCCCGGCCGTTTCGCCGCGCAAGTCGGTTTTCCCGGACTACATTATCTGCCTTGAAGACGGAAAGAAGCTGAAGCTGCTGCGTCGTCACCTCAAGACAGCCTACAACATGACGCCGCAGGAATACCGCGAGCGCTGGGGCCTGCCGCCGGAATATCCGATGGTCGCTCCGAACTATGCGAACCACCGTTCCTCGCTGGCCCGCAAGATCGGCCTCGGCCGTCGTCGCGAAGACTGAGAACCTCTTTTCCCTGTCGCCGGTTTCTTCATCCCGGCGACAGGGAAAACCCGACAGGCTCCATAAAGTGGACAACACGCCTGTTTTTCGGCTAGGCCGCAGATATGGTCGCAGATACGAAAACCGCTGAGAGACGCAGCAGCCCCGGGAATCGGAAGGCCCCGTCCTCCCCCGTGCCGGATGATTCGCACATTGCCCGCCTGTGTGTGGAAAGCGGTCTGAAAATGACCGGCCAGAGACGTGTCATCGCACATGTCCTGTCCATTGCCGACGACCATCCCGACGTCGAAGAACTCTACCGCCGCGCCTCCGAGATCGACAGTCGCATTTCCGTGGCGACCGTCTATCGCACGGTGCGTCTCCTTGAGGAGAAGGGCATTCTCGAACGTCGCGATTTCGGCGGCGGACGGGCACGCTATGAAGCCAGCGACAGCGGCAACCACTATCACCTGATTGACGTGGATAGTGGCCGGGTCGTTGAATTCGAAGATGACGAACCGGTCCGTCTTCTGGCCCAACTGGCCCAGCGTCTGGGATTTGACCTCGTCTCCCATCGCATCGAGCTGTTTGGCCGTCGTGCCGAGCCCGAGGACAGGAAAAAATCTCCTCCAGAAAACAGGAACAAGAGCGGATCATGACCACCAAACTGGATGGCACCCCCATTTCCGCTCCACATACGCTGGCCAGCAGCGAAGAAACCCTGCGTCAGATGGAGACACTCTCCACTCTGTCCCTGAACCGCGAAGGTGGGTTTCAGGAACTGCGTGGTGGCACGCTCGGTGTGCGCATCGCCGAGACGGAGGAAGAACGCGACGCCGCTCAGGCCCTGCGTTACCGCGTCTTTTTCGAAGAACTTGGCGCTCATCCCGACGAACGCGCTTTCCGCACCAAGCGGGATGTCGATGAATTTGACGAGGCCGCCGATCACCTTCTGGTCATCGATCATGCCAAAGGCCCCGGCGCGGCCGGTGTCGTCGGGACCTATCGTCTGCTGCGCTCGGATGCTGCAGAGAAGGTCGGGCGTTTTTATACGTCCTCCGAATACGACATCTCGACCCTGACGGAATTTCCCGGACGTCTGCTTGAAGTCGGACGCTCCTGCGTGGCGAAGGAATATCGCGGACGCTCCGCCATGCAGCTTCTGTGGCGTGGTATTGCGTCCTACATTTTCCTGCACCGGATCGACGTGCTGTTCGGCTGCGGCAGCCTGCCGGGAACCGATCCGGACGCTCTGGCCGATCAGCTCACCTACATGCACCACAACCATCTGGCCCCGCCGGCGCTGCGTATCCGCGCGCTGCCGGACCGTTACGTGGAAATGCAGCGGACCGATCCGCATGTGCTGGACTACCGCGCATGCCTCAACAAGCTGCCGCCGCTGATCAAAGGTTATCTGCGTCTGGGCGGTTATGTCGGTGATGGTGCGGTGGTGGACGAGCAGTTCAACACCACCGACGTCGCCGTTCTGGTGAAGAGCGAACTTCTGGCGGACAAGTATTACCGCCATTACGAACGCCGCCTGCGCGACGCCCTCGACTGACAGCCTGCCTCACAGCCGGATCTTCCGCAGAACATTGCAGAGTGTCCGGCTGTTTTCTATTTCAGCCCCTTCGTCAGCCGGACGGTTCTCCATGATTTCGACGCTCCCTGTCCGCGGCTGGCGGCTTGCCGGACTGATGCTGCTTGCCGGAGCGCTGGCAGCCCTGTCCCTGCCTCCGGTCCATTTTCTGTTTCTGTTGCCTGTGGGGCTGATGATCCTGTATCGCGTGTCGGAAGACGCGCGGTCGTGGAAGCAGGCGGCATGGTGCGGCTTTCTGTTCGGCATGGGCTTCCATACGGTCGGGCTCTACTGGCTGACGAACGCGATCCTGACGCGCGTTCACGAATTCTGGTGGATCGTGCCGTTCGCGTCTCCCGGCGTGGCGCTATTGATTGCCCCCTTCATCTGCGTTCCGGCGGTGCTGTGCCGCGTGGTGCCCCCCGGCTGGCGGCGTGTGCTGATGTTCGCCGGAAGCTGGACCGTCATGGACATGGGGCGCGTCTTCATGTTCTCGGGTTTTCCGTGGAATCCGCTAGGAAGCGACCTTGAGGTGCCGGGTCTTGCTGGAGATGTTCTGATCCAGCCTGCCGCCGTACTTGGCGTGGATGGGCTGTCGCTGGCCCTCGTGCTCGGCTCGCTCGCTCTGTTCCGCGACAGACGTGCGGCGTTGGCGGTACTGGGCGTCTCCGTGCTGTGGGTCGGCGCGGGGGCATGGCGCCTCTCCACTGCAATCCCCCTGAACATCGTCAACCCCCGTGCCGTTCTGGTGCAGGGCAACGTGCCGGAAGCGGAAGTCATCAGCCATGCAGATGCGGTCGGCAATTTCCGCCGCTATTTGAGTCTGACCGCACAGGGCGCGCAGAAAGCTTACGCTCAGGGTGGTCGTTCACCTGTGGTGATCTGGCCGGAATCTGGCTTTCCCGGCCTTCTGGACGAAGACACACTCGCCCGACAGATGATCGCCCGGGCCGCAGACGGCGCCCCGGCTCTGGTTGGTTCGGATCGCCAGTCCGGCAAGGACTGGTTCAACAGCCTGATCGCGGTTGCTCCCGATGGCAGCATTGCGGCCATTTATGACAAGAGTCGTCTGGTGCCGTTCGGCGAATATCAGCCGTGGATTCTGCCGTTCAACGTCCTGCCTGGTGTTCTGACGCCGGGGCCGGGCCTGAAGACATGGGATCTGCCGGGTCTGGGGCGTGTAGGGCCGATGGTTTGCTACGAGATCATTTTCTCCGGCTCCGTCACAGCCCGCAATGACCGACCGGACTGGCTGGTGACGATTTCGAATGACGCCTGGTATGGCAACAGCGCCGGTCCCCGCCAGCACCTGGCTACCGGACGGATGCGGGCCGTAGAGGAGGGGCTTCCGGTCGTTTTCGCTAACAATACCGGGATTTCCGCCATCTATGACGCAACCGGACACGAAACCGCCCGTTTGGGTTGGGGGCTGGCGGATGTGCTGGTCAGCGATATCCCGTCACCACTTCCTCCAACGGTCTTCTCCCGTTTCGGGCGCGCAACGCCTTTGACGCTTTCGGTCCTGTGCATGGTACTGGCCCTGCTTCCTGCGCGTCGGAAACGGTATGGACAGGGTGTAAAAGGTTAATATTGACAATCTGCGGTTGTCTAATTAACCATTTGAAAGTGTCAGAAAAAGAGCCTTCTTCTACGGATCGCAGCCGCTCCGAACCACGCAGTTCCGCTGCGGCCGGGCCGGTCGATGTCCATGTTGGCAACCGGATCAGGCTGCGTCGTACCCTTCTGGGGCTGTCGCAGGAAAAACTGGGTGAGGCTCTGGGGCTGACTTTTCAGCAAATCCAGAAATACGAACGCGGCGCAAACCGCGTGGGTGCCAGCCGTCTTTACGATCTGTCGCAGGTTCTGGATGTGCCCATCGGCTTCTTTTTCGATGATATGCAGGCGCCGCGGGATGCACGCGCGTCCTCAGCCACACCCCGGCAGTTCCCGGAAGCTGCTCCGGCATTCAGTCCGGCTTTCGGTCAGCCCCAGCCTGCTCAGGCGCCCGTTATGGGATTTGCCGAAACGCAGTCTGCATTCGGTGCCCCTCCGCCCCGGACGACTCCTCCGCGCGCCGTGCCGCCACCGCGCCTGTTTGATCTTCCTGTGGACGAGGCGGCCCTGTTCAGTCGCCGCGAGACGGTTGATCTGGTGCGCTCATATTATCGCATCCCGGACCCTGCGGTCCGTAAACGGATGCTGGACCTGATCCGCTCCCTCGGCCCGGCAGACCCGAAAGCGGACTGACCGCCGGGTGCTCTATTCCCGGCGCAGGATGCTGTCATTCACGAAGGATGCCAGCTTTCCAGCCTTGAAATCGGAGCGCAGACGGTCCTCGTCATACTCGTTCCGCACCCAGTCCATGAACGGCAGACGCCCCTCGGCTTCTTTCTGGTAGCGCAGGAAAAATGCATCCAGAATGCCGGTGCGGGAGCGGTTGAAATGCCCGAACCGCCAGTGCAACTGCTTGAGAGCGTCCTGAGCCGTACCGCCCTCGAACATCAGCACCAGCCCCGATGCCAGCCCCGCACGATCCGCACCGGATTTGCAGTGCATGAGCATGGGAAAAGCCAGCGTCTGGTACATGTCGTAGAACCGCAGGATACGGTCGCGATGCGGCGCACCCCGGCTTTCGAAGGCCATGTCCAGATGCGCCAGCCCAAGCTTCGCGCTGGCCCCCCGGGACAGCGCATCAGAGCCACATTTGCGGTGTCCGCGCAGATTTACGAGCGTCTTCAGGTGCAGCCGCCGCGTTAAGCTCCGCAGCCGTGACGGCGTCGGGTGGTTGCAGCGCCAGACCTTGCCCGGCACGACGGACGCGAGATTGGTCCAGCCGAGCCGGAAGATGGAATGATCCACGAACAGACTGTCCCACCAGGCGCGACGCCGTGTGGCAGGGGTCGTGATCCGGCCTTCGAACATGGTAGAGTGCATCCTTGCTGGGCAGGCCGCTGAACGCGGCAGGAACGCGCTGTGTCCCATCCCGCAAAGGGATGCGTCAACCGCTGAAAAATGCTATGTTGTCTGCCATGCGTTTCGTTTCTCCCCTCTTCATGCTGTCGTTTGTTGCCATGACAGGCTGCGGCTCCATGCTTAGTGGTCCGTCCCCGGACATGGCCCCCCTTCCACCGCCGGGTGCGGGACCTGGTCACGGATCGCATTCCCATGGAAGCGCCCGTCACCGTCAGGGAAGCGGCGTGTCCTATGCCGACGATGCACCGGTCATGCCCATGCCGCCTGGTGCGGAAAGCCCCGCTACGCCTTCCCATGACATCAGCAGCGGCCCATCCTCCGGTGGGATGTCCTTTGGTGGGCAGGAAGGCAGCGTCGATATCACCCCACACCCCGCAACGCCTGATACCGAAGTCTCCTACGGCAAAAACAACACGCCGAACTGACGAGGAGTCCGTCGGGGTTTCTTCATGATTGCGTAACTCTTGGCGTGTTAGGGGCTTTGCTTTGAATAAGCGCCAAATCCACGCTCTGGAGACTCCGACTATGACTGAGCAGGTCAAGGCAGACATTGCCGAACGACTGCTTTTTCTTGGCATCGGCGCGGCTGAGAAAGCCCATCTGGCCAGAATCCGACCGCAGGCCCTGAGCGTTCTGGGGGCTGCGCTGGACCATTTTTATGGTCGGATTCTCAAGACCCCGGCCCTGAATAAGTTCTTTTCCAGCGAACAGCACCGTAATGGCGCGCGCAGTCAGCAGGAAAAGCACTGGAAGCAGATCCTCGAAGGTGATTTCGGCGCCGAGTACGTCGCGAGCACCCGCGCGATCGGCAATACGCACGCCCGGATCGGCCTTAAACCCCAATGGTATGTTGGTGCGTACGCCCTTCTGATCGAAGGCATGGTTACGGGCCTGATTCGCAAGTACTGGCCCGAGCCGCGCCGCAGCTTTCTGGACCGTCTTCTGCGCCGTCCGGCCAGAGGAACCTCCGCTGAGGAAGCCGCCTCCCAGATCGGACTTCTGATCCGCTGTGGCCTGCTGGACATGGAGCTTGGGCTGGAAACCTACAATCAGAATCTGGATGTTCAGGAACGCTCGCGTGCGGAAAATGAGCGAATCCAGAGTCTTGCTGCCCTGTCGGATGCGTTAGCAGATGCGCTGGATCGCATGGCTGGTGGCGATCTGGTCCAGCAGATTGACCCCGCGCTGGAAAATGGTTCAAGCCGTATGGGGGGCGCGTTCCATCGTGCCTGCGAAGGGCTTGGGCGCATCGTCCATGCCGTTCGTGAAACTTCGGGGGCCGTGGAACAGAGAGCCCGCGAAATCAGCGGCTCTACGGAAGACATCACCGGCCGCATCGCCGAACAGGTGGATGCTCTTGCAGCTGTAGCGCGCAACATTGCCGAGCTGACATCCTCCGTAAAAGCCGTGGCAGATGAAGCCCGTCAGGCCGACACGACCGTGGCTGACTGCTGTCAGGAAACGGAACAGGGCCGCGAAATCGTCGGCAAGACTGTCGAGGCGATGGCCAAGATCTCGTCATCGTCCAACCGGATCGTCCAGATTATCGGCGTTATCGACGAAATCGCATTTCAGACCAACCTGCTGGCGCTCAATGCCGGTGTGGAAGCCGCCCATGCCGGGGATGCGGGGCGCGGTTTTGCCGTCGTCGCGCAGGAAATCCGGGCGCTGGCGCAGCGTTCCGCCACAGCGGCCAAGGAAATCAAATCGCTGATCGCCAGCAGCATGCAGGACGTACAACGCGGCGTGCAGATGGTTGACGAAACCGGGACGGCCCTTGGCAACATCACCACGTCTGTCGAGCGTCTTGGAACGGCCGTAGGGCAGATTGCTTCGGGTGCTGAGGCTCAGGCCCAGCGCATTATGGACATCAATGCCAGCACGACACAGCTTGAAGGCGTAACCAAGAGCAATGCCGCGATCGTGCATCAGACCAGCAGCGCCAGCCAGAAACTGGTCGGTGATGCCGGGGAACTGACGCGCGTCGTTCGGAACTTCAAGGTTCGCAAAGCCCAGTCCCGCCCTTCACAGGGGGGAGGGCCGCTTTCCGTTCCAAAAATGCCCTCTCAGAAGGGTATTCGGGAAAAGGCCTGACCTCAGGTCCAGAGATCAGGCGTCGATCGCACGGGCTTCGTCTGCCAGCATGACCGGAATTCCGTCGCGGATCGGGAAGGCGAGCTTGGCCCGGGGGCTGATAAGCTCCTGGGTCTCGCGGTCATAGGTCAGCGGTCCTTTGGTCAGAGGGCAGACCAGAAGGGAGAGGAGGCGGGGATCGAGTTCAGTCGTCATGACTATTCCATGCCCCTCTCAAGCAGATCCAGCAAGAGCCCGGCGCGTTCATCCAGCGTCATGGCTTCCAGCAGGGACTGCTTTTCCACTGGCGTGAATGGCACGAGCATCGGCAGGACCACCAGCAGCGTCTCATCATCCATATCTTCTATCAGCGGCCAGCTTGCCTGAAGGTCGCGGGAATCGAGATAGGTCTTCAGGCCTTCCAGCAGCAGATCGCGGTTGATCGGCATTGGATCTTCTTCGACCAGATCCGCAGCGAACGGGGTTGCATCAATGATCCCTTCACGCCATCCGCGTTCTGTCGGAGTTTCACGGATCAGACGGAAGCGCGAAATTCCGAGCAGGGTGACGGTGAAGGTGCCGTCCACATGTTCGGCAAATTCCGTAATGCGGCCCAGCGTTCCCGTCCGGTAGAGCAGGGAGTGCTCGTCCGTGTCAGGGTCCATGAGGGGCTGGATCACGCCGATCATCCTGCGTCCGGCCAGTGCATCCTCCAGCAGCGCCACATAAGGCGCTTCAAAGACCAGCAGCGGCAGATGCCCGCCTGGCAGCAGCAGCGCGCCTGACAGCGGAAACAGGCCGACGCGCGGCGGAATATCCGCAAGCGTCAGTTCCGTCAGGGGCGGAGCGCGCCGGGGAAGCTCGTCCGGAAAATCGTCCGACAGCGCGTTCGGTACGTCGTCAGGCGGGAGATCGGGTGTTTCGGTCATCGGCTCACGAGAACAGAAGGGAAGAAAGTTTGCGTCTTGCCGCCAGCGTATCAGGGTCTGTGTGTCCCCACGCCTCGAAAAAGCGCAGAAGCTCGGTTTTTGCCGCGCCATCGTTCCAGTCCCGGTCGGTGCGGAGAATGTCCAACAGCGTATCGGCGGCCTGTGCCCGCTGACCGGCTCCATTGAGAGCCGCGGCCAGTCTGAGGCGCAGATCGAAATCATCGGGCGCTGCGGCGCTCTGCTGGCGCAGGGCGTCGAGTTCTGAGGCGGCTTTGGTGCCCTCCACATGCAGCGCCAGCGCGGCACGGGCGCCTGTGATTTCCGGATGAGTGTCCAGCTTGGCCGGGACCTGCGAGGAAGCATCTTCGGCGGCTTCCGGTTCGTTCAGGGCAATCAACGCACGGATCATGCCGCCCCAGCCTTCCGGGCTTTCCGGTTCTGCTTCCAGAAGCTGCGAGAACAGACCGGCTGCCTGATCCGCATGGCCGTCTGAAAGGGCCTGACGCGCCGCCGCCAAAATTTCCGTGGCGGGCATGACGTCTCCAGCCAACTTGAGGAGAGACTCCACGAAGCGGCGGATTTCACTTTCCGGCTGGGCACCCTGAAAAAGATCCAGAACCTGCCCTTTCCAGAATGCCACGACGACAGGAATGGACTGGAGCGGCAGTCCAAGCTGTTCGAGCTGGGCTGCGAGGGCTTTGTTGGCTTCCACGTCCACCTTGACGAGTCTGACCCGCCCGCCGGCCGCGCGGACGACTTTTTCCAGAACGGGCGTCATCTGCCTGCACGGACCGCACCATGGCGCCCAGAAATCCACCAGAACCGGAATCGTGCGGCTGGCTTCCACGACATCTGCCATGAAGCTGGACTGATCGGCATCAATGATGGTGGCGGTTGTGCCTGCCGGGGGTGTTTGGGTGGATTGGCCGATCAGGTGTTCGTCGAATGTGCTGCTCATGGGGGCGGGGACCGTTCGCTGGGAAGACAAGTTCCCTGAAAGATCGGATGTGTCTGCCTTGGGTGCAAGTCCACACCATGTCAGAGGGGGCGGGGAAGTGGATATTGCATCAGAATCGAAAAATCCCTCTTGCGCGGTTTTGTTGATTCGGTCATAAGCCCCTCCACGGAGTGCGGGTGTAGCTCAGGGGTAGAGCACAACCTTGCCAAGGTTGGGGTCGTGGGTTCGAATCCCATCACCCGCTCCAGTGAAAAAAAGGCACCTTCGGGTGCCTTTTTTCGTTTCTGCATTCTGCGATCAAAGTGACGTTCGAAGGGTCTCTTCTCCTCTTGCGCTGAGGCTCTGATTCGGCCATAAGCCCCTCCACGGAGTGCGGGCGTAGCTCAGGGGTAGAGCACAACCTTGCCAAGGTTGGGGTCGTGGGTTCGAATCCCATCGCCCGCTCCAGATTTTCCAAGGAAAATCAGGCGGTTAAAGACGTTCCTTCGGGACCGTTTTTTGTTTACAGTGTGCCGTAGCACAGGAATGTAAGCATTTTGTAAGCAGCCCGGAGCAAATCGGGGGTGGCTACGGCGTAGCGTGCCGAATCCCGTGGCACACATCGTCAGGATGTTCGGGCGGGTGATGTTCATAAGTAGAACAGCGCTCTTGAACGAGATGCCGGCTAACAAGAGTATGGCAAAGGCCGTCATGCCTGTGCTCCTGGCCGTTTCGCGATGCTCGTGACCCATGCATGCAGGGCGGAGGCCTCGTCTGGCAATGCCAGCTTCAGTCGGCTACGGGCGAAATCCAGCGTGACGAACGCGGTGATGTCAGCGATCGAGAAGGCATTGCCCGCGACATAGGGTACATCGCGCAGCCGGGTGTCCAGATCGGCCATGAAATCGGCCAGCCTCTGACGGCCGCGCGCGGTAAGCTCGGGGATTTGCGCATAGCCGTGTGGTCCGACCAGTGCGCGGCCCGACAGTCCCGGCAGGCTGTTCCGTACGGCTTCCATCGCGGCAAGATAGCCGTCGATCTCCATGCGCCGGTCCCACATGCCGATGATGGCGCGTTGTTCTCGCGTCGCGCCCATCAGAGGGGGATCGGGATGCAACTCCTCCAGATAACGGCAGATGACGGGCACCTCGCTGATCGCGGTGCCGTCGTCCAGTTCCAGGACGGGAACGGTGCAGGAGGGGTTAAGGAGGCGGAACGTGGGCGCGAACTGCTCGTGCTTCGCCAGATCAACTGTAACGATAGGAATCGTCAGCCCTTTCTCGGCGATGAAGAAGCGCACACGCCGTGGATTGGGGGCGGTGGGGTAGTCGTAAAGCTTCATGGCAATGCTGCGCGCGGGTGATGAGAGGGCGGAGACTCCGACTGTTCCCGGATGGTCGCGAGCATGCGGCGGCGGATCAGGCCGCTGACCGGACGGATCAGATACCAATAGGGCGTGAAGCGACGCCTGGCCCGGTCCATGGCGCAAAACACGCGGGTTTCCGTCACCAGCAACTGGGTACCGTGTGGTCCCGGCTGGATGGAGAAGCCCAGAGCGAGCTTGCAGACGTCATCATGGCAAGGGGTGAGAAAAGCGTCCGTTGTGGGAATGTCGCACAATCCGTAATCCGCCCGCCAGAACGCGCCGACGAGGCCGTAGACCAGGGCGGCATCGCCTCGCCGTTCCAGCAGCGTGAAGTCGGTGAGGTCCAGATTCCGTTGCCGCGCATGGCCTAACAGCCGGGCGGGCATTTCGCGCAGGCGGATGGCGGCACGAACCAGCGGATCGTCCTGATTCCGCCATGCAGCCACCGCGTTCATGATGCGACTGGCCGGGGCGGAGATATCGACACTGTGTCGCTCGCTGAAATCGAAGCGCGGGATGAATTCGTCCAATAGGTTCATCATGCTTCCATTTCTCTTCGGCGAGGTGGTACATTAGCGCACTATGCCACAAGAGCATTTTGCGCCGCAGCGCGGATATTGCGATGGCTTCATGGCGAAGGCAGAGAGTAACGTCATAATATATCGTGAACGAATTATTGTTGCAGACTTGAAAGCACAATGACTGGATTTTGGCAGGTCATGCCGAAGGTCTTCAAAAAATCGGGATAGACAGAAAATGTCGGTTCGGCGACCACCTCTCGATCTGCGGGAATTGCTGTTCGTGCGTGTCATCGCGAGGGAGGGAAGTATCCATGGAGCCGCACGGGCGCTGGGAGGCAAACAATCTGCCGTAAGCCGGTCCTTGCGGTTACTGGAAGAGCGACTTGGCGTCTCCCTTTTTCGACGCACGTCGAGCGGTGCCCGGCTCACCCCGGCGGGAGTTGCCTTTCTGCGAGAGGCTGAGAAGTTGCTCGATGGAACAGTCGGACTGTACGAGCGCACGCGGCGTTGGAGCCGGGGCGAGACCGGCGTCATCTCCGTGGGCGTCCAGGGCAGCATCCCACCCGGCCGGATCTCGGCGATACTGGAGTCGTACAGCCTTGCGCAACCCGGTATCTCCTTCACTTATCGGGATAATGCGAAAAAAGAACTGTTCCAGGCCCTGGAACAGGAGGAGATCGACCTCGCGATAATGACGCTGCCCCTGCCCGGCAGCATGGTGGCCACCGTCCCGCTCTGGAGCGATCGTGTCGTTGCGATCATGTCGGCCGAACATCCGATCGCACAGGTCGGAACCGCGTCATGGGCTGAGTTGCATGATGGAATCTTTCTGATCGGCAAGGATGATACCGGCGAGGAACTGCTCGCGCTCTTGATGCGCAAGATGCGGCAGGCGGGATTCGTGCCGGTGACACGTCAGGAGGCGGTCAGAAGCCTGCGGGTCGTCGCATTGGCCGCGAATGGCAGCGGCATCGCTCTGTTGCCGGATGCCTGGCTGGGTTTTCTGCCCGCTGCCATCCGGGAGCGGATCGCGGTAGTGGAAGTCATCGACGGGGACGGATTTTCCCACTTCGCCTATGGCGCGGCTTGGCACCGTGAGCGCTGCCCACCGGCCGCGAGGACAGTCATCCGTTTTCTGGAGCAGCAGGCGACTGCGTTTTAACGGGTGCCCGCCGTGGCTCCTGCCGGAGCTTTCGGAACGCGCGGTCGGAGGTGATAAAGCCACGGATCATGTGCGGTACGAGACGGGCCGGATCGACGGACTGGCCGTTCTGGCTGACCAGGGCAGCATAAGCGACGAGATCGCGATGCAGGTCCGCAGGCAGGTCCACGGTGACACGGACCGGCTTCTCGTCGGGAATTTCGGTGATGCGCAGCTTCGTCATGGAGCCGGTTCCTTTGGGTGCCAGGGTTTCAGGACAAGGTCGCGATTCAGGATAAGCGTGAACGGCAGGCCCGGGCGGTCTGTCAGCGTCGGCTGAATATTCAGGCTGCGATCAATCAGCCGGTTGCCGACCATAGAAAACCCGTTGCTCGCGCCGGAGCGGATGGCCTGCATCAGGTTGTTCTCGTTCCATGACGTCCCGGCCTCGGAGCCCACGCTGAGGAGGGTCGTGACGAGGGCCGCCTTGAACAGTTGCCCCCAATGATTGTTCACCTCATCGGACAGGCCAGACTGGCCGATGGCGTCGCCACCGGGCAGCTTTTCCAGGACGAGGCTTTCGCCATTCGGATAGATCAGCCGCGTCCAGATGATCTGGGTGCGCTGCTGCCCGAAGGAAATGCCGCTGTTATAGGCTCCGAACAGGGTGCTACCCTGCGGGACGAGCAAGAACCGGCCTGTCGGACTGTCATAGACGTTCTGGGTCACATGCCCCACGATCTGGCCGGGCAGATCGGAACTGATCTTCGTGTTCAGCGCGCCGGCAATGACGGTCCCGGCCTGGAGCATATAGGGCGAGGCGGGAGATACGATCCGGTCCGGGCTGACCGTCGCGCGATCCGGCTGACCTGCCAGAAAGGCGCGATTGCCGGTCTGCTGGTCGGGGCCGGTCGGTGATGCCTGTGCTCCGGGAGCGGTGGCCATGACCGGAATCGTCTGCGCAGCCTGGCCCTCCCGCGCCTCGATCTGCGCGAAGAGCCTGCTGGTGCGTGCCGCCTCGATCTCCTGATCGCCACGCCGGTCTCCCATGCCGGAAACCGGTCCCGCGCGACCGTTCCGCTGTGCATCGAGGATCGGCTTGCCGAGATCGCCGGGCAAAGGCGGCCCGAGTTTCGGGGTGGCGGTATAGTCATTGGGGAGTGCGGCCAGCCCGTCGGCCGAGGGGCGGGTGTCGGTGTCCTGTGCCCCCTGGAGCGGCCCCTTCTGCGCACCATTTTGCAGCGCGTAGCCCAGCGCAAGACCGATCGCGAGCATCCCCGCACCACCCAGCGTCCAGATGACGGGGCGCGAGAGCCGGACCACCGGCGGACGCTGCGCGCGCAGCCGCAGATCGGGAGAGGGCGGCGGGGATGATGGTCCTGTTCCGCTTCCGCTTGTGGTGGCTCCCGTATTCCCTTCCGGGCGCTCTTCCGCGCCGCTCATGACTTCCTGCCATCCGTGCGCACGATCCGTACCCGCTGCTCGGAATGCCTGTCGCCCAGCCGCAATTCGGCGGCGGCAAACAGGCGATCGACGATCATCCAGTTCTGCCGGACGCGGTAGTTCACCAATTCCGGCCCGCCATCGGCCCCCAACACGAACAGCGGCGGCAGTTCGCCCTGCCCGATACCGGACGGAAACGCGATATAGACCTTGTGGCCATCGTCAAACGCCCGGCTGGGCAGCCAGGGCGGCGTGCCACCTTTCACCGGCTGAATAGCGTAACGGAAATTCAGCGCATTCAGATCCAGCCCCGCATCCACCGGGGCTGCATCATCGGCGTCGCTGTCCTGCCGATGCAGGGCAATCAGGTCGTCCTCGGGATAATCCCAGGACACCGACGCCATATAGGTCGTGGGTGTCGCCCGCAGTTCGGCAAGGTAGCTCCTCCGGTCGGTATTGACGATCAGATTGGTGATGAGATCCGGTCGCGTCGGCTTGACCAGGATATGCACGCGCCTGGTCGTGCCCGCGCCACTGGTGGTATCGCCGACGATCCAGCGCACGGTATCACCCACCGCGACCGGGCCGGTACCCACCAGTTTTTCACCCGGCTGGAGCATAACGTCGGTGATCTCGCCGGGCGAAGCATAGACCTGATAGAGCGCTCCCGCGCTGTAGGGGTAAACCTGCACCGCGTTCACGTAACCGGCCCGCGTCGGCTGGATGCGAGCGGCAAGATTGGCCTGGGTCACGCGCACGGTAGGGTCAGCCGCCTCGGGCACGACATGGGTACGCCGTAAGGGCGGAAGCGGCTTGAGCTGGCCCGGCAGCGGGAGTGGCTGTGGCACCTCCGCCACCCGCACAGGCTTCGGCGGATCAGGCAGGAGCGTGGCCTGGGCCGCGTCGTCATATCGTATGACGGGTGGATGGTACTGTTGCGCGCAACCCGCCAGGGGCAGGGTTAGCAACGGCAAAGCACGAAGAGCGCGACGGATCATTGCCCGAGTTCCTTCGACCAGTTGATGGCAGAGACGTAGATTCCAAGCGGGTTTTTCCGAAGATGATCAGCGTCGCGCGGCGTGCGCAGAACAACCGACACGATGGCGGTCCAGCGTTCGGTGCCGGTGAACGCGCCGTCACGGTAATGGCGCTCGGTCCAGGCGACGCGGAAGCTGGCGGGCGAGGCCCGGATTACCGAAGCGATGTCCAGCTCGACCTGCTCGTGCCCGATCCGCGAAAACGGATCATTCAGGCGGGCATAATCGTTCAGCGCCACGGCACCAGAAACGCTGGTGAAATTATAGGCGCGCAGCCAGTTATGCCGGACCACGACGGCATCGGATGACAGGGAGCGCACGTCGTGGACGAACTGTGCCAGATACCAGGCAATCTGCGGATCAGCGGGCATGTAGCCGGACGTCGCCGGCGCCACGACCTGCGCCTGACCGAGCGTGTCGACCTGCACGACCCACGGCGTGATGGTGCCGCGCGCGGACTGCCAGACCAGCCCGGCCCCGAGACCTGCGGACAGGAACAGGGAACCGAACGCCATCAACCGCCAGTTGCGGGCCTGCACACGGGCCGAGCCGATGCGCTCATCCCAGATCTGTGCGGCTTTCTGGTAGGGCGTGACGGGCTCGGGCGTGGTCCCGTAGCGTGTTGTGGAGCGACGGAACATCATTCTTTCTCCGAGAGATCGATGGACGTGGACCCGCCCCCGCCATCGGCGGAGCGGATGATATGGGCGGCCTCGGCAGCATGGGTGGCGGCGTTGCGGCGCTTCATCTTTCGCGCCCAGCGGGGCGGCTTGCCGTCGGAGCCGTCGCCGCCATCGGGGCCGCCGCCAGGGTTACCGCTACCGGCAGGCCCGGTACCGGGATCACCTCCGCCGCCGGACGGGCCTGAAGATCCACCGTCACCCGATGGCCTATCGCCTTCTCCGCCGGCGCCCATCGCACCGGCGGCCCAGCGTCCGCCAGCAGAGTAGCTTTCCTTCAACGAGGATGTTGCCGCGCCGACCTTGTTCTTCACGGCGTTCATCGCAGCACCACCAGCGGCGCGACCGACATTGCCAGCCGCCGACGCCATGCCCGCCGCGCCGGTCTGTCCGGCTGCTCCCATGGAGTAGGCTGTCGTGGCGGCACCTGCGACGGCAGCCCCGCCGCGCGCTGCCGCGGCCGTCGCACCAAGCGCGGCAGCGCCCCCAGACGCCAGGGCAGCGGGCGCGGCAACAGCCGCAGCACCCATCGCGCCCACCGCCATTGCGGTTCCGGCCGCTGCCCCGGCACCAAGCTGCGGGGCACCGGAGATCAGCCCATTGGCGAGAGAGCCGCCGAAAATGGCGAGACCCACGATGCAGAGCGACGCCAGAACAACGGACAGCGCCTGGCCGATGGTGGGCGCACTATCACCGTAGGACGTCGTGAACTGCCTGAACAGCACGGAGGCGATGGCGGAAATGACCGCCAGCACCATGATCTTCACACCGGACGATACGACATTGCCCAGCGCCTTCTCGGCCAGGAAAGCGGTGCGATTGAACAGGGCGAACGGGATCAGCACGAAACCGGCTAGGCTGGTCAGCTTGAACTCGACGATCGCCACGAAGAGTTGCACCGCGAGAATGAAGAAGGCCGCCAGCACGATGAACCAGCACAGGACCAGGACGAGGATCTGCACGATGCTGGCCAGCGCACCGAACGAAAACGCCAGTTTACTCGCCGCATCCAGAAGCGGTTGCGCGGCATCGAGCCCGGTCGCCGCCAGTCGGCCGGGGTGCATGAAGTCCGCAATTGCCAGCGTGCCGCCGCCGGCCTTGAGACCGAGGGCCGCGAAACTGTTGAAAACGATCCCCGACAGGCCGCTGAAATGGTCGATGATGAAGGCAAAGAAGCCGATATACAGCGTCTTCTTCACGAGACGCTGGACGATGTCCTCGTCGGCCGCCCACGCCCAGAACAGCCCCGCCAGCACGATGTCCAGCACCGAGAGCGAACCCGCGAGCGACACCACGCTTCCCCGGACCAGACCGAAACCGCTGTCGATCGTGGTCTCGAAGGTATTCAGGAAGCCGTCGATGATGCCGACATTGTCGCTCGCCATTGCTCAATATCCAGAACTTGGGATGGCGACGGCCTGGGGAACATAGGCGTCATACTGCGAGAAATGCTGATATTGGGCTTCCGCACCGGCCTCGTTCGCCGCCTGTCGCGCCCGTTCGAGGTCCGCGGCCCGGCCATTAGCCGCGAGTTCGGCCTGGATGTCGGAAAGCTGGCGAGACTGAAGCGCGAGAAGCTGGTTTCCCGCCTGTGCGGCCTGTAGCGCCCCGGCCGAACTCTGGCTCGCCGAGACCAGTTGCGTCATGGCCGAGCTGTCGCTCGGGATATTTCCTACCACCCGCGCCTGAAGCTTCAGGGCATCCTCGAACCCACCCACGGAATTCTGCCACCGCGTCTGCGCCTGACTGAACAGGGCGCAGTCTGACATGCCTGACGATAACGATGTGTATGACTGCTGGTACTGCTGCTCAACGGACTGGACGCTGTATGCGATATTCTGCGCCTGCGCGAGCAACGCCGTCGTCTGGGAAATCGTCGATTGCAGCGTCGACAGTGTCGAAAGCGGGAGGCTCGCCAGATTGCGACCCTGATTGACCAGCATCTGCGCCTGATTGGCCAGTGACGTGATCTGGTTGTCGATCTGCTGGAGCGTGCGCGCCGCGATCAGCACGTTCTCGACATGGTTCGCGCCATCATACACCGCCCATTGGGCATGGGCGGATTGAGAAGCAGAAACCGTAAAAGCAACGACCATAACGACAGGAATCAGACGATATCTCACGGCACCTCCCCTTCCCGCAGAAGATCAGCCGCCCACATGACATCACGCGCCTCGAACCAGGCGGGCAGGAACCCAACCCGCCCGTGCTCCGCCAGCACCCGATCGATCAGCCTGTGGTCGTCCTTGCCGGAGGCCGCGCACAGCGCCAGGGCGACAGGGCCGAGCCCCAGTTCGAACAGCCGGTTCCCCCGCTGGGTCTGGCAGTAATATTCCCGCTTGGATGCCGCGCGGGCGATGATGGCGATCTGCCGGTCATTCAGCCCGAAGTCGCGATAGATGGCCGCGATCTGTGGCTCGATCGCCCGTTCGTTGGGCAGGAAGATCCGGGTCGGGCAGCTTTCCACCACGGCAGGCGCAATGCGGGAATTGGCGATATCGGACAGCGACTGGGTGGCGAAAATCACCGATGCGTTCTTCTTGCGCAGCGTCTTTAGCCACTCTCGGAGCTGGCCGGCAAAGTCCCCGTCATCCAGCACCAGCCAGCCTTCGTCGATGACCAGCAGCGTCGGCCTCCCGTCCAGTCGCCCTTCGATGCGGTGGAACAGGTACGACAGAACGAATGATGCCGCGCTGGAGCCGATCAGCCCTTCGGTCTCGAACACCACGACATCGGCGTCACCCAGACGTTCGGCGTCTGCATCGAGCAGGCGGCCATAAGGACCACCGAGGCAGTATGGGGCCAGAGCCTGCTTCAAAGCGTTGGATTGAAGCAGTGCTACCAGCCCGGACAATGTACGTTCCGGCACAGGCGACGATGCCAGGGAATTCAGCGCCGACCAGAGGTGAGACTTCACCTCGGGGGTCAGCGTTACCCCTTCACCGACAAGGATCTGCCCCAGCCATTCACTGGCCCATTTGCGCTCGTCGGGATCGTCAATCTGTGCCAGCGGCTGAAGGGAAACGGCGGAATGCCCATCGCCCTCGTCCGTCAGCCCGCCTCCAAGATCGTGCCAGTCCCCGTCCATCGCCATCGTCGCCGCACGCATGGACCCGCCGAAATCGAAGGCAAAAATCTGCGATCCCGCATAACGCCGGAACTGGAGCGCCATCAGCGCTAGCAGGACAGATTTGCCAGCTCCTGTCGGTCCTGCGATCAGCGTGTGGCCGACATCGCCGACATGGAGCGAGAAACGAAACGGTGTAGCGCCCGCCGTCCTGCCGTAGAAAAGAGGCGGGGCGTTGAAGTGGGTGTCGCGCTCCGGTCCAGCCCACACCGCTGACAGCGGAATCATATGCGCCAGGTTCAACGTCGAGACGGGTGGCTGGCGCACATTGGCATAGATATGGCCGGGAAGAGAGCCGAGCCATGCCTCCACGGCGTTGAGGCTTTCCGCCATGCAAGTGAAGTCGCGGCCCTGGATGATCTTTTCGACCAAACGGAGTTTTTCTGTAGCGATGGAAGCGGAACCATCCCAGACCGTTACCGTGGCGGTGATGTAGGCCTGCCCGACGTCATCAGCACCGAGGGACTGCAAGGCAAGGTCCGCATCCGCCGCCTTGTTGGCGGCGTCGTTATCCACCAGAACCGACGCCTCGTTGGTCATCACCTCCCGAACAATCGCCGTAATGCTCTTGCGCTTTGCGAACCACTGGCGACGGATTTTTATCAGCACTTTCGTCGCATCCGTCTTGTCCAGCAGGATCGCGCGGGTGGACCAGCGATAGGGCATCGCCAGCCGGTTCAGGTCATCCAGGATTCCGGGAAAGGTCCGCGACGGGAAACCGGTGATCGTCAGCGTTTTCAGGAAGGCATCGCCGAGTTTTGGCTCCAACCCGCCCGAAAGCGGCTGATCGACCAGCAGCGCGTCAAGATGCATAGGGATTTCCGGCACCCGGACACGCTGGTTCCGCGTCGAAATGGTCGAATGTAAATAGGTCAGCGTCTCACCGTCATTGAGCCAGGTGGCCTCGGGCATGAAACCGTCCAGCAACGCCAGCATCCGGTCGGAGCGATCCACGAACGCATGGAGCATGCCGTGTGGGTCCGGCCCTTCGCGCTCCCTGCCCTCGAACAGGAACCGGGCAGCGCGATCAGATGATTCCGCCGGTGGCAGCCAGACAAGGGTCAGAAAATACCGGCTCACGAAATGTGCGCCCTCATCCTCGAACTGCTCACGCCGTTCCAGATCGACCATGTGCGAGGCGGCATCCGGAAAATCGCTCTCGGGATAGAGTGTGGCCGGGACGCGCTGCGCCTCGACGAACACCGCCCATCCGGAGCCCAGACGGCGGAGATTACTGTTGAGCCGTGCGGTGACACCGACCAGTTCGGCGGGCGTGGCGCTGTCCATATCGGGGCCACGGATGCGCGCCGTGCGCTGGAAACTGCCGTCCTTGTTCAGGACCACACCCTTTTCGACCAGCGCGGCCCAGGGCAGGAAATCAGATAGAAGGGCACTGCGATTACGGTACTCGCCAAGGGACATCATGGCCGATCTCCCCTATGCCCGCAGCCAGGCGGGATAGCGGAGATGCCGCCGCCCGACCTCGATGAACAGCGGATCGCGTTTCGCGCCCCAGAGCGCCAGCCCGTGGCCGACGATCCAGAAGGCGGCCCCGATCAGCCAGAGACGCAGGCCGAGTGTTATGGCCGCCGCCAGCGTGCCATTGGCGATGGCCACGGCACGGGGAGCGCCACCCAACAGGATCGGGTCGGTCAGGGAGCGATGCACCGGGACATGAAAGCCCGGCACCGCGTCATCGTCGTATCCCGCCATCAGATCAGCGCCCCGCCCGAGAAGGAGAAGAACGACAGGAAGAAGCTGGACGCCGCAAAAGCGATCGACAGGCCGAAGACGATCTGGATCAGGCGGCGGAACCCACCCGATGTTTCCCCGAACGCCAGGGTCAGACCCGTGACCGTGATGATGATCACCGAGATAATCTTGGCGACCGGTCCCTGCACGGATTGCAGGATCTCGTTCAGGGGCGTTTCCCACGGCATGTCCGACCCGGACGCCAGGGCCGAGGAACACCATGCGACCGAAAGCAGCAACATGGCGGAAATGGCGGGCGCGTGCCGACGCACGCGGATTATGGCATGGGTCATTGGGAATCTCCCGAATTCTGGAAGGGATGAATGCGATAGGCGCCGGTGGCGGGATCGAGCCCGTCCACGGTGGCGAGTTCGGAGAGCCGGCGGGCATTGCCTCGCCCGGACAGGACAGCGATCACGTCGATGGTGTCCGCGATCATGGCGCGTGGCACCGTTACCACCGCTTCCTGGATCAGTTGTTCGAGACGGTAGAGAGCGGCGAGCACTGATCCCGCATGCAGCGTACCGATGCCGCCCGGATGGCCGGTGCCCCATGCCTTGACCAGATCAAGGGCTTCGGCACCACGCACCTCACCGATGGGAATACGGTCGGGACGCAGGCGCAGACCGGACCGGACGAGATCCGACAGCGTGATGACCCCTTCGCGGGTCCGCAGGGCAATGAGATTGGGCGCCATGCATTGCAACTCGCGCGTGTCCTCGATCAGGACGACGCGATCGCCGGTTTTCGCGACCTCGGCCAGCAGGGCGTTGACCAGCGTGGTCTTGCCCGTGGATGTGCCGCCTGCGACCAGGATGTTCTTCCGTTCCGAAACAGCGCGGCGCAGAGACACCGCCAGCCCTTCTGTCATGATCCCGGCGGCGACATAGTCATCGAGGGTGAACACCGCGACGGCGGGCTTGCGGATCGCGAAACTGGGGGCCGTCACCACGGGCGGCAGCAATCCCTCGAACCGTTCGCCGGTTGGCAACTCGGCCGAGACACGGGGCGCACCCTCATGCACCTCAGCCCCGACGTGGTGTGCAACCAGACGCACGATGCGCTCGGCGTCGGCAGGTGTGATGGTTTCGCCCGTGTTGGCCATGCCCTCTGACAGCCGATCGATCCACAGCCGCCCATCGGGATTAAGCATGACCTCGACCACAGAGGGATCGGCAAGGTGCCGGGCAATCGCCGGCCCCATCGCTGTGCGCAGCATGGACACGCCGCGCACTCTGGCCCCTTCATGGATGACGGAAACCGACATGACCTTCCCCCGTATGGGCCGCACGCGACGGACGAACAGCGACGGGGATCATTAAGAAAGGCTGGAAACAGCGCGTTTCAACAAGAATTCAGAGGTCGTAGAACGGCGGCGAAACACAGGGCAAAAATACTTGCGGGGTGCGGATTTTACGCCTCCGGTTCATCCCGTGCGCCGGGGTCCAAAACATCCTCCGGGATTTCCTGCTGGAGTCTTGGCCCCTGGGCCAGCCTACGGCCGAGGGCGGCGACAAAATTATCGTAGCGCACCCCGGCCTGCGCGCGCGCCGCCTTCGCGGCCGGTTCGGGCAGCGGCGGGGTCGTGGTCAGCCAGAAACGGATGAACAGCGCTAGTGTCTCCACCGTGATGCCGATATCGCGCTCCAGCCGCGCGAGACGTCGGTCCTGCCGGTCGAGGCGCTTCGATGTAGCAGCCTCGCGGCGCTCTTCCCCGTCGGGCGAGAGGAAGGAAGCAACGGCGGCCTCGACGATCAGCGACATCGGCTGAGCGCGTCGCGCGGCATAGGCAGACAGGGTCTTCATCACATCGGGATCGAGATAGACGGAGATCTGGGCCTTCTTTTTCGGTATCGCCATGTCTGCCTCACAGTCCAAGCTCATCGCCACGGTCGAGCGACGCCTGCCGGGCGATGCCGCGCCTGAGATCGTTCATCCGGTTGTTGCGGGGCGCGATGTCGTCGAACTCATCGACCGGATCGGGCGTGAACTCGTTCTCCATCGGCTCCTTTTTCTCGACAGTGCCTTCGTCCAGTTCGGGCTGATGGCGTCGGGCGGACTGCTTCGGGTCTTCTTCCTCATCGTCCCCTGTCCGCGTTTCGGCCGCCGCATCGGGTGCCGGCGGCCTGGGCGGCAGGGGACGGCTACTCCAGTCGTCCGGGCACCCATCCTTCGGGGGCGTAGGCTTTGGCGGCGGCAGAATGCGTTCCTGGAAGCGCGCATCCTCGAAGTAACGGGCCTTCTTCGCACGGATCGGATAGAGGCCGGAGGCCATGACGATCTCATCCGCTGGCGGGAGCTGCATGACTTCTCCCGCCGTCAGCAGCGGGCGTGCCGTCTCCGAGCGCGAAACCATCAGATGGCCCAGCCAGGGCGAAAGACGGTGGCCCGCGTAGTTCTTCATCGCCTTCATCTCGGTGGCGGTCCCGAGCGCGTCGGAGACACGTTTTGCCGTCCGTTCGTCGTTGGTGGCGAAGCTCACCCGGACATGACAGTTGTCGAGGATCGAATTGTTCGGCCCGTAGGCCCGCTCGATCTGGTTGAGGGACTGGGCGATCAGGAAGCTCTTGATCCGGTAGCCCGCCATGAAGGCCAGCGCCGATTCAAAGAAATCCAGCCGCCCGAGGGCCGGGAATTCGTCGAGCATCAGCAGCACACGTCGCCGCCGCGCCGCGGCATCAAGGTCTTCCGTCAGGCGCCGGCCGATCTGGTTCAGCACCAGACGGATCAGTGGCTTGGTGCGGCTGATGTCCGACGGCGGCACGGTCAGGTAGAGCGTCACCGGGCGATCGGCGCCGACAATGTCGGCGATGCGCCATTCGCAGCGCCGCGTCACTTCCGCGACCACTGGATCGCGATAGAGGCCGAGGAAGGACATGGCGGTGGACAGCACACCCGAGCGTTCGTTGGGGGATTTGTTCAGCAACTCGCGCGCGGCCGAGGCCACGACGGGATGCGGACCGGCGTCACCGAGATGCTTCGTCCGCATCATCGCTGACAGCGTGGTGGCGATGGGGCGCTTCGGGTCCGACAGGAAATTGGCGACACCGGCCAGGGTCTTGTCGGGCTCGGCGTAGAGGACGTGCAGGATGGCGCCGACCAGCAGGGAGTGCGAAGTCTTCTCCCAATGGTTGCGCTTCTCCAGGCTGCCCTCCGGGTCGACGAGGATATCGGCGACGTTCTGGGCATCACGGACTTCCCACTCCCCACGCCGGATCTCCAGCAACGGGTTGTAGGCCGCGGAGGCTGCATTGGTTGGATCGAACAGCACGACGTGGCCGAAACGGGCGCGGAATCCCGCCGTCAGTTCCCAGTTCTCACCCTTGATGTCGTGGACGATGGCCGAACCGGGCCAGGTCAGGAGCGTGGGGATGACCATGCCGACACCCTTGCCGCTGCGCGTTGGTGCAAAGGTCAGGACGTGCTCTGGCCCGTCATGCCGCAGGTACTCTCGACGATAGCGGCCTAGTACCACGCCGTCGGGGTCAAGCAAACCGGCCTGGGCGATCTCCTTGGCGTCAGCCCAACGGGCCGAGCCATATGTCTCGATCCGCTTCGCCTCGCGCGCCCGCCAGACCGAGAGGCCGATCGCAGTAAGCGCAGCCAGGATGCCGCCCGACGCGGCGATATAGGCACCCCGTGCGAAGACCTCCGGCGCATAGGCGTCATACGCATACCACCACCAGAAGAACGCGGGCGGCAAGTAGAATGGAAACCGCAGGATTATGAACCAGGGTCGCCCGAGTTCGGCCTGGAAGGCCAGCTTCCAAGCGATCCATTCGGTCGCAGCCCACATGGTCAGCAGGATGATCGCCAAGACGACGATGATCTGCCCCCAAAGAATCTTGGTGCCCGACATCGGGAGCCCTCCCTTTTAGAGGAGGAAGGAACGGCGGATTCCTGCGTTCAAGTGCTTTTAAGCGTTGTTCGCAGCCGGGCAAACCAGAGCGAAAAAATACTTGCGCTGTGCGGACAAGGTCCGCCCAGCCGATCCTGGGACACACCGGTAGCAGGCGATTCGGACATAGGGCTGAGCTTCAAAAGCACGGTGACGGCAATGACAATGAGGAATGGACGATCGGCAGCGCAGCCTGCCTTCGGATGGAAAATATGTGAAAAATCATAGTATTATTGTACAAAGAGACTTTTCATTTCTCTGGGAAAGAATAACAGAGTGCTGTGCCTTGTGAAGGCCGTGTTGGCCGGCGCCTGAAATGCTGCGACTTCATTAACCAATACTCTGTTGGTTTCCAAAATTCTTGTTGAATTGACGGATATACATCGCGAAGGTGCTGTGCGCACGTGTGCTTACGGAGGGTGACACGGGGATATCCCATGTGTTATTCTGAAATCGGCGTGTCGAAACGCTTTTTGCAACTGGGCGGCCTCCTATGTCGGGTGGCCTGCCGAATAGAACACCCGGACCTATGGTCCTGCGGTGAACAGCCTTGGCTGTTCTCAGCAGGGGAATAGGCAGGAGGTGGCTACGCCCAGTGCAAAACACCTTTCGACCCGCCCGACGCCAGGCGGGTAACGGGGAGTCACGCCCTCAATTCGCTTCCGTCGTCGTCATGTCGTGCGAGGCGGAGAGCGGATTGGCGATAGAAAAAGATGACGAAATTTCCAATGCGTGTTGTGCGTCAGACATGGCAGACGCCTTGATCCGTTCCTTCGGATGGAGTGGAGCGTGGAACAAAGCTCATGCGCATGTGTTGCGATGTGTTGAGGCGGGTCATAGAGACAGCGCGCAATTCTGGATGAATGTACGAAATATCGTGGATCACCTCACGACGTTGGGGCCGCAGGACCGTGACTTAATTCACTGAACGGTCATAGAAAGTATTCGGAGATGGACATCGATTCTGAGGATCAGATAGTCAAATTCTGGATAAAACAGCATCTTCGCGCGCGGTTTGGCAGCATTATCAATGAGGCCGTTCCTGATGCACTTCTATGTCTTCTTCATGGATCGAACGCGTGTACAGATTTTGAAATTACTGATGATCGGCCGGATCCTGACGGACCGACATCTACCGCACAGGAAGGTTAGTGTGGGATTCAAACGCCATGGTTGGCGACAACGGTGAAATGACATAGACAGAAGAGAACATCGGACATCATGCAGGTGAGGTCTTCGGCCTCTGTCTCTCCATGGGAAAGGACTGAAAATGCGCATCAGCGGCATATCTTCGATTATCGGCAATGCGACACAATCCTCATCAGGAGCCGCAACAGAAAAGACAGGAATTCTGCAATCTTCGTCCCTTGACTTCAGCAACATTTCCGCATCGAACCTGCAAGACGTGAATGCAGAACTTTATGATCAGGGGAAAATTACTCTCCGTCAAAGCGGTGAACTCTCACTACTGGACGGATGGGCACTCCAAGGCGTCAATGGCGGCCAGCTTCGCCAGTCATCCACCGGCAATCTCAATGCCTATTCCTTGCTTGATACAATGATCAACTATCAGGAAACGAACGGCATCGGCGATGTGAAAGATACGGTTGCGTCCCTCAAGGCATTGCGCAGCACTCTCGCAGAGTACGATACGAACAATCAGAATAAAACGACAGTCGTCGCGTGAGATTTCTTTATCCGCAGGGATATCGGATCGTGTGAAGTGCCTAAAGTTCGTGGTTGATAGCAAGTTCTATGCTGGCCGCTGCGCGCGGCAAACGGACGGTCGTAGTCGCGCCCCGGCCGCCGGAATATCCATTCAGTTCTTCGTTAATCGGACATCCTGTGTCGGCGACGCAAGCCAGGCCGCCAGTTGCCTGACCATAGATCGTGCGACGCGGCCTGCCCCCAGCAGAGTGGCGCATGCGGGGCCGCACCAGGATCCATAACCCAGCAGCCAGAGACGTGGCTCCCTGACGGCCTGCTGTCCGTTAACGCGAATCAGCCCGTCCGGCTCGATCACGTCGAGCGGCGCAAATGCGGAGAGCGCGGGTCGGAAGCCGGTACACCAGATGATCGCGTCGATGGCTTCTTCCCGCCCGTCGGGCCAGACGACGCCCGTTGCGGTCATACGTACAAACGGGCGCACCGCGTGGAGCACGCCTCGCTCCATGGCGGCGCGCACAGGTGGTACCATGACGATATCGCCAAAACCGCCGGCAGGCATGGCCGACGGGCCGCCGAGAACGCGAGCGGTCGCCCGCTCGAACAGAACCCGTCCATCCACGTCATCGGGCAGGAAGACGGGGTCATGCAGCGTGACCCATGTTGCCTGGGCGACAAGCGACATCTCCGCCAGGATCTGCGCCCCGGAATTGCCGCCTCCCACCACAAGCACACGCCGGCCAGCAAAGGGCGCGGCATTCCGGTAATGGCTGGAATGGAGTTGCGTCCCGCCAAAGAGGTCATGCCCCGCGACATCGGGAATGAAAGGGGCTGACCACGTACCGGTCGCCCCGATAACCGCACGGCTGAGGAAATCACCTGTGTTCGTCCGGACATTCAGGAGTTTTCCTTCCGCGCGCTCCACGCGATCGACCGATACGGGGCGGTGGATCGGCGGCGCATAGCGCGCCTCATACCGGTACAGATAGTCCAGCACCTCGTCGCGGGTGGGGTAGCTGCCATCGGGCGTGTCGGGCATCGGCCAGCCGGGCAGTGAACTGTAGGACGCGGGTGAAAACAGATGCAGGGAGTCCCAGCCGTGGACCCATGCCCCTCCCGCCTGCGTCCCGTTGTCCAGAATGACGTAGGTCAGCCCGGTCCGGCGCAGGAAATAGGACGCGGCGAGCGCTGCCTGACCGCCGCCCACGATCACGACATCGAACGGTTCCGCCATTGCCCGGCTCACAGACTTTCCGGGAGACGAAATTCCGCCTTGCGTTCACTGTAGCGATCCACGAGGTAGTCGGCCCGGTCGCGCAAAAGCCATGTGAACTTCACCAACTCTTCCATGACATCCACCATCCGGTCATAGAGGGGGGACGGCTTCATCCGGTCATCGTCACCGAACTGCGTATAGGCCATTGGCACGCTGGACTGGTTGGGGATGGTAAACATCCGCATCCACCGGCCCAGCACCCGCAGGGCATTGACGGAATTGAAGCTCTGCGATCCGCCCGAGACCTGCATGACCGCCAGCGTGCGGCCCTGCGTCGGGCGGATCGAGCCTTCGGTGAGGGGCAACCAGTCGATCTGGTTTTTGAATACTGCCGTCATGTTGCCGTGCCGTTCAGGGCTGCACCAGACCTGGCCTTCCGACCAGATTGAGAGGTCCCGCAGTTCCTGCACTTTCGGATGGGTCGCAGGCACGGAATCCGCTACCGGCAGGCCGGTCGGGTCGAACACCCGTGTCTCGGCCCCCAGCACCTTCAGGATGCGTTCTGCCTCAAGCACCAGCAACCGGCTGAAGGATCGGGGACGCAAAGAGCCGAAGAGCAGAAGGATACGCGGCGGATGGTCCACACGCGGTTGCGGTTCCAGCCGCGCGAGATCGACCCGTTCAAGATATTCGGGGTGGAGGGCCGGCAAGTCAGGTTCAGTCATTGTGATATCGGTCCATTCGTGCATTACAGGTGGCTGATCCAGGGCAGCCACAGGGCCAACGCCGCGAGCGTGACCAGCAGGACAGGCGGGGTGATCGCCAGTCCGACTTTCATATACTGCCCCCATGTGACCCGATGCTTCTTGGATGCCAGCACATGCAGCCATAGCAACGTGGCGAGACTGCCGATCGGGGTGAATTTGGGGCCGAGGTCACAGCCGATGACATTGGCATAGACCATCAGGTCGCGAGTCAGCGGTGTGATGTCGTGAGCCTGCTGGATCGCCAGCGCCCCCACCAGCACGCTCGGCATGTTGTTCATGACCGACGAGAGAAGGGCCGCCAGAAAGCCGGTGCCGATCGTGGCCGTGAATGTTCCCTGATGGCCGAGCCAGACCAGCGCGGTCGCGAGATAGTCAGTCAGCCCGGCATTGCGCAGGCCATACACCACCAGATACATGCCCAGCGAGAAGATCACGATCTGCCACGGCGCGCCGCGCAGCACTGTACGGACCGGAATGACGTGTCCCCGCCCGGCGACGATCAGGAGAGCCCCAGCCGCAAGACCTGCCACGATGCAGACTGGGATATGGAACGGGGCGGTCAGGAAATACGCGGCCAGGACCAGCGCCAGCAATGGGAACGCGGCGCGGAACACGGCATGATCCCGGATCGCCGTGGCCGGGGCGGGGAGTTCGGCCACGGGATAAGTCGCCGGTACCTGCCGCCGGTACCGCAGCCAAAGCACCGCCAGCGTCGCGCCCAGCGCCACCAGATCGACAGGGACCATGATCGCGGCATAGCGATCGAACGCAATGCCAAAGAAATTGGCGCTGACGATGTTCACCAGGTTGGAGATGACAAGCGGCAGGCTGGTGGTATCCGCGACGAAGCCAGTGGCGATAATAAAGGCCAGCGCCGCAGCAGGACTGAGGCGAAGCTGCGTGAGGATGGCGATGACAATGGGCGTGAGCAGCAAGGCCGCGCCGTCATTGGCGAACACAGCCGCAATGGCCGCTCCCAGCACCACGATCAGCGGGAACAGCGTCCGGCCTCGCCCCTTGCCCCAGCGCACGACGTGCAGGGCGGCCCAATGGAAGAACCCGGCCTCATCCAGCAACAGCGAGATGACGATCAGCGCGATAAAGGTGAAGGTCGCGTCCCAGACGATGTGCCAGACGACAGGAATGTCGTGCCAGTGGATCACGCCAGCCGCCAGGGCCACGGCGGCACCTGTCATGGCGCTCCAGCCGATGCCCAGCCCCCGAGGCTGCCAGATGACAAAAACCAGCGTGGCAACGAAAAGCAGAAGAGCCAGCATCAGGAGATCCGCTTTCCGGATTCATCGACGATCTTCTCGCCGTCCTCTTTGACGAAAGCGCCTCGCTGCGGGTTGGGCAGGATGTCCAGTACCGCCTCGGACGGACGGCAGAGCGCAACACCGAGCGGGGTGACGACGATCGGCCGGTTCATCAGGATTGGATGCGCCATCATGGCGTCGATCAGGTCGTCATCGGTCAGGGATGGATTGTCGAGGCCAAGCGCATCATAGGGCGTGCCCTTGCGCCGCAGGAGATCGCGAACCGAGATTCCCATGCGCGTGATGAGACTGACCAGTTCGGCGCGCGATGGCGGAGTTTTGAGGTATTCGATGATGGTCGGCTCGATCCCCGCATTGCGGATCAGGGCAAGTGTATTGCGCGATGTGCCGCAATCCGGGTTGTGATAGATCGTAACGCCGGTTGTCTCGGTGCCAATGTCGCGCAATTTCGTCACCAGACTGGCAGTCTCAAGCTTGGCGATCGGCAACGCGACAAGCAGGGAAATACGATTCTTCAGACCCTTGAACGCCGAGACGAACGCGCGTTCCCGGTCGGCATCGGTTCCCGAAACACTACTCGGATCGGGAATGCCCCAATGGGCCGTGATGGGTTTTCCTGGCCATACCGGACAGACTTCTCCTGCGGCGTCATCGCAGACGGTAAAAACGAAATCCATAACGGGAGCGTTCGCAACAGCGAACTCATCCCAGGGCTTGGAACGCAGCCCCTCGGTCGGGTAGTCGAAGCTCGTCAGTACTTTCAAGGCGAGAGGATTGACCTGCCCCTTGGGATGGCTTCCGGCGGAGAAGACTCTGAAATGGCCGGCACCATCCTTGCGCAGGATGCTCTCGGCCAAGATTGAACGTGCGGAATTACCCGTACACAGAAACAAGACATTGAAGACGCGATCGGTCATTGGGGGGCTCACTCGGATGGGCAGCAGGAGGACAGTTCTGCAACCAGTGGCTCACAGAGTTCGGGGCTTCGCCCGCAGCAGTCCTTGACGAGAAACAGCATCAGTTCCCGCAGGCGCGGCAGGCAGGCACGATAGACAATCACACGGCTATGGCGCTGCGAGGTCAGCAGGCCAGCCCGCGTCAGGGTGGCGAGATGGGCCGAGATCGTGTTCTGCGGGACATTGAGATGCCGCGCGACGTCTCCGGCCGGCAGCCCGTCCGGTTCGTGGCGCACCAGCAGGCGGAAGATTTCCAGTCGCGTGGATTGCGACAGTGCGCTCAGGACTGATAGGCTCGATTCGGTATCCATATATCCTTACTCACGGATATATGGAATATTGTCAAACCCCTTTCGCCCGATGGACCGTTCCTGTCGCCGGATTGCTCAGCGTCATTGCCGATTTCCGACTGGCTGCTTTCCCGACATCGGCCATTCATCATTCTCTATTCCACTGATGGCGGGCCGGCGGGACCGCGCATCACACGGACGCTCGACGATGCCGCCGTCAAGCTTGGGCCTTTGCCTGCCATGATCGCCGATCGGGTGCGTCGCTGCACCCGCCGCGTTGATCGGTGCGTCCAACGTTTTCGGGCTGGCCGTCGCTGCCGCGATCAGCCTGTTCGGCCTGGGCTCGGGCGCTGCGCTCGCGATCGTCGTGGGTGTGCTCGTCGAGGTCCCGGTTATGCTTTCGGTCGTTGGACTCGTGAAGCGCACGCGACTCTGGTATGAGGTGCGTTCAGCCGTCTGAGGGTGCGGCTGACGGGGTCACCTCGGCGAGGGTTTCGAGCAGCGGGCAGCCGCTATTGTCGCCGCGTTCGCAGGCCTGCACCGCCCTCGTCAGCACGCTCGCCATCCGTTCGAGGTCGGCAAGCTTCGAGCGCACTTCTGCCAGATGGTCCTTTGCCAGATCGTGCGCTTGCTGGCACGACTGCGCGCCACCCTCAGCCAGCGTCAAAAACGTCCGGATCGCCTCGATCGAGAAGCCGAGTTCACGGGCTCGGCGAACGAAGCTCAGACGGCGCACGTCGCCTGCACCGTAATGGCGATAACGCCCGCGTCGGATCGGGACAGGAAGCACGCCGATCCGCTCATAATAGCGGATCGTCTCGATGTTGCAGCCGGTTTGGCGTGAGAGTTCGCCGATCGGTATCGTTTCTGAAGCCGGCATGAAGATTCCGCTTGAGTCTGTAGTTGCTACAGATGGTATCGCTCGGTTCGGTCACGCACAAGGATTCGTATGTCGCAACCTCTTCAACCCCGCCCCAAGGGTATCGGTGCCGCCTCCCTCACACTCGGCGGGATTGCGGCGGCATTCGCCGTCGCCTCGTGTTGCGCGCTCCCGATCCTGCTCACGTCAGCCGGACTCGGCGTCGCCTGGCTTTCCGGCATCGCGGTCGCAACTGCGCCCTTCCGCACGCCGCTTCTGATCGTCGGCGCGCTGTTCCTCCTGTTCGGTGCGGTCTTGCTCGGGCGGCAGCAGGTTGCGGCATCGCGTTGCGGACCGGACGGTGTCTGCACGCCGCCGGCGGTCCGGATATTCACCTTTGCTGGCCTGCTGGTCGGCGTCGTGCTGCTCTATCTTGGCTACCGTTATGCCTGACGCCGCGATCGAACTGCGCTCCACGCTCACCTGTCCACATTGTGGGCATCAGGCGACCGAGACCATGCCGACCAATGCGTGCCAGTTCTTCTACGACTGCAAGGGTTGCGGTATGGTGCTCAAGCCCAAGCCGGGCGATTGCTGCGTATTTTGTTCCTATGGAACCGTGTCGTGTCCGCCGGTCCAGGCCGACGGCAAGGATAGCTGCTGCCGTTGATTGGCAAGCCACCGCAAATCAGCGGCGTAGCACCTCAACCGCAATCAGCTTGATCCTGGGCCACAACAACGTCAGCCAGCACCATCATCGCGGTCGCGATGCCCAAGCGGAGTTATTATCGCTGGATCGAGCGTGGCGTGCTCGACGGTTGTCTGGCGACCCTGATCGGGGAAGTGGCCCGCCACAGCGCGCTGCAAGCCCGGCTTCGTCACGCTGCTCCATTCCATTTCGCCCCTGCGGGTGCAGCCCGCCGCTTCTGCGGGCCTCTCGGCTCGCTCTCGTCGCCCACCCCCGCCTCGCGGGAGGTTCATGGGGCTTTTTGGGCAGGGCCGGTGGCAGCGATGATTTTTTCTTCCGACCGCCGTTTGGGACTGGACTGTCAGGATATGTCGCCAGCAACTTCCTGTCCCTCGGCGCGTCTATCTTCAATCCAGGGGAATTTAACTGTCCTTATCGCTACGACGACTACAGTCCGAGCCCCCGGTTCCGGGTGAAGCTCCAGTCGATCCCGCCATCGTCGCGTGCGACGCCGGAGACGTGCTGGCCCCGCTGCTTCTCCAGCGACGGAGTCCATGGTACAAGCTGGAACTGGAGCCCATCATCGATCATCGCATAGCGGCCGGAGGCCAACGTCATGCGTTGACGATACGTGCCGGTGACATACTCACCCGAGGCCGACTGGCTGAACGCCCGGCCTGTCTCGCCGGCGAGCTGCTCTCCGACTTCCCGGACCTCGCGGTCCCTGAGTTTCCCGATCAGGTTGCGCGCAAGGACCACCCCCTGCGTCCGACGTTCGGCAAGACCCTGCTCAATCAGTTGCTCGGTCCGCCGCTCCATCGCCTCGCGCACTTCGGCACCGAAGCCACTCTGGCCTAGCGCCGCGGGATCGCGCGCCACTGCTTGCCGGTCGAGCCAGGTGGCCCCTCGCGCCGTCACCTGATCCTCAATCGACAGGTCAGAACGAACAGCCAGAGCAACGCGACGCTGCCCTTTCCTGTCATCGAAGGCGCGAAGCTCCACAACCGATCCCATGCTGCCATCACCGGTCGCATCGAGATCGGGAAAGCGGATATGATGCGTGCGGCCATCCACCCCGTCGATGACGGCGTAGGCAGTGCCTTTCAGTTCATCGTCCAGCCCGCGATCGACCAGCCTGCCGATGACGGGAACATCAAGGCTTTCACCCCCCAGCACATAGCTCGACGCGCTCCGCTCGATGCCGCGCTCGGTCAGGGAGCGGTGGATACGCTTGATGATGTCGCCGCGCTCCCCGAGTTCGCGGAGCGTCACCTCGGCGGATTCATCCAGCATCCATTGTCCCTGACCGACCTGATGGGCGAGGCCAAGCCCTTCCAGGCTGCGCAGGCGCCCGACCTTCAGGGCCTCGAACGGATCAGGCTGCCGATCCGGCGCTGGCGCCATGTCGATGATGCCGTTGCGGCCCGCGTCGCGGGCAAGTTGCCGGTCAAGCTGGGTCCAGTGCTCGGCATCGACCTGGCGTTCGAGTGCGCGGTGAATTTCGACGTCATTGCGCGGCCCGAGTTCCTGCGTCACCAGATCCTGGGCGCGGGCGCGCAGGCCCTCGCGGATGTAATCGCGGGAGATCACGAGATCGCTGCCATCTTCGGCCACGCCGCGCACGAGGATATGGACATGGGGGTGCTGGGTGTTCCAGTGGTCCACCCCCACCCAGTCCAGTTTTGTGCCGAGGTCTTTCTCCATCTGCCCGACCAGCTCGCGGGCATAGCCCTTGAGGTCGGCCATGTCGGGCGCGTCCTCGGGTGAGACGATGAAACGGAAATGGTGACGGTCGTCCTCGCAGCGCTCGGCGAACGCCTTCGGGTCAGCATCGTCGATGCCAGGACCGAAGAGCCGCGCCTTTTCGCCGTCCTTCGTGACCCCTTCCCGGCGCAGGTAACGCAGATGGGCGGCGAGTGGCGCCTTGCGCCCGCTGTGGCGCACGACACGGGCCTTGACGGTCACGCGGCGGGCACGGCTGGTCAGCAGACGATTGGCCCTGGCTGCTGCGACGCGGCCACGCCCGAAGGACGAGCGGGAACCGCCGCCGCTGCGGCCCGATCGGAACCCACCGCCTCCGGCACGCTGGGCCGAGGCGAGGGCCTGGGCGACGAAGGGCTTGAGCCGCTGGGCGCGCGGCGAGCGGATGCGGCCCAGACGGGGCTGGAAATCATTCTCGCGGGCCATTGGCGCCCCGAATGTGCGAAAAAGGCCGGTGCAACAAGGAAAAGTAGGGTCGGAAAACATTGGAGGAGAGAGAGAAACATTGTGTAGGAAAGGTAAAAACGCTGGAAAACCAACACCCCAACCGAGGCGCAATGTGCGCCCTTTTATCTCGCCTCTTCTTTGCCCAGACCCAGTGCGCCCCCTGATCCCTGCTACGATCCCTCATGAGAAACGCTGGACCACGCCAGACCACGATGATGCGCTGACCTGCGACCGGCTGCGAATGGGCGGTAAGCAGAGGCGGATTCGGCATGGTCATGGTGCCGGCTCCCTGTCAGAAACCGTCACGAACAGGCCAGCGGAGTGCGGTGCAATAGGCGACAGATCGCGTGCGGTGATGTTGGCAGACGCATCGTTCGCGAGTGCGATAAAGATCGGCGCGCGCCTCCATGCCAGGGGATCGGGATGCACCGCCAGAAGCGGTATTGTGTCACCGTTCTGGCCGAGAAGAGGCAGAAGACCGGCGACATAGGCGAGTGTTTCGGGCGGCAACGGGCGATGCCGATCGCGGAAGTCCTCGTAGCGTCCCGGTCCGGCATTATAGGCTGCGAGAAATCCCGGTGAGCCGTAGCGATCGTGCATCTCGCGCAGGTACGCAGCACCCGCGAGAATGTTGTCATGCACATCGAATGGATCACTTCCCAGCCCGTAACGGACACGCAGGTTGGCCCAGGTCGTGGGCATGATCTGCATGAGTCCGACCGCGCCTTTTGACGAAATCGCGCTGGTGTCGCCGCCGCTCTCAGCACGCATCACCGCCCTTATCCAGGCGGTCGGAACGTCGAAACGGCGGACTGCCTCAGCGATCTGGGCAGCAAAAGGATCGGTGCCGGCGAGTGTCGAAACCGACGCAGCCCGTGTCTGGTCGGCAGCAGCCAATACGCCGATCGCGGTGATGCCGACAGCGAGGAAGAAGGCGCGTCGCATCGTCTCAATCTCCCCGTTCGGCGCGCTTTGACGGGCGCGTCCAGTTCAGCACCCAGACCGCGCGGTCGTCGGCGGTGCGGAAGAGATTGGCCCGGATCGGCTGCGTGAAGGCGGGATCGTCGAGGGCTACGGCGATGTATTCACCAGCCCTCTCGCCGGTGCGTTTCCAGCCTGCGCCGACCTCCGGGCCGTCCGCGTCGGTGAGATGGACGCGATAATCCGGAGCATGTTCGGCATCAGAAAAATCGGCCGGAATGAGGATAAGATCCTGCGTCACGGTGAGGGTGCGGATGCGCCCGGCAAAGCCGGTTTTGGTGCGGGTGAAAAGACCGATCTGTGCCATCTTATTGTCCTTTCGAGGATGGATTGGAGGATGAGGCGACGGCCTGGCCGCTCCCGGATGGACGCCAGACCGGGGTGGCACGGCCGATGACGGTGGAGAGGGACAGCACGCCGAAATATCGACCGTCGAGACTGCGTGGTTCGGCCGGGTTCATGACGAAGACCTGGCCGGGATCGAGGTGTTGGCAGCCCTGCCAGACGGGCAGCGGGCGGCCACGGTGATCGACGGATTGCGCGTCGCCAGCGAATTTTCCGTCGATGGTGATGCGTTGTCCGGTACGGCAAACGGACTGCCCTGCGATGGCCGCTACAGGTTTGAGCAGGGGCACACCGAGAGGGAGGTAGCCGCGCGTCGCCAGCAGCGTCGCCGCGCGCTCGGGCAGACGGACAGCGACCAGATCGCCGACATGCGGCGAAAGGTCCGTATGCAGCCGATAAAGTCCGATTGGCACGCTCGCCGTCTCATTCCAGATCAGCCGGGGCATAGGATGCACGGCCAGTGAAATGCCCACGCCGAGCACCGCGAAATAGGTGGCGAAGAACCAGCCACGCCGGGTCATGACGTCACCTGCCGTCGCTTGAGCCATGCTGACTGCTGCTCACGCGTGTAGCTGCGGGGCTCATGTCCGGCACTGATGCGATGGTGGAGATGCCGCCAGTATTCGGGTGCGGCATCCGCCGGGTCGATGCCCAGCGCGTCAATAACGTCGATCGCCCGGAGTACGCGCTCGACCCTCGGCCAGCTATCGACACGCAGCAGGATTTCGCCACCGGGACGCACAAACGGGAGGGTCTGGAACGGGCTTCCTGCCTCCACCGCCCGTACGATGTCCACGCGGGAGACCGTGGCTCCCAGATCGTTCGACGCCCAGCGAACGAAGGCGAAGATGCTGCCCGGCGCGAAACTGGAAATGCGGCGGCGACCATCAAGGATCTGTTCGTCAACGCGGTGGCCGAAGCGCAACCAGTGCTCGATACGCTTCTCGATCCAGGTCAGTTCGACATGGGTCAGCGACGCCGCGCGGCGATGCGGCGGCGTAGAAAATCGTCCGTTCATGGCACGTCTCCGGGATTGTCAGGGAACTCACGGGCGAGCAGCGCGCGCAGCATGTCGGCGACGGTCATGCCGCGCTGGAACGCCGCGACCTTGATGCGGGCGCGCAGCGCCGGCGTGACGTCGATGGTCAGCCGGGCGGTGAAGTGGTTGGCAGCCGCAGGCTTGTCCGGCGCCTTGACCCAGCGTTCCGGGTCGGCGGGGCGCGACGCGAAGCCGGGTAGCGTGCGACGCTCTGTCATGGCGATATTCCCTCGCCGAGCGGCAGCACGGACGCGATACGGTCGCGCGCTTTCTGCGCCATGACAGGATCGATCTCGCAGCCGACATAGCGCCGACCGGCGAGCCGACAGGCGACGCCAGCAGCCCCCGAGCCGGCGAACCAGTCGCCCACCAGGCCACCCGGTGGGCAGCTCGTGCGGATCAGGATCTCCAGCAACGCCACCGGCTTCTCGGTCGGGTGGATGGCCCGGCCATGCGTATTACGGACCGGAATCACGGAGCGCATCAGGCGCGGGCCACCGTCCTCGCTGACGTAACGACCGGCATCGATCCGACCCATGTGGGGCGGCCGGTGTTTCCGTCGTACCGTGCGTGCCCGTGCGTCGGACGTGGTCGGAACCACGTTGTAGACGGCGCGCCAGGGCGTATCGTCGCGATAGAACTGGACGATCAGTTCATGCACGCGCCGGAACCGATCGGCATGGAAGCTGGAACCGTTCTGCTTCTCCCAGACCAGTTCCTGGGCATATTTCCAGCCCGCATTCCGAAATGCCGCGTTGGATGCAAGGAAACTCCGCAGGGAGCCGAAAACCCAGAGCGAGCCGCTGGGTTTCAGGGCAGCGAGCGCCTTGCCGGGCCAATCCGCTATGCGCCGGTCCCATGCGAGCGACGTATCGCCATAGGGGGGATCGACCAGGATCATGTCGTAGGGGCCGTGCCAGGGCATCAGGAGCGCGCTGTCGCCGGTCAGCAGGGTCATGACACCAGCCCCCCAATCTCGGCTGTCAGTGCGGCGATTTCGCGGGCGGCAATCCCCTGCGGGCGCAAGTCGCAGACCAAGCGGCCGGTGCGCGCCATGTCGGCGAACGCGACCCGCTGGCCGATCCGCGCTGCCAGCGCCGCCGGCTCATGCCCCACCAGCGCCAGCCGGGTTTCGCGGGCGATCACCGTGCGCGCGGCGCAGCGGTTCAGCACGAAACGGGCCAGCAGACCGGGACGGAAGAGCCGCGCTTCCGCCAGCAGCCGCAGCATTTCGGCCGAGGCCCAGCCGTCGAACGGCGAAGGCTGCACCGGGATCAGCACCAGATCGGCCGCCAGCAGGGCGGAGCGCAGCAGCGCCGCCACCCGAGGCGGACCGTCGATGACGACGTGATCCACCCCCTGAGCCAGTTCCGGCGCCTCGTGATGCAGCGTGTCGCGCGCCAGGCCGATCACGCCGAACAGGCGGGGCAGTCCCTCTCGTGCGCGCTGCGCCGACCAGTCCAGCGCCGAGCCCTGCGGGTCGGCATCGATGACCGTCACGCGCCGGCCTTCCCGAGCCCATTGGCCCGCGAGATGCAGCGCCAGCGTCGTCTTGCCGACGCCGCCCTTCTGGTTGAGGAGGGCCACGATCATGGCCCGTCTCCGCGTGCTTTTGGGCCGGAAACGGAGGGACCAGGGCCGTTATCCGCAAGGCGGCCCGCCCCATCAACATAAGAGTTAGATTCTAAGTTAGATAAGTTAAGGGCCGGAATCGCCGTTTCAGGCCAAAGACTTAGCTGCGATTCGTGCGTGCGAAGTCCCGATAGTCCTGCGTGTGATGTCCCGATAAGGGTTGCGTGTGAAATCCCGATACCATTCACATGGTTATCCACAGGAATTGTGGATAAGTCGGCCGGCAGGATGCGGAGCAATTCGCGCGCGCCGTCGCGCTCGATGCCCAGGCGATAGCCGGGCAACGACTGGCGGGCGGCGATATGCCGGATCTGGATGGCGAAATCCGAGACACGCACCAGGCTGCCGGATTTCGCATGCAGATGGGCGATCTCGAAGGTCCAGCCCGCACGCTGGCGGCCAGCATGCTTGCGGGCGATGCGATAGAGCCAGCGTTCGATGCCGCCGGTGAGGCGGAAATAGGCCGGGTCGATGGCAAGCACGAGCGAGCGGTCGATCACGCCGCGATAGAACCATTCGGGAATGACGATCTCGACACCAGCGGCGCGGCCCGTCTGGCTGGCACAGATCTCCCATTCGGTGATCCAGGAGAACTGCTGACGGCGCCAGTTCTGGCCGTTGCGGATCGTAGTGGCGACCACGGTGGACTGGAGCCGGGTCAGTGCCGCCTTGAGTAGCCCATAATCCCGCGCTCCCGTCTGACGCCCGATACTGCTCAGAAGCTGATAGGGCGTGAAGCGCAGGAAGCGCGATGTCGTAAGACCAAGATTTTCCGCCTCGACGATCTGGCTGGCGGCCCAGATCAGCACATCGGCGTCCCAGATCGTCGCCATGCCATGGTCGGGCATGCCGAAGACTTCGACACGGACGTCACCGGCTTCATAGAAGATCGGCACCGTGCGCTTTGTCTTCGCGAGCGAGAAGAACGGTCGCTCCATCAGGTCGCGCTGATCGCGCGGGCTGGCATCCCCGCCGGAGACCACGAACGGGTCGAGCCTGTTGCGTTCGCTTGCGCGCCTGGAACGCGGAATACCCGGCGCGGCATTCATCGTGGGTCATGCCCGGCGGCACGCGCCGCGTCATAATTCGGGTCGGAGGTGGATTTGCACGCACCGGCGGCTGCCCATACGTCGAGGTCATCGATCAGATAGACGACGCGACCACCAAGCTTGCGGAACGTCGGTCCTGTACCGTGGCAGCGATATTTTTCCAGTGTGCGCGGCGAAAGTCCGAGAATTTGCGCAGCCTCATGGGTGCGCAGATAGCGCGCCGGTGAGGGCGTGGGTCTGTTGAGCATGATATGCCTCCGTCCGGTTTTGAAGCGTCGCGGCGAAGTCGCGGCGGATCGGGATGACGGTGGCGAAGAAAGCAGGCGTTGGGGGTGGACGAAGATTTTTCAGACTCAGTGTCCACCTTCGGCGGACCATGACGCGCGCAAGAGTTACCGTGCGCAGCCGGGCGCAGGCCACCGTCGAAAAAATGGAGGGAAACAGCGCAGGAGAGCGAAAAACGGCTGATGCTATTTGCCGTGTAAGAAATCCAGGTAACCGCCGTTTACCCGGTTCTCTGCGTCCTGAATCAGGCGATCCGCAAAGCGCCGCGCCGCAGTGTTCTTCCACTCGATGGAAGGTAAAATCGCCTGCCATGAACGGCCGGCGGCTATGGCGACCTCACGTGGGCCGCCACCAATTTCCTGAATGTCGAAGGCGATCAGAAGCTGAATCTGCCGCGCACGCTGGAGCGGCGTGAGCTGGAGCGCGCGTGGAAGCAGGGCAACGCGGCTGCCACGCAGATGCCGGAAAAAGCGCAACGCCACGTCGAGACGAAGCTCGCCGGCAGCGTCCAGCGGCAGCAGCACGGCGGGGCGTTGCAAGGCCGAAGGGTCCAGAAGCCGAAGAAAGAGATCGCCAACCGCGTCGCCGATCGTAAGCCACCCGCCATCCGCATCGTCGTGACGGGCCAGGATATTCCCCAGCATGGCGGGTTCGATCGGGGTCACCGTCGCGAAACCCGAGGGTGCCGGCGTGAGAATCAGCGTGGCCGGGGAGACCTCGGGCCTCCAGACCATGCGGCCGCGGCGGGCGGGTTCATCGGGAGCATGGACAAAAGCCCAACCCCCAGCGTTCGGCGAACGCCGCGCGCTCTGCGGCGGCGTCCGTTGCCCGGCGGGCGATGCGTCGTTGCAGGCGGGCATACTCGCGACGGTACGTCGCGTTGCGGCGCAGGAACTCGACGGCGAAACCGGAACGGTCCAGAGTGCTGATACGGTCGCGTATTTCCTGTGAACGCCAGAAGGATGTCGGCATGGTGACCTCCCTGTCTGGCCCCTCATACGGCAAGGGGGCAGCCTCAATTAGCCGGATCGGAACCGCGAGCGCATAGACCCTGATTTTCTATTGGGGAGAGTGCCGTGGGGGACCAGCGCGTGGGCCGGCGAAGCCCGGCTATTGCAGGCGCGGCTCCAGCAAATGCCGGTAGCCGGCTTTGGTCATCCAGCGCGCCCGTGCAAGATGGTTGTCGTAAACAGCCCTGGCGCGCACGGGTTCACAGACAGGATCGATTTTGAACAGCACCGCAACGACTTCGCGCCAGTCGGCACCTTCCTCGTCGGCGATCAGGAGGCGGAGATAAAGGTCGAGATGCTGCTCGTCATAGGCGTTCACACGCGCCGTCAGAGGCGGGTGATCCTGGAAGGATGGGTGGGTCATGACGATCCCTCGTGATAGCGCTGTTGGGTCGGTTCGATAACAAATTCGTGGAATGACGACCGTTCGACGGTTCCGCGCTGACGCAAAAAACAACGCGGGGCCGAGTGGGAAGGCTGCGCGGCCAGGCCGATCAGGACGGCGCGCGTCTGCGACGGCCCGCATCCTGTCGCGTCTGTGGATCGGAAGTCTCGTGAAGAAACATGACACCACGCCCTTGCCCGGACTCGATGAACAGGATGCCCGCTGCTTCCAGCGCGCGGCGGACCTGGTCGATCGTGCCCTCATGGACACCAAGGCCACGCTCGGATTCAAGGCGCTTGAGCGCGGTCAATGCTACGAGGGCTTTTTCAGCGAGCCGTTCCTGTGTCCAGTTCAGGAGTGCCCGTGCCGCCCTTACCTGTCGGCCAGTGATCATCCATGATCACATCCGACATGCAGGGCATGCACACCAGAAATACGACTATAATAGTCGTATAATGGAGATTCAATATCGTTCTTTCAGTTGGATAGTGAGGAAACACCGGCGTCCTGCTTCTGATAGGACCGTCAGTGGGGTCCGCCGTCGGTACGGGCGACCAGACGAAAAGACCCCCGCTTACGCGGAGGCCTCCCCGTCGTGGCATTTTGCTGCGAATTGCGCGCATACCTGGTTCAGTTCACGCTCGATTTTGGCCCGCTCACGACGGCTGAGGTGAAAGCTGGTCAGTTCGGCGCGCAGCATCTGGATCTGGTCGTGTAGCGTGGTCATCGTCCTGCTCCTTTCGTTTTTCGAAGACAGGCCGTCGCCTCATGCGCGCGTGAATCGGGTCAAGGATCGCCGCAGGCGACCGCCCCAGCGGCGCGCGGGGGAGCCGATTTTGTCTGGTGTGCCCGTAGGGTGCGCCGGGCAAAATTGGGGGGACCGCGCGTCCTTGAGGCGGTTCACGCCGGGCATGGTACAATGGGAAGGCTGAGGGAAGCCCTGTTCCCCTTTCTTGCCCACACATTGGCAGATTGGGCGCGGCGCGACTGGTGCGCCCACCCGCCGGTTCGCGATCGGTCATGCGAAGGCCCCACCCGGACCGGCCGGGCGGGGGATCGCTGGCACCTCAGTCGCCGTTGCGGCGGCCGTTGGGGCGGGACCAGATCAGGCTGTAGCCCTCGCCGTCCTCGTCATCGAAGAGGTTGGCGAAGATCGGGGCGTTGAAGCTCGGATCGTCGAGCTTGAGGCTCAGATAGTCGCGCCCCTCGTTGGAGCGCCGGGACCAGGCCGCTCCGATCTCGACCCGGCCGACGAAGACGCGGTGGCTGGGGGCATTTTCGTTCAGGCGCGTGGTCTCGGGGGCGATGCGGACGTTGGGGGTCTGGAGCGAGAGGGTGACGATCTCGCCGTTATATCCGTTGCCGACTTTCTTGAAGGTGCCGATGGTAGCCATGATACTGCTCCGTGATCTCTGTTACCGAGCCCGCACCATTGCGGCCTCGATGGCGATCGGACAGACGGAGGCGAGCGGCGGCGCATCCCGTAGGGACCGAAGCGCAGCGGAGGACGGCGGGACGGAATTTTCTTGTTTCGCGAGGAATGACGGCGCAGCCGTCAGGGGAAGAAAATTATGGACCGCTGTTGCGCCATGGCCGATCGAGGCGCAGCCGACCTTCGGCTAGATCAGCCATCTTGAGAGGCGGCATGCGTGCGCGGCCCGACAGAGCACACATCACGGAGACTATGGCCACCCGCGCCCCACGCAAGTGTCGGCCAGGAAGGGGAAGGCATCGTCATGCCCTGCTTCCGACCCTGCACACGCCCCGTTCCGGGACTGCGTTTCGCACGGACACGCCCTGCCTTCCGGGATTCCACCGGCCGATGCTGACAGGAAGCGCTGGACGTCCACGCTCCAGGGAAAGAGCACCTTCAGCCAATATGCTGCAATCAGGGCCTCATCGATCGCTCCTGCCATACCCTCCTGACAGCGAGGCGGCCAGATGCGAAAGCCCCCGATCCTGTCCTGCCTCGCCGGTTGCCAGAGCGGTGTCAGACCCGCGCGATATTGCCGCCGGACGGTCCGGGTGGGGCCACGGTTGTAAAGCGGATGAAAGCGGTGACGCCCACCGCGATCGCGCCGATGATGGAGAAAAAGAGCTGCCACGCCGGAGACGGCATCAGCATCTGGGCGATCCCATGTGTCGTGCTGTAGCCCATGATAATGGCGGGCACCGTATAGAGCAGGACGATCAGCAGCTTGAGCCACATCCACGGCACCAAGGCGAAGGCGACCTGGCCAATAACGAAGGTTGCAGCGCCCGCGACGAAACCGACGATGATCCCGCCGACAACACCAGCACCCGCACCATACGCCCAGAACCCGGCCATCAGACCCATGGCGCAGGGCAGGGCGAAGACTGCCACGGTAAAGAACAACCAGCACAGGAAGCCAATGCCGGCGACGAGCAGGAAGGGAGCAAGGATGAACATGGCGGCGGTCTCCGTGCAACCGACAATGTCGGACGGTCGCGCCTGCCACCACCACCACGGCGCAACCCGCATTATAGCGCAGATGATACGGTGACCGGAACGAAAATCCGCGCGGCTTACGTCCCGCCGGTGACGATATCATCGAAATCTATCGCTGGTATGCGGACGTTGCGGTCAATCAGGTCGAGCGTTATTGCCTTCCCCCGTGATCCGGTGGCGTTGCGAAGAACCTTGCGATCCATAGCACCTGGTGCTACATAGGAGGTCATGACCAATGCCGAGCCATCCCAGCGGGCATTCAAGACCGCCTGGTTCGCCAGGGCGGCCCGGAAAGCTCGCATCAAAGACGATGAACTCTGCAAAGCGATCCGGGAGGTCATGAAGGGTCAGGCCGTCGATCTGGGTGGTGGTGTCTTCAAGAAGCGCCTGAACAAGAACCTGCATCGCAGCATTATTCTTGCGAAAGGCGGTCGATACTGGATCTACGCCTATCTGTTCGCGAAGAAGGACCGGGACAATATCGATAGCGATGAACTGGAAGACTTCCGGACCCTCGCCAAAGCCTATGCCGTGCTGACCGGGGAACAGGTCGAACGGCTTTTGAAGGATCGAGACCTGACGGAGATATGCCATGGCGATGAAGAGAAAAAATAGCTTCCGGAGCGACATTTCCGAGGCCATTCATTCCGGGGCGGTAATGCTGCACAAGGTCGGCGCGCTCGACAAGGCGACGATGCGTGATTTTGACACGCGCCATCTGGTGGTGCCCCCTGCGATCGAGCCGATCGAGATCAAGCGTCTCCGCGAGGCGAACAATGTCAGCCAGCCGGTCTTCGCGCGGTATCTGAACACGAGCGAAAGCACGGTCGAGAAGTGGGAGAGCGGCGCCAAACGGCCGAGCGGGATGGCGCTCAAGCTGTTGAGCGTCATTCAGAAGCACGGTCTTGAGGTTCTTGCCTGAGACGCTGGCTTGCGGGGAAGGAGAGAGCGCTCACGCGCCGCCTCCGAACCGCAGGACCGGGATACCGAGCCGCTTTGCCTTGTCGGCCAGATTTTCCTGGATGCCTGAACCGGGGAAGACGATGACGCCGATCGGCATAGTGTCGAGCAGCGCATCGTTACGACGGAAGGGCGCGGCCTTGGCATGCCTGGTCCAGTCCGGCTTGAAGGCGATCTGCACGATATCGCGGTGATCGGCCCAACGTGAGGCAATGAACTCAGCACCTTTGGGCGAGCCACCGTGGAGCAGCACCATGTCGGGATGCTTGGCCCGCACCTTATCCAGCCGGTCCCAGATCAGGATATGGTCGTCGAAGTCCAGGCCCCCGGTCACGACCACCTTGGGGCCGGGCGGGACCAGCAACTCGCCCTCGGCGCGGCGTCGGGCGTTGAGGAAATCGCGGCTGTCGATCATGGAGGCCGTCATGGTGCGACGTGACACCAGCGAGCCGGCCTTCGGACGCCACGCGCTCAGGGTCAGGCGCTCGAACTGCTCCTGCGCCTCGTCGCGGAAGATCTCGTAGGCGTTGCGGCGCTCGATCAGGGTCAGCCCTTCGGCGATCAGCCGCTCCAGTTCCACCGAGCGGATCTCGCTGCCATCCTGTTCCTGCTGGCTCCGTTTCTGCGCCTGCTCGTTGCGGTCAAGCTCACGCTCAACCTGGCCGACCATGCGGTGGAAGATGTTCACGGTGGACCAGAGCAATGCTTCGAGATCGGCTTCCAGCCGTGTGTCGGTCAGCGTCGCAGCGATGGCGTCGAAGATGTCGGCCACAGCACCCCCGATGCGCTGCGCTTCGGGTAGCGGCCTGGGGTCCGGCTCGTCCGCGAAGGGACGGTAGCCATACATCTGGAGTTCGGTCAGCACATGCGCGGTGGATGAAGCGGCGTGCGGCGGTTCGAAATCGTCGGTCATGCGGGTCATGAGGCTGTCCTCCCAGGTCTCCGGCTGCGCCCTTCGCGGCCTTTCCGGGGGCGGACAGCGGCAGACCAGGGACGGGCCGGAACCGCGCGCTGGCGCGCGGCCGCAGCACAGCGAAGGATGGCAGGGGGCCGGCTATTTTGCCTCGCGATGTAAAGCGCCCCCACAGGGCGCGACGGAAAATAGCCGGCTCACGCCATTGAAGGCCCGGCCCGGCTGACGCCCGCTCCCCACTTGAAAGGCCGGGGCGCGGACCTGCCGGACGGGAGGCAGGACAGGCCCGCCGACAGAAGACGGCCCTCCCACTCCTCTTTCCGGCCCGCTCAGGTATCGGCGGCCTCCAGAAAGCGTGCCACGTCCGCTGGCGCGAGTTGCGGATGCAGGATCGCCCGCAGCGCGCCGCGTCCCAGCGCACGGAGATCATCATTGAAATCGCCCAGCCGTGGCGACAGGCCGATCAGTTCGATCCCGGCGTCACCCGCGCGGGCGTGCAGCGTCGCCAGCGCCTGATCCCCGGCCGGATCGTCGTCGCGCAGGACGTAGAGACGGCGTAGCAGCGGCGGAAAGATCAGGGCAGCGAGATGTGCCGAAGACAGGCAGGCGGCCAATGGCAGATCGGGCAGAACCTGCCGCAGCGAAAGCACCGTCTCGATGCCTTCCCCGGCGGCGAGCACGTCGGATGCCACCCCGAAGCGCACGGCATGACCGAGCAGCCCGCCCAAGGCACGGCGCGGATGGTCGACCGGTGCCTTGCCACGGCCGTCCGCCGCCAGCCAGGTGCGATGCACACCGGTCAGAGTGCCGTCGAGGTCGGTGACAGCGGCGATCATGGCGGGCCAGGTCTCGGTCAGACCGTCCTCGTCCGGGCGGTAAAAGCAACGCGGATGGAAGCGCAGGGCTTCGGTTCCGTGCAAAAGCGTAATGTCGCGTCTACGGAGATACGCGTCTACGGATGTGCCTATGATCGGCCCGGACATGGCCCAGAGCCGTCGTGCCGCTTCGGAAGAACTGGCGGAAGCACGCTCACGGGCAGGTCGGTCCTGTGACGGCGGCACTGGGTCAGGATGCGGCAGGCTGAGGAAGGCGCGTGCCTCGTCGGCCACGTCGCGGAAATCCACCAGGCCGAGGCTTTCGCGGATCACGTCGAGCAGGTCGCCATGCTCACCCGACTGAGCGTCCGTCCATTTTCCCGCCCTGCCGTTGGCGGTGTCGTGGAGCCGGACGAACAGCGACCGGCCGGGCGTATTGCGCACGTCACCGACCAGCCAGTAATTGCCGTGACGGCGACCGGCGGACAGATACTGCCGGCACACCGCCTCCGCGTTCTCCGCCAGCCGACGGGCGAGATCGCCTGCATCATGCAAGGTCATCGCCCTGCCCTCCTGTGTCGGGATTGCCTCCGTCCAGGGCGATCGCCAGCCAGCGATCGGTGGTCATCCATGAAATCGTTTTGCGCCTGCCAAGGTCAAGCAGATGCGCACCGCCGCTGAAGGCGCCTATCCGGGGACGTGAGGCCGTATTGGCCCACTGGAATCCCCATCGGCCCCGCAACCGGAATATTCGCGCACAGCGTAGCACGAATTCCACCACCTGATGCGGATCTCCGATCGTCTCATCGTGCATCCAGAGTTTCGTGCCGCCATATTCGGGCACGATCGATAGGACAAAACCGTCAGAGGGTGGATCTTCCGCCGCCAGTTCGTCCATGAACGCATTGTAGAGGTCGAGCGCCTTTGCGGCATTGTCCACTGTGCCCACATCGAGAACGCAGGAAAAATGCGTGAAGAAATCAGCCATCGGAAAAACTCCCGAAACGAAAAAGCCCGGCGCAGTGGCCGGGCTCGTAAAAACGTCTTTACGGAAAAGCGTGCAGTCGTCTTTCAGGACGCACGCTCCATCAGCCTGCGGGCCTTCTCCTCCAGATCCAGCCGCGTGTCCTGATTGGCCTTTGTCCGCGCCAGCGCCGTGATCCCCTGCACGAAATCGAACACGCTCTCCGGCTTGCGCCCTTCCTCATGCAGCACGGTTTCGATGATCTTCGTTGTCTCTGGCTTCGAGAACCCGCGACGACGCAGGAAACTTTCGCGGTCCTCGTCGGTTTTCGCCACCAGCGCCTTGCGCGAGGCCTGAATGCCCGAGACGAACGAGGCCGGGCTGGCTGTGGCGAAGTTCCGTAGCGCCGGTGTCGCCTGATGCACGAAGCGTGAGGCTGCAAACTTGCTATGCCGGATCGTGATCTGTTCGAAATTTTCGACGCCCCACAACATACGATTTTGACACGCTCCGCGCAGGTAGAATGACGCAATGCCGAGGCTCTTGCTGCCGACTTCTGAATTCCATGCATAGAAACCCCGGAAATAGAGATCGGGCTCACCATTGGGCAGGCGTCCCGCCTCAATCGGGTGTGTATCGTCGACGAGAAACAGGAACACATCGCGATCCGATGCGTAGAGCGTCGTGGTTTCCTTCGTAATGTCCACATAGGGGTTATGGGTCATCGTGGCCCAGTCGATCACACCGGGCACCTTCCAGTTGGTATCGCCGGTGCCATCACCGGCGATCTTGCGCACCGCGCCCACCAGTTCATGGTCCCAGATACGACCGTAATCGGGACCAGTTAAAGCACGCAGTTCGACGCGCCCGTCCTCGGTTTCCAGCGTCTTGACCAGTTCGGCCCGGTGCGACAGCAACCCGTGCTGCAGGTTGATTGCCGCCAGCGGAGCCGGAAGATTGCGCAGGTACGACGAGGGGGCACCAACCAGGCTGCACATCTGGCCAAAGGACCAGTGTGTGGGAGCAATCGGGTCATTCTGCCCCGGCACGGTCAGGGTCAGGCGCTCGGCATTGTCGCGGCTCGCCTCCACTCGGATGGCGCGGCTTTCTACCGTGCGGGCCGTAGCCCGATCCGCACGCGCCAGCGTGGCGGCATGCAGCTCGGACAGCGAGAGATACCGCTCATCATCGGGGCGCGAGAACCATTCGGACGAGACGCGGGCACTACGCTTCCCGCGCGAAGGATCGATCCGGAAGCCGCCGGACGCCGCACCACGGAACGCAGGGGGCAGGATGGTGGTTGTAGTCATGGAAAACTCTCCTCTGATGCCGGTTATTCGGCACAGAAGGCGAAGCCACCCTCTTCCTCTGATCACCACTTCCCACGCGGGATCCCATCCAACCGCAGAAACACCTGGCCCCTCATTCCGGAACACGGCGTCCCCGTCACCTACCGGAAATCACGACTGCAATGGGGGGGGAAGCCGAATGTCTGCTTCAGAACTGGCCTGATCATAAACTGCCACCATGGGAGCACGTATAGTCCTTGAATTTTCCATGAGGATTTTTCAGATTCTGACACGTGAGGATGAGGCCGTATAACTATTTCGGGTAATCTTCCGTCAAATGCAGAATCGACTGGCTGCGAAAAAAGTCAGGAGAACTAATTATCAAACGGAGAAAGTGCTTCAATAATTCGGCATCCTGAAATATTACCTCCCCCGCATGATTCTATCATCGTAGAAAGTTCATGGCGCAATGCGATGAGATCCGCAATTTTGCGCTCAATTTCTGCCATATGGTCACGAGCAATTCTATCAACTGTCTTACAATCCTGGGTTCCCTGATCCGTTAGGGATAATAGAGCTCTTACCTGGTCTAATGAAAAACCCAGATCCCGAGATCGACGAATAAAAGACAGTCTCGCGAGTGCCTCATCATCATAAGTGCGATAATTGCCATCGGTCCGCTGTGGCGGAGCCAGAAGACCGATCCGTTCGTAATAGCGGATCGTCTCGACTTTGGTATTCGTCGCCTTCCCCAAGGCACCAATCGATCGCATTCCCTGCCTCTTGACCCTGTAGTTGCTACAGGGAGCATACATTAAAACAGATGATTCGTCAGGGAGGCGCTGGATGGCAGGAGGATGCTGTGGTGGATGCACAGATACGCCGCTACCAATCAATAAATCATGGCGGAGAGCGCTCCTGATCGCGCTTTTTCTCAATGCCAGCATGTTTGCCGTTGAAGCTGGGGCTGGCGTGTCGGTTGGATCTGCATCCGTACAGGCGGACGCGATTGATTTCCTTGGCGACAGCGCCAACTACGCAATAAGCCTCAGTGTTGCCGGAATGGCATTGCGATGGCGAGCTGGCGCGGCCTTTCTGAAAGGCCTGACCCTGTTCATGGCTGGGCTATGGGTAATGGCCAATGCTGGGTGGATAGTAATGAACAGCAACCATCCGCCTCACCCAGACGCAATGGGCGGCATTGGTCTGCTTGCCCTCGCGGTCAATCTGGCCTGTGCCCTCATATTATGGACACACCGGAAAGGTGATGCCAACCGCCGTTCTGTATGGATCTGCTCTCGTAATGATGCGATCGGAAATGTTGCCGTTGTGCTGGCAGCTCTGGGCGTGTTTGGCACTCGTTCTGCGTGGCCGGATATTGCGGTAGCTGCCATCCTTGCGATGCTTGGTATTAGTGGAGGTGTGCAGATTATGCGACAATCGAGAGTAGAACTAACAGATAACAAATCAGATATATCACGACATATCAATGTATAAATCATATAATACTCTAGAATATATTAAGCAGGTAAGGAGACGCACACGCTATAATGCGGCATTCATTCTCCTGATTTTTCCCCTGCTCTGTGGCTGTACAAATAGTGATCACTCAAATATTTCGCCGGAATCAGATGTCCAGAAATTTTCCAGCCGTCAATTTACGGATGCCGGATTGCAAGAATTCATTACAAAAGTTCTCGGACCAAACGTATCGAGTCAGGAAAACGCATGGGGCATCACTCGCCTGACGCTTGCTACCTTGTATTTTCATCCCGATATCCTTGTAGCTAAAGCTGAACTGGAAACGGCTCGCGCTGGAATCAAGACAGCCGGTCAACTGCCCAATCCCAGTTTCACGGTGCTGGGTGGCCCATCGGCTCATTACGTCGGCTACGGCGCGTCAATACTGATCGAATTTTTCGGCAGGCGTTATCACCGTATCAAAGAAGCCAGATATCGGGCTGCCGTCGCGCAATGGGAAGTCATCAATACTGCATGGAAACTACGCAGCGACACGCGGTCTGCTCTTCTCGGCGTCTGGGCTGTATCCGGGCGCCTCAAGCTTGTGGAAGAGACTGCGGCAGCTAAACGCGAACTCTTTACCCTGGAACAGGCACGTTTTGATCAGGGGCGAGCATCCGCTCTCGAAATATCGCAGGTACGGACGGAAATGATCCATGCCGAGTTGTCTGTCAGTGATCTGCGGCGCGAGTATGCCGTCCGTAAGGCAGCTCTGGCAGGAGCAATCGGGGTTCCTGCCGAAGCACTTGATTCCATTGCTCTTGATACAAAAGCATTTGATGTCTGTCCCGACCTCATGGAATACCGCGATTCACAGGACATGAGATACCAAGCCGTAATGCAACGCGCGGATCTGCGGGAACTTCTTGCGTCTTATGACGCCGCCCGACAGGCTCTACGGGTCGAAGTTTCCCGACGCTATCCCGATGTCACCATCAGTCCCTCCTATAACTGGGATTTTTCAAATCGCTTTGAGGTAAATCCCTCTCTGCAAATTCCGATTTTCAATCAGAACGAAGGCCCCATAGCTGAAGCTGTTGGGCAGGAGCATGAGGCGGCGGCTCGTCTCCGGCGTGCAGAGAACACGGTGTTTAAGTCCATCTCGCAGGCTACGGCCAATTACCGCGGCACGACATCAATTCTGCTACAGGCGGATGAACTTGCCAAAACCGTACGGGTAAGGCTGAACCAGATGCAGCACCGCCTTCAGTCAGGCGCAATCGACCGACCAACGATGGTTATGACTCATATAGAGCAGATTCAAGCAGAGACCGCTCTTCTTGAAGCAGAAATTCAGCAACGGCAAGCCATAGGTCAGATCGAAGATGGCATGCAGCAGCCCATTTTTGATCACACCAGTGCCGCGCAGGTTTCCGGCCTGCTTGAAAATAACCAAAGGAACTCACCATGAAAGCGAGGGCCTTCTGGCTGCCTCTTGTAGGTCTTTCTGTCTTCCTAGTTCTAAACGTGGCGGACATTGCTATTGCAGATGATGATGATCCACCAGTTTCGGTTCTTGGCGCAGAGGCGACCGTGACGGTCTCCCCGGAAGCAGTTACGAAGAGTGGCATCGCTTCTGCACGACCCAGCATCGTGCCTTGGAGAAAGTTGGTTCCCGCCTATGGTTACGTTCTGAACGCAACACAACTTATCACTCTTGTTAGTGATTATGCTGACATGAAAGCGCGGCTGGAGAGCATGCAGGCACAGCAGACGCTTGCCCGTGCGAAACTCGATCGTGACAAAGGACTGTATCGCGACCGGCAGAATATCTCTCAGGAACAATTCCAGGAGACAACAGCCAGATTTCAGTCCAACTCAGCTATGGTAAAAGCAGAACAGGTCCGGGTGAATAACGCACTTAATATTATCAGACAGCAATTTGGTTCGGTCATATCTGACGCTACCGAAAAAAATACAATTTTCATTACACAGTTACTTCAACAACAAGTGGTCTTGGTCAAGGTGACCCTTCCACCAGATACGGATCTACCAACCCCACCAAGTCAGGCGGATGTGACCGATTATGGAAACACGGGTGGACACGGGACAATGCTCCACTATTTGTCTCCTGTAACCATGACCGATCCTGCTATTCAGGGGCGTAGCTTTTTCTATTTTGCGTCGGCTGAAAGTCAGCTTGTCGCGGGCATGAATGTTTCCGTTCTCCTGCCTACCGAAGAGGAACGTCCCGGTATCCGGATACCTGCATCAGCTATTATCTGGCTGCAAGGTAAGTCGTGGATATACCGTGATAACGGACACGGAAAATTTACACGCCTACCCCTTACGACCGACGTGCCGGACCGAGAAGGTGGCTACCTGATCCAAGATACTCCAGGACAAATCACACACGAAACGCAAATCGTCGTAGGGGGTACGCAATTACTTCTGTCTGAAGAATTCCGAGCTCAGCTTGAATCAGGAGGCGATGACGACTGATGACGGGACGTTCTTTCAGCCTTCAGGCAGCTATTATCGGGTTTTCGATCCGCTTCCGGGGCGTGGTTATCGCAACCGCATGTCTGTTGTTCTTCTATGGCCTGTATGGCTTGAGACATGCCAGCTATGATGTGTTTCCGGAATTCATTCCGCCACGGGTCACGATCCAGACCGAAGCCGCTGGTTTTACGCCGGAACAGGTCGAAACATTGGTTAGTCGCCCAATGGAAATTGCCCTGAGCGGCCTCCCGGGTATTCAGCGCGTGCAATCGACTTCGATTCAGGGACTGTCAGTCGTCAACGTCCTGTTTGCGACATCGACCGATATTTATCGCGCCCGGCAACTGGTCGGGGAACAAATGAATGTTGTTGCACAGCAATTGCCAGCCGGTGTTCATGCTCCGACTATGACGCCACTGACCTCATCCGCCGGTCTGGTACTGGTGATTGGTCTGACGTCGGAACAACAGTCCCTCATGCAGTTGCGCACGCTTACTGACTGGTCATTAAGGCCGCGTCTGCTGGCGTTGCCTGGTGTGGCTGGAGTCAGTGTGTTTGGCGGGGAGCGTCGGTCACTCCAGATACAGGTACATCCAGACCAACTCATCTTGCATCATATCGGACTTGATGACGTCCTTGCGGCTGCCCAGGAAGCAACTGGCATACAGGGGGCCGGCTTTATTGATACCCCGAACCAAAGAGTCGTTCTTCAGTCTGACGGTCAGGCCCTGACGCCAGAAAGTCTGGCCCGCACTGTGATTGTCCGCTCTGATAATGGTGCTGTCACACTGGGCAGTATTGCCACTGTAACTGAAGCCCCTATTCCCGCCTTCGGCGCGGCCAGTATCGAGGGAAAGACAGGCATTGTGGTTAATATATGGGAACAGTACGGTGCCAATACGATGGCTGTGACCCGGGAAATCGAGGCGGCACTTACCGATTTCCGCCCGCAATTGCAGGGACAGGGGATTACATTGCATGCTGACCTGTTCCGACCCGCCAATTTCATTACGACCGCATTGGGGAATGCCACACAAGCATTGCTTCTGGGCGGTTTTCTGGTGGTTGCCGTAATCTTTCTTTTCCTTTTTGACCTGCGAACCGCTGCAATCTGTTGCGCCACCATACCTTTGGCTATTCTGATAGCCCTGTCGTTGCTGGAGACACTCGGGGTTACTTTGAATGCCATGACCCTGGGGGGGCTTGCTATCGCCATCGGCGAGGTCGTGGATGACGCCGTGATCGGGGTCGAAAATGTTACACGCCGATTGCGTGAAAACCGGCTTCTGGTCCAGCCCGCATCTACAGCGCGCGTCGTACTCGATGCATGCGTTGAAGTCCGCAGTGCAGTGGTTTACGCGACCTTTGCTGTCATTATCGTTTTCTTGCCTGTCATCGCCCTTCCCGGACTTTCGGGACGACTGTTTGCTCCACTGGCAACAGCTTATGTTCTTGCGGTCATGGCTTCTCTTGCCGCTGCTGTAACCGTTGTACCTGCACTCTGCGCATGGCTCTTGGCGACGCCTGGAGAAACCCGGAGAGAGCCCCCCCTGGCAGGGTGGACCGCCAGAGCTTATGAACGTCTTCTGGCCAGATTAATGCGCCATCCCCGATTTGTTATAGGCGGGATGATCCTGACCACCTTGATAGGGTTTGCGGCCCTTCCATTCCTTGAAAGCGATTTCATTCCTGATTTCAAGGAAGGTCACCTTATCATTCATATGACGGCTGCTCCGGGGACTTCCCTGGAACAGTCTCTGAAATTAGGTAGACAGGTTACAGAAAAACTTCGTCAGCTTCCCGAAATCCGTTCGGTTGCTCAGAGAGTCGGACGCGCCTCGCTGGATGAGGACACGTCTGGACCACATACCAGCGAGTTTGAGGTTGATTTGAATCAGGTGGATGGGAAGGCTTCCCGACAGATTGATGCCCGCGTTCGCAAAGCGCTTGACGGGTTCGTTGGGGCCAGTTTTTCTGTCAGTAGTTTTTTGACGATGCGCGTAAACGAAACCCTTTCTGGTTCGTCTTCGGCTGTGGCAATCAATATTATTGGCGATGATCTGGATGTATTGGATATCCAGGCAAATAATATTGTCCGCATGTTGCATCAGATACATGGCGCAACAGATGTCCGGATAGAAGCACCCCCTGGTGTTCCGGAACTTGCTATTCGGCTACGCCCTGCTGATCTGGAGCGCTGGGGGCTTCGGTCGGCGGATGTACTCCGATCCATCCATACAGCCTGGCAGGGTGAAACCGTGGGGCAGATATACGAGCGTTCTGCGGCTTTTAATGTTATGGTTCGTCTTGATGACGCAAGTCGTAATGATGTTGCGTCTGTCGGCTTCCTGCCACTGCATACTGTTCACGGAAACTACGTACCACTCCGCGCTGTCGCAGACATATATGAGACGAACGGTCGCTATCAGGTGTCACATCTGGGAGCACAGAGAACACAGACTGTCACCGCAAATGTTACAGGACGATCAGCTCAATCTTTCGTTCAGGACGCACGCACGGCTATAGCAAAAAATATCAAACTGCCTCTTGGAACCTACGTTCAGTTTACATCCGCAGCGGAAGCTGAATCACAATCACGCAAGGAACTGTTTATAAATTCCGGGCTCGCTGCCATAGCGGTCATGATTCTGCTCTCAATAATCACACAAGGATGGCGCAATCTCGCTCTGATACTCGTCAATCTTCCCTTCGCATTTGTCGGCGGCATTCTGGCAATCATTGTTTCCGGCACAACGCTAACTCTTGGGGCAACAGTCGGCTTCGTTACTCTATTCGGGATTACGCTTCGGAATTCGGTGATGATGATTTCGCATTTTGAGACTTTGGTCGAGCGGGAACATCTCACATGGGGAGTAACAACAGCGCTCCGGGGGGCCAGAGACCGCGTCGTCCCCGTACTCATGACATCGCTCGTTACGGCGCTTGGACTGGCGCCTCTGGCTGTTGATATGAATGCGCCTGGGCGGGAAATCGAAGGACCTATGGCAGCTGTCATTCTTGGAGGGCTCATGACATCAATGATACTTAACCTGTTTGTTTTGCCTATTCTTGCTGTCAAATTTGGTAGTTTTTCTGAAAACGAAACGGGAGTTCCGGAAACCTTGTTCAAGTGACAGGTATGGGCCACTGCTGCACAGAACTACTTGAAGATTATGTCCGATATGCCAATAGAACCCAGAATGAAAACTGCTTCCGTATCACGCTCGGCCACCATTCGGTCTGGCTCGACCTTCTGGTTGGGTTCGGAATTGCCTTCATGAATCTTGACGCTGTCCAGAAAATCTGGATTGCCGCCCGCACCGAACATCATCGTGTCAAGGCCGAAAACCGAAAGCATCGTTGCCCGATCCAAATGATTTATACTCCCTGCCCAGTGGCTTCGGGCGTGTCTTGCTACGGCCAACCTAAGCGCCTGTATTCTTGCTGGTTATTTCCCATAACGATCACCCCACTCTCGGCTCCAAGTGATAGCGGGGGACTGCGCGGACTATGTCCGTTATGCGAAAGGCGAGCCAACCCACTTTTATGTCCGACATGTAGGCGACAACCGACATTACAATGAAGGACGCGGGACGGAGATCGTCCCTACGTCGCAAAGCCAGACTGGCAACTCGCACCGACCTGGTTCATTGTTTATGTAATGAATCCGTTTCGTTCGCCCGACACCGACCTCCCCCTGTCGCATGCCCTCATCCTGAAGGCCGCGCTGCTGACGATCGGCTATATTGAGGAAAACGGCCCGATCGGCCTCACGCCCACCAAGGCGCTCAAGCGCTATTTTGTCGCGTGGGCCGCCGAGGCATTTGACTGGCCAGCCTATACGGTCGAAGACCTCTACGCCGTTAACAAAGTCCTCAATGAACACGATTTCCCGCCGCTGGTGATCCTGCATGAGGTTCTGCTCAGTGCGAAGCTCGCACGGCATTTCAAGGGAACCCTGCGGCTGACCGACCTGGCGAGAAAACTCAGATCGGAGCCTGCCCGGCTCTGGATGCTGTTAACGACCCATCTCCTCTTTGTCGTTGACCACAGTCCTTACACCCGAAGCGATGAGCCGCTGTTCGGCAACTGGGATATCTTTCTCAACGTCATCAATATCGAAGCCCAGGCTGCCGTCACCGAAGAGCGACTATGTTCGGTTCTCTACGGGGGTGAAGAGGAGGAGATCCGTCACCGGGATTTCAAGCTGACCGCCAGTCTGTACGTCCATGTCCTGCGTCCACTGTGCTGGGCAGGACTGCTCAACGAGCACCGAACCGGTACCGGCCTCAACAGGCGGGATTTCTATACCAAAACACCCTTATGGACAGCGGCCCTCAGGCTTGAAACGGATCGACACCTGCAGCCGGTGACCCGTCACTGACCACCGTCGACAGCCATTCCGGCGTGATGTCGTCGTTCCCATATAAAAGGCGCCTTCCGGAGACCGAAAGGCGCCAATACCAGTCAGCGGGCTGACATCACTCGGCCGCCACCGCGTCCGGGCTATCGGGCATATGAGCTACCCCTGCTCCCCCTTCACTTCGCTCCGCCACGTTCCTCGTCCGCAATGCCTCGGGCAGCCATCCGGAGCCCTCCAGCAGCCGCTCAGCCGCTTGCGCCATGTCACCCTTCTTCATATGGGCGATACGCTCTGCCGCCTCGGCTCCCCGCGCCTCGCGCACGGCTTCGAGGATGCGGGCCTTGGTGACGCGGCCGAGATAGTTCTCCACCGTTGGCTGCCAGCCTGCTTCGGCCAGATCGAGCGCGAGCGCAGTGGTGAGACGGCCTGCTCGCGCAAGCCGCTCCCTGACGCTGCGTGCCAGAGACGGACCATGAGGCGATTCATGCAGCGCGTTGATCCCGAAAGACAGGCAATGCGCTAGCAGGGCCAGACGGCTGGTGTCGTCCAGCCGGTCGAGCCACAGCCAGAGTGCAGCCTCGTCTTCCGGCAAATCGTGCTTCCAGCCCTCGTTGCGCTGGCGCAGCGCGTGGGCCGGCAGGCTGCCGGGCATGTCGGGGGAATGGACCTGCAGCGGGATTTCCCGGACATAGGCTTCCAGGCAATCTGCGCCCGAAACCTGCCAGTACAGATCGCGTACCAGCGTGTGAAGCAGTTCGGTCAGCGCGACATGCGGATTGCTGGCAAACGCATCCCGCAGGGCCAGTGTGCGCCAGGCCGTCAGTTCCGTCAGCAGGCGATCGGAAAGCGGTTTCAGTCCGTATTCCTCCTCGGGGTCGGTATCGGGTGCGCCTTCCCTCCCATCCCCTTCGGCATCATCGCCATCGCCGCGGTGGTCAATGGCGTCGTCATATCTGTCTGATTCGTCCTGATCGACTTCGAGTTCGACCGGCATATCTTCCGGCCGGACGAAACCCCGTGCGACCAGCAGCGTGCCGTCTGTATCCAGGCTGACGAAGACACCGGCCCGGACCATGTCCGCCGGATCGAAGGAAACAGGGCGTTCTTCCAGCGCCTCGATAGCCTGCTCGATTTCACCCAGCCGCGTATCGACGTCCTCCGGGAACTCATCGGCCTGCGCGTATTCCGCCTCAATGGTTTCCTGCTCGCTGTGCAGAGCGGTCAGACGGCCCGCTTCTTCATCGGAAAGTTCAACGGTCGTCCCGTCGATCTCCGCGAACTGCCGTGTGTGTCCCCAGGGGAAGGACAGAGCCGTTTCGACCCATTTCCAGCCTTCGGCTCGGATATCCTCGGCCGCTGCCGCCAGTTTTTCCATCACCAGCCGGTCGAGAAGAGTGGGATCGCCCAGCCAGCCGCCATCGTCGGCTTCGAACAGGTCACGCATGACGGGACCGCCAGCCGCAAGATAGGCGTCCAGCCCGACGAAGCTTACGCGGCGATCCGATGCGCGCACGGTTTTTTCCGTCAGCATGCGGCGGATCAGATAGGGCTCGCGGTTATGGCTCTGGGCAATAATCTCCCAGACCTGCTCCTGCCGCGCAGGATCGTCGCTGATCGAGAAGGCCATGAGCTGTTCCAGCTTCATGCCGTCCTGCTCGTAAATCTCGAGCAGTTTGTCGGACACGGTCATCAGGCGCAGGCGCTGTTTGACCACGGTGGGCACGACGAAGAACGCGGCGGCGATCTCGTCCTCGGACATGCCCTTCTCCAGCATGTCGCGAAAGGCACGAAACTGGTCCAGCGGATGCAGCGCCACGCGCTGCACGTTCTCGGCCAGGGAATCATCCTCGGCGAGAATGGCCGATCCGGCCTCGCGCACGACACAGGGCACCGGGGCCGTTTTCGCCAGTTTCTTCTGCTTTACCAGCAGTTCGAGCGCGCGGAAGCGACGACCGCCGGCTGGCACTTCATAGGTGCCGGTTTCTGCCCCCTCGCCGTTCAGAACGGGCCGGACGTTCAGGCTCTGGAGCAGCCCACGACGTTCGATATCGCGGGCCAGCTCCTCGATCGACAGGCCGACCTTCACACGCCGCACGTTGGACTGCGACAGCACCAGCCTGTTGAAAGGGATATCACGGGACGCATTGAGGGCGATTTTCTGGATGGCGCTCGCCATGGCGGGACACTCCGTGACGGACCGGCGGAAGACTCTCTCCCCCCTCTTTATCCGTCACGAAATCACTCCCACCCTCTGACTTTTCATGAAAAACCCGAGGCCGATTAAGTCCTTAACCATCCTCTTGTCGGTCGTCCAGCCTGCGTTATCTGCTCCTCGAAACTGGACATGTGTACTCGCAGTATACATCGCAAAAGATGTGATGTTCAGATCTGTATCTGAATCAAAACACCAACATGAACCGCACCGTCAACAGAATATGCTAGGCCCCGTGTAATCCACAGAAAAAGCTACCGAATGTCTCAAACAAAAACGACGCCTCGCCATTCGGCGCTTCTGACTGAAGCCGGATCGCGACATCATGACACCTATTAATTACATCATGATATACACAAACGATGTTTCAAAACCTACTGGACGACGTATTTAGGGCAACCTTGTGCAGTCCAGCGATACGTCGTGATGTTCTCCCCACCCCTTTTGCCGGGAAGTGGCACACCTTCGGGCATTTAAATCCGCCAGACAGTTCTTGAACTCAGCCGTTCCCGGAGTATGCCCCATGCTCCGGCAACTTTGTTTGTCCTCACTGAGTCGACGATCTGTCGTCGTGCCACACGCAGAAAGCAAAGCGATCAAAGAGATACACGTCGTTATTTTAAACGAATTCCTCAAGTATGCGATCATAACGTTCCTCCACCATCATCAATGGTAAGCATATAGTAAAGCCTGAACACTCCTACGGCGTGTCGTCAGTTAAGACCTGAGAGCTTGAAGTGAGGGTTGTACGTTCTGTTGCTCTGTGCTGACTGTTTTTCCGGCTTTGGAGGAGAACAACAGATGCGGCGCTATGGCTTACGTGACGACCAGTGGGAGCGTATAAAAGACTTTCTTCCGGGTCGTGAGGGTCATGTCGGAGGCACTGCTGCAGACAACCGCCTTTTCGTAGAAGCTGTGCTGTATCGCTACCGTGCAGGCATTCCCTGGCGTGATCTTCCGGGCCGTTTCGGGGACTGGAAAAACGTGCACAGACGTCTGCGTCGCTGGTGTGAAACTGGTGTTATTGAGCGGATCTTTCGCCATTTGGCAGCAGATCACGACAATGAATACATGATGATCGACAGCACCATTGTCCGGGCGCATCAGCACAGTGCCGGAGCCCTCAAAAAGGGGGCGCGGATCAGGCCATCGGACGATCCCGGGGCGGATTGACCACAAAGATCCATGCTATCTGCGATGCTCTGGGCAATCCGGTGGAGATCGATATCACACCGGGAAAGGATGCGGATATTAACCGGACGGAACCGATGCTGGAAAACATCGATCCGGATGCCTTCCTTGCTGATAGGGCGTATGACGCAGACAGGTTGATCGACCGATTGACAGAGCGCGGGATTACCCCGGTCATACCGTCAAAACGCAATAGAGCGATGCCGCGGAAAACCGACTTCGCTCTTTACAGGGAACGTAATCTTATCGAACGGTTCTTCAATAAACTGAAGCAGTTCCGCGCTATTGCAACCCGCTACGACAAACTGAAATCCACCTTCCTCGCGGCGGTTCAGTTCGCCTCAATCATCATCCTGCTTAACTGACGACACGCCGTAGGAGTTTCCTAATAATTATAGATTTTTTTTGAAGAAATGTCAATTTTTCTATCTAGCCCTAACCTGGAAATAACCCTATTCGGGCCAGAGTAAGCCAACTGCTTGCTTCAAAAGTTTACGACATGCGAAATAATCATGCGTAACGTTCGATATATTTTCTGATTTACAATATATTTTTTGGGCAATGCCGCCGCTTCCAGTGATTTCATCATCACACACGCGTTAAATGGCGATATTCTGACGCAAATTTCGTAAGATTTAATGGTGCTTATACCATCCATACCCTCGAATATTGTTCCATGCATCGGTGGTATGGCAGGCATAGCAATGCTCCACCGGGGCATCCTGATGCGCGACGTGCTGCGAAATCATTTTGAAATGCATCATGTAATGGCTGGGCGGCGCCTTGTGACAGGCGTTGCAATCCGTCGATATCTGATCGGCGGGATGTTCGAACGCGGCGATCAGCCATGTATTGGTGGAGTGACAACTCGCGCAATCAGGACCAAAGCGGGCGCGATGAGGATCCACGTTGGAGTGACAGCTTGCGCAATTCAGATGGAGAACGGCATCACGGTCAAGTCGATGATCAGTCGGAATAGCCGCAGCGCTTCCCGGAATCGGCGACGCTCCAACCAGCCCGGCTGAGCGAAGTTGCGCAACGGTGTCTGACCAGAAATCCGCCCTCGTCAATGCACTATGATCCATCACGGTCATATGTGGCCGTTCACCGTGCTCCACATGACAGGACGTACATTGCGTCGCCGCGACATGAAACCGGGTGGATTGCTTGTCGGCGAACGACGCCAGAGAATGACATGTCACGCAGTTATTGGTCACCACACCTGTGAAAGGCCTGTGACATGTCTCGCACTGGCCCGCGATAAACTGGTGCGCTTTCGAGATCGGTCCGGGATTCACCAACCCTTCCCAACCTGGAACTGCGTTACTGCCGGAACGATGCACGGCAAGGGGCACAACCAGTCCGACGATCAGAGCCGCAAGCGCAAAGACCGTATAGAGTATGACAGCGGGCTTCATAGCCACCTCAGCCCGTAATACAGGCCTGACCAGATATGCAGAATCAGCAGAAAATAGAGGATGACCACAAGGATGACGTGAATCTTGCGCCAACGCCCGAACAGTGCGTTCGCCACCCTCTCCGACCTGACCGCATACTCAACATCGGCCAGCGCGGAGGCAATCGTGGCCTCGCGATCCGATGTACCCCGCGTACCGGGATAGGCCGAGGTCAGAAAAAGGCGCTGGACGATATTACGGGGCACATCCGGCGTCTCGGGCATCAGATGCGCCACCCCGGCATCTGCCAGAGACGTGCGCAGTTGGGCCAGTTCCTGGGTGCGACCGCGCAATCCGCGCCCGATCTGGATCAACATGTAGCGCCCGACATAGCCACTAATGGCGAGGACGAGCATGATGCCGGTCAGCGAGATCCCCATCGGGCTATCGAATTTATGGGCGGCGTGGATCAGGCCCAAAATGGGTGCAAGGACGCCAGCATAGATATGCACCGACAGAAGGGTTCGGCTCTCGACACGCGGCGCGAAATAACGATGCACGACGGGAATGCGTTTGCCCGCTACGTAAATCAGCGGCACCAGCATCAGGATAGCGGCGCAAATGCCAATCAGGCTGCCAGCCAGACTTCCGGGAAAGCGCGGCGCGACATGCACCAGAAAGCCCAGCGGGAACAGCACCAGCAGGACGACCAGGGCGCCGACAATGATTTCGCTGCGCTCCTGCATCACGCCTCCACGACCAGCGGACCACCCGTGGTCTTCGCCTGACAGGCCAGGATGAAACCCTTGGCCTTGTCAGCCGGATCGAGCCCATCCTCGACCGCCATCGTCACCTGGCCTTGCAGCAGATGTGTCGTGCATACGCCGCAGATACCGGATCGACAGGAGGATGGAATATTGACGCCTGCCGCATCAGCCGCGTCGAGAACCGTTTCATCCAGTTGCAACGGAGCCGATTTCCCTGAAGTGGAAAACGTAATGGTCGTTGCGGCAGGCGTGACGGCCGGAGATGAGGGGGCCGCCACAGGCCCGACCGCAGGTTCGGCCTTCATCGCGGCTGGTCCGAATGCCTCGCTATGAACATTGGCTTCCGGCACACCGAGATCCGTCAATAACGCTCTCATGCTTGCCATCATCCCGGGTGGGCCGCAGACATGGATACGTCGGTTTGTGAGATCTGGCACCGATTGCTGAAGCAGTTCCTTCGTGATGCGCCCTTCCGGCCCCGACCACTCTGTCCCCGGCGACCGCCGCATGGTGGCAATAACGTGCAGTTTGTCATTGCGACGTTCCAGCCACTCGATTTCCTGGCGAAACACATAGTCGATGCTGGCATGAGCGGAATAGACGAAGTAGATATCGCCCGGCCAGACGATATCGGTCAGGTATCTCAGGACCGCCATCATCGGTGTGATGCCTACGCCGCCGGACAGCAGGACGATCGAGTCTGCCTCTTCACCCGTAAAGGTAAACATACCCGATGGACCCGCGATCTTTAAAAGATCACCCTCCTTGACCGTGTCATGCAGGTAGCGCGAGACCAGCCCGTGTTCCTCGCGTTTGATCGTTAGTTCGAGATGTTCGACCTGCCCCGGCGACGATGCGATCGTATAGGACCGGCTCGCGGGCTTGCCAGACGTCGGCTCGATGGTGAGTTGCACGAACTGGCCGGGTTTGAAGTCAAAGGGAATCCGCCCCCCATCGGCCGGAACCAGATAGAACGTCACGATCGCCGGCGTCTCCCGAATGATCCGGGCCACTTTCAGGCTGCCACGCCAGAGGCCGTGTCGCGGTACGTCGACGATCGGAGTGGCCGTTCCACCGCCTGGTCCCGGTACAGGGGGAGGCGGGGGAACAGGAGGTGTTGGACCGCCGCCGGTCGACGATGGTGGCATGGGCGGAACCGTTGGTTTCGGTGCGAATGCCGTGGTGGTCGTGAGAATCTCCTGCACACGATGCAACCGCAGGACCTGCAAGATCAGCAGAGCGATCGATACCAGGATCAGGATCGTCATGAACACCAGGTGAGTCGGCGTCAGTCCGAAAAATAGGCCGTTTTGCTGGCTCGCCGCGATTGTCGGCAGACCCATCTGTGCCGTGAACCAGTTGAAAGCCACCATTTGAGGATTAACGAGGCCGGTCGCGGCCGCGCGCGCGGCCATTCCGCTATCGAGCAACGCAACACCGTCATGGAGATGTTGGCTGGACCGACGCATCGTCTCCCACGACAGGGACTGAGCGGCATCGACCGATGCAGCGCCGACTTCGCGAAGACCGTCTTGAAGCCTCTGTGCCGCAATATCGGCCAGCATCTGACGTTCGACGTCGGTCAGCTTCGGATGCGTCATCATGAAAGTATAAAGCGGCGTGTGACCGCGCGCTCCGCAACAACCCGCGTCGGCCTTGTCTGCTCCGGGAACCGCACTCAATGCCTGCCCAGCCTGAGGCAGCATGCGGCTCATCATATCGCCCTGCTCAGCCGGCCTGGATGATGGCGCACCGGGGGGGACCGCCGCGCCCATGCCAGGGTGATGGCTCGCATGCTCGTCACCACCCATCGACATCATGCTGCCCATGTCGGACATGCCTGAGTCGGGTCGAGCGGGGGGCGTCTTCATTCCGCCGGACGATTCGGCACCCCGGTCGGCATCCCGGGGCGCTGCCATAGGCCCATCGTCCTCCGGCTGATCCCGCCGCAGCGCCAGAGAAGGTGGCGGACTGCCTGCCGTAGGCCCCGCCATAGTGCCGCTGGACATGGCCGGAACAGTGGGAGACTCACCCGGAGCCTGAGCGAGTCCCTCTGACATGCTGACGAGCAGCGTCATGATCACGACACTCACGCTCGAAAAGATGCGCCTCATGGTTTCTCCAACACGTCATCATCCTCGGCAAAGCGCATACCGACCCATTTTCCGGACGTCGTCAGGAATAAGAAATTACTATACGGGGGTATGGCATATTTTCCTTGATCTCGATCAATTATCGCAGCGGCATCTACGGTCGGGGCATCGGCATATCCATGTCGTGATGCGTATGATGTCCGCCAGCTGCTCCTGCCTGGGCGACCAGCGCCTGGTAGTCAGAACTGTTCATTCCCGGAAGGCTCCCGAGAAACGCAACGATGTTCCAGAGATCATCATCACCATGATCCGCCCAGGACGGCATGCCCGACATCTTGATGCCATGCTTGAGGATCCAGAACAGTTCGCCCGGTGTATAGCGTTGCGCCACATCCTTCAGAACCGGCGGCTTCGGATACATCCCCACCGCCATATCCTCGGCCTCGACGCCCGGCGCGGAATGACAGGAGGCGCAATGCGTCGAAAAATGCGATGCGCCGCCGACGAGCCGTGCCTGCGTTTCAAGATCGACAGGTGCGGTAATGCCCTCGGCGTGATGCCGGATTGAATGGAGGCGTGCCGTTTCCAGAACACGATAGGTCAGCCGCCAGTGCGGCGAGGTGGCGCCCACATCATACAGGCCACCGAAAACGACGGTCGCTCCTGCGCCGATCCCAAACAGCAGGATACCGGCGAACCCCCAGATCAGTCTTGTCATACGTGCCTCCCTTGGCCTTTCCAGGCGCGACGCTGATGGCGCCGCCCCGCTCCGGTCAGGACCCGATCAGCGCTGATGAACCGCGTCAGGCATGCCCTGCGGCCCCATCGGCATCTTCATGCCGCTTTCCTTGTCACCGCAGCCCATTTTCATCTTGTGATCTGACGGCGCCATGGCGTGGCCGTTCGACATATTCATGCCCTTCATCTTCATACAGTCTCCCATCTTTCCCTTCATTTTCATGCCCTTCTCCATGCCCTCCATGCCGGAACCGGACATGCCGTCCATTTTCATCTTGTCGTGGTCCATCCCCGACATGCCGGACATGCCCTGCATCCCGGACATATCCTGACCCTGCGGCTGGGCCGGTGCCGGAGCGGGGGTCTGGGCATGCGCAACCGAGACCGTGGCCAGAAGTGCGGCCAGAGCGGCCGAGAACCTGAAATTGATAGTCAGCATTTGTAAGTTCCTTATCTTTTGTTATCTGAAACGGGGCCGCACGGAGCGCCCCGCAACGACTTCACATCGGGCAGGAGCGGTCAGAACCACGTCCTGATCCCGAAGGTGAAATTCAGGTCTTGGACACGCTCATTCCTTGAACGCGCCATGTCGGCGGCCTGACCGAACGTGCCGGAGTAACTCACGCCGATATAAGGCGCGAATTTCCGATGCCATTCGTAGCGAAGCCGCAATCCCGTATCGATATCGGACAGCCCGGTTCCGACGCCGCGCGCACGATCGGACGCGGAATAGAAGTTCATCTCGACCTGGGGTTGGAGAATCAGGCGATTAGTCAGCAGGATATCGTATGAGCCCTGCAGACGCCCCGCCGCACCCCGGTCGCTGAAATAGGCCGTGGCCTCCACATTGAAGAAATATAGAGCCAGTCCCTCGACCCCGATCGCGCCCCAGGCCCGTGTGGGGCCGTTGTCAATATCGAGACGCACGCCAGTCTGGACATCGAAATACCGGGAGATGGCACGATCATAGAGGGCCTCATGATCTCCATCACCGAACTTGCCGTTTGTGCCGACCGTGCCTTCGGATTTCAGCCAGAGCTTGTCGTAGTCAGTGCCGAACCAAGCCTGCCCATCGTAACGGAACTGCCCGCCATCGGCACCAAAGCGCGCCTCGAACTGGTCGAGCAGCGCATGCATATAGATGTTATGGTCCATGACCGGCTGGATGCCGTTGACATAGACCACGGGCGCGGGAGCCGAGGCGGTCTGCGCTTCCTGGGTTCCTTCGCTCTGGCGTGCCGGGACTGACTGGGCGCGTCCCGTGCCAGGTACCGCGGTAGCCAGTCCAGCGGCAAGGACCGTGCCACCTATCAGACCCCGGATCACGACACCACCACCGTGCGGAACATGCCCACCTCCATGTGGTAGAGCAGGTGGCAGTGATATGCCCACAGCCCGGGTTCGTCCGCCGTGACCAAGTAACTCAGCCGCTCACCCGGCTTGACGGTAATCGTGTGCTTGTAGGGTCGGCAGTCACCCTGCCCATTTTCCAGTTCGCTCCACAATCCATGCAGATGGATTGGATGCTCCATCATCGTGTCGTTGATCAGGACGAAGCGCACCCGCTCGCCCAAAGTCAGACGAATCGGTTCCGCTTCCGAGAACTTCTTGCCGTCGAATCCCCAGATGAAGCGTTCCATGCTGCCGGTCAGGTGCAGGGTGATCTCGCGCGACGGCGGGCGTGGGTCCGCGCCCGGGATCGTGGCCCGCAGATCGGCATAGGTCAGAACGCGGCGACCATTATTCTCCAGCCCGTCGCCCGGCTCCGCCAGCCGGTTGATCGGCATCATGGCGACACTCTGCACCGCGACGCCGGGTTTCAACTCTGTTTTATGCCGCGACGCAGCCGCCATGCCCGGCATATCCATCGCAGCGGCTCCGGGTCTGTTAGCCTCCTTCATGTCCATGTGATCCATGTCCATGCCGCCGCCGGCAGGGGCATCACCGGGCTTCCCCGGCGAACTCCCCATCTCCATGCCCGCCATGCCGCCCTTCATGTCCATATTCCCCATACCCATGTCGGTCATGGTGCGCAGAGGGCGCGGGTCCATGGGGGGAACCGGCCCGGCAAGGCCCGAACGGGTGGCGAGCGTGCCGCGCGCGTATCCGGTACGATCCTCGGCCTGGGCAAAGACTGTGTACGGTCCATCGGCGGTGGGGCTGACAATTACATCGTAGGTTTCCGCTGGCCCGATGCGGAATTCATCGACCGGGATGGGCTCCACGTCATTACCGTCGGCCTGAACAACGGTCATCGTCAGGCCGGGAACCCGCACGTCGAACAGCGTCATCGCCGATGCATTGATGAAGCGCAGGCGTATGCGCTCGCCCGGTCGGAACAGGCCCGTCCAGTTTGCAGCAGGCGACTGGCCGTTGATCAGGTAGGTGTAGATGATGCCCGACACATCCAGAATGTCGGTCGGCGCCATGTTCATGGCACCCCATTGCAGGCGATCTCGGATCGTCGCACCCAGCCCCTGCCGATGTGCGTCACGGAAGAACGTGTCCACCGTACGCTGGCGGAAATTGTAGTAATCGCTCTGGAATTTGAGGTTGGAGACGATGTCCTCAGGATCGACGTCGGTCCAGTCGGACAGGACCATCACATAATCGCGGTCGAAATGCTGCGCGTAACCGTCTCTCGGGTCGATGATCAGAGCCCCATACAGGCCCGTCTGCTCCTGGAAGCCGGAATGGCTGTGATACCAGTAGGTGCCGCTCTGATGCAGCGGGAAGCGATAGGTGAACGTGTCACCCGGCGCGATCCCGCCAAAGCTCAGACCGGGCACGCCGTCCATGTCGGCCGGCACCCGGATTCCGTGCCAGTGGATCGAACTGGGCTCATCCAGCCGGTTGGTGACATTCAGTTCGACTGTGTCGCCCTGACGCCAGCGCAGGATCGGCGCGGGCGTGGAGCCGTTCACACCCACCGCGTGCATGCGCGCACCGGTGATATTGATCGGTACAGAACCGATCGTAAGGTCGAAACGGGTGCCAGGCAGCGGGTCGGGCCGCCCCGACGCCGGTGTATAGACCGAAGCGTAGGCGCTCGCGCTGCCCTGCGGGAGGGCCAGTGCCGCTCCCCACAGGCCCGTCCCGACGACGAAACGACGGCGCGTGATCGCGCTCCGTCCCGCAAGGGATCGTATTGACATGAATAATAGTCCGCAAAAGAGAGAAGGCGGAGCCGGTCATAGGTCCATGACCAGCCCTGAGACTGTCAGAACAGAATCAGGCCATCTCTCTGGGCGGTGGCAGGGCCGGCGCGAACCCATGACCGACGATGCGATCCGAGCGAGACAGGCCGAAAGGTGCCGTAACACCTGAGTAATCAAACGCCCTGGTCACGGAGGGCGGCATCAGCCAATTGGCGACGCAGGCACCCTGGGCGCAGCAATCGCCGCAATGATGACATGGATGATGGTCGTGGCACGGTTCATGATTGCAATGTGCGGTCGTCGTATCCGCACGGGATGGCATCTGCATCCCTGGCATGTCGGCCATCGGCTGGGTAACCACAGCAACTGTAGAGGGCAACGTGGCGGCATGACCCGGCATGACGGATGCCAGCATCAGCCCCACCTGCAGAAGCAGGCAGGCCAGCAACCGTCCCAACCGTATCGCGCCGATCTCTTGCACGTCTACCCCGTCATCTTGCTGACCGTTTCGATCAGTTCCCCGATTTTTTCCTGACGCTCCACCGGATCGCCGGATTCGATCGCCTCCACGACGCAGCCCGCGATATGTTCGCGCAGAACAAGCCCCTCGAGCCGATGCAACGCCGCCTTGGCGGCCCGAAGCTGAAGCAGAACATCCACGCAATAGCGGTCTTCGTCCACTATTTTCTGGATGCCACGCACCTGACCTTCGACCCGTTTCAGGCCCTGCGAAATCTTTACCCGTGACTGCCTCATTGCACTATACCCTACAGGGGCATACCTTGAAGTGCAAGCGATTATGGCATACTTCGACGCCGCGGCTGGCGGCCACAAGCAAGGGGGCTTCATGACGAACGACAATACAGCAGCTTGCGCGTCCCATCTCCATGGAGAGGGTCCCACCCCGGCAGCGACCGGAGTTGACGCGCACCTGGTCAAGGATCCTGTGTGTGGCATGACGGTCGATCCCGCGACGGCGACGCATCATGCCGACCATGATGGCCGGACCTGGTATTTTTGCAGCGCGCACTGCCAGACAAAGTTCGAGGCCGCCCCCTGTCATTACCTGCACAAGGCGGACACGACGCCCATCAAGCCTCAGCCCAGGCGGGCCGGGATGATCTGGACCTGCCCGATGCACCCCCAGATCCGACAGGATCACCCCGGCTCCTGCCCCATCTGCGGCATGGCGCTGGAACCGGAGGAGCCATCCGACGCCGACATGCCCAACCCGGAACTCGTGGATTTCAGCCGGCGCCTGTGGGGAGCGAGCATATTGGCGGTCCCGCTCGTCGTCATCGCCATGGCGGCGGATATGGGAGGGCTGGCATTTTTCGATGGCGGCCTGACGAACTGGATTCAGTTGGCGCTTACGGCACCAATCGTGCTGTGGGCCGGCTGGCCGTTCCTCGAACGCGGCTGGATGTCTCTCCGCACCCGGCATCTGAACATGTTTACGTTGATCATGCTGGGCGTCGGCGCGGGCTTTCTCTACAGCATCGCCGCGACAGTAGCTCCTGGCCTGTTCCCTGCTGCCTTCCGCATGCATGACGGGTCGGTCCCGGTCTATTACGAAGCCGCAGGTGTTATCGTGGCCCTGGTGTTGGCCGGGCAGGTCCTGGAACTGCGCGCCCGCGCCCGTACCAGTCGCGCCATTCGCGCCCTGCTGGATCTCGCACCGAAAATCGCACACCGGGTCGGCGCGCAGGATCGCGAGGACGACGTACCGCTGGCCCAGATCGTGCCCGGCAATCGGCTCCGCATCCGGCCGGGGGAAAGCATCCCGGTGGACGGCACCGTCATGGACGGGCGCTCCAGCGTGGACGAAGCCATGCTGACAGGAGAGCCAGCACCTGTCGCCAAGGGCCCGGGTGACAAGGTGACGGGCGGAACCATCAACGGCACCGGCAGCCTGCTGATGACGGCCGAGGCCGTCGGCTCGGACACAATGCTGGCCCGGATCGTCAGCATGGTAGCGGCCGCCCAGCGTACGCGCGCACCGATCCAGGCGGTGGCGGACCGGGTCTCCGGCTGGTTCGTGCCGCTGGTCGTGCTTGTGTCCCTGCTGACCTTCGTTGTCTGGCTTCTGGTCGGTCCGCAACCGCGCTTCGGACACGCACTGCTGAACGCCATTGCGGTCCTGGTGATCGCCTGTCCGTGCGCGCTGGGCCTGGCCACTCCGATGTCGATCATGGTCGGCATGGGACGCGGGGCGCGAGCTGGCGTGCTGGTTCGCAACGCCGAGGCCCTGCAGGCACTGGATACGGTCGATACGCTGGTGATCGACAAGACCGGCACCGTAACGGAAGGCAAGCCCCGGCTGATCGCGACCGAAACATCAGGTGCATGGGATTCCAGCATCGTCCTGCGACTGGCGGCATCACTGGAAACACAATCCGAGCATCCGCTGGCCCAGGCGCTGGTCGCCGCGATGACGGAGCAGGGCCTTCAGGCCGCGCCGGTCGGGGATTTCGCGTCTCAGACCGGCCTGGGCGTGACCGGCACCGTGGACGGGCATGCCGTCGTCGTCGGAAACCAGGCCCAGATGCGGCAGCAGGGCATCGATGCGTCGGCATTGATCCCTGTCGCGGACACCCACCGGGCGGAGGGCGCGGGCGTCATGTTCGTCGGCATCGACGGACAGGCCGCTGGGTTGCTGGTCGTGGCCGATCCGCTGAAGACCGACGCGAAGGAGACCATCGCGGCACTGCACGCAGCCGGCATGCGGATCGTGATGCTGACGGGTGACAATGCCCGGACTGCGGAAGTCGTGGCCCGGCAGGCGGGAATCGACGAGGTACATGCCGACCTCAAACCCGAGGATAAGGCCGCGATCATTCGTGACATGCAACAGAAGGGAGCCCGTGTCGCCATGGCGGGCGACGGCGTCAACGACGCGCCGGCCCTGGCCACCGCCGATATCGGAATCGCCATGGGCACAGGCACCGATGTCGCCATCGAAAGCGCCGGGATGACACTGGCACAAGGCAGCCTCGCCGGACTGGTACGCGCCCGCCGCCTGGCACAGGCGACGATGCGCAACATCCGGCAGAATCTGGCATTTTCTTTCCTGTTCAATGGGATCGGCATCCCACTTGCCGCAGGCGTACTGTATCCCGTCTTTGGCCTTACGCTGTCGCCCATGTTCGCGGGAGGCGCGATGGCCCTGTCATCCCTGGCCGTCGTGACAAACGCACTGCGGCTCAATGCCCTGAGACTTCGGTGAAAGCAGATTGCCTATTTCGTTCAGAAGGCAATGCCTATCCGGGGCCCGCGTGCAGAGGTCGACCAGGAAGACATCCGGTGACTGCTGCGCCAAGCTATGCTCTCTTAATTCGGCAACAGGAAAGTCGTCTAGGTTCCATGTGACGATTATCGGCGCGTCTGCCTCGATCGCGGTCGCGGCGACGGGACGGTCATCAGGATCGAGCAACGTATATGGTCGGAATTGCTGTTCGTAAGTAAGCTTCCGGTGTGAGACGCCTTGTGGATTTTATGGTGTGGTGATGTGTTCTGTTCATGACAGAGCGATCAGAACAGAATGATGCTTGTGTCGCAGCGACATTCGCTGCGACACAAGCATCGCGAGCCCTTCATCCGGTTATTGAAATTGTTGGCGAACGGCGCCGGGCCTATGATGACGCGTTCAGACGTCGGGTTGTGCTGGCTTCTTATGAAACTGGTCAGTCAGTCCGTGCTGTTGCGCGCCAGTTTGGTGTCCACGTCAGCGTCGTTTACCGATGGCGTCAGAGACTGGATTTCGTAAACCCGTCTGCGAAAGAGCAGCTTTCTTTTGTGCCGGTTCATATGACATCCCCTGTTGAAGGGCTGGGAGGAGACCAGTCCTGCGGGAGTGGACATGAAGCCAGCATTCTTTTTCCTGGTGGTGAGAAGCTGATGGTTGACAGCCGGATCGCGATTGAAGATCTGAGGAAACTCCTTCAGGTTTTACGCTCATGATCCCTCTTCCCTCTGGTCTGAAGATATGGCTGGCGGCAGGTGCGACAGACATGCGCCTTGGCATGCCCGGTCTGGCGCTGAGGGTTCAACAGTTTCTGGGGAGAGACCCCTATGCTGGTGATGTTTTTGTCTTTCGTGGCCGACGCGGCGATCTGGTGAAACTGATCTGGCATGACGGGATTGGAGTGTCCCTCTATGCAAAACGGATTGAACGTGGGTATTTCATCTGGCCCTCGGCAAAGGACGGGGCCATCCATCTGAGTGCGTCACAATTAAGTTGTCTGCTCGAAGGGATCGACTGGCGTAATCCGCAGAAAACATGGCGACCTGAACTGGCGGGGTAACAAAAAGGGGATCGTGATCCATAGTCCTGTACCCTTTTGAACGGTTTTGTGCTGAACTGTTTTTCATGACGGGAAGCATGGATGACATAACGGCCTTACGTGCGGCACTTGCCGCCGCCGAGACGCGTGCCCGTGCTGCCGAAACCCGGGCCACAGACGCTGAAGCCCGAGCAGTCAGCGCTGAAGCGCAGATTACCCATCTTAAACATCTTATTGCACGGATGCGTCAGGACCGCTTCGGGACGTCATCGGAACGGGGACGGCGCCTGCTGGACCAGCTGGAACTTGAGCTGGAGGAGCTGGAAACAACGCAAGCCGAAGACACGTTCGAAAATGCGGCGGACCTCGCTGTCCGTGCAACAGCACCGCGGAATAACCGGGGGCGGCAGCCCTTACCCGCCGACCTGCCACGCGAACGGATGGTTCTTCCTGCGCCAACACAGTGTCCGTGCTGTGGCGGGATGCGCCTGAGCAAACTGGGCGAAAGTATCACTGAGACGCTGGAAGTGATCCCACGCCAGTTCAAAGTCATCCAGACGGTGCGGGAGAAGTTCACCTGTCGGGATTGCGAGAGCATTACCCAGCCACCAGCGCCTTTCTACCCGATCTCACGGGGGCGTGCAGGGCCAGAACTGCTGGCGGGCATTCTGTGCGACAAGTATCTCCAGCATCTGCCGCTGAACAGGCAGAGTGATGCCTTTGCACGCGAAGGGATTGATCTCGACACGTCAACGTTAGCCGACTGGGTGGGAGCCTGCACAGCGACCCTGGCCCCTCTGAACGCGCTGATCCGGGTCCATGTGCTGGCAGCTGGTCGTCTGCATGCGGATGACACCACCGTGCCCGTGCTGGCGAAGGGCCGAACACGCACCGGTCGATTGTGGAATTATGTGCGCGACGATCACCCCTTTGGAGGCACAGCACCGCCAGCCGTGTGGTTCCGTTATTCACGGGACCGCAAGGGCGAACATCCTGTCGATCATCTTTCGGGCTGGACGGGGATCGTGCAATCCGATGCCTATGCCGGATATAACGCTCTGACAAAACCGGGCCGTCAGCCTGCACCTGTCGTGTCTGCAGGATGCTGGGCGCACGGACGAAGGGGGCTGTTCAAAATCGCGGAGAAGGACAAGGCCCCGCTGGCGATAGAGGCAGTGCGCCGCATCGACGCCATCTTCGAGGCTGAACGTGTGATAAACGGCACCCCAGACCAGCATCGGCTCGCGGTCCGTCAGGAAAGCAGTGCTCCCATGGTAGAGGACCTGTTCATGTGGATGCGTGACACGTGCCAACGCATGTCATCAAAAAATCCCATTGCACAGGCCATGAGCTATTTTCTCAGACGACCTGATATGTTCACACGGTTTCTACATGATGGGCGCATCTGTCTCACAAATAACGCCGCAGAGCGTGCGCTCCGTGGGATAGCCCTCGGCAGAAAAGCCTGGTTATTCGCCGGGTCAGACCGGGGCGGAGAACGCGCTGCCGCCATGTATTCCCTGATCGTCACCGCCCGTCTGAACCTTGTCGATCCCAAAGCATGACTCGCAGATGTCCTCGCCCGTATCAACGATATGCCAAATCCACGCCTCCATGAACTCCTGCCATGGCACTGGAAAACCCTTCACCACAGCAATAATACCATCAAAGCCTGATTACGCCCGCGGCTCTCTCCGGATGCTTACGTTCGTAACCGGTTACTGTCGCCTTCGGCAGCGCGGCGTTCATGAGTTGCTTCGTAGTCGCCAAGCGTTCGGCCGAAAGGTCCGGCGTGTTGGCCAGAAGGTTTCGTATCCACTCGTCATGAATCGCGTCGGTCCACCGCGCATCGACCGTCCGCCGCCGCCTGGACGACGATGTTCCTAAGGTGAAACGGGTAGAGGATACAGGCGTCGTAGATTGCGACAACGGGACTAAATGCCATAATGGAGATGGAGATTCTCGGAGTCGGCGGCCAAATCCTCCATGGCCTTCTGCCGAACATCGAGTTCCGTATTCAACGCCAGCACGTCCTTGAGCGACGCGCGGCGGTGCTTGCCGATATAGCGGAACGGAAGGTCGCCGCGATCCATCCGCAGTACGACGAGCGGTCGGGAGATACCGAGGATGGTGGACGCCTCGGTGGGGCTTAATTCCTGATCTTCCGAAAGGACCGCCACCCGCTCGCCGTTGAGCAGGTGGTCGATCAATGCCTCGACGGCACTGGCTGCCGCCGGCGGCAAGGACATGGTCTGATCCTGCCCGTTCCGGCGCCGGACATGCAACTCGAAACGATCGCCTTCTACCAGCTTCGGCAGAGGGGCGACCTTCTTGCGGTCCTGGTCGGACAGACCGGCGAACGTGACGACGTGGCTTGCCACGACGGGTTCTCCTACGCATCCAGTCGCGTGCGCCCTTAACTGCAATAACTGAAACCGGTCGGCGAGGTATTCCGGCCGCAAGTGGTCTTTGGTCCCCCCGATGCCGTCACGCTGCCAGCCCCTCAGCCCGGCCCGCCTTCTTCTCTCCATCCAACAGCAAAGCGATCTTGTCGCAGGTGCGGCTAACGGCCAACTTCAGGGCTTCGTCGATATGCACGTAGCCTTGGGTCACGCTTTGCGCGGCGTGGCCGAGAAGCGCCCTGATCGTTAATTCGGAGAAGCCGAGATCACCTGCGACGCTGCCGAAGGTGTGCCGCAGAGTATGTGGCGTGACATCCTCGATGCCGACCGAAGCGCAGAGTCTCTCAAGGCAGGCTTTCGCCGCTGTATAATGTCCTTCACTGATATCGGACGGGAAGACATATGGCGACTCCTTACGGATCGGCTGGTTCTGAAGAACCTGCATTGCGGCCGGTCCGATGGCTCGAATCTGGGCGCCGCTCTTGGTGTCGGCGAAGTCGATATAGCCGCCCTCGGGACGAACCCATGCGCGCCGCATCCCTTGCGCTTCGGAAATTCGGAAGCCGGTCAGTAGCAGGAAGCGTACGATTGCTAGTGCGATCGGGTTTTCACCGTTACGCTCAGCATGTCGCATGGCGTCGCCGAGCTTCCCAATTTCGAGGATATTCAGCCTCCGCTGCTTTTTCTTTCCCGCAAGCCGTCGCGCGCCTTGGCAGGGATGAGTAGCAATCTTATCAAGGCGCGCAGCGTGACCGAGGATACTTTGCAGAGTCGAAACCGCTCGCGAGGCAACACCTGGGCCGCCCGTCGTGGCGCCGCCTCGCTTGGTGCTGCGGGGCTTGGCCGTCTTGCCGGCCACAATGTCGGCCTGCATTCCCTCTATATCAACCACTTTCAGCGAGCGAACGAGCCTCTTGCCGAGAAGCGGTTTGACGTGTGTCTCGATTCGGCTCTTATCCATCGCGAGCGTCGAGGCTTTGATCGGCCGGTTCCGACGTCCGATGATCCGCCCGGCCGCAGCTTCTTGGAGATACCAGTCGCAAAGGGCGGCGACCGTGATTGCCTTATGCGCCTCGACCTCTGCTGCCGGGTCTTTTCCGTGAGCGAGCAGGCCCAGCTTGATCTTCGCAAGATCACGGGCTTGTTCGACGGTGATGGCTCCGAATCGACCAAGCGCAATGCGACGGCTGCGATCGTCGGCATTGCGATATTGCAAGATAAAGGTCTTCAAGCCAGAGGGAATGATTCTGGCACCGAATCCTCGCAACTCGCTGTCCCAAAGGAACGCTTGCCCTTGCTTTGGAGCCTTCAGGGCATCGACAGCCCGTTTCGTCAATTTCGCCATGGGGCTTCCCCGTCACCGTGCTTCCTGCTTACATTATCGGGGGTAGCGACAGAATGTAAGCATTTTGTAAGCAGATGGTCGAAAACCGGAGCAAATCCGAGCGCATTACGGAGTAGGAGATTTCATGTAATATGTTGTTTTATAGTAAATTATGGGAGTCAGGCGCACCCCGGCGTATGGTTCTGCCAATTTTGCCAAGGTTGGGGTCGTGGGTTCGAATCCCATCGCCCGCTCCAGAAAAATCAAAAAATACCGAAAATAATTGGCAAGTCCCTTCCGTATTGCGGTCGGGAAATTTTCGCTACGCACGTGAGTCTGTTCGACGGGTGCTGTCCGAAATTTGGCTTTTCTGGAAAGTCGCCGGTCAGGCCAGCGGTGTATCCGGGAAGGCACCCGTGAGGGCATACTTCCCGGATAGAGAATTCAGTTCAGAAGAACTGAATGTGGCTCTTGAAGCCAAGCATTGCGGCGTCTTTGAGGGCTTTCTGCGCGCCCGGACGGAAGTAATACTGGAAGTCAGGCGCGAAGGTGACGCCGCGCATCACATGGATGCGGTATGTGGCTTCCAGAACTTCGCCGAATGTCTGGGGTGTCAGGGAGCCTGCCATGAGCGGCACGCCATACAGGGCCTGAAGCCGTTCCGTCGCGGTCGCGTTTTTGGAAACGCGGACATAGGAGAAGTTGATACCGATCGTATCCAGCGGGCGTGAAGCCCAGAATCCGGTATCGATCAGGCCTGCGAAATACTGCTGGCCACGGAGCTGGGTGCGCGGGCTGTTGGCGTACATGCCCCCCAGCAGGATCAGGCCCGCATCGGGATTCCCCTGAACATGATGACGCAGCACCATCTGGTCGGCCAGAACCCAGGCGGACCATGAATAGTTCACGGTGCGGGCGGGCAGACCGCTGATGACATAGGGCTGCCCGTTCATGTCATAGTAGTTGTCCTTGTGGGGTGCGTTGTCGATGGCGTAGCCGACCTTGTAGTGGCCGGGCAGCTTGTCTTTGCCGAACAGTGGCTCCCAACCGGCTTCGACCGGGATTGCTTCGCCGTGGATGTCGCCGCCGTTGAACTTGAAGCCCGTGCGGTACTGCGTGTTGCCGTAAATTCCGGCCTGTGCGAAATACACGCCCGTCTGGATGTAGGTGCTGATGGTCGGGCGGGTTCGGGCACGGAAGGCCCAGCCTGCATCAGGGTAGGACGAATGGGTTGTGTTGTCTGACGAAGCTTTCGGGTTTCCGCAGAACGCATTGTTCTGGAAGGTGCAGTACAGCGGGTTGGACGAGAAATCGTTCAGGAACGGGATACGACCGGCTGCAAGGTCCACACGGCCTTTGGCGATTGTCTCTTCGGCGTAAGCATAGACGAGATGGACGACCACGTTGCCGCCTGCGCCGTAGATTTCGGAGCTGGGGTTGAGGTTGTCGCCGAACATGCGGCTGCCAGGGATACCGTACCGGCCCACGACGAGCGCATGGGTTGAGAAGCCCCGGACATTGGCGAGTTTTTCCCAGTCGATATCGTTCTCAAGGCTGTACTGGCCGGCGTTGCTGCTGCCCTGTCTCAGTCCATAGCCCGGCGTCGGACTTGTGATGGCGCCGGAAAACTCGTTGGTGGTGTCCATCGTTAACGCAACGCCACGGTCTCGCAGCCACGTATTCCAGCCGAACGGATCGGTCAGAAGAGCTTCGGGCTTTGGAAGAGGAGGGACCCATTCATTGCCGAAATAGATCTGGTTCAGAGGCGTGTTGACGCGTTCGCTGGGGAGTTCCGAGTTTTCGGACGGCCAGATGACCGGCGGAATTCCCTGCTGCGGTGCTGTAACCTTGATCTGAGTAACTTTTGCGTCCGGGCTATAGGCCTGAAAGGTCGAGAGCGTCCGGTCGGAAGCGGATCCCGTTCTGGGTGTTGAGGAGGTCCCTGTGGCGGTCTGGGTCCCAACACTCTGGGCCATGACGCAGGACGGAAGAAATGTGGCCAGGCAGAAAGCTGCGTGGAGATGGACTCGAGACAATCCGCTGATTCCTTGGAAAAGCAGGTTAGCCTTTCCGAGGTAACATATATTTACCGGTAAAGAACACAATATAATGTTACTTGTATCATAATTTTTCACAAATATATGTGATATCAAACAAAACCCCCTGCCTCCGGGAGGAAGCAGGGGGTTTTGAAAGCATATCCGTCAGGAGGGGGCGCCACAGGGCGTCCCTCCGACTGGAGCCGAGGCTTACTTGGCGGCGGCGACCGAAGCCATGATGACTTCGCCTGCTGCGGCCTTGTCAGCCCAGCCCGTGACTTTGACCCATTTGTTGGGTTCCAGATCCTTGTAACGCTCGAAGAAATGCGTGATCGCCTTCTTCGTGATTTCCGGCAGGTCGTCCACGGAATGGACGTTCGTGAACTGCGGGTGGACCTTGTCGTGCGGGACGCAGATGATTTTCTCGTCCTGTCCGCTTTCGTCTTCCATCTTCAGCATGCCGATCGGGCGCGCGCGGATCACGGCACCCGGCACGACGGCGGACGGCGTCAGGACAAGGGCGTCGGCCGGATCGCCATCGGCGGCCAGCGTGCCCGGAATGAAGCCGTAGGCAGCCGGATAGGCCATCGGCGTGAAGAGGAAACGGTCCACGACGAGGGCGCCGCTGTCCTTGTCCACTTCGTACTTCACCTGCGATCCCTGCGGGATTTCGATGACGACGTTGATGTCGTTGGGCAGGTCCTTGCCGGGCGAGATCTTGGAAATGTCCATGATGTTCATGTCCTGAACTGTTTGGAGAGGCGATGATAGTACCGGCGCCCGTGGCCCCTGCCCAGAGCGGAAAGGAAGAAGTCCGGGCCGGGGATGGGAAGCAGGCATAAAAAAACTCCCCGTGCCGCGGGGCAGGGGAGTTTTTGCGAAAATCCGGGTCCTGCGGGCAGGGCTCAGAGCATCGGCTGTGCGGCCTTGACGGCGGCGTGACAGGCGGCGCGGCGGTCGTCTTCGTTCGTGTAAGCCACGAGGTAGAAGCGCTTGCCGTTGCTGTCGAAGTAACCGGCGGTGCCGAGCGCGTAGTCGAAATTGCCGACCGTCTGTTCGGTGGCCTTGTACTTCTCGCTCAGCCCGTAAAGAACCGGATTGCCTTCGTCATAGGACACGTACTGCTGCTCGACGCAGTAGTTCATGATGCCAGCGAGGTTGGCGGGCGAAACGCCCGTAAAGTCCTTGCTCGGCGTGCCCTGAACGGCCGGCGGGGGCGGGGGGGACTGTTCCTGTGCCATGGCGGCCTGGGAAGCCAGACCGAGCCCGAGGGCGAGGCCGAGAGCGGGCACGATACGACGAAACATCACGGTATCCTTAGTTCTGAAACCCAGTAGGTCTTAAACCTGTCGTCCGCGGTATCCCGCGGCTGAAAACGAACAATTCCTCCGTTTCCCGGAAAAGGGAAGTGTGTTTCAGAACATTTCTTCGTGATCAGTTCGTGAGGATTGTGTCAACCGGTGGATTCCAGTTCCTCGGATCGCACGGACGGATCGAGATACGGGCTGTTCGCGTCGAAGAAAACGCGGTTCGTGTCCAGTTCCGTGGCAATGACGTCCAGACTGGTCAGGGCGGCGATCAGGATGAAGCGCTCGCGGGGGCGGGATTCGTTGCGCTCGCATGTGCGCAGATGCAGGATTGCGAGCTTCGTTGCGCGCAGGGTACGGCCGTAATGTCCGTGATAGCGTCCGCTGAAATGGCTCATGCGCCCCATGACGAGGGCGAGCGCCTTTCCGGCATCTCCTCCCAGTCGTGTATCGCGACGGACGGCCTGAAGGCGCAGAAGATTGAGCATGACACGCATGCCCGACAGGATTCCCGTCAGATAGGCCTGAATGACGGGCGAGGGGGTCGAACCCGAATTGGTCATAAGCCGGACGAAACGGTCCACATTGCGCGAGACTACACTGTCCACCGTCTCCCGGGCGCTGCCATCCGCGATGCGATGCAGGTCGCGCAGGATGTTTTCGCGCATGGTCCAACGCTGATGGGCCGGGTCGTAGGGCAGGAAGACGCGATACATCCACGAGGCGTAGAGCAGGCCCAGAACGAGCGGTAGGGCCGTGTTGAAATAGGTAATTTCGTCGGTTTTGGCCTGATTGGACGGGCCGATCAGAATGGGCAGGAACAGGTTGTACGACACAGCCGGAAGGGTCAGGGGCGGATAGGCAAACGCCAGTCCGCCGATCATCATGGCCAGTCCGGACCACATGCCCAGCATTTCGAACGTCGTGGATTTGCCCATCAGGGCCAGATTCAGGATGCCCGCTGCGACGACCGCACAGCAGGCTCCGCGCAGGAACGCCTGCGTGGCCAATGCGGGACGCTCCAGCGTCGAGAACAGGCTGCACACGATACAGACGAACATGATGAAGGTCAGTCCGTTGGGCCATGCGGTGCAGATCCAGATGAGGCCCGCCCCGAAGACTGTGACGGAAGAGCGCAGGCTGTTGGTAACGGCCTGCTGCCAGTCGCGGTAGGAGCGGATTGGCGCATGGAAGTGGTCGTGGGCTTCGGGGTGTCGGCTGGCCTCGAACTGGCTTAACGCCATGCGGAGTGCGTCGATCAGTTCAACGAGAGCCTGCTGAAGCATGCCGTGGCGCAGAATGGCTTCGCGTGCGGCATCGTCTGGCTGAACAGTGTTGAAATCGATCACCACTTTCTGGCGGCACTGGCGGCGCAGGGCCAGCAGATCGGCCAGAATGGCGCTCATGCTTTCCGGCCCTTCCAGTCGGGCGGGAAGTTTGAGAAACACCTCCCGGATGGCCTCTGCTTCCTGATGGAACATGTCGTCCTGACTGAGCGGCAGGCGCATGAGGGTCGCGAGATCGAGGGCGCGGGCGAGCAGGACCGCGATATCCGCCAGCGCGGCGCGGGCGTGGTCTCCGGCATGGTCGCGGCGTCCCAGTTCGACTTCCGCGAACTCCACCTGATCGCCGAGCGTCGTGATCTGGGTGAAGATACCCTGTACGTTCTGCATCGCTCCTTCCTTGCCGGTTAGGATGTCTGCGATGCCGGTCAGGGCGGGTTTGAGCGTGTCTTCGAATGTGCTGGCAAGCTGATGGCGCGTGCGTTTGGTCAGACCGAGCTGGAACAGTCCGGAAATCGAGGCTTCGAGCACGATGCCCAACAAAATGTAGGTGGCGCGTGCCATGGCGATCGAGAAGATATGGTGCGGGTCCGCAATGCCGTCGAGCGAGACGATGGCGTAGGTGAAGCCCGAGGCCCGCATGCCGTGGATGCGGTAGTTTGTCATGGATGCCGGACCGGGCATGAAGGTGCCGATCATGCAGAACGCGCCGATCCCGCCCGCCAGCAGGAGAATGAACATCAGGGGCGACTGCGGAAAGGACGCAACCAGAATAATGCCGCTGATGACGCCGACCACCATGCCGAACAGATGCCATTTGGCTTTCGCAAGGCTGCGTCCGCGTGTGCCCTGTGCGACCATCCAGACGGTCAGCGCCGCCCATTGCGGGCTGCCAAGCTCCATCCGCAGCGCGATTCCGAGCGCGAGCAGGGACGTGAAGGTCGTCCGGAGCGCATATCCGGCCATGACCGGATCGGGAGCGTAGAGCCAGCGCAGTTTGCGGATAAGCGCGACCGGCCCGGCCTGTATCATGTCTGGGAGGTACTGCTGGGTATTTTCGCGCTATTTGCAGGCATCGGACATCCCTTCGGGCAATACGGACCAGTGAGGCCATCTCGCAACGGCAGCAAAGGTCGCCTGAACGGCCTTTAGGGAACGGGAAGGCGTGACACACTAACTTAAAAAGACACATTCCACCATGTCAGCCCTTGCAAAAAGACCCGAGTTGGGCGATTGCGGACTGCACCCGCGCGCCTGTAGCTCAATTGGTTAGAGCCGGCCGCTCATAACGGCTTGGTTGGGGGTTCGAGTCCCTCCGGGCGCACGGTGTGCCGATCTGATTTTCGCGGGACAGATGTTCCGCGTCTTCCCCGCCCATCCACCGATTGAGGAGACCTCCCATGGCCGCCTACCAGTACGTCTATGTCATGAAGGACCTCACGAAGTCCTATCCGGGTGGGCGTGAAGTCTTCAAGGGCATCACGCTGTCCTTCCTGCCGGGCGTCAAGATCGGTGTGCTGGGTGTGAACGGTGCGGGCAAATCCACGCTGCTCAAGATCATGGCCGGCATCGAGAAAGAATATGGCGGTGAAGCCTGGGCCGCAGAAGGCGCACGCATCGGCTATCTCGAACAGGAACCCAAGCTCGACGAGACCCTGACGGTCGGCGAGAACGTGGCTCTGGGTTTCGGTGAGCTGAAAAGAGCTGTGGACCGCTTCAACGAGATCTCGATGAAGTTCGCCGAGCCGATGTCCGACGACGAAATGACGGCTCTTCTGGCCGAGCAGGCCGATCTTCAGGAGAAGATCGATGCTGGCGACGGCTGGGAGCTGGACCGCAAGCTTGAGATCGCGCTCGACGCCCTGCGCTGCCCGTCCGCTGACAGCCCGGTGACGAACCTCTCAGGTGGTGAAAAGCGCCGCGTGGCCCTGTGCCGCCTGCTGCTTGAAAAGCCTGAAATCCTGCTGCTCGATGAGCCGACCAACCATCTCGACGCCGAGAGTGTGAGCTGGCTCGAAAAGACGCTGCGTGACTATCAGGGCACCGTCATGGTCATCACCCATGACCGTTACTTCCTCGACAACGTCACCAACTGGATTCTCGAAATCGAGCGTGGCCGCGGCTATCCGTTCGAAGGCAACTATTCGTCCTGGCTGACACAGAAGCGCAAGCGTCTGGCCCAGGAAGAGAAGGAAGAAAGCTCCCGTCAGCGTGCCCTTGCGGCCGAGCAGGAGTGGATTTCCAGCTCGCCCAAGGCCCGTCAGGCCAAGAGCAAGGCCCGTATCACGAAGTATGAGGAAATGCTGGCCGCCAATGCCGAGCGCGCAGGCGGGACGGCGGATATCGTCATCACGCCGGGTCCGCGTCTGGGTGGCACGGTCATTGAGGCTGAGAATCTCAGCAAGGGCTATGGCGATCGTCTGCTGATCGACAATCTGAACTTCAAGCTCCCGCCGGGTGGCATCGTGGGTGTCATCGGGCCGAACGGTGCGGGTAAATCCACGCTGTTCAAGATGATCACGGGTGACGACACGCCTGATGGCGGCTCGCTCAAGATCGGTGAGACGGTGAAGCTGGGTTACGTCGATCAGTCCCGCAACACGCTTGATGACAACAAGACGGTCTGGGAAGAAATTTCCGGCGGTACGGACGTCATCCAGCTTGGCAAGCGCACGGTTCCGTCACGGGCCTATGTTGGCGCGTTCAACTTCAAGGGCTCCGACCAGCAGAAGCGCGTGGGCATCCTGTCGGGTGGTGAGCGCAACCGCGTCCATCTGGCCAAGATGCTCAAGAAAGATAGCAACGTCATTCTGCTCGATGAGCCGACCAATGATCTTGACGTCGATACGCTGCGTGCTCTCGAAGACGCTCTGGCAGAATTCGCAGGTTGCGCCGTGATCATCACCCATGATCGCTGGTTCCTTGACCGTCTGGCCACGCATATCCTCGCGTTCGAGGGTGACAGCCATGTCGAGTGGTTCGAAGGCAACTTCCAGGACTACGAAGCTGACAAGCGTCGTCGCCTGGGCCCGGACGCTACCGAACCCGGCCGCATCAAGTACCGCCCGCTGGCCCGCTGATCCGGCGTTTTCCGTTCAGCGGACGGGGCGATCCTGTCCGCTGAAGGTTTCTGCTGATGGTCTGGGGAGAGCTGCGTGCTGGGGCGTGAAATCCGAACCGCCCGGCTTGTTCTGACTCCGGTCAACTGGCCGGACCTCGAAGACATGGTTGCGCTCAAAAGTGATGCCGGTGCGTTTGCGCGGATGTTGGGCGGCGTCCGAAACCGTACAACGACCGAGCAGGAAATGGCGGAAGACGTCAGCTTCTGGGCACGGCGGGGCGTAGGAATATTTTCGATCCGCGAAAATGGCCGCTTCGTCGGGATTACTGGTGTTCACGAGCGTCCTGACGGGCGTGGGCTGGGTCTGAGGTTTTCCATTTTCCCATGGGCTGCCGGGCGTGGCATTGCTCGTGAAGCTGCTGCTGCGGCCCTGCGCTATGTGCTGGATACGGGTGAAAAGCGTATCGTGGCCGTCACGCGGGAAGACAATCTGGCCTCCCGCACGGTTCTGGGCAGTCTGGGGCTGCGCCATACGGCCACTTTCGATCGCGATGGCGATACGATGTTTCTTTACGACATCACGGCGGGCTGACAAACCTTCACGGATTTTCCGGATGGCAAGGGGAGCCGTTGTGTTTTCAGATGCTCCTGCCTATCCATATTAAACCGAAAAGGTTTGTTACATCCGGGGTGGGAGTTGTCTGTGAGATTTGGGACTGTCTGCACACGAGGTCTGGGACTTGTCGTCCTGTTTTTTGCTTCTCATGCCTCTGCCGAGATGTCAAAGCCCGTGGAAAGCGTGGTCAATGGCGTGCATATCATGGACCGGACCATTACGCTTCAGGCCGGTGCGAGCGAGATTGTGGCTCTTCCCCCAAACGTCCAGTCAGCTGCGACGCCACTTCCGGATATTCTGAGTATCAATCTCGTGTCCCATCAGGTCGCGGAAATCATGGGACGACGGGAGGGCAGGACAGACGTCCTGTTTACAGGTCGGGACACGATCTACCGGTATCATGTCACGGTGCAGCGCCCAGTGCGCTGAACATGGTGCGCTGAATACAGGGCACTGAGCAGGAAGGCAGGACCGGTCTGCTCTGGGCGGTCCTGCCTGATGTCTTACTGGTGGTGGCTGAGCTGACGTTCGAGAGCGGCGTTCAGTGCGTCGACGTCACCGTTATGGCGCGCGAGATAGGAGCTGTAATCGCCGCGCTGGTTCATGCGCAGGCTGGCACCTTCGCCGTACATGTCCACCACTTTGGGGGGGGTGCCGCCGATGATGAGCTGCATGTTGACTTCCGGCTGGCCCGGGCGGTCAATCAGGGCGTTGACGCGCTCGCCCTCGGGGATTGCAGCCGTTGAGGTCACACGGAAGCTCACACCCTGATAGCTGCCGATCTGGTCTGTGATGGTGTTGACCAGAACCTGATCGAACAGGGAAATGTACTTGTCACGCTGGGCCTGCGTTGCCGTACGCCAGTACTTGCCAAGGCAGTAGCGGCCGATCCCCGTGATGTCGACATTCTCCTTAAGCAGGGGAAGGACTTCTTTCTTCTTCTGGTCCAGGGACTCGTGCGAGTTGACGACCTGTACCAGACGGCCTCCGAAGGAGTTCACGAAGTCCGTTGCCGTGCTGGCCTGCGCGGCCCCCGTTGCGACAGCGAGGGAGACAACGGCCCCAAGAACAGTGCGGCGCGAAAATACGTTGAACATGTCGTTGTCCTCAGTTGTACCAGTCGGGGGTGGTTGCGCGGTCGTCGTTCTTGATCGTGTCGATCTGGCTCTGGCGGTTCTGCTGCCATGCACTCCGGATATAGGAGTACGGGTCCAGACTGTCCTGTTCGACATGGTCGATCTGGTCGATGGAGCTGGCGTAGCCTTCCATTGTCCCGGCCACGTTGTAAGCCCAGTTGAAGGTTAGCAGATCATAGCCGCGAGGCACATAGTTGATCGGCGTCAGGCCTTGACCAATGCCGTAACCCGCGCCATCGCGGAAATTGGACGGGCCGACGAACGGGATGAACAGGTAAGGCCCGCTTGCCACGCCCCAGGTGCCCATCGTCAGGCCCGGATCGGTTTCATGCTGGTTGTAGCCCACAAGACCGGCGACATCGAAGAAACCACCGACGCCAGCGCTCATGTTGATTGCAAAGCGCATGAAGGCGTCGCCCGCACGACGCGGCTTGCCCGCGCCGACGTCGGAAAAGAACACTGCAGGCTCGCGCCAGGTTTCGTTGATGTTCGCGATAGAGTGACGCACGGGCTTGGGAATGGCCCAGATCCACGCCTTGCCGACCGGACGCAGGACCTTGTGATAGGCCCACATCTGGACGTTGTACATCTTGCGGTTCAAGGGCTCGTAGGGATCGTTCGCGGCCTTGTAGTCCGCAAGATCGTCCGGATCTGTCGGGGGAGGGTTACGCATTGAGCCACAGGCGCCCAGTGCCAGCAGGGCGAGCGCACCTGCGAGAGTCCTGCTGCGACGTGACACACGGCGTGAGCGCGTCTCCCGGATTGCGTTGTCGTCCTGCCGAAAGTCCATAACCATCCCCAAAATACCCTTCCCGGCCCAGTGCTCACGAAGAAGTCACCGGAAAACGGAAATTTTCGTAATCCGTTCCCTGAAGGACTCCATGAACCCCGATCGGCCACGCGCCATCCGTCGCGGAAAACTGCGGAGGGGCGTAGTCATAACGTATCCTCCGATAGCGTGCATCCCTGTATGTCTGCAAATGCTGCGCGTTTGAAGAGGCCAGATGCTTTAACGATCCAGATGCTTTTCGGCTGCTTTCCGGGCTTTGACCCTTCGGGATTTTTGGGATCAGTGTGGCCTCAACTCAACACCCGGGAGGTTTTCAATGTCCAGATTCTTCGGCTCGAAGGGTACGTTTCTCGCCACTGTTGCGGCTCTGGCCCTGAGTGCCGGTGTGGCGCAGGCGCACCCTACCGTGGCCAATCAGCCCTGGGGCAGCACGCCGGATGGCAAGCCCGTGCGGATCGTGACCCTCAAGAACGGTCTCGGCACGACGGCCCGTATCATCACCTATGGCGGCATCATCCAGTCCGTCGAGACGCCGGACCGCGAAGGGCATGTTCAGGACGTGGTTCTCGGGTTCGACAACCTGAAGGGCTATACGGTTGATAGCGCGAAAGGCGGTCTGTTCTTCGGCGCCATCATCGGCCGTTACGCCAACCGTCTCGCCGGCGGCAGCTTTCCCGTGGACGGCAAGATCTATCATACGGACGTGACGGCCCCGCCGAATGCGCTGCATGGCGGCAAGAAGGGCTTCGACAAGAACGTCTGGACGATCGAGAAGACCGGCACCAACGACAATGGCGCGTATGTGACGCTCAAGCTGGTCAGCCCGGACGGCGATCAGGGCTTTCCCGGCAAGCTGACGACGCATGTGACCTATACGCTGGGCACGGACAACGCCCTGTCGCTGCATTATGTTGCCACGACTGACGCGCCGACGGTTCTGAACCTGACGAATCACAGCTACTGGAATCTGAACGGCGAGGGTTCGGGCTCCATCGAGCCGGAAATTCTTCAGATCAACGCGGATGGCTTTACGCCGACCGACGCAACATCCATTCCGACTGGCCAGATCGCGCCTGTCGCCGGGACGCCGCTTGATTTCAGCAAGCCGACCGTCATCGGTGATCGTCTGCGCAGCAACGACCAGCAGATGATGTATGCGCGTGGTTATGACATGAACTGGGTCGTCAACGGGCCGTCCGGTCAGGCACCGCGTCTGGCGGGCAAGGTCTATGATCCGCGTTCGGGCCGTAGCATGGAAATCCTGACGAACCAGCCGGGGCTTCAGGTCTATACGTCCAACTCGCTGGATGGTGGTTATGCCGGGGTGTTCGGTCATGCCTATCGTCAGGGCGATGCGATTGCGTTCGAGGCCGAGCATTATCCCGACAGCCCGAACCATCCGTCTTTCCCGACGACTGAACTCAAGCCGGGTCAGACGTTCGATTACACGACGATTTTCAAGTTCTCGAACAAGTAACAGGCAGCAGGGTCCGGGGCGCAGGCTCCGGACCCTGAGTGCTTTATGCCGGGCGGGGTGTGGTGCCCACGATCCGCGCCGGATTGCCGACTGCGGTGGAATAGGCCGGGATATCTTCCAGAACGACCGAAGCCGCGCCGATCCGCGCATATTCCCCGATCACGAGGCGTCCGAGAATTCGTGCGCCTGCGCCGATCATGGCCCCGCGTCGCACGATGGGGTGACGGTTGCCGCTCAGCTTGCCCATACCGCCCAGCGTGACATCCTGAAACAGCGAGACGTCATCTTCGACGATGCTGGTTTCGCCAATGACGATCCCCGTGCCGTGGTCGATGCTCAGTCGCCGCCCCAGACGGGCCGCGGGGTGAATGTCGATGGCGAACAGTTCGTTGATGCGGCTCTGGAAATGATGGGCCAGATGCTGACGGCCCCGCGTCCAGAGATGATGCGAGATCCGGTAGGCCTGAAGCGCCTGCCATCCCTTGAAGAACAGGAAGGGCGTGACGAGGTCCGGACAGGCCGGGTCGCGGTCATAGGTCGCGAGAATGTCGGCTGCTGCCGCTTCGGCGATGTCGGGGTCGGTGCTCAGGATCGAGGCGACGAGGCGGGTGATGGTCGTGGCCGGGATGGAGCGGTCCGCGAGTTTCGTGCCCAGAAGGGAGGCCAGTGCAGACGCAAAGTCCGGATGGTCCCCGATATTGGTGGAAAACACGTCCTGAATCAGCGGGTCGTGGCAACTGCAGGCCTGTGACTGCATATCCTGCCAGAAGGCGGTGAGGTCTGCTGTTCTTTCAGGGGGCGTTTCGATGATGGCTTCCGTCATATGCCCATGGCCTTTCGGACGAAGGCCCGGCGCAGGGCGGGGAAGCGCTGGACGCTCGCGATGCCCATATCGCGCAGGCGGCGCAGGACCGGATTGTCGTTGCCGAACAGGCGTTCGAGCGCGTCCGTGGCGGCCAGCATTGCCATGTTGCCGGGGCGGGTGTTGCGCTGATAGCGGACGAGAAGCTCGCGGCTGCCCATGTCTTTGCGCATGCGATGCGCCTCGATCAGTAGGTCTGCGAGCGAAATCACGTCCCGGAACCCGATGTTTAGTCCCTGACCTGCGATGGGGTGGATGCCGTGCGCGGCGTCACCGGCTAGAGCGAGGCGCGGGCCGATATAGCTGTGGGCGTATTGCGCGGAGAGCGGGTAAATCCAGCGACGACCGGTCGGAGTGATCTTGCCCAGATCCTCGTCCGCCATGCGGGCCTTGATCTCGCGTGCGAAAATCTCGTCCGGCAGATCATGGAAACGCTGGGCGCGGCCTTCGCCTTCGGCCCAGACAATGGCGGAACGGTGCGGATGTTCGGCGGTGCCGGGCATGGGCAGGCGTGCGAACGGACCTTCCGGCAGGAAATGTTCGAGCGCCACGCCATGATGCGGCTTTTCATGCGCGATCGTGGCGACGATACCGTACTCGTTATACGGAATCTTGGTCAGGCCAATCCGCGCCTGACGGCGGAGGGGGGAACGGCGTCCTTCCGCTGCCACGGCCAGTTTCGCCGTCACGGTTTTGCCTGAGGCCAGACGGATGGAGACATGATCCGGGCGGAACGTGAATGTTCCCAGATCCGGCGCATGGACATCAAGCGTGTCGTACTGCTTCAGCGTCTGGTTGATCGCAAGTCGCAGCTCCCGCGCTTCGACCATCCAGCCGAAACTTTGTCCTTCGGGGGCGTCTTCCGGGCCGAAATGCAGCGTCAGCGGGGAGGGGGCCTCATGCGGGCGTCCGTCTGCCACGCGGATTTCGTGGATCGGCTGGGCCACATTGGGCAGATTGTCCCAGATGCCTGCGTCCGCGAGCATCCGGCGGGAGCCTTCCGCAATGGCATAGGCCCTCCCGTCCAGAGCGGGATCTTCCATGCCGGGCAGGGCATTGCGGTCGATGAGCAGGACGCGCACGCCCTCTGCCGCCAGACGACACGCCAGCGTAGCGCCCACAGGTCCGGCGCCGTTGATGCAGAGGTCGTAATGGGTTTTTTTCATCGTACTCATCTCCCTGCCCCTGTCCTACTCCTGCGAGGGTTTGAGCGGAAGGGGGCGCTTTCCTTATGGGGGGCAGCGGGCGAGGCGCATCTGAAGCAGCGTGAGGGCAGCCTGATGGAAGCTGCGCTCGGGGTGTTCCCGGCAGTACTGGATGAGAAAGGCCTGATCCTCGCGCACCACTTCGGGCGTCAGATTCAGTGTCATCACGCTTTTTCCGTCCTGGTGGCGGGCGGCGTTGATGGCCGTCACAAACCCGAGATACCAGTTGTAGAAAATCACGCTGTTGGGAGATGCTGTGTCGCCGATGGCTTGTGTGAAATCCGCGCAGGACCGCGCACCCGCACCGTAAATCAGGGGCAGGGGTAGTTCCGGGGCTGCCTCATCATTGACCACGACCTTGCCGTTCGGGTCCAGATCGTAGCGCTCACCACTGTCGCCAACGACAACGGCTTTGAGGCGACTGCTGATCCGGACCATCTTGGCCATCTGCTGTTCATCTGGATATTTGCAGCTGATGGCGTTTCCGGCCCAGTAGAACAACGTGTCTTCCGGCTTTTTGGAGGCGGCGGGATGATTGAGCCATTCCGCGTCCTGTGTCGGATATTTCCTGGGTTCGCTCGATACGGCGAACTGGAGTTCGTCATCGCTCGTGATGACGTCGAACCACTCTTCGAGCGACAGGGGGCTGCCGGGCCTGCCAGACCAGATGGGGTTGCGCGTAATCTCGAGATTGTACCCCATGCGGCTGTCCTTGAACTGCTGAACTATAACGTTAAAATCAGCATGAAAATGAATCTGCGATCCATAGTCAAACCGTATCGCTCAGGTAAAAACTGAGCGCCAAGATTCATCTTTGTGACGCTTCTGTGCTCTAACGGAAACGATTTCAACCGACACGGTTCATGATGATTTCGATCTGGTCATCTGATTCGGGAACGAACCGGGGTCGATGATGTTGTTTTGCGGGTGCCCGTACCGCTCAATCAGCAGATGCCAAGAACAGGTGCAGCGAGAAGATAAGGAACCGCAGACCGCATGATCGAACATTCCTACGTCAATTCCATCAGCCGGCTCGGACATATGCTGGACTGGCTCCCGGCTCCGCTTGGTTCGATTCTGGTTCTGATGTTCGCGGCGGGTATTGCGCTGCTGTCCAGTCGTATCATCACGGATGCCCTTCCGCGGCTGCCGGGTCTGCGTCGTATCCAGTTCATTCATGCCATCATTGCCCGGCTGCGGGCGCCCATCCGCAATGGGCTGATGATTATCGCCGCCAGCGCGGCTCTTCAGGCGACGATCGGGTTCACCGATGCAACGACGTCGTTTCTGGAACAGATTTTCATCTGCCTGTTCATTCTCAATCTTGGCTTCGGCATCATCCGGACGTTCCGTCTGCTGACGGATCAGTATCTGACGCGGATCAGTGCCAAGGAGCACATGGACGATATCACGGTCCGTTCGCACCAGACGCAGATCCGTGTTCTGCGACGCCTGATCGAGATTTCGTTCGGTGTGCTGACGGTCGCGTCCTCGCTGATGGTGTTCCATTCGGTGCAGAAATTCGGCGTGTCGCTGTTTGCGTCCGCTGGTGCGGCGTCCCTGATCGTCGGTCTTTCCGCGCGTCCGGCCCTGACGAACCTGATCGCGGGCATCCAGATTGCCGTCACCCAGCCCATCCGTATGGAAGATATGCTGATTCTGAACGGTGACTGGGCGTGGGTGGAGGAAATCAACGCGACCTATGTTGTTCTGCGGACGTGGGATCGTCGCCGCTATATCGTGCCGATCTCGTATTTCCTTGAGAATCCGTTCCAGAATTGGACGCACAGTTCGCCGTCTTTGATCGCCTCCCTGTTTCTCTGGTTGGATTACCAGACGCCGGTTGACCGCCTGCGGGAGATGTATTTCGAGGAACTGGCCAAATGCCCGGACTGGGATCAGGACAAGACCTCCATCGGTTGCCAGATCGCGGACAGCAATGCGCAGGTCATGTCCATCCGTCTGATCGCAGGGGCGCCGGATGCGGACGCGATGTGGAATCTGGCGTGCGACATCCGCGAACGGATGCTGCGTCGCCTGCGTCTGGAAATGCCGGAATGTCTGCCGCGAGGCCGCACGGCCATCGTCTCTGGCGCTCCCGATCAGAACGCATGGCCCGATGCTCTGGTCGCGCCGCCGGTCAACCGGCCGCAGGATGGTCCCTATCGCGGCCCGGATATGCCCGGCTCCCCACCCACCGCCATGCCCGGTCGCGCCTGAGGGGGCGTTTGGGCCACTCTTCATGGGAATTTCAACAGAAACGAGACGGCTGGACTGCCAATATCATTATGAGACTGGCATGATCTGAGGCATACTCTGACAAAGATTACCTGATCGCAACGAGGATATGCCGTTCGTGAAGCTCGTTACTGCCATCATCAAACCCTTCAAGCTTGATGACGTCCGTGAAGCCTTGACCCCGCTGGGGGTTCAGGGTCTGACAGTTACCGAAGTCAAGGGTTTCGGTCGCCAGAAAGGCCAGACCGAAATCTATCGTGGCGCCGAGTATCACGTCAGCTTCCTGCCCAAGCTCAAGATCGAGGTCGCCGTTTCCAACGCGATCGTCGAGGACGTGATCGAAGCCATCATGACCGCAGCCCGCACCGGCAAGATCGGTGACGGCAAGATCATGGTCTCCAGCCTCGACCAGCTCATCCGTATCCGCACGGGAGAAACCGGCGAGGGCGCGCTCTGATGCGCGCGCCCATCGATACGGGCGATACGGCCTGGATGCTCGTCAGTACGGCTTTCGTGCTGATGATGACCATTCCCGGTCTGGCGCTTTTTTATGGCGGCATGGTCCGCAAGAAGAACGTGCTGGCGACGCTGATCCAGTCTTTCATGATCTGCTGCATTGCCAGCCTCGTCTGGATGGTCGCGGGTTACAGCCTTGCGTTCTCGACCGGCTCGCCGTGGATCGGGGATCTGTCGCGCGTCATGCTGCATGGCGTGGCGGACAATTTCCGTGCAGGCGTTGATTCCGCCTTCACGCTGGGCGCTGGAACGCCCGCTGCCGTGACGATGACGATCCCTGAGAGCGTCTTCATGATGTTCCAGATGACGTTTGCCGTCATCACCCCCGCCCTGATCACGGGCGGCTATGCGGATCGTATGAAGTTTTCCGCCATGTGCCTGTTTAGCGTGGCGTGGCTTCTGCTCGTTTATGCCCCGGTCGCGCACTGGGTCTGGAGCCCGACTGGTTGGGTCGCTGGGCTTGGTGCGGTGGACTTTGCGGGCGGGACGGTCGTGCACATCAATTCCGGTGTGGCCGGTCTGGTCTGTGCCATCATTCTCGGTCGCCGTAAGGGGCTGGGCCATGAAGACTTTTCGCCCTTTAATCTGACCTACGCCATTATCGGCGCGTCCCTGCTCTGGGTAGGCTGGTTCGGCTTCAATGCCGGGTCTGCTCTGGGCGCTAATGGCCGCGCGGGCATGGCCATGCTGACGACGCAGGTCGCTGCGGCTGCGGGCGGCGTGGCCTGGATGGTTGTCGAATGGGCGCGGACGGGGAAGCCGACGGCTCTGGGCATTATTTCGGGTGCGGTGGCCGGTCTGGTCGCCATCACGCCAGCGGCGGGTTTCGTACTGCCGGGAAGTGCGGTCGTCATCGGCCTGATCGCCGGAGCGGGATGTTTCTGGAGCGCCACATGGCTCAAGCATCGTTTTGGCTACGATGACAGTCTTGATGCGTTCGGCGTTCATGGAACAGGTGGCATCATCGGCGCCATTCTGACCGGTGCGTTTGCCTATGGTCCGCTTTCGGCCACGGCGTCCAACCCGGAAGGAACGGTCGCCAGTGTTCATCAGGTCATCGCGCAGACCGAGGCCGTAGGGGTGACGATTGTCTGGTGTGTTATCATGACAACCGTGATCCTGAAGGTTCTGGATCTGGTGATGGGCCTGCGGGTGTCGCCGGACGAAGAGCGTGAAGGTCTCGACATGGTTCTGCACGGTGAGCGCATCAACTGATCGCGCTTCTCTGATGCTCAAGCTGCGGGGGGCTTTTATCTCCCGCCGATTTCAGAATGAAGGTTCTTTCTGCATGACGTTTACAAAAGCCTTTTCCGGCCTCTCCCTCGCCGCCTTGCTGGCCGCAGGACTGAGCGTCGCACCCGCTCACGCCCTGACCGCCAAGGAATGCCATGCCGCGTTCAAGACGGCCAAGCAGAACGGCTCCCTGAACGGCCAGTCCTATAAGGCATTCAAGGCCGCTTCCTGTGGCGATACAGCCAAGGCCGCCGCCCCGGCTGCCGCAGCCAGCACAACGCCTGCGGCTGCTGCTCCGGCAACGGCACCAACCACGACGGCCCCAGCCGCCCCTGCAAGCGCCGCGCCTGCGGACTCGTCTCCGGCCGGTACGAAAGCCCCGATCGCTCCGAAGGCTGCCGTTGCGTCCTCGGGCAATGTCGTGTTTCCGACTGCCATTTCCCCCGAGTTCAGCAAACTCTCCGCCGGTCGCGCCCGCCAGAAAACCTGCGTCGCCCAGTACAACGCCAACAAGGCGAATGGCGGCAATGGATCCCTGAAATGGATCCAGAAAGGCGGCGGCTACTGGTCGCAGTGCAATTCCCGCCTCAAGGGCGAATGATCTGACACGTCCCCCGAGCCTTATCGGCCCGAAAGCTCCTCCTTTGCGGGAGGAGCTTTTTTTTATTTCTGAGGGTCAGTTCAAGGCATGCCCAGCCAATTTATGGAATTTCCACAAGGTTTTCCGGGTTTCTCGTGAACAGTTTCGGAGTGTAACGTGTCGGTCAGTGGTGAAGGAAAGAAAGAGGAACCATGACATTACGATTTTGCGGAATAATCGGGCCGACCTCCGTTCTGGTCGCCCTTCTGTTCTGTGTGCCGGCCTCCGCCCGCGATTTGGGCGCTGCGAATGCTGTCGGTCTGTTTGGCCAGAGCTGTCTTTCCTTCACGGGTAACCCTTCCGGTTTGCGGGAATGGGCTGCACGCTACCACCTTCCTGAAGGGCCGCCCCCGACGCGGGAAGGGTTTCTGCACGGCAATCCGGGACGTGTTTATGTGGCCAGTACGGTCTATGGACAGATGGCCCTTGTGTCGCTCGACAAAGGGCATTGTCAGGTCGTGATGCGGCAGGGAAACGTCGCGAACGTCCAGACGGAATTGCGGGATCAGCTTCTGGCCCGCCATGCCACGCTCAACCTTCTCCTGCAGCAGCAGGACCCGCAGCGTGGTGCGGCCCAGAAAATTTTTTCCTATGAACAGGGTGCTGTCCATCTTCAGCTTTCCATCACGGCGCATGGAATTTCCGGTCCTATGGCAGAAGTTATTCTGACATCGACATTGCCTCCCGAGAGTTCAGACCCGCCAGCGCGATCGCCTGCGCCTGCCGGTGATGGGTCATAATATCGTCGGTAGAATTTACCGGAAAAAGAGCTGCCCCGTAGCGTAGGACAGCCAGATGTCATGATGGGCGAACCAGTCCGAGCCCAGCAGCATGTCGGCCTGATCGTGGACCGGAGCGACGGTCAGGACGGGGCGGCTCCAGACGGTGCCGCCCAGTTCAAAGCGTTTGAAATGGTGCCAGTGATACGCGCGTTCGTGTAGATCCACGCCCGACGTCATGCCGCCCGGATCAAGGGCGAGTTGCTCGTCCGTCAGGCCGAGACGATGGGCGAAATCCGTGCTGACGATATGCGAGCGCGCGCCGCTGTCCAGAAGGGCCGTCCCGCTCAATCCATCCAATGTGAAAGGTACCGTCAGGCGGCCTGAGGTCCGGCGGACGGGCACGCTTGTCCAGCGGCCGCTCCACGCGGGTGGGGGCTGGCAGGCATGAGAGCCCAGACGGACGCGCCATAATGTCAGGTGCTGGTGCGGGACATCGAATTCCAGATCGTAATCCGCCAGAACATCCGCACCCAGTAGTCCGAAAACGGGCGGCGTGATCATGGGAGAGCCGGGGAGAGCGCCAACCGCCATCGTTCCGGCCCCGAGCGCGAGTTCTCCCGAACGCGGTGTGCCGAGTTTCAGGTCCTGAATCCGGATATTTGGCACGACGCGCGGCGCGCCGTTCGGACCCTGCATCATCGTCCGGTGCTGGGGATCGGGGGGCAGGCGGAAGGCTGCGACGCCACCCGGAGTCATGAGGCTGCCTTCGGAGCCTGTATCGACGATCATCGAGGCACTGTGGCCGTTCACCGTCACTGGCACGCTCAGATAACCGCCATCATCGCGCAGTGGCAGCACCACGGCGCGCGCCATTTCGCAGACGGGAGCAGCATGGGCTGTCGCCATGTAGCAGCCCAGAACCAGTGCAGCGGACACGACGCGTTTCATGAGCCCTGATCCGCACGGGGATGCGCTTTGCGCCAGACATCCAGCAGGTGTTTTTCGTCCGCCAGCGTATAGGCCTGTGTGGTGGACAGGCTGGCGTGGCCCATGAGTTCCTGAATGGTGCGCAGGTCCGCGCCGCCTTCCATCAGATGTGTTGCGAAAGAATGGCGCAGGGCGTGGGGTGTTGCGGAATCGGGCAGGCCTTCGCCTTTGCGCCAGTTCCGCATGGCGCGCTGGGCCACACCGGGATTGAGACGGCCGCCTCGCACGCCGCAGAACAGGGGCGCATCGGGCGCGGGAGTGGGGTGGGCCGCTGTCCAGCTTTCCAGTGCTTCGATGACTGCCGGAAGCAAAGGCACGAGCCGTTCCTTGCCGCCTTTGCCGACCACGCGCAGCATGTTCTGCCCCGCATTCGTCAGGTCCCGGATATCCAGCGACAGTGCCTCGCCGATCCGCAGTCCCGTGCCGTAAAGCAGCGTGAACAGCGCCCGGTCGCGCAGAGCGGCCTGACTGGTCTCGGCGTCATCGGAAATGCCTTCCGGGGCCGCCAGCGCCGCTTCCTGCCCCAACGGACGGGGCAGTCGCTTCTTCATGCGCGGCGTGGCGAGCAAAGACGGGGCGGGGTTGGAGAGATCATGCCGCAGGGCCAGATACCGGAAAAAAGACCGCAGGGCCGAGACATGCCGCGCTCGCGAGCGTGCTCGCGAGTCGGCACTGGTGGCACGGCGGGTCGGCTTTTCGCTGCGGGCTGTTTCATGGGCGAGCCAGGCGCGCAGATCCGCAAGTGAGAGTTTCCCCAGATCCGCCAGCGTGACTTCCCCGCCCAGATGCTGCTGGAAAAACGTCAGCGCCAGAAGGATGTCGTGGCGATAGGCTTCGACCGTGCGCGGACTGAAGCGCTTTTCATGCGTCAGCCATTCGGTCCAGTCGCGCAGGGCATCGAGCGCCATCAGGGATGCGGTCATGGCATTTCGGAGCGGAGGAGGTTAGACACGGTCATGGCATCCAACAGCCTATCCAAGCCTGATCCCCGGCGAAAGCCACCTTCCACCGGAACGCGCGTTTCGGTGCTTGTGCCGCTGCCATTTCCGGGGCCGCTCGATTATCTCGCGCCGATGTCGCTTGAGCCGGGAGACCTCGTGACGGTCCCGCTGGGCCGCCGGGAAACCGTGGGCTGCGTGTGGGAAACCGATCGCACACTGCCACAGGATTTCGCGCTGCCCGTGGGGCGTGAACTCCCGCTCGAACGTCTGCGGCCCGTCGTTGGAAAAATGGACGTGCGCCCGCTTCCACAGAGCCTGCGTCGTTTTATCGACTGGGTTGCGGCCTATACGCTCACCCCACCGGGGCTTGTTCTGGCGATGGCCACGCGCATTCATCTGAAGGATGCCCCCAAACCTACTCTGGGCTGGGTGCGGACGGAAGCGCCGGAGGGCGATCTGCGGATCACGCCCGCACGTCGGTCCGTGCTGAATTTTGCGTCTTCCACACCCATGAGCACCGCTGAACTGGGAGACCGCAGCGGGGCGAGTGCGGCCGTCATTCGCGGCCTCGCTACGGCCGGTCTGCTGCGGGAGGCCGTCATTGCTCCGGCTGCTCCGTTCGGTTTGCCAGACCCGGCGCATGGCGCGCCGAAGCTCTCCGAAGAACAGGCTGAAGTCGCGCAGGAATTATGCGGCCCCGTCGAGGCCGGGCGGTTTCAGGTCACGCTGCTGGAAGGCGTGACCGGATCGGGCAAGACGGAGGTCTATTTCGAGGCCGTGGCCGCCTGTCTGGCCAAGGGAAAGCAGGTTCTGGTCCTGCTGCCGGAAATCGCACTCTCCGCCCAGTGGACGGACCGTTTTATCCGGCGTTTCGGGGCCGAACCTGCTGTCTGGCATTCCGATCTTGGAGCCAAGCGGCGGCGCGAGACATGGCGCGCCGTGGCGGAAGGGAGTGCCCGCGTTGTGGTAGGGGCGCGGTCTGCGCTGTTCCTGCCGTTTGCTGATCTGGGTCTCGTTGTGGTGGACGAGGAGCATGAAAGCGCCTTCAAACAGGAAGAGGGCGTCATGTATCATGGGCGGGACATGGCGGTTGTTCGCGCGCGTCTGGCAGATGCGTCGGCCATTCTCGTTTCCGCCACACCCTCGCTCGAAACGCTGGCGAATGTGGAGAGTGGACGCTACCGGCACGAACTCCTGACGGCGCGCCATGGCGGAGCGACCCTGCCGGATGTCTCACTCGTGGATATGCGGGCCGATCCGCCGGAACGCGGCCTGTTTCTGTCTCCCAAGCTCTGCACCGCCATTGATGAGACGCTGGAGAAAGGGGAGCAGGCCATGCTGTTCCTCAACCGGCGCGGCTATGCGCCGTTGACGCTGTGTCGGGCGTGCGGACACCGGATGCAGTGTCCGAACTGCTCGGCCTGGCTGGTGGAGCACCGGGCGCGGGGTATCCTGACCTGCCATCACTGCGGGCATAACGAACGGATTCCCAAGGACTGTCCGGAGTGTCACGCCGAGAATTCGCTCGTCCCCATCGGGCCGGGAATCGAGCGCATTACGGAAGAGGCCAAGCTGCGGTTCCCGGAAGCGAAACTGTTGGTGATGTCCTCCGATACGCTCGGCTCCCCGGCTGCCACGGCGGAGGCTGTGCGGAAGATTACGGATGGGGAGGTCAATCTCATCATTGGTACGCAGATCGTCGCCAAGGGCTGGCATTTCCCAAAACTGACGCTCGTGGGCGTCGTGGATGCGGATCTGGGGCTTGGGGGCGGGGATCTGCGGGCAGCCGAGCGGACGGTGCAGCTTCTGCATCAGGTTGCGGGCCGTGCAGGCCGTGCGGAGCATCGCGGGCACGTGCTGCTTCAGAGTTATGTCGGCGAACATCCGGTCATGACGGCGCTGGTTTCCAACGATTTCCAGACCTTCATGGAGCAGGAAGCCGAGCAGAGACGGCCCTCGTTCTGGCCGCCTTATGGACGGCTGGCCGCGCTGATCGTGAGCGCGCCGAGTGCGGATGCGGCGGACGCGCTGGCGCGGGAAATTGCGCTTTCCGCGCCGGAGCGGGAAGGGGTGCAGGTTCTGGGACCGGCTCCCGCTCCGCTTGCCGTCCTGCGCGGACGGCACAGGCGCAGGTTGCTGCTACGGACCATGCGGGGCATTGCCGTGCAGCCGATCCTGCGTCAGTGGCTGGGGGATATCAAACCCACCGGTGGAGCAAAGGTCGATATCGATATCGACCCCATTTCCTTCCTTTAAGGCTGGAAAATCAGCCCTTGCGCTTGCGGAAGAACTCCACCGAGGCGGTGACGACCGCGATGACAGCCAGAATCTGCTGGAAATACGGGCGGAAACGCTTGGGTCCGAACGTCGCCATGGCCGTCATGCCGGCGAGGCCAATTTCACGGGCGCGCGTGGCCTTCTGACAGCAGGTCTTCATCTTGGAGCAGCAGCTTTTCTTGGCGCTGGCATCTGCGATGGCGGTTTCGGTAGCGGGGGATGGCTTGGTCATGAGGATCTCCTGAAAAATGGAATCAGGGGATCAACACACAACATTACAAGGGGTTGCCAGAGCAGCACATGGAAGACACCGCGCAGTGACGTCAGTCCTGCTGGCCGTCGCGGGCTTTTTCCAGCGTTTTGAGCTGGGTGTCAGAATCGGGCGATTTCGGATTCAGAAGCAGCATCTGATGGAAGGCCCGTAGGGCGGCCTCGGGTTCGTGGCGGTCATGTTCGGCTTCCGCAAGCATACCCCACGCCGTAGGATCGCCGGGATCGGCCTGAAGGGTGACGCCCAGATCAGCGATCGCGCCGTTATTGTCCCCCGCTGCCAGCCGGATTGCCGCGCGCTGGCGGTAGAGAATGGGCTGGTCAGGCTGGATGGTGATGGCGGCGGTCAGATCATCCTGCGCCTTCTGGAAATCATGTTTTTCCAGTGCATCATGCGAATCGCTGATGAGCATCTGCACGCTGCCGGTCAGGGCGCGGCTGCGGAGGCCTTCCGCACGTTCGGAGATCTCACCAGCCTGCTTTTCGTTCCCGGCCATGGCGAGCGCCTTTTCTGCTTCCATGAGGCGGTCATGGAGCGTCTTGCGCGGGGGGCGGGGAGAGGAGGCGGGCGGTTTGGCAGCCGGGAGGGCTGCGGAGCTGGACGCGGCAGGATTTGCGGCGGGCGCAGCCTGAACTGGCAGAAAAGTCAGAGCCGGAGTACAAAGCAGAACGGCACCAGCCATCAGCCAGCGCCGTCCGTCCGTCATCCGGCAGACCAAGGGGTTCAGCCCTGGCGAGCCTTCATGCGCGGGTTCTTCTTGTTGATGATGTAAACGCGGCCGCGACGGCGGACAACGCGGCAATCCTTGTCACGAAGCTTTGCGGACTTCAGGCTGTTGCGGATCTTCATGGTGATCAGGCTCTCGACGGGTAAGGCCCTTGCGGACCGGACAGCGGGCCGGAACGCCCGCGAAAGAATGGCCCCGATTACCCATCCCGCCCTGTAGAGTCAAGCTGACAAGCCAAGTCTGTGGCGGAATTCCGTGATGCTGCCGATTTGCAACAACCTGCAACAGCGTCGTTCAGGGTCTTTGTCCGGCCGGGATTTTCTCCTAACGTCACTTTCATGATCAAGCGCCATTCCCGCCCCGCCCTGCTGCTGGCTCTTCTTCCTCTCGCCGTTGCTCTTGCCGCGCCTGTGGCCGCAAGAGCCGAAGACGGGGATGCCAAGACCAATGACGATGATCCGACGATCAACCAGCAGGGTTTCGCCATCAACAAGATCCTTCGGGTTCTTCAAACCAACCCGGATGCGGCAGGCGACTCCTGCATCAATGCGCTCAAGGAAATGCATCAGGCCCAGACGGCTCTGAGCAAGGAAGAGGGCATCGACCCGGAACACAACCAGGATATCGGCGTTGCGCGCGACGTTCTGTCCTCTGAAATGGAGGATGTCACGAATATGTGTGGTGCAGATGCACGGACTTACTGCCGCAAGGCCGCTGCGCATCCGGACCCCAAGCTGACAGCGGCCTGCAACGCCCTGCCGAACGAAGAAGACTAACTTTTCCCGGCAAAGCAGAAGGCAAAACGCCGTCTGTCAAAACATGTCCAGAAGATTCGAGGACTAACTTTTCCGCGAAAGCGCCCCTAAGGTTTAAAGTCTGATTCTGGTAACGAGGGCCGTGGGACTGTTTCTGATGAAGTCTGTGTCGGGTGAGGGGCATCGCTCTTGACCGCTGCACTACAGTCAGTCTTCCGCCCCGGATGGGTTCAGTTCAGTCTCAGGACATGGTCTGCACTTGTTCTGGCGCTTGGAACGGCCTTCTGGTCCCAGCTTGATTCGCCTGCCAGTGCTGGCGTGACGGTCATGATCCTCGCGCAGCCCCTGCGGGGACAGGCGCTGTCCAAGGCGTTCTACCGTCTGGCCGGGACTGTGCTCGGCGTCAGTGTTTCCATCATTCTCGTGGCGATGTTCAATCAGGAGCGGGCGCTGTTTCTGGGCGGTGCGGCTCTGTGGATTGCGGCCTGTGCGTTTGTGGGGTCGCTGGAGCGCGATTTTCGCTCTTATGGCGCTCTGCTGGCGGGCTATACCGTCGCACTCGTAGCGCTCCCGACGATGGATGATCCGCAGAACATCTATCCCGTCAGCATCGCACGTGCGTCTGACATCGCCATCGGCGTTGCATCCATTGCGGTCGTCAACATTCTGTCCGGCTCGCCCGAAGCGTGGCGCAGGCTTTCCAAGGCCATGGAGACGCTGTCGCATCGTGTCCGCCAGACCGGTAAGTCCGCCATTATGGGCGATCCGATCGCCACGCCTGAGGAAATGATCGGATTGAGCGGCGAAATTCTCGCGCTTATGACCCAGATTTCTTACGCAAGAACAGAAGTCGAGCGCGGACGTCTGCGGATGGCAGGCGCACGGCTGGGCATTATTGGGATGCTCACGGTTCTGACCACGAGCCGTGCGATTGCATGGTTGCTGGAAACCGGTGGTATTTCCGAGCTCCTGATCCGGCACGTCCGGGCCTGGCACGAGCGGTCCGAGGATGGCACGACCCGTCTTGAAACGATGGACACGATTCTGGACGAAATCCGTGCGGAAGATCCGGATTTCGTGCCTTCGGCGCGGGAGGCGTGGTTTCTGGAACGCTGTTCGACGCTTCTCAGTAACCGTCTGCATATCCGCACCGGCATGAACACGCTTCTGCGCGCTACACCCGCGGGCGATGCGCTCAAACTGGCGCAGCTTGAGAGTAACCCGGACTATGTGACGGCGTTCATCAATGCCATGCGCGTCTTGCTGGGCTTTAGCGTTGCAGCGGCGCTGTGTCTAGGCTCCAGCATCCCGGCCTCCGTAACGTCCCTGTCCCAGACGGCACTGGTTCTGACACTGGCCTCCACTGCCATCGACACGGCAGAGTTTGGCAAGGGCGCCATTATCGGGATGCCTGCCGGTATTCTCGTGGCGGCATGGCTGGATTTCATGATCCTGCCGCATGTGGGCAGCATGCTGAGCCTTGCGCTGGTGCTGTTGCCGCAGACCGTGATTTCCTGCCTGCTGCTGATGAATCCGAAAACCAGCGCCATCGGCTTTAATTATGGTGTGTTCTTTTTGGTGTTCATCGCGCTCGGCAATCATCATAACTACGACCCGCTGGCCTTCATCACGCGCAACACGTTTTATGCGATGGCCGCCGTGCTATCCTTCGTGCTGCTGGTGCTGCTCTGGCCGCCGACCGCACGACGGCACCGCTTTCGGCTGGCGGTCTCCATCGCCCATGATCTGGAACTGCAGCTTGCTGGGCACGGCGAGCGGATGGGGCCGCCGCTTCTGAGCCGAAAATACGAGCGTTTGAGCCAGTTTCTGATGTGGACAGACCGGCTGCACGATCCGGGACTGCGCTCCCGCCGTGTTTTCAACCGCTTCGTGGCGTTGGAAGATTTTTCCAGCACCATTGCGCGCGTCCGGAATTATCTGGATCAGGCGGCGCATCTTCCCGGTCTCAAACCCATGGTCCGCCATGTGCGGCGTTTGCTGGCGCATGACAGGCTGGGCCTTCTGGAAGCTGAAATTCCCGAGCTTCAGGCCATGTTTTACGAGCGGCTTTCAGACGGTATCCGCGAGGAGCAGTCCATGATCATCAACTGTATCGGCGGTCTGGAATCGGTGCGGACGATGGTGCGTCTGAACCGCTCGGCCGTGCATCATTATGGAATAGGACGCAAGCGATGGTGACGACACAGGTCGTTGACCTTGATGGCGTGCTGGTGTCGGCCTTCGTCATCAATCTGGCCTTAGCCCTGCTGACACTGGCCGTTCTGCGCTGGATTCTGGCCTGGTTCGATCTGTGGCGTTTCGTCTGGGACCCGCCTTTGGCCCAGTTCGGTATCCTGATCTGCCTGATCGGCCTTTACACCCTGATCCTCTGACCTTTTCCTGTTTCGAACCGCATACAAGGTGACCGTCCCGTGCTTTCCAGTGCCCATCGCCTGATCCGCCTGACCATCACGCTCTGCATTCTCGTGGTGGCTGCTCTCGTGGTCGTCATCCTGTGGGATTATTACACCGCCTCGCCTTGGACGCGGAACGGACAGGTGCGTGCGCAGGTCGCCAATATCGCGCCGCGCGTTTCGGGACAGATTACCGAAGTTCTGGTGAAGGATAACCAGTTCGTCCACAAGGGCGAGGTGCTGTACGTCATCGATCCGTTCGATTTCAAGGTGGCACTTGATACGGCAAAGGCCCATGTGGCCGAGCGCAAGGCCGATCTGGAATTCCGTATCGTGCAGTCCCAATGGCGCAAGGCCATCCCCGGAACTGCCGTTTCAGTCGAGGAGAAGCGGCAGTACGAGGCGCTTTCGCAGCAGATGCAGGCCCAGTATGCCGCAGCCGAAGCCGCCGAACGTCAGGCTGAAATCAACCTTGAACGAACGGAAGTCCGCAGTTCCATCGACGGCATCGTGACCAACCTCATCATGCGTCCCGGTGACTTCGCGACCGCTGGCGTGGTCAACATCCACATCATCGACACCAGCTCCTACTGGGTGGACGGCTATTTCGAGGAAACGAAGGTCCATGATCTCGATGAGGGCGATCTCGTTCGTATGGATCTGATGGGGTATCATGATCCGCTGTTCGGGCATGTCGAAAGCATCACGCGTGGTATCGCCAGCAACAACGCGCAGGTGAACAAGCAAGGGCTGCCCGAAGTCGATCCGGTTTATACTTGGGTGCGTCTGGCCCAGCGTATTCCGGTGCGTGTGAAGATCGACAAGATCCCCGATGATCTGACGCTGGCCGCCGGCATGACGGCGACTGTAACTGTCGTGTCAGAAGAGGGCAACCGCCGCCACCGTTCCACCCACGCTGCTTTCCAGCATTTCGGTGACGACATCCGGCATCTGTTCGGCCACAGATAAGGACTTTGGAATAGAAGTTTTTGGGTTCCACCTTTTTTCAAAAAGGCGGAGAGCGTCGAAGCTTTTTGGAAAAAAGCTTCACCAAAAACTTTTATTCACGAGGTCTTTTTAAGCGTGCTCTATGGCCCAGATGGCGAAGGCCTGGACGAGGGTGACTTCTTCCAGACGCTTGAAGCGACCTGACGAGCCGCCGTGCCCGGCTTCCATGTTGATGCGGCAGAGGAACGGGCCGCCGGATGTCACTTCCCGCAGTTTTGCAATCCATTTCGCGGGCTCCCAGTACGTCACGCGCGGATCTGACAGGCCACCCATTGCCAGAACTGGCGGATAGGTTTTGGCGACGATGTTATCATAGGGCGAGTAGCTGGCGATCAGGTCATACGCGGCCGCGTCTTCCAGCGGGTTGCCCCATTCCGGCCATTCCGGCGGTGTGAGCGGCAGGGAGACGTCGGACATGGTGTTAAGCATGTCCACGAACGGCACCTGCGCGGCAATGCCCGCGAAAAGCTCCGGCGCCATGTTCGTAATCGCGCCCATCAGCAGTCCACCGGCTGATCCGCCCTGCGCGACGATGCGTCCGGCTGAGCCGTAACCTGCGGACACGAGATGTCGGGCGCAGGCGATGAAGTCGATGAAGGTGTTGGGCTTCTTTGTTCCGCGACCGTCCAGAAACCAGTTCCAGCCCTTTTCGGAGCCACCACGGACATGGGCGATGGCGTGAATCCAGCCCCGGTCCACTAAGCTGAACACGGTCGTTGAGAAATCGGCGTCCATGGCGATGCCGTAGGAGCCGTAGCCATACAGAAGTAGTGGCGCGGAGCCGTCCAGAATCTGACCTTTGCGCATCAGGACCGTAATCGGAACCTGTGCGCCGTCTGGCGACGTTGCGAACAGGCGGCGCGTTTCGTAGCGGCTTGCATCATGGCCGGACGGGACCTCGCGGATCTTGCGCAGAACGCGCTCGCCGGTAGCCATATCGTAATCGTACCAGTGCGCGGGATTGGTGGGCGACTGATAGATGTAGCGCAGTACCGGGGCGTCATATTCTAGCGTGCCCAACATCGTCAGGTCATAGGCCGCTTCGTCCATGCCGATGGCTTTTGCCTGCGCCCGGACATCGCCCTGCATGCCTTCGGGCACCACGAGAATATGGATGTTGCCGTCCCGCCGCTCGGCCCAGGCGAGATGCCCGCGCGAAGCACTTGCGCCCAGCAGATAGTGGCCCTCGCGGTAGGGCACGAAGGGCGTCCAGTTCTCGCGTCCCGTGGCCGTGTCCGGCGTTTGCATGAACTGGAAGTCCACGGCGCCACCGGCATTGGTCAGGATGATGAAGCGGTCATTCCAGTGCGTCAGAGAGTAGCGCTCGCCCCGCACCAGCGGTGCTGCCACGACGGGCAGGGCCGTGGGAGCGGAGGCCGGGATGAGCAGCGTTTCGTTCGTATCATGGTCGCCGCGCTCGATGACGATCCATTTGCGCGACGCGCTGACGCCGATGCTCAGGAAGAACCCCGGATCGGTTTCGTCGAACACCAGAACATCCTCACCCCCCGTCAGCGGACGGCGATAGATCTTCGAGGGTCGGCCATTATCGTCGCGGTAAATCCAGAACAGCCACTGGCTGTCGGGGGAAATGGCGAAGCTGCCCGTCGTGCTGGGGACGGGGTCGGCGCAGAGCGTGCTGGTTTCGAGGTCCGCGACCTGAATGCGATAGACCTCTGAGCCCTGAATGTCTTCCGCATAGACAAAATAGCGATGATCGGGCGAGTGGTCCGTCTGCGAGAGCGCGTAATAGTCATGCTGTTTGGATAGGGCATCGGCATCGAGCAGAACCTGTTCCGCCCCGCCACCGCGCGGGCAACGGACACGGAGCGGATGCTGGGCACCGTCTTCGAAGCGCACGGAATATTCCCACGGACCGTCGGGAACCGGGACCGAAGATTCCGCGGGCGGAATACGGCCGATTATTTCCTGAAGCAGCGTCTCGCGCAGTGGCTCCATCCCGGCCAGAACGGCTTCCGCATAGGCGTTCTCCGCCTTCAGATGCGTGGCGATGTCTTCGCGCAGAACGGACGGGTCCCGCAGGACCTGCTGCCAGTTCTCATCCTTCATCCAGGCATAGAAATCCGTCCGCGTGCGGCCAAGCTGCGTTGTGCTCAGCGCCTCACGACGGGCGATGGGAGGAACGGGTGTGGCGGAGGGAGCATCGGGGCGCTGTGACATGACCAAACTGTGACGCAGAAACGCCCGGCATTCAATCGGCCTTTGACTGGAAAAGAAGCCCTCTCAAGAAACTACGACTGGTCTCAAGTGTTATTCAGGGCAACGGAGCATTCTTTAGGATGTTCCAGACCGGATGAATTCTGTTTCTCCTTTTGGGATGCAGGCAGGACATCCTGTGATGTGGAAAGAAGAGTATCATGATTTCAAGCAAGTATTTTGCTGTTCTTGCCGCCGCTGGCCTGAGCATTTCCGGCGCTGCCGTGGCCCAGACCGTTCCGCCGATCCCGCAGAGCAGCCCTGTGACGACCATTCCCGCCGGAACGCAGGCGCGACTGCCCGGCGCTCATGTTCAGGCCGTTGCAGGCGGTAAAAATGTCCTGAGCGCTGCGTCGCCGGGTGTGTTGGGTGCCGATGGTCTTCCCTCCATTGAGGGCGCACAGGCAGGCAATATCGCCGGTCTGACCTACTACTGTACGCAACACAAGCTGGTGCTCGGAACATCGCCGATCGTCGCGGCTCGCAAGATCGCCAAGCGTCCGGATGTGCACAGCGACGAGTTCTACTCGCTGGGCGGCAAGGGTCTGCTTCAGATGACGGACGGTAACGTCTTTGATATCGGCACGCTCTCCAAGGACAAGCGCGTTACGACGTGCAACGACCTTGTTAAGAAAGCCCAGTCTTTCAAGTAACTGATACGGCCTACGGGTCTGCAATAAAAAACGCCCCGGCTGTAATGGCCGAGGCGTTTTTTGTGTCGTGATGTCCTGTGGCTCTTCAGGCTGCGAGTTTTTCCATGAGTGCCAGACCTTCGGCACTTCCCAGAACCGCCGCCTTCTCCTGACGGGAGAGACGTTCCAGCGCGACCTGAAGGGACGGGGCCTCCCGCAGCTTGAGCAGGCCCACCAGAAGATGCGCGTCGATCGGGCTGCCCGGGCTGCGGGCCGGGGGAAGCGCGCCTTCATGGGCGCCGAGGAGGGTAGCGTTCTCGCGCAGTGCGGCGAAGGCTTCTTCCGGCGGAGCATCGGGAGCATGGGCGGCGCGTTCACGTGCGGTATCGTTTGCGGCAGCAAGCTGAAGGATCGGCGGAGGGGCGGTTTCCTCCTCGATCAGCAGAAGCCCTGCGCGGCGCAGGCCCAGACCAACGTCCCGGCTCGCCGTCAGTGCGGCCAGAGGAATGGCCAGAACCAGCCCCAGCAGCACCGGCGTCATCCACAGGAACAGCGCCTGTGAGACTGACCATGCCGCAATGGCCAGAAGCAGGCCGAACACGGTGTAAATCCAGTAGCCGTGGGCCACTTCCTTCAGCGAAACCCTGCCATCGTCACGGTTCTGCGCATTCCATCCCGAATCCCGGCCCAGCAGGATCGAAATGACGCCGGACGTCTGGATCAGCATGGCAATCGGCGCGATCAGGCCGCCGATCAGGGTTTCGAGCACGATAGAGACCGCAAGGCGGAAAACGCCGCCAGAACCCTTCAGGGCCGCGCGATCGAACAGCATGGCAATGAACGCCAGAGCCTTCGGTGCGAGCAGAATGCCCATCGTCCCAATGAAGACAAGCTTGGCCTGCACCGGATCAACACGCGGCCAATGCGGATAGAGCGTCGGGGTCGAGCCGAAATATTCGGGGTGATAGAAATGCGACTGGAGCGAAATCAGGATGCCGAACAGCAGGAACAGCAGCCAGAGCGGGGACATGATGTAGGACCCGATGCCCGTCAGCATATGGACACGGCTGACCCAGTGCATGCCTTTCGTGCCGAGGATCTTGCTGTGTTGCAGGTTTCCCTGACACCAGCGGCGGTCACGGATGGCGACGTCTGTCAGCGATGGCGGGCTTTCTTCATAGGAGCCGAACAGTCCCGGCACCATGTGGATGGCCCAGCCGCCACGGCGCATGAGGGCAGCTTCCACGAAGTCATGGCTCAGAATGTGCCCTCCGAAGGGCGGCCGGCCCTTCAGATGCGGTAGTCCGGCCTGTTCAGCGAAGGCCTGTGTGCGGATGATGGCGTTATGGCCCCAGTAATTGCCTTCCGAGCCATGCCACCAGGCAATGCCATGCGCGATCAGCGGTCCATAAACGCGGCCGGCAAACTGCTGCATCCGGGCAAAAAGCGTGCGACCACCCACAATGACCGGGAGTGTTTGGATCAGCCCCACGCCATTATGTTGTTCCATGGCTGCCGTGATCCGGACGATCAGGCTACCATCCATCACGCTGTCAGCATCGAGCGTGAGCATCTGCTGGTAGGACGAACCGAACCGCGTCACCCAGTCACCCAGATTGCCGGCCTTGCGGTCCGTATTCTTGTGACGGCGGCGATAGAAGACCCGCTTTTCGCCATTCGTGGCTTTGCGGAACTCCAGAAAGGCGCGCTCTTCCTGCACCCAGACGTCCGGATTGGTCGTGTCGGACAGGATGAAGAAATCGAAGGCGTCGATCTGTCCCGTCGCCAGAATGCTGTCATGAATGGCGCGCAGACCCGCGAGAACGCGCATCGGGTCCTCGTTGTAGGTCGGCATCAGGACGGCGGTGCGGTTTTTCAGTTCCGGCAGCGGCCCGGTCCGATGGATGCCGAGCCCCAGACCGCCCCGCAGCATCAGCGAGAAGAAACCGCCGAGGCAGGACATGAAGGACAGCGCGATCCAGAAGGCGAGAATGGCGAACAGGATCAGGATAATAACACCAAGCGCCGAGACGCCCAGCGAGTTGAAAACCTGATTGATCCTGTAAATTCCATAGCCCGTCAGCAGCATCGCGCCACCAAAGACGAACAGACGGCGCGCCCACAGGAAAGACGGCGTCGTCGGTAGGGGATCGAAGGGCCGCCCATGACGGTCCGGCTGCTGATGAAGGTTTTGCGGCTTCATAGCCAGCGGTGCTTCAGGCGGCAGGAACGGAGCAGCTTCCGGGGTGGCGTTAGAAGAAAATTCGGTCACGGCGTCCAACGATACATCCATTTTTCTGAAACCGGGCCCTGATCATTGGCGAGCTGGGCCTGAAGTTCGCACGTCTTGGCATCGCCTGGTACGAACTCGAAAGTGGCGCGCCAGCCCTGGATTTCCGGGTTTGGCTCGACGACGACATTGCGGATCGTGCCGGGGCTAGCCTGCGTGATCAGATGGAAATTCATGCCCTGCGGCACGTTCTGGAAGGGGGCGCCCGTGAAATCGATCGCGAAGAATCGTGCTTCGGGGTGGTCGGTTACACTCCCGATTCTTGTGGCCGCAATACGCGCCATCTGGGTCGGCCAGGGCGTGTCCCAGCCCCAGTACATTCTGTAGATATAGCTGTATTCCTGACCACCCTTCATGGGCTGTTTAGGGCGCCAGAACGAGACGATGTTGTCGTTCACCTCGTTGGGGGTCGGGATTTCCACAAGATCGACGGCGCCGTCGCCCCAGTTGCCGATGGGTTCAATCCAGAGAGACGGGCGTTTCTGGTAGTTGAGTGCCAGATCCTCGTAATCATGGAACGAGCGCTTGCGCTGCATTAGACCGAAACCATGCGGACTGCTGTCTGCGAAGGCCGAGAACTGGAGGTCGGTCGGGTTGGTGAGGGGGCGATAGAGCTGCTGTCCGGCGCCCGTCCAGATCTGGAGGGCCTCACTGTCATGCGCGGCCGGCCGCCAGTCATCGACGTGATTGCGGGCGTTTGCGTCGAAATAGAACATGCCCGTCAGGGGGGCGATGCCGGATTCCGTAATATCCTGACGCGGGAAAAGAGAGGATTGGACGTCAAAGACAGTCGTATCGCCCGGACGAATGGTGAAGCGGAACGCCCCGACCAGCGACGGGCTGTCGAGCAGGGCATGAATGACGATGGATTCCACGCCCGGTTCCGGCTTTTCGATCCAGAACTCCCGGAAGAGTGCAAATTCCTCGCCCTTGGGATTGCCGGTGCCGTTTGCGAAAGCGCGGGCTGACAGACCGTAATTCTGGCCTTTGGCCACGGCCCGGAAATAGGATGCGCCAAGGAAGACCGCGCATTCTTCCATCATGCCTGCCGTGTTGATGGCATAGCGCAGACGCAGGCCGGCGTAGCCGAGATCGTCTGTGACGCGCAGAACGGGGTTGGCATAGGTGAAGGCGTCGGGGTCGTAGGGAATGGGGGTGGACTGTCCGCCCGTGACTTCGTTCATGCCGATCCGCGGCTTGTAGAGGAAGCCGCGCGGGAAGAACTCCACGTCGAACGCCAGATTCTGGCCGTGCCACAGGGCCTTGTCCGGATTGAAGGCAATGCTGCGGAACTGGTCGAAATCCATGTTCGCAATGGCACTGGGCAGCGTCTGGGACGGCGGGGAATAGGCTTTCTTCGACAGGCGCTGCGCCAGAAGCCGGACCGTACCGTCGTCAAAAGGCGTCGGCTGCGGTGCAGGCGGGGGGACAGCACCTTTTGGGGCTGCACCCGACGGAGCGGGGGAGGAAGCTGTGGACTGGGCATGTGCCATACGGGTGGCTGTTCCCAAAAGGGTCAGTCCGGCCCCAAGCTTGACCAGATCACGGCGCAGGATACTCATACTTTTCCCAATATCCCAGTTTCTGTCGGCGTCTTCGGAACGAAGCCCACTTTATCCAGCGATACGCCGGAAGCCTTTCGTTGCGAAGAGTCCTTCTATGGTGAGGATGCTATTTCACAAAGGTTGACGCGGCCTTTTTATGGCACACGTCCCAGATGACACATTATTGTGAAATCTGTTGCTGCAAGACATCAAGTGACGGAACGTGCCCCGATAATTCAGAGACGACCGTTTCCGTTATCGCATCAAGCTGCGGAATCCTGAACAGGATAGGCGTTTTGCCGAAGCGCGCAACATCGCGTTCATTGCCGGGATTGGGCGGCCCGACCGGAACCACGCCCAGAACCGGAATGGCCCGCCGACGCAGGGCCTCAAGGCTCAGAAGGGTATGATTGATCGTTCCCAGCCCGCTGCGCGTAACCAGAACAACGGGCAGGGCCAGACGTCCGATCAGGTCCGCGATCATCATGTCTTCCCGCACCGGGACCATCAGTCCGCCCGCGCCTTCCACGACAAGCGGTTCCGACACCTGAGGCAGGACGAGCCGCCCCGGATTGACCGTCACGTTTTCCAGATCGCCTGCTGCCAGCGGAGCGAGGGGCGCTTGAAACGCGTAGGCGGGGGGGACGATGCGGGACGGCTCCAGACCGGCCAGATCCCTCACGGTCGGTGTGTCGCCATCCTCATCTGCAAGACCGGTCTGAAGCGGTTTCCAGTAGGTGGCGTTCCAGGCGCGGCACAGAATGGCGCTGACAAGTGTCTTGCCAATTCCGGTGTCCGTTCCCGTGACGAAGACACCGCGTTGAGAACTCATGGCCGTACTCCTTCTCCAGATTTCACAAACGTCCCGATGCCGATCTGATAGGTCACGTCGGAGCTCGTGCGGTCAAAATATTGCATGACGCGACGCAGGGCGGCGATGCTGGCGGGAGTACTGTCCTGACGGGGCAGAGACGCCCCGATCTGCCGCAGACCGCGCAGGAACTCGCGCGCGCTGCCAACAGGATCGCGCAAGGTCAGCACGTCCCACGATCCGATACCACTACTGGGCCATTCGGCTTGCATGGTCGATACGGACGGATAATCAGGCACGCCGCAAGGCGCGCCCTCCGCCAGACAGGCCTGTTTCCACTCGTCCAGACTGTCTTGCAGCAGCGTCGTAACCATGAGCCGCCCTCTTGGCGCGAGGAGATTGCAGAGTCTGTGCAACCCCTCGGCCCGGTTTGAAAACCATTGCAGACACAGGCTGGAGGCGATCAGGTCGAACGGCCCCGACACGTCCGGATGTTCGGCGTCCATGACGTGAAAATGGATGTTCGCGCCTGATAGATTCTGGCGTGTCCGTGCGATCATACCGGGAGCCAGATCGCTCGCCAGCAGGTTGGCCTGCGGGAAATGTCCAGCAAGCTGAGCCGTTAAAAAACCCGTTCCACACCCGAATTCCAGAATGGAGACAGGCGCGTGTTCCGCCATTTCTTCCCGGATGCGGTCCATCAGCGCTGTGACGCAGCGACGCTGGATATGGGCGGCGGCGTCATAGGCCTCCGCTGCATCGAACCGCGCGGCGATGCTGTCGCGGCGCAGGGGGGCGTCAGGACGCGTCATCAAGTCTCCCTCGCACGAACTCCGCACAGAGTTCGGTATGGGTGAGGGGCAGGAGATGGCCGCCCGCAACCCGTTCTCCCGGCGATGTAAACCCAGCCTGCGCGGCCCCGAACGGATCGTCCGTGCCCGTCATCCAGTGCAGCCTGTTTCCCCAGTCGGCTGCCTGCGCCCGATGGTCCTGCTGCTGAAGCGCCTCCAGCCCCCGGTCTAGTGTTTCAGCATCCGGCGTGCCGGGCAGGGGCGCATCCGTTTCGCAAAGGGCGCGAAAATCGTGTAGCATGGCAACCGGATCGCGCTTCAGGCGTGCGCGCATCCGCGTCAGAACCCGCTCCGGCGTACCATTCGGGAAGTCCGATGCGGCAGTAAAACGTGAGAAACCGTTGAAAAACACCAGCCCGTCACATCCCGGCAGATCCTGCCCCAGCAGCGCCAGCGATCCGGCGGAATGTCCGATCACCAGATAAGGTGTGTCGGGCAGGGAAGGGCGATGTTCGGAGCCGAAATATCCGCAATTCACGACCTGCGCGCTCACATCCGGCAGATGAGCCAGTAGTGGTGCCCAGAAAGACGCATCGAAGCCCCAGCCATGCACAAGATAGAGCGCTCGTGTCATGCAATGTCTCTTGTCAGAGCGATGACGGCCTGTCCGAGGCGGTCGATTGCTGCATCCTTCAGCCCGGCATGGAGCGCCAGTCGCAGCCGCGCGGTTCCCGCAGGGACCGTTGGCGGGCGAATGGCCACGGTCAGGAACCCGGCGTCCTCAAGTCGGGCGGCCACCGTCATGGCGCGTTCGGATTCCCCGATCAGCACGGGCACGATCTGTGTCGTGGAGTCCGCCGTGGACAGCCCTGCGTTGTGCAGCATGGTCCGAAGCCGTTCCGCCTGTCCGAGCAGCTGGGTGCGTTCCTCATCCAGACTCGGCACGACGTCCAGCGCCGCATCGATCGCCCCCAGAACCGCAGGCGGCAGGGCCGTGCTGTAGATGAAGCCCGACGCATGGTTCGCCAGATAGTCGCAGAGCGGTTTCGAGCCCGCGACATAGGCGCCCATCCCGCCCAACGCCTTGCTGCATGTGCCCATCGTCAGATCGGCCATTCCGCAGGACAGTCCGCGTCCTTTCGGCCCCAGAACGCCGGTTGCATGGGCCTCGTCTATATAAAGGAACGCGCCCGCCCGGTCCGCCAGTGCTCGCAGGGCCGGAATGTCCGCCCGGTCTCCGTCCATGGAGAACACGCTCTCCGTCACGATCATCCGCAGGCCGGGTTTTTCGGCCTCGTGATTCAGCAGGCTTTCCAGATGGAACAGGTCGTTATGCCGGAACCGGATCTGCCGCACGCCAGCCGCCGCGCAGCCGTGATGCAGGCTGGCATGGTTCAGGCGGTCCGAAAACACCAGCATCGGCGCGCCTGTTCGGGCGACGGAGAGTGCACACAAAGCGGGCATGATGGACGCATTGGCCTGCCAGCCCGAGGCGAACAGGATCGCGTCCTCACAGCCTTTGAAGGCCGCCATTTTCGTCTCGACCTGCCGGTGCAGGTCCAGTGTTCCGCTGACCAGCCGCGAGGCGCGCGCGCCTGTCCCGAAGCGTAACGCCCAGTCGGCAGCACGTTCGCGCAGCAGCGGGTGATCCGCCAGCCCTAGATAGTCGTTGGACGACACATCCAGCATCCGCCGTCCGTCGCGGACGATCATGCCGTCCTGCCGAACAACCGGGCGCAGGGTCCGCCGCGTCCCTGCGGTTTCGCGCTCGCTCAGGGCGGCTGTGAAATGGTTGTCGAACAGGCTCATGCGGCCTCCCGCAACACGTCCACGATGGCTGTCGTCAGGCGTGTGAGCTCTTTAGGCGTGATCGTGAAGGCGGGCGTCAGATAGACGATGTTGCGGAAGGGCCGGATCCAGACGCCGCGCTCCACAAAGGCGCGACGCAGCGCGTCCGGATTGTCCAGCGTCTCAAGTTCCACGACGCCGATGGCGCCGAGAACGCGCACGTCCTTGACGCCTGGCAGCGCGCGGCAGGGTTCTAGTTCCTGCGCAAGCTGCGCAGAGATCGCCGCAACCTGTTCCAGTCTTGGCTCAGATTCGAACAGGTCCAGTGAGGCATTGGCAACCGCGCAGGCCAGCGGATTGGCCATGAAAGTCGGTCCGTGCATCAGGGCGTGTCCGGCGCTGTCGGACAGGAACGCTTCGAAGACATGCCGCCGGGCTACAGTGGCCGCCAGCGCCATGGTGCCGCCTGTCAGGGCTTTGGAGAGCGCCAGGATGTCCGGCACGATTCCGGCCTGCTCGCAGGCGAACATCGTTCCGGTACGGCCAAAGCCGGTGAAGATTTCGTCGAGGATCAGCAGGATTCCATGCCGGTCACACAGGCCGCGTAGACGGCGCAGAACTTCGGGGTCATGGAACAGCATCCCGCCCGCGCCCTGAACGAGCGGCTCCGTGACCATCGCTGCGATGCTGTCGCCGCGTTCTGTCAGCAGGGTTTCAAGTCGCGTCATGCTGCCCGCATCCACGGGCAGATCGGCCAGAACCTGCTCGGGCAATACGCCAGCGAATAGGCTGTGCATCCCTTCCTCGGGGTCGCAGATGGACATCATACCCAGCGTGTCGCCGTGATATCCGCCCCGGAAGGACAGGATTTTCGTCCGGCCCGTAGTCCCGCGATTGATGTGGTACTGCACCGCCATCTTGATCGCGACTTCCATCGCGACCGACCCGGAATCGGTGAAGAACACGCGCTCCAGATCGCCCGGCAGCAGCGCCGCCAGACGTGCAGCCAGACGGGTGGCCGGTTCGTGAACCATCCCGCCGAACATCACATGCGGCATCTGCTCCGCCTGCCGGACCAAGGCAGCATGGATATGTGGATGGCTGTAGCCGTGACACGCCGTCCACCAGGCTGCCACGCCGTCCACAAGCTCACGTCCATCCGCAAGTGTGATCCGGCTGCCGGACGTGCGCGCAGCTTCCACGGGGAAAGGGGCAGTCTGCATCTGCGTGTAGGGCAGCCACAGATGCGGCAGATCGGCGGCAGCCAAGAGGGTGGTATCAGGGGCAGAAGGAGCGTTGCGAGACATGGCTTGCGTTTTCCCGCATGGCTGGAGGTGAGTCCATCCCCCCGTCTCTTGTGACGCCATAAGGAAAGGCAGGATCGTTCCGCAGGCGGGACGCCGTATCATAAAAGGGTCACGTTTTGTCAGGCAACGATGTGGCATGAGGCCCGTTAGTGACGCGTTCCTAAAAGAACGTGGAAACATTCTGTGCTCCCGACGCGGGAGCCATGACGAGGTTGAAGACCAATGCTGAGTTCCAAGGTCATTCATGTCGATGGTGTCTTTCTGGGGACAGCCATCATGACGGGAAGCCTGAACACCCTGCGGTTCTATGCGACGCATGAGAGCGTACGCGCGTTGCACAATGCCTGCATGTCCGACTTTGGCGCGCTTTATGCCCAGGTCAAAAGCCTGTTCAACCGCAGCCGTATGCTGACGCCGCAGCCAGCCTGATTCTGTTTTTGCGGCGCATCAGGTGCCGCAGAAGGTGTTTTTCACTTGCTCATGAGCGGTCGGCGGGGCTTCGAACCCGTCAGCTCTGTCTTCAAACGGATGCGACAGCGCTTCGTTCAGACGATGGAACGGCGCATAATCGCCCGCCACGGCTGAACGGATCATCTCCTCGATCCGGTGATTGCGCGGAATGATGCGCGGATTCGTGGCCTGCATGTCGGCATGACAGGCCTCTGCGGAGCGCTCTTCCCGATCCAGCCGAGCCTTCCAGTCCCCGATCCAGTCTTCAATCTTCGAGCCCGGCCCGAATAGCGACATGACTTCTCTGGTTTGGCCGCTCCGAACAGCGTCCCCAAGTCTGCGGAATGTGAGCGTGAAATCCGCTTCTCCGCGATGCATGGCCGTCAGAAGTCGCCCCGCCAGCCGGGCATCTCCGTCTTCTTTAAGGGCCAGCCCCAGCTTCCTGCGCCATCCACCGAGATAGGTTTCGTTGAAGACGCCATCAAAGCGCATCAGCGCGCTTTTGGCCTGTTCAACTGCCCGTTCATGGTTGGTGTCCAGGAGCGGCAGGAGGGTTTCCGCCAGACGGCCGAGGTTCCACAGGGCCATGTCGGGCTGGTTCCCGTAGGCATAGCGGCCGTTCTGATCGATGAAGCTGAAAACCTTTGCCGGATCATAAGCGTCAAGAAAGGCGCAGGGGCCGAAGTCGATGGTTTCCCCTGCGATGGACATGTTGTCCGTGTTCATGACGCCATGAATGAACCCGACCAGCATCCACCGCGCCACCAGTTCCGCCTGTCGGGCCGTTACGGCTTCAAGAAATGCCAGGTAGGGATTTTCGGCTTCCGACAGCTCCGGATACAGACGCCCGATGACGTGATCCGCGAGAATGCGGACGCTCTGTGTATCGCCCTGCGCCGCAAAATACTGGAACGTCCCGACCCGCACATGGCTGGACGCAATCCGCACGATGACGCCGCCGGGCTGCATGGTTTCGCGCACTACGTCTTCGCCCGTTGTCAGGGCGGCCAGTGCGCGCGTGGTTGGAATGCCGAGCGCGTGCATGGCCTCGCTCACCACATATTCCCGCAGGACCGGCCCCAGAGCCGCCCGTCCGTCTCCGCGTCGTGAAAACGGCGTCGGCCCGGAGCCTTTGAGGTGGATGTCCCGAAGCCGCCGCGCCCGATCCGTGACTTCTCCGACCAGCATCGCCCGCCCGTCTCCGAGGCTTGGAACGAAATGCCCGAACTGATGCCCCGCATAGGCCATTGCCACCGGAGGTGTGCCATCCGGTCGGCTTCCCTGACTCAGAAATGCAAGTCCCGGAGGGCTGCGGAGCCAGTCCGGGTCCATTCCCAGTTCCCGCGCCAAGGGCTCGTTCAGGGCCACGATCTGCGGATTGCACAGCGGCGTCGGGGTGAGGGGGGCGGAAAACTGCTCGGGCAGGGACGCATAGATGCGGGAAAGCTGCATCGGAGATCCAATCAGGACTGGAAAAGTCTGTCTTTAGATGGCCCACAGAAGTCCAAAAGGGAAGAGCTGTCTTCTTCATTCAGTCCTGGAGTTCAACTGGGAAGCAGTGCTGCTCCAAAAGCCCCGTCAGCCACTCCGTAAAGACTTCGAGCCTGCGGGAGAGATGCTTTCTGTGTGGAAAGAGCAGCGTCATCGGCAAGGATGCGGCCCGCCATTGCGGCAGGACGTCCACAAGTTCTCCACGCCGGAGATGAGGAAGAACATCATAGGCTGGCAACTGCGCGAGGCCGAGGCCAGCCAGACAGCAGGCGACCGCCCCTTCCGCGCTGTTCACCGTTACGCGTCCCTGAACGGCACGGCTTTCCTCCCGTCCGTCCCGCTCCCATTCCCATGCCTCGATCCGCCCGGTGGATGGCGAGGCATAGAGAACGGCCTGATGGGCTGACAGGTCATCCGGCGTCAGGGGAATGCCGAAACGCTCCAGATAGGACGGGCTTGCGACATTGAAGACTGGCAGAAGGCCGAGCCTGCGCCCGATCAGACTGGAATCCTGCAAGGGGCCGACCCGGAGCACGCAGTCGGTCCCGTCTTCGGCCAGATTGATACTGCGATCCGTCATGCCGAGCTCGATATCGAGCCCCGGATACTGCTCCAGAAACGCGGGCAGGGCGGGGGCCACCACCAGTCGCCCGATCCGGCTGGGCAGGTTGACCCGCACATGACCGCGCGTTTCCGAACTATGAAGCCGGAACTGGTTCTCGGCTTCCTCGAAATCGCCCAGCAGCCGCTGGGCTGTCTGCTGAAATCTCTGTCCGTCATCGGTGAGCCTTACGGAACGCGTCGTCCGCGCCAGCAATTGCGTGCCGAGCCGGTTTTCCAGCTCCTGAATGGCGGTCGAAACCGTGGAGCGGGGCATCTGGAGTGTATCGGCCGCATGTGTGAAACTGCCGCTTTCCGCAACGCGGATGAAAATACGAAGCAGGTCGATCCGGTCCATGATGTCTTCCGTGTGTCTGTTCGGATTTTCTGACATATGATGTCAGAATTTCATGCTTTTTCCAGATTTATCGACAAATCATAGTCCCTTTCATCATCCATTAACGCGAGGATATCCTCTCATGGCCGATCACAGCATCAAGGGAAAAACCGCTCTCATCACGGGAGGCGCCAAAAATCTCGGCAGACTGATTGCTCTGGATCTTGCCGCTCAGGGCGCGGCTGCCATCGCCATCCATTACAATAGTGCCGCCACGAAAGCGGATGCGGACGCGACGGTGGTGGCGCTCACGAAACTCGGTGTTCAGGCGCAGGCATTTCAGGGCGATCTGACCACTGCCGGGGCGAATTCCAGACTGTTCGAAGAGGTTGTTGCAGCCTTCGGGAAGCCTGATATCGCCATCAACACAGCCGGAAAAGTTCTTAAGAAGCCAATCCTCGAGACATCCGAGGGCGAGTATGACGAGATGTTCGCGGTCAACGCGAAAGCCGCCTATTTCTTTATCAAGGAAGCCGGACGTCATCTGAACGATAACGGCAAGCTGCTCACGATCGTGACGTCCCTGCTGGGTGCTTATACGCCGTTCTATTCCACCTATGCCGGCTCGAAGGCTGCCGTCGAACATGTGACACGCGCGGCGTCAAAAGAATTCGGAAGTCGCGGCATTTCCGTCAATGCCATTGGTCCGGGTCCGATGGACACGCCCTTCTTCTACGGTCAGGAAGCGCCTGAAGCCGTGGCCTATCACAAGACCGCAGCCGCGCTGTCGTCACTGAGCCGGACTGGCCTGACGGATATTGAAGATATCGTCCCGATTGTTCGTTGCCTGGTTTCGGACGGCTGGTGGATGACTGGTCAGACAATTCTGGTCAATGGTGGCTATACGACGAAGTAATGGGTTTCCAGTCTTGGGCGCGCAAGAAAAGCGTGCCTTCAAGACTGGAATGCCTTGATAAAAACAGCAGGAATGAAAGGCCTTGACCGGGAATAACGAGACCCGGATTCGAATTTTCTAATGTTATGTGGGTCTTTGATAAAGCGGCCTGCGTGATAATTGATGTTGTTCCCAAAGCTGTTAATGAGTTTTTGATCCTCCTGGACTATGCTGATGTCAGGTATTTTTCCGTTCCGGCCTGTAGGGGTGGTGACGGAAAAGAGAGTCTTCTCTATTCATGAGAAAATAAACTGGCGTTCCTGCCTTGGTGTCGCCTTTTGGTTCGCCCCGGGCGTAGCAACAGCATAAAGGACATTTCGTGGAGCATACCCAGAGCTTGTCAGGCCCGGGCGGAAGAGTCAGTCCGACCGTCATCCGGCTTTACGCCGTCCTGGCCGCAGCCCGTTACCACGGTCTGGAACTGGATATCCGCGATTTTGCGGCTGAGCCAGGAGAGGACACACCGTCCCCCGCCACTCTGGCAAGATGGCTCAATGAACAGGGTGCCGTTGCCAAGGGGATGCGCCTTCGGTGGCGCTACCTGATCAAGATCCGCAATGCGCCGCCTGTTGTCCTGATGTTCAAGGACGGATCAGCTGGCCTTATGGTCCGTGCTGATGCTGAAAAAGGCGTGGTCTGGCTCCGCGATCCGATGGGTGGAGAAGGGGATGCGCCAGTTCCGGTCGATGAGCTGCGACTCATGCAGGTCTGGACCGGAGATGTCCTGCTGGTCAAACGCCGTCGTGACGAATCTGAAGCAGACGCCAAGTTCGACCTTTTGTGGTTCTCCAAGATGGTGCTCCGCGAAAAGAAGGTCATGCGCGACATCGCCTTTGCGTCGCTGGTGTTGAGCATCCTTCAGATCTTTCCGGCACTGATCGTTATGCAGGTCGTCGACCGGGTGGTGAATTACCACTCCATGGCGACCCTCATTTCGCTGAGCGGCTTTGTCATTATTCTGTCGTTCTATGAAATTCTGCTGACCTACGCCCGACGCGAGCTTTCCCTGATTCTCTCTACCCGTCTGGATGCGAGAATTTCGCTGCATGCTTTCAACCGGCTTCTCGCACTTCCACTCGAGTTCTATGAACGCGAACAGACGGGTGAGATTCTGGGCCGGTTCATGTCCGTCTTCAAGGTCAGAGACTTTCTGACCGGTCAGTTGATGACAACCCTGCTGGATCTGTTCACGCTTGTTGTGATCCTTCCTGTTCTGTTCATCCTCAGTGCTACCCTTGCCTGGATGACGATTGCCGCCGCCGGATGTATCGGTCTCATCGTGGTAATCTTCCTGCCTCCTGTCACGCGCGTTATCGGCCGACAGGTTTTGGCAGAAATGAAGCGTGGCTCTGTTCTCTACGAGACTGTCGCTGGTATCCGGACGGTCAAGACGCTTGCCCTTGAATCGACACGACGTGAAGTATGGGATGAGCGGACGGCCGAAGTTGTCCGATGGAAGCTGGCAGCCGGACGTATGGCCAGCTGGCCGCAGACGCTTGCCATGCCATTCGAAATTTTCATCAACCGCGGCATTATCCTGATCGGTGCCTATCTGATTCTTACAAATGCAAGTTCGATTCAGGCTGGCGCGCTGATGGGCTTCATGATGCTGGGTGGGCGTGTTGCCAGTCCGCTCGTCAATCTTGCCAGACTGATGGAAGCATTCAATGAGGTCAGTGTTTCCCTCAGCGAAGCCGGAAAAGTGTTGAACCAGCCGACGGAGACCAAGGCGCTGACGACCGGAATGCGTCCTGTCATCAAAGGGGCGCTGTCTTTCGTAAATGTTGATTTCTCTTATCCGGGATCGACCACCAAGGCCCTGAATGATGTGACGTTCGATATTCCGGCTGGTACGATGCTGGGTCTGGTGGGACGTTCCGGGTCAGGAAAATCTACAGTAACGCGCCTTCTGCAAGGCGTCAGTCGTAACTACACCGGCTATCTGCGCCTCGACGGGGTGGATCTTCGGGAAATTAACCTTACCCATCTGCGCCGTTCTTTTGGTGTTGTTCTTCAGGACAACTTCCTGTTCCGTGGCACTATCCGTGACAATATTACGGCTGGTCGGCCTGGTCTGACGATTGATGATGCCATCCGGGCGGCACGCCTTGCGGGTGCTGAGGAGTTCATTGAGCGTATGCCTGCCGGCTACGACACATGGATTGAAGAAGGCTCGACCAATATTTCGGGTGGGCAGCGGCAGAGACTTGCGATTGCACGTGCTGTCATCAGTGATCCGAAACTGATGATCCTGGATGAGGCGACTTCGGCTCTGGACCCGGAATCTGAAGCACTCGTCAACGCCAATCTGCAACGGATCGGCAAGGGGCGTACGATGGTGATTGTTTCCCATCGTCTTTCCTCTCTTGTGAACTGCCATCAGATCGCTGTCATGGATAAGGGTAAATTGGTCGATATCGCACCGCACAAGATTCTGCTCGAACGCTGCGAGATTTACCGGATGCTCTGGCTTCAGCAGAACCGGCACATGACAGATAACGACGTTCCTGGCACAGCCGGGCAACTGACTGAAGGAGAGTAATCATGAGCTCTTCCGACATGATTCCGAAAGATGATCGGACGCCCCAGCAGGGTGACGAAGATTTCAACCAGCATATTCCGCGCTCTGCTGCGGACCCGTTTGCTCCTGATGATATTCCGCTGGCGTTGCTGGAATTCCACTCGCCGACAGCCGGGCTCGTCAATCTTCCGGCCACGCCCTCAGCGCGTTACGTTATCCTGCTGATCGGGGGGCTGTTTATGGCGTCCCTGGCCGCCATGGCATTTTTCCCGATCAACCGTGTTGTTTCAACGCCCGGACGCCTGATTTCCACGCAGCCGACGATCGTTGTGCAGCCGCTAGAAACGGCAATTATTCGTTCGATTGATGTGCGGGTTGGCGATTTCGTGAAGAAGGGCCAGGTTCTTGCCCATCTCGATCCGACCGTTACCGAAGCTGACATCACGAATATGCGGATGCAGCGCGATGCCTATCAGGCGGAATATAACCGCCTGAAAGCAGAAGCTGCCGGTCAGGACTACAAGGTCGATCTGAACGATCCGGCATCTGTGGAGCAGGGGGCTGCATTCCTGCGCCGCAAGGCCGAATATCAGGGCCATATCGAAAACTACGATCAGCAGATCGCCGGTCTTCAGAGCGACATTCAGGGTTACCGTGCCAATGCGGCCATGTATGGCAGCAAAATGCGGGTTGCGTCCGAAGTCCTTCAGATGCGTCAGCGGGAACAGGCCGATCAGGTCGGATCCCGTCTTTCAACCCTCGGTGCCCAGACCGAAATGATGGAAGCCGAGCGCGCGGAGATATCCGCCCAGCAGAGCGCCAATTCTGCCGAGAAAAAGCTGGCCGCCATGAAGGCGGAACGTGACGGTTATATCGGGAATTGGCAGGCCAAGATTTACTCGGAACTGACGGAAGCTGGTCATCATCTGTCGGAATATCGCAGTTCATTTGAAAAAGCCCGACTACGTCAGGATCTTGTTCTTCTGCGTGCTCCGGAAGACGGTATTGTCCTGACTATCGCGCAGGGATCGGTCGGCTCTGTTCTTCAGTCTGCGGGGCAGTTCATCACCCTTGTTCCCACAGGATACGGACTGGAGATGGAAGCCGTGATGCGGTCACAGGACGTAGGTTTCGTTCAGGTCGGAGACCACGCAATCCTGAAATTCTCGACGTTTCCTTACGAACAGTATGGGGGTGCAGAAGCAACGGTTCGTGTCATCAGTGCCGATGCTTTCACGCCATCGTCGCAGAATGGTGCAGCTGGTGGAAATGGAGGTGCGTCTTCAGAAGATTCCACTGCGTTGGGCGTTTATCGTGTTCGTTTGCGGATTGACCGTTACACGCTGCATGGTCAGCCTTCGTTCTTCCATCCTATGCCGGGCATGTCTTTGACTGCTGATATCGACGTCGGAAAACGGACCGTACTGCAGTATCTGTTCAACAACCTTACGCCTGCCCTTACGAATGGTATGAGGGAGCCGTAACAACGAACTTGAGCGTTTCTAAAAACACTCAAGTGGAACGCCCGGCAAAGTTCGGGCGTTCCAACATGACAGTGATTCAGGACCCGTGCTGCCCATGTCATTCAAATCTCGCCTTGCTGCTCTGTTTTCGTCAAAAGGGAAGCTGGAATACGCGATCCGTCTGACGGAAAGTGGGAAGACGGTTCAGGGATTTGCTCTTTTCAGTCGCCTCGCGGCGACTGGAGACGGGGAAGCCTCCTTCCGTGTCGGGCGTGCCTATCTGGATGGGATCGGCGTTCCTCCCAGTCTGGGAGATGGAGCCCGCTGGATCTATCAGGCTGCCCAAGCGGGGCATACTGAAGCAGCTTTCGTTCTGGCAACGCTTTATACGGTAGGGCTTCCGGAAGGGTTTGAAATTCAGTCAGTCCGCGATGGACTGGATCTTTCTCACGTTCCAACCTCTGGTCCCAGACATCCGGATTTTCATCTTGGCCTCCATTGGGCCAAAATCGCTGCGGAAGCAGGCTCTCCGGATGCGCAGGCGCTTCTGGGCTATATTCTTACGAGTGGGCCTGAAGACCTGCGGGATCTGTCGCAGGCCCGTTCATGGTACGACCGTTCTGCTGCTGCCGGATGTTCGCAGGGGCATCTGGGGGTGGCGCTTTCCATTCTCGACACTGCCCGGACAGATGAGGAGCTTTCTTCTGCCGCCCGTCATTTGATGGAAGCGACGAAAGGAGGTCTTGGGACGGCGTTTGATATTCTTGGCCGGATGTATGAATCGGGTTCGGGCGTGCCGCGCGATCTCGGCAAGGCTGCCAGCTATTTCCACCAGGCCGCAGAACGCAATATCGTTACTGCGCAGGCCCGGTACGGCTTGATGCTTCTGGAAGGCACCGGAATAGGCCGACATTATGGACGTGCGGAAACCTGGTTGAAACGGGCCGCGACAAATGGTGACACCCAGTCTGCCGCCTTGCTTGGCGATCTGTGCGCCAATGGTGGAGATCTGCCGCCCAATCTCGTCGAAGCATCCAAATGGTATCGGCTGGCCGCAGAACAGAAACACGCCGGCGCCGCGCGGGCTTTGGGGCTGTTGTATCTGACCGGAAACGGAGTGCATCAGGACCCTGATGTCGCATCGCACTGGTTCAAAATCGCTTCTGAATCCGGGGATGTGCATGCAGATGCTGATTTTGGAAACCTGATCCTTGCAGGAGCCGCAGCCACAGTTGATGAAAAACAGGCTCTGCACGCCCGTTTTGAAAAAGCGGCTGAAAAAGGCGATCTGGTAGGGGCTTACAATCTCGGCGTATGTTTTGCCGAGGGCGTGACTGGCGAACAGAATGGGCGCGAGGCTGCACGCTGGATGCAGAAAGCTGCAGACGGTGTGGTGAACGCCCAGTACTGGTATGGCAGAATGCTCCTTGAAGGGCGCGGCGTACAACCCGATCCAACACAAGCGTTGTACTGGATGGAAAAGGCTGCGGACGCCGGCATGGCCGAGGCTCAGGTTGCGGTTGCCGGGCTGCTTGTTGATGGAAGCGTCAACGGACGTCGGGATCATGAGAAAGCCTTGGCGCTGTACCAGAATGCTGCTGAAAGCGGCAATGTGGATGCTATGTTCTCATTGGCAGCACTTTATGGTGGGGGACATGATATCCCCGAAAACCGGCCTCAGGCGCAGATATGGTTCCGCAAAGCCGCACAACGCGGTAATGGGCTGGCCCAGATGATGCTGGGGCGTTACCTCTGTCGTGGACTGGCCGGTGTGACGGACCCGGTTGAAGGGCGAATCTGGCTGGAACGTGCGAAAGCACAGAATATCAAGGATGCAGAAACAGAACTGGCCCTTCTGGATGAAGCGCAGCCCGATGACGATGACTGATCTGCGTGTCTTCTGACCGTTCCGCATCCAGCGAACAGAAACTGAGTGCGTCATTCGCGGGCTTTGGTCGGGCTGTCAGCGAAGAAGACCGGCTCCGGTGGCGCGAGGCCATGAGCCGCAGAGCGCAGGAGGCTTTTGCCAGAGGACAGGCCGCCCTTCAGACGGGCAATACCTCTCTGGGCCTGTTCTGGCTGGAGCGGGCAGAGAGGATGTCCCGACATAATCCCAATCTGAAATGGTCTGTCGGGCTGGCCTGCCTGTCGGCAGGGCGGATCAGCGACTGTCTGGTGCGAATGGAGGATTTGCGTCAGGATTTCGGTCTGCGGGAAGCGGCGTTTCTGGAGGCGATCTGCCTTGTGCGGCTCGAGCGCATGGAAGAGGCCATCCACAGAATGCAGGCTGCTCTTTCGCGTTTCCATGCCACACCGCAAACGCATTCTTTGGCCAGACAGATCGCTGCTGCGGCGGGACGTCCAGGTTGGATGACCGCATCCAATACAGACACCGTTTTCATCGAAGTCTCCCGACCATTCAGACTGTTTCTGGACGGGCAGGAACGGATTGAGGGAAACGAAGGCGGCACATACGATTTGCCGGAAGGCTGGCGTTCGGCCCGCTCTTTGGAAGTGCGTGTTGGTCGTCGGCATGTTCTCGGCAGTCCGTTGGATATTGCTGTCCTGACGCGATGTGAATCTTTTGTTGAAGCAACGTCCGACGGCCTGAGAGGCTGGATCTGGGCTCCGGCTGAGCCTGAATACAGCCCTCGTGTCACTCTCTGGGATGGGTCTTCCTTCCGGGCCGAGACATTCGCAGAGGATGTGGACAGCGACATTCCTCTGGCCCGCACGAAGGTTTTTCATATCCCGACCAGCAATGTTCCAGAAAGCGACACTGGTCCTCTGGCACTGCGCGACGAAAATGGACGTCTGTTGACGGGAGCCCCGGTGGATCCGCTCGTAGGGCGACTGGCGGCGAGGCGGCGGGGCGGCCTTCCGGCTCGGTTGCGGCCCGTGAAAGTCAGACCTTGGAAGTCGCGTCCGTGCTGCCCCCGAGTAAGTCCTGGATGTGCGGTCGTAATCCCGGTTTACGCGGATCTGCGTCGGACGATGGCCTGTTTGCGCACCGTGCTGGGGACATGCCCGGCTGATGTGTCGGTGATCGTCGTGGACGACGCGACCCCCGAGCCTCGTCTGGCACAAGCGCTTGATGAACTGGCAGCGGAAGGCCGGATCGTTCTGATCCGCCATTTCCAGAACCAGGGTTTTCCGATCTCCGCCAATGACGGCATGCGGGCGGCGGAGGGAAGGGATGTTCTGCTGCTCAACAGCGACACGCTCGTTCCAGCAGGCTGGGTTGAACGGATGCGGGCAAGGTTGGCCTTCACCGACGTCGGAACGGTGACGCCATTCTCCAATGACGCGACGATCCTGTCCTATCCCGCCGTAGATCGCCCCAATCCGGTTCCGTCACTTGCGGATATGCGGGCGCTGGACCGGCTGTGTCAGGAGACATTCAAAGCAACGGGCAAGACCTCTTGTGACGGGCCGGACCTCCCCACCGCTCATGGGTTCTGTATGGCGATTTCCGCAGACTGTCTGGCCGAGATTGGTCTGTTTCGGGAGGATCTGTTCGGTCAGGGGTATGGCGAGGAAAACGACTTTTGTCTTCGGGCGTCTGCGGGCGGTTTTCGTCATATCCCCGCACCCGAACTGTTTGTCGCCCATATCGGGTCGGTGTCATTCGGGACAGCGAGAAAGTCTCTTGGCGCACGAAATCTGAAGATCCTTAATGCCCTGCATCCTGGCTATGATCTTCTGGTGAAGCGCTTTATCGACGCCGATCCGCTGCATGCAATGCGGCGCAGCTTGGATATCACACGTCTGATCCGCGTGGCCGAGGGCAGGGCTGCTATCCTGATGGTGCAGCATGATGCGGGAGGTGGCGTAGGGCGGGTGGTGCGTGAGCGCTCGAAGGTGTTCGAGGCTGAGGGTGGCTTTGCGCTTGCTCTGCGCCCCCATGAACAAGGATGTTGTCTGGAAGATGCTTTGGACGACAAGCGCTTCCCCAACCTGACGTTCCGCCTTCCCGAGGAGCTTCCGTGTCTGCTGGACGTGCTTCGGGCCGTGCGGGTCCAGTCCGTCGAATGGCATCATCTGATAGGTCATGCGCCCTGCGTCAGAACATTACATGAGCGACTTGGGGTGCCGTATGACGTGTTTATTCACGACCATGTCTGGTTTTGCCCCCGTATTTCGCTCTGCGATGGGGAGGGGCGTTATTGTGGCGAGCCGGATATAACGGGATGTGAACAGTGTGTGACACGCTGGGGGAGTTATCTCGGAGAAGAGATTTCGGTTTCTGATCTTGTGGCACGCTCAGGACAGGAGCTGTCTGACGCCCGCAGACTCATGGCGCCTTCTGAAGACACTGTGCGTCGGATCAGGCGACACTTCCCTAGCGTAATCATTGAAGTTGTCGCACTGGAAAATGATGCTACGCTTCGCAAGAGTATCCGGACAGGTCATCACGCCGCATACGGGCAGCCGCTGCGGGTTTGTGTCGTGGGTGGGATCAGTCGTTGGAAAGGGTATGATGTCCTGCTGGCGCTGGCCACCGAGATCCAGAAACACCGCCTGCCGATTGAGCTTTCTCTGGTTGGGCACACGCATGATGATGATGCCCTGATGTCGCTCGGAGTGCGGGTTACGGGTGAATATCGTGAAGACGAAGTGGAGGCCCTGATCCGTCAGCAGCAGCCGGATGTCGGGCTGATTCCGTCTATCGCGCCGGAGACCTGGTGCTATGCTCTGGGCCATGTCTGGCGTAGTGGTCTGGAGGCGGTCTGTTTCGATCTGGGAGCACAGGGAGAGCGGGTCGCGCGAAGCGGAACTGGTCTGGCTGTACCGCTTGGGATACCGCCGTTTCAGCTTGCCATGATCTTGATTCGGCGTTGGGGGACGTTTCAGTGAGGGATGGTTTACCTTTTCTATCGAAACAGTCCATTATGGTGCTTGAACAGAAACCGGTATTTGTCGAAAGCTGTTGCAACATATCGTCGGAATACCGCCCACAACTGTGACGACCATTCGTGACAGTCCAGAAACATGCCAGTATTATTGCCCGCAAGAACGGACGCAATTGGGAGTAGGGAATGTCTAACGCCGCCGAAGCACCACGACAGAACCGGGTCATCGACCTTAAGGCCGGGGCACATATGATGGTGCTGGATGCAGGAATTTTCTGCATCTTCCATGCTGCTGGTCAGGCTCCTGCAGGTCCTGCCGGATTGCCGGGCGTCCGGATTTCACGTGCGCCGGGTACGCCTCCCGGGATCGTGACCGTCAGCACCTTTGAAGAAGATGGCTGGATCGGTGGTTCAAACGGCGCTGCTCTGGTGCGGGTCATGCGTGGTCCGGCCGCTGTTCTGGTGACGACGTATCAGGAGCCTGACAGCCTCCATGCGGCACCCCGTCTGCAGGTTGCACAGCTTGCCGGTCCTGTGACTACAGCACCTGCTCAGGCTGCTGTTCCAGAGGCTGCTCCCGCGTCTCCCATTGTTGAAAAGGCTGAAGCGGCGGCGGAGCAGGATGTTTCCAAGGATATTTCCGCACATATTCAACGTCGTGGCGATGTGACGGGTGGTATCGGGCACTGGATGGGCGTTCCAGGCAGCCAGGGTTGGATCGAGGGATTCAGTGTCGCTCCCGAAAATGGCGTTCCGGCTTCTGACATTGAATATCAGGCCGTCCTCGGCAAGGGATGGCTTTCCCCTTGGGCTGAAGGCGGTCAGTATTGTGGGTCGCGTGGCATGGCGCTTCCTATCCTTGGGTTGCGCGTTCGCCTGAAGGGCGAATCCGCGAAAACATTGAAGGTTCGCCTTACGGCTTCCTTCACGGATGGAACACGTCTTGGCCCTGTTGATGGGTCCGAGGCGCTTGAAGCTGAAAGCCTCGCCCCGCTGGAAGCCTTCCTCCTTGAAATCGTGCCTGAAAAAGAGACGCAGGAAACTCCTGTAAAAGCTGCTCCGAAGGCCCGCGCGGCAAAAGCCGCTGATGCTCCGGCCAAACCCGCCGCATCCAGAAAGCGCAAATCTGCTGCGGCTTCCTGACTGCCATTGAGGCCTGACGTAGTGACCGGGGAAGGAACTTTTGTTCCCCCGGCCGCTTTGAAAGCCTCTGTCATCCGCTGTCTTCTCCGTGCGCGAACAGGACTTCACGGAGGTTTCCAGTCGCTCCGGAGAAAACGTGCGTTACTTATTCGTTCATCAGAATTTTCCCGGGCAATTTCTTCATTTTGTCCGTCATCTTCTCGCACAGGGTCACGAGATCGTCTTTATTTCGGAGGCGAACAATAACCATATTCCCGGTGTCAGACGCGCCATTTACCGCGTCCCGCGCCTGCCTTCGATGGAGACGCATCCTCATCTGAGAGAGTTTGAATATGGCCTGCTCCGTGCCGAAGCCGTTGCAACTGCGGCCCGCACGCTCAAGGGCTTGGGCTATGAGCCTGATATTATTGTCGGACATCACGGCTGGGGTGAACTTCTTAATCTGTGCGATGTCTTCCCCGGTTGCCCGATCCTCGGATATTTCGAGTTTTTCTATCACGCAGATCAGAATGACGTAGGGTTTGATCCGGAGTTTCCGCCTTCTGCGGAGCTGGCAGCTGCTGTGCGGGTCAAGAATTCAATTAATCTGCAGGCGCTTTGTCTGACAAACGGTTATGGTCAGAGCCCCACAAAATTCCAGCGCGAAACCTATCCTGAATGGGCGCGGGAGAAAATTTCCCTGCTGCGGGAAGGGGTTAATCTGGATCTCTGTTCGCCCGAGCCTCAGGCCAAACGGCGCAATCTCGTCGTGAACGGCGTCCGGATCACACCCAAAGATGCACTTGTCACTTATGTTGCGCGGGACCTTGAGCCTTATCGGGGGTTCCATGTGGTCATGCGTGCGCTCCCGCGTATTCTGGCCGAACGCAAGGATGCACAGATCATTCTTGTGGGGGGAGACAGGGTCAGTTACGGCACACTTCCTCCCGGCGGTGGAAGCTGGCGTGAATTCATGTTGCGCGAACTGGAGGGTAAGCTGGACCTCAATCGTGTGCATTTTGTCGGAAAGGTCGAATACGATGATTTCCGAGCCTTGCTGCGGCGTTCGGATACTCATTTGTATCTGACCTATCCGTTCGTTGCGTCCTGGTCCCTGCGTGAAGCCATGGCGACAGGTTGTCCGGTTATCGGGAGCGATACAGCGCCGGTCAGGGAATTCATCACGCATGATGTCACAGGGCGTCTGGTGCCGTTTTTGGACTCAGACGCAATTGCGGAGGCAACATTGCAGCTTCTGGATGATCGTCGCAGCGCCCGTCGATTGGGGCAGGAAGCCCGACGCTATGCTGAGGCCGAACTGTGCTTGAATGATTATCTGGATCGCTATGACGAGCTGGTTGAGCGGATCATGAAGACGAAATGACGTCGAAAGGCAAAAAACAGGAATTCGGTTTCCTTTTGTTGCCGTTTCTGACGGCAAAACTGACTAATTTCCGCATGTGGCATCGGTCAAACATGATGAAGCGCGCAGGTCATGGTTAAGAACGAAGTTGTTTCGGCTATAAAAAACTCTCTGAGGAGTTGGGTTTGCAGAAAGGACGTATCGTCCCATCCTGCCCTGCTTACAGACTCCGATTTTCAGGCTCTTGCTGTTGCGACAACAGAGGGAATGGCTGAGACGCCGTCTTTGGAGGGTGTGAGGGAATGGGGCAGTTTGAAAGAGCTGACAAAAAACTGGATCGTTCACCAAAGGCCCCACGTTGAGCCGGGGCCATTAGGAACCAGTGATTTTGAACATCTGGCGGCTTTGACTACGGCGGCCCTGTCAGAAGAACAATCGTCTTCTGCTTCTGTGTCGCATGAGCCGCTACAGAACAGTTCTGAAGCCTGCCTGTTGCCGCATTCGGATGCGGATTTTCGGCTTCATGACCCTACACAGCTTGTTTTCGCCCGGGAGCATCTTGAGCGCTGTCTCTGAACATCAAAAGGCCCCGCAGAAACCTGCGGGGCCTTTTGATATCTTTATGAAGATCGTCCAGATCAGCTACGGCTACCCTTGTGGTCGCCATCACGCATCTGGCCGGTAGGCTCCTGAACATGGGCTTCAAGAAACCAGAGGTGCTTGTCGAGGCCACGGGACACTTCCGTGAAGACGTCTGCCGTATCGTCATCCCCCGCTTCGTCCGTCACCTTGATGGACTCACGCATGTTGTTCGCAACTGTCGCGTAGCGGTCAATCAGGGCTGCGAGATGGTCTGCAACGCGGTAGATGTTGTTCGGATAAGGCGTACAGGCGCTGTTCTTGGAGACGTCCTGCACGGTGCCCAGAGCCGTACCACCAAGCTGGACAGCGCGTTCGGCAACCGTATCTGAGAAATCATCGATGCTGGTGCGGAAACCATCGAGCATTTCATGGACGCCGATGAACTGCGGTCCCTTGAGGTTCCAGTGCGCCTGTTTGGTGATCAATGCCAGATCAATCAGATCTGACAGACGTGCATTCAGCGTTTCGATGGAAACATTCTTTGTGTTGTCCGCAGTGTTGTTCTGCGTCACGTGGCGGTCTGTTCTCGAAATCATGGGAATACTCCTGAACATCGGTCTGTAGCCTTTTCGGGCTGTCCGGACCGTTAAAATACCTTGGCACTCCGCTTTTACAGCGGGGCTGTCAGTGTCCCAAACGTGTCATCCGTATGGAGGTTCCTTATCTGGGGCAGCCCTGTTTGTGAGAGGATGATTTTCTGTTTTGGAAAACTGTTTTCCCCTGCTTTTCCGAGGGTTCGACAAGGCATGTTTCGGGCGTTTGGTGCGGGGATGACATAAATCTTTCATCCGGTGTCGTTCCTGTTCCGGTTGTTCTTCCCTGACAGGAGGGCTAATGCACTGATGTGGTGGCTTCGGTCGCCGGATAACGCCCGTTTTTAAAGTCAGAGCTTTTCACGCATGACCCTTGCCACAGCCACGCCGTCCGAAGAGGCCCGCGACAAGGCCGGTGCTTCCAGAAGTGGAAGCCGCCGCAGCGGGCCTGATACCGCATTCCACTTTCTGGTGGCGGCCTCGGCGCTGCTGGTTCTCGTGGTGCTGGGCGGCCTTGTGGTCCTCATGGGGGTTGGCGGAAGCCAGGCTTTTCGGACGTTTGGTCTTGGATTTGCCGTCCATGATGTCTGGAATCCTGTCGCCGATCTTTATGGTGCTTGGGCGCCGCTGTTCGGAACGATTGTCAGTACGCTGATCGGTGTGGCGATTGCGCTGCCACTGGCCTTTGGTACGGCATTCTGGCTGACGGCAATGGCGCCGCCCCGGATCGCTGCGATCGTGGGTACGGCTGTGCAGCTTCTCGCTGCCGTGCCTTCAATCATCTTTGGTATGTGGGGCTTTTTCACCATCGTCCCCTTCATGGCCCGGACGGTTCAGCCGTTTCTGACCCATCATTTCAAGCATGTTCCGGGCATAAAATTCATCATTCATGGCGCACCTTTTGGAACGGGTCTCATGACGGCCGGCTTGGTTCTGGCTGTCATGATCGCGCCTTTCATGACGGCAGTGATGAGGGACGTCTTTGCGGCGATGCCCAACATGCTGCGTGAAAGCGCCTATGGTCTTGGGGCCACACGCTGGGACGTGATGTGGAAGGTCGTAGTGCCGTGGTCTCGCTCTGGCATGATCGGTGCGATCGTGTTGGGTATGGGGCGCGCACTGGGTGAGACCATGGCCGTCACCTTCGTGATTGGCAATGTGACGGATGTTGGGTGGTCGCTGTTTGCGCCACGAAGCACGGTTGCGTCTCTGATCGCCCTTCAGTTTCCGGAAAGTCCGGCTGGGTCGCTGCGTCTGTCTGCGCTGCTGGCGCTGGGCTTCATCCTGATGCTGCTGTCATTCGCCAGCCTGGCGCTTGCGCGGATGCTGCGGGGAAATACGAAATGAGCGATACTGTCGTCTCCATAAGCGGCTGGAAGCCCAACCCCCGTGCGGCCCGTCGCCGGAGCGCCGATCATGTGGCCACCGCTTTCGGGATGGTCATGGCCGGCATCCTCGTGCTGGTTTTGGCGTCCATTCTGTGGACTCTTCTGTCCCGTGGTCTTGCCGGTCTGTCCGCTGCTGCGATCATGAAGCCGATGGGGCCGCCGGGATCATCTTCGGGTCTGGCGAATGCAATTGTGGGCAGCCTGATCCAGACGTTTCTGGCACTGCTGCTCGCGACGCCGCTCGGGCTCGGATGCGGGATCTATCTTTCAGAATACGGCACGGACACCAATAAATTCGCATCCTGCGTCCGGTTCGTCTCGGACGTGCTGATGTCGGTGCCGTCCATTCTGGTCGGTCTGTTCGTCTATCAGGTCATGGTCGCGCCGTTCGGACACTTCTCTGCGCTGGCTGGCTCTGTTGCGTTGGCCATTCTGGCTGTGCCGATCATTGTTCGCACGACCGAGGATATGCTGCGTCTTGTCCCGACCGCCATGCGTGAAGCGGGCGCGGCCTTGGGTGCGACGCGCTGGCGAGTGACGCTCTCGCTGTGCCTGCGCTCTGCCAAGACGGGCGTTCTGACGGGCATCCTTCTGGCGCTGGCGCGTGTGAGTGGCGAGACGGCGCCGCTGTTGTTTACATCGCTGGGCAACCAGAACTGGTCCTTCAGCCTCACCCGCCCGATGGCGAGCCTGCCGGTGACGATCTACCAGTATGCCGGTGCGTCCTATGAAGACTGGGTGCAGCTTGCCTGGGCCGGTGCGCTGCTGGTCACGATGGGTGTGCTGGCCATCAATATTGCCGTCCGCGTTTCGGCGCGACGCGCATGACCCCGGGAACACTGCAGGAGATGACACAGGATTCCATGATGACCAAGACTGATCCGCAGGTGGCGAAGAGCCCTGAAGTGGCGCTGGCTGTCCGCAACCTGAATTTCTATTATGGCGAAAATCACGCTCTGCATGACATTTCGATGGATTTTCAGGCCCGTCGGGTAACGGCCATGATCGGGCCGAGTGGCTGTGGTAAATCCACGCTGCTGCGGATTTTTAACCGCATGTACGATCTGTATCCCGGCCAGCGTGCTACTGGCGAAGTGATGTTCGACGGGCGCAATATTCTGGAACATGATCTGGACCTGAATATTCTGCGTGCCCGTGTGGGTATGGTGTTCCAGAAGCCGACACCGTTTCCGATGTCCATCTATGACAACATCGCGTTTGGCGTACGTCTGCATGAAAAGCTGAACAAAGCAGACATGGATGCGCGCGTTCAGGACGTTCTGACACGCGTGGCGCTGTGGAATGAAGTCCGGGACCGCCTGAACGCTCCCGCTTCCGGTCTTTCCGGCGGTCAGCAGCAGCGTCTGTGCATTGCGCGCTCCATTGCGACGCGACCTGAAGTCCTGCTGCTTGACGAGCCGACCTCGGCGTTGGACCCAATTTCCACGGCGCGTATCGAAGAACTGCTTGACGAACTCAAGGAAGAATTCACGATTGCGATTGTGACACACAACATGCAACAGGCTGCACGCTGTGCGGATCAGGTCGCTTTCTTCTACATGGGACGTCTGATTGAAGTGGACAGTGCAGACCGGATGTTCACCAATCCGAAGCAGCAGCAGACCCAGGACTACATCACCGGCAGGTTTGGATAACGCGTCATGGCTGACAGATCCCACATCGTCAAAAGCTACGAACAGGAGCTGGGCCAGCTCCGCTCCATGATGGCGCAGATGGGCGGCATCGTGGAAAATCAGGTTGCCCTTGCGCTGTCTGCTATTGCGGATCGCAACGAGGAAGCAGCCGATGCGGCGGCGCGTCAGGACCCGGAAGTGGACCAGCTCGAACGTGAGGTGGAAGGTCTTGCCATCCGTCTTCTGGCACTGCGAAGCCCGATGGCGGGCGATCTGCGCGAGATTGTGGCGGCGCTGAAAATCACGGGCGATCTGGAGCGGATTGGTGACTACGCGTCTTCCATCGCGCGCCGTTCGCTGCGGATTCGGATGCCGGAAAACCAGATTTCGCTCTCGGGTCTGCGCAGCATGGGACGTCTCGTGCAGGAAAACCTGCGTCGTTCGATCGATGCGATCACGCAGCAGGATTCCAACCGCGCCATGGAAGTCTGGCATTCGGACCGCGCGGTGGACGAATACTACACGGCCCTGTTCCGTGAACTTGTGACGTACATGATGGAAGATGCCCGCAACATCCGCGCCTGCACGGAACTGCTGTTCATCGCCAAGAACCTGGAGCGGATCGGCGATCATGCGACCAATATCGCCGAACGCGTCTTTTACGCCGTGACGGGCGATAATCTTCCGTCCCTGCGGCCGCGCGGTGGCCCGACTCCTGTCCTGACGGCGACGGAAACGATGCAGGAGCCCGACGTCCGGTGAAGGGCCCATCCCCCGCGCGTGCCAAGGGGCTCGTTCTTCTGGTCGAGGACGATCCAGCCCTGCTGCTGATGACCTGCTATAATCTCGAACAGCGCGGCTATCGCGTCGAGACGGCGGAAGACGGAGAAGCGGCGCTGCTGGCGCTTGAAACGTCCCGACCAGACGCCGTCGTGCTGGACTGGATGCTTCCGGGTTTGTCCGGGCTGGATGTGTGTCGTCGTATTCGTGCCAATCCTGCGCTGCGGGACGTTCCGGTGTTGTTGCTGACGGCGCGTTCGGCCGAGCAGGATGCGATCCGTGGACTGGACACGGGCGCGGACGACTATCTGATGAAGCCGTGCAGCGTCGATACGCTTGATGCCCGTTTGCGGGCACTGCTGCGGCGGCATCAGTCTTCGTATGACCGGTTGTCCTTCGCAGACATCACGCTTGATCCTGAGACGCACCGCGTGGAGCGTGGCGGGCGGATGCTATCTTTGGGCCCCACGGAATATCGACTGCTGGACCTGCTGATCCGCAATCCGCGCAAAGTGTTCTCCCGTGAGGATCTGCTGCGCCGGATCTGGGGGCAGAATATTCATGTCGAGATCCGCACCATCGACGTCCATATCCGACGCTTGCGCAAAGCTATTAATGGGCCGGGCGAAATCGATCTGGTGCGGACTGTACGTGCGGCGGGTTATGCGCTGGATGACGGCCCAACGACGGACGGCGCCTGACGGGTGTCGTCAGGAGTACTTTCCGGAGCATTGCCGGGAGGGGGGCTTCCGCCGGTAGCGGATACGCTGCCGTTGCAGGTGGGCATGGTTCTTGTCTGTGTGGCGCTCGCAGGGTGGGTACTGGCGGTTTGGCTCCTGTTGCGACAGCCGCGTGTTCCGAGCTCGCCTCCTGACGACTATCTGAAACCCGTGTCTCCGGCCGATCTGCCGGTCGATCCGCTGCCCGCCTGCGCGGTGGTTCTGGATGGGCTTGGGGCGATCGTGCAGGTTAATGAAGAAGCGGCGTCCCAGTTCGGGGAAACGGTCGGCGCGATCCTGCGTCATCCGGCGGCTCGCTCGGCCCTGTCTGCGGCTCTGCGCGTTCCGGCGCCGTCCGGGACAGCGGAGGGTAGTAGTCGTGGGGACCTGCCGCCCGTCTGTTCCACGACTTTCACGCTCGATGTGCCGGTTCCACGAACGCTTCACCTGATGCTGCGTCGGCTTCCCGGTGGCAAGGGGCAGGACAAGCGTGTTCTGGTCGTACTGAACGATCATAGCGAAGCACGGGCTGCGGACCGGATGCGGACAGATTTCGTAGCGCATGCCAGCCACGAACTGCGCACGCCGCTGGCGTCGTTGAGCGGGTTTATCGATGCGTTGCAAGGCGCAGCCGGGGAAAATCCGGTGATGCGGCAGCAGTTTCTCGACATCATGCGCCAGCAGTCCGAGCGTCTGAAACGCCTGATCGACCGGCTTCTGTATCTGTCGCGTGTTCAGGCCCACGAGCATCAGCGCCCCCGCGATCTGGTGGATGTGGCGGATCTGATGGCCATAGTACTCGGAGAGGTTGCGCCTCGTTTCGAGCGGGAAGGGCGTACGCTGACCCTCGAAGTTGAAGACGATCTCATGGTACGGGCTGACGAAGACGAGATGGTGCAGGTGCTGCTCAATCTGATCGAGAACGCCCTGCGCTATGGGGCAAAGGAAGACGAGCCCCTGACTATCACATTGTCGGCCCGGCGTGCCGTCATTCCCGATGACCGCTGGCCTGCGGATGGCGGTGTTATTCTCGGGATTGAAGACAATGGCTGCGGGATGGAGGCGCATCATCTGCCACGGCTGACGGAACGGTTCTATCGTGTCGGTGCACCGACCGACGGAGCCGGGCAGGGGACGGGGCTGGGTCTGTCCATCGTGCGGCATATTCTGGACCGGCATGGCGGACGTCTGCGGATTGCGAGTGCGCCGGGCAAAGGCACGACCTGTCTGGTGTGGCTACCAGCAGCAGGAGCGGCACTTGCAATTTCGCTGGTGGAATGACAGGTTCCTTCTGAAACAATCAGAAGGCATTGTTACAGTGACAGTTTTTCGCAGTTTTCGCCGTACCGCTCTGGCTGCTCTGCTGACTGGCAGCATGTTCACCCCGCTTCATGCGGCAGACGTCCCCGACACCATTCCCGCCTGGCTGAGCGATATTAATGGCGCGCAGGCGATGGCTTGGGTGAAGCAGCAGAACGACCGTACTCTGCGCCTTCTGGGGCATGGTCCGCTTTATCAGAGCCTGTATGTGACGTCCCTGAAACTGCTTCAGACGCATGACCGCCTCGCTTCCCCCATCCAGATCGATGGGATGATCTACAATTTCTGGCGTGATGACCGGAATCTGCGGGGTGTCTTGCGCCGGACGACGCCGGATTCCTACGCGACCGATCATCCGGAATGGACCGTCGCGCTGGATCTGGATGCGCTGGCAGCGAAAGAGAAGCGCAACTGGGTCTATGGCGGCGTGGACTGCCTGCACAGCCAGCAGAATCTTTGCCTGCTCCATCTTTCCGATGGTGGTGAAGACGCGAAGACCGTTCGGGAATTCGACCTGCGAACCGGAAAATTCGTTGAAGGCGGGTTCAATCTTCCGCATGCCAAGCAGGATTCAAGCTGGCTGGACCGCGACACGCTTCTGGTCAGCTATCCCTGGACGTCTGCTGATGTAACGGAATCCTCCTATCCCTACATCGTCAAGCTTCTCAAGCGCGGCCAGTCTCTCGATCAGGCGCAGACGGTCTTCACCGGCAACCGCAAAGACGTCGAAGTCGGGCCGGAAGTGCTGCACGACGGCGCAGGGCATCAGGTCACGCTGATCCGCGAAGGTCTGGATGCGTTTTCGTCGAAGCTGTTCCTGTATCGGGACGGTCAGGTGACGCAGGTTGCCATTCCCCTGAAGGCGGATGTCGCCGGGTTGTTCAATGGCCGTCTGGTAGTTCAACTCAAGGAAGACTGGAAAGTCGGGGCGCAGTCCTTCCCGCAGGGGAGCGTGGTGCTGGTTGATCCGGCTGCGGCAACGCTCGCGCCTCAGCTTCTGGTGGCGCCGACAGGTCGTCAGATGATCGAGGGGGCCTCCACGAGCCACGGTCATCTGATTGTCACGCTGTACGACAATGTTCGTGGCAAGATTTCGATCTACACGCCGACAGGAGCCGCCTTCACGCACCGGGATCTGCCTCTGCCGGAGAACATGTCGGTCGATCTGGCCAGCGTCGATGAGGACAGCCCGGTGGCTTATGCTGTTTCGAGCGGGTTTCTGAGTCCGACCACGTTGTGGGAGATCAACAGCGATACGGCTTCGGTTCAGAAGCTCCATACTCTGCCAGCGCAGTTCGATGCCTCGAACATGGCGGTGGAACAGCAGGAGGTCCGCTCAAAGGACGGCACCAGCATTCCGTATTTCATTGTCCATCGTCGGGATATGACGCTGGATGGAACCAACCCGACGCTGCTTTATGCCTATGGCGGGTTTGAAGTCCCGCTTTTCCCGTTCTATTCGGCCGGGATCGGCAATAACTGGCTGTCACGCGGCGGGGTCTATGTTCTGGCGAATATCCGTGGTGGTGGAGAGTTCGGCCCAGCATGGCACGATGCGGGTCTCAAGACCAATCGCCAGCGGATCTATGACGATTTCGCGGCGGTGGCGAAGGATCTGATGGACCGGAAAGTGACGTCGCCTCAGCATCTGGCGATTCAGGGGGGCTCCAATGGCGGTCTGCTGATGGGTGTTGAGTTCACGCAGCATCCGGATTTCTGGAAGGCGGTCGATATCGAAGTGCCGCTGCTGGACATGATGAACTACGAACACATGTCGGCTGGTGCGTCGTGGGTCGGGGAATATGGAACGGTTTCCATCCCAGAGCAGAAGGCGTTCCTGCGCGGCATTTCGCCGCTGCAGAACCTCAGGCCCGACGTGAAATACCCCGTGCCGTTCATCGAGACGACCACGAAGGATGATCGTGTCGGTCCCGTTCATGCGCGGCGTTTTGCCTGGCGGATGAGCGAACTCAAACTGCCCTATTATTACTGGGAGCAGGTTGCGGGCGGACATGGCTTTGGGGCCAGCCAGAAGGAAATCGCCCAGACGCAGGCACTCAGCTATGCTTATCTGTGGTCCGAACTGGGCCGGACGAAATAAGCTTCCGCATCATGCGGACATGAAAAAAGGGCGCTCTGTAGAGCGCCCTTTTTTGTGCCGGGAGTCTGTGTTTGAAGAACGGGATTAACCGTGACGACGGCTGCGGTCCAGCAGGCACCAACCGCCGATCAGGACGGCGCCGATGAGCGGGATAGAACCGATCGTGATGGTGCCGTCCGGGTAATCGAAGGCCATCATGACCAGAACGAAGCCCAGAAAACCAAGGGTTGCCCATGTTGTGTAAGGGGCACCCGGCATATTGAAACCCGTCGGCATGATGTCCCCGCGATTGATCGCGGCCCGCAGACGGAGCTGGCACAGCAGGATGAAGCCCCACGTGCTGATGATGCCCAGCGCCGAAAAGTTCAGGACGATTTCAAACACACGGGCCGGGATGAGATAGTTCAGCATCACACCCACCAGATACACACCCAACGTGGTGAGAATGCCGACATAGGGGACAGAGCTTTTGTTCAGCTTGCTCAGGGCTCTGGGGCCGGACCCACCAAGAGACAGGGCACGCAGCACGCGTCCTGTGGAATACAGGCCGGAATTGAGGCTGGAGAGGGCAGCCGTCAGCACCACGATGTTCATGATGGTGCCGATGCCAGGGATACCAAGTGCCTGAAAGAACGTGACGAACGGACTGGTGCCTGCATGATATTCGGTCCAGGGCAGCAGGCAGACCAGCAAAACAACCGAGCCCACATAAAACAACCCAATCCGCCAGATCACACTGTTGACGGCGCGCGGAAGGATTTCACGGGCGTCCTCACACTCACCTGCGGCTGTACCCAGCAATTCGATACCGGAATAGGCGAACACTACCCCCTGAAGCAGCATGAGAGCCGAAAACAGCCCGTGCGGGAAAATGCCACCATTCTCTGTAATAAGATGAAAGCCCGTGGTGTGCCCCGCGACCGGCATGCGCGTGCCGAGAATGAGAGCGCCTGCGGCCAGGAACAGCGCCAGCGCTATGACCTTGATGAGTGAGAACCAGAATTCCATCTCGCCGAAATAGCGGACGCCGATCATGTTCATGGTGCCGACAATCGCCAGCGCCACAAGCGCGAAAACCCATTGCGGTACCGGCAGGAAAACCGCCCAGTAATGCATATAGAGAGCGACGGCGGTGATATCGACGATCCCTGTCATGGCCCAGTTCAGAAAGGACAGCCAGCCCGCCATATAGGCCGCACGCTCTCCCAGAAACTCGCGCGCATAGGTCACGAAACTGCCGCTGGTCGGGCGATACATGACAAGCTCGCCCAGCGCGCGCAGGATTAGGAACGAAAAAACGCCGCAGACTGCATAGATGATGGCAAGGGATGGGCCAGCCATCTGAAGGCGTGAGCCTGCCCCAAGGAACAGTCCCGTACCGATGGCACCCCCGATGGCGATCATCTGGACATGACGGCGCCCAAGGTCCTTGTGATAGCCTTCCTCGCTGATGACCCCTGTACGGTGGGTCGGGGTGTGATCGGGGACCGGGCTTGTCGTCATCTGCGCGTCCTGAGAAGTCGTCGGGGAAGGTAGCGGTGAAGCTGAAAGGGTCTGACGAGAGGCGAAGGCCGGGTGGGCCTACGCTTCATGCGCGGCAGCTATGTGTCTCATGCATGGGAACATAGGCGAAAGTCGCCGGGTTGCCAACGCGGATTGCTGGCGCAGGTGAAACTGAGCTGCTGATTGTGCTTTCAATGCCCAGGCGGAACGGCCATACAAGCCATTCCTTGTCCGGAAAGAATTGAGCAGGCCTCGGCGGCTCCCACGCGGCTGATTCCCGTCAAGCGCGCGCGCCAGACCGTGGTGCCATGACTCGGCGTCGGATGAACTTCGATTCGGGCAGACTGAAGTGGTGCAAAGGCGGCCTGACGCGCCATTGTGGCGGCAAACTTCGCCTGCCCGATACTGCCAAATGCTCCCACCTGAATGGCCCACGGTCCATAGCTTCCCGGTCGGTGATAGCCGACAACCACTGTGGTCGATTCCGTAGGCTGAACCGGGAGCATATGGGGTGTCGGTATGGTGGGAGGCGCTGGAAGAGGCCGGGACGTGGCTGTTGCAGAAGGCGGGGGAAGCTGTGACTCGCCAACGGGTTGAACCGCGCAGGGCACGTCCGGGTCGTAGGCGTCGTCCGGATTGCAGGGTACAGCACTGGGCGCGGCAATCGGTCCTGTAATCGGTGTCTGGGCCGCAGCACTCGTGACATGACGGCTGGCCCAGACTTGCCCAACACTGCGCGACGCCGTCATGACGGGCACAGGAACGATCCGTGCCGCTGGCAGTCCGGCATAAGAGCCTCCAGACTGGGATGCGTTCAGCTGATCGGCGCTGGCATAGGCGGCCAAGGGGCCTGTCAGGGCAATCTGCGTACCTAGATGGGGTGTGATGCTTGCAACGTAATTGACGGTTTCATTGGGAAGCTGGCGTCCTTCGGAGAGGTACTCCTCAAGTCGCTGTGGACCGGCATTGTAGGCTGCCAGAAAGGCCGGAGCTCCGTATTTTCGGGCGAGAATGCTGATATAGCCGGTTCCTGCCATGATGTTGTCATGAGGCTCATAAGGGTCCGATCTCAAGCCGTAGCGCGAGCGCATGTCGGCGTAGGTCTGTGGCATGAGCTGCATCAGCCCCATCGCGCCGGAATGGGAGGTGATCGGGCGCCCGTCCAGAAACTGGTGGCCGCCCGATTCCTGATGGATGACGGCGCGGATCCAGTCCTGCGGAATCGAGAAGCGGCTGGCAGCTTGCAGGATGTAGGGCCGCCAAGGGTCTCCTGCCGGACCCGGTGCGCGGTAGGCCCCGCTTGAAGAATAATAACGGTTGTAAGGAGAACGCTGGGACGCGCAGCCCGCAAGGGTCACGAGGCTCAGAATTATGGTTCCCGTCTGAAGGAAGACTCGCCTTTTCCTGAGCATCATAAACCCACTGTTAATCTTTTACGCAGATGATGAGCGCTGTCCGAAAGAGAAGGCAGACGAACGGTGACGACGGAGACTCCGGAAAACGAAACCCCGGTCAAGAAGGGGGGTAAGCGCAAGATCATCATCCTTGCAGTGCTGGCATGCCTGCTTCTGGCTGGCGGTGGAGCCTTTGCATGGAAGCATTTTCATCACGCGGCAACCCCGCTCGCCAAGACTGCGGCCCAGCCCGTGAAATGGACGACCATCACCATCCCGACCATTCTCTCCAATCTCGACGCCGGGTCGGACCGGACGCGATACGTCCGTATTGGTGCACGGCTTGAGGTCGAGGATGGCAAAAATGCTGAAAATGTCGCCGCTCTGATGCCGCAGATTCAGGATGCCTTTCAGACCTGTCTGCATGGGATGCAGCCCTCGGAACTTTCCGGAAGCGGCATCTATCGTTTGCGGGAAACAATGCTGGCACAGATCACCAATATCGTGGCGCCTCTTCGGGTCAGGGATCTCTTTTTCGTAGAGGTGCTGGTGCAGTGAGCGACGACCAGCGGTCCGATACAACTTTTGCTGATCAGCATGACGAGATGCCTGTCGCTGCCTTTCCGCTTGCCGGAAACGGCATGGCAGCCTTCGACGGGGGTAACGATCAGGTTCTCAGTCAGGCTGAAATTGACAGCTTCTTTGGGAAGGACAATGCAGTCAGCGGTCCTTCGAGCAGTAGCGGTATCGAACGCGTGGTCAGTACATCGGGCGTATCGTCCGAGCGCCTGCCCATGCTCGAAGTGGTTTTTGACCGTTTTACGCGGATACTGACTACGAGCCTGCGCAACTTCACCAGCGACAATGTCGAAGCATCAATGGATCGGCTGGGCTCCCAACGTTTTGGAGATTATCTCGAAAACGTTCCTGGACAGGCCATGTTTGCGGTCTTCAAGGCAGAAGAATGGGACAATTACGGCATTCTCGTACTGAGTTCCTCGTTGATCTACAGCATCGTCGATGCACTTCTTGGGGGCCATGTCCGCAGCGATAGCCCAACGCCTCCCCGACAAACGGGTCGGCATCATACAGCTATTGAGCGTGCTCTGGTTGAGCCTATGGTCAGGATTATTCTCGATGATCTGGAAACCAGCTTCAGCCCGCTCTGTGCTGTCAATTTTCATTTCGAACGGCTCGAAATGAACTCACGTTTTGCGATGATCTGTCGTGCCGGAAACGGTGTGATTACAGCACGGTTCGGCATTGATATGGAAGGTCGAGGAGGAGACGTGGATGTTGTGTTGCCGCACGCCACGCTCGAGCCAGTTCGGGATATTCTTCTTCAGCAGTTCATGGGAGAGAAATTCGGCCATGACGGAATGTGGGAAAGCCATCTGGCGCAGGAACTCTGGCAAACTGATCTGACTCTTGATGCCGTTTTGGAAGAGCAGACCGTGAATTTGAGAGACATCATGAATCTCTCTCCCGGAGATCAACTCGTTCTGCGTCGAAAACCCGAAACCCTCGTCACTCTGCGTTGCGGTGAACATGCTCTTTTTAAAGGGCGTGTTGGGCGAAAACAGGGGCAGGTCGCCGTCAAAATTGAAGAAGTCCTCAACCAGAAACCCGGCACGGATCGTGCCACATCCTATAGCTGATCGGAGCATATTTTATGGACGGATTTCAGCTTGGGATTGAGATTGCCCTTTCAGTGCTGCTTCTGGTGACTATTTTTTACAGCCTGTATCTGGGGCGGGCTTTGTCTGTGCTGCGACGTGATCGTGGGCAGCTCGATGCTCTGATTTCCAGTCTTCAGTCCAGTAGTGCACAGGCTCAGTCTGGCATTGATCATCTGCGTCAGACCACGGAACTCGTAGGGCGTGCTTTGGGTAAGACGGTTGAATCCGGCAAAAGTCTGAAGCGGGATCTGGCCATGCTGTGTGACCGATCAGAGACCCTCGCTCAGCAGTTGGAATCGCTCCTGCCTGCGGGACGTGTTGCAGTGAAAGCATCCCCTCTGACCGAGGAACGATTTGAGGAATCTTCCTTCCGTTCAGCCCTCCGTCTGAAGCCGGATGAAGTCCGAACAATGAAGCCCAGTGGCAGCAAAAGTGCGGCGGAGCGTGAACTCCTGCGAGCGCTTCGTCAGAAGCAGGGATAATCAGGCATGTTTTTCCGTATTCTGCATCTTGCCTGCGGTCTGATGATAGTTCTTCTCGGCGTTAAGATTTACGCGATTGCGGGCGATCTTATGGGCGACACGGATAGCACGTCGTCTGCTCTGGCCACTGCTGCCATGGCTCAACCTCAACCTGTCGCCCCTCAACAGGTTCAGCCGCCTAACCCTGTTGAGGTCACGACATCACCGACTGGAACGATTGCGAAGGCCAATGATCTGTGTGCCAAAGGGGGATGTAAGGGGGAAGCACCCGCAAATCAGCCTTTTTTGGCCCAGCCTGCGGATCCCGCGCTCGCGGATCAACTCGCCGCACGCGAAAAAGAGCTGGATCGTAGGGATGCAGCTCTGAACGATCGTCAGCGTCTTGTTGATGCTGCGGAAGAAGAACTCCAGCGCCGCATGACTGCGCTGGAAAATTCCCGGACTGCCCTTGAGAGCAGCGAGCAGCACACGGACCAGTTGCGGAATGATGACGCAGACCGGCTCGTTAAGATCTATCAGGCGATGCGGCCGGAGGATGCTGCCGCGATCTTCAATATTCTGGACCTGCGTGTCGGCGTGGCATTGCTCAACAGAATGAACCCACGCAAGGCTTCAGCCATCATGGAAGCGATGTCGCCTCAACGTGCCATTCTCGCGACGCAGCTTCTTGCGAATTCCCATGCACGTCCCACTGCCCGAATTGGCGGTAACGGATGAAAAAGGTGATTCTGGCCGCAGTTCTGGGCTTCTCTTCGCTTGGAGCATCTGTTGCCGCGCCGATCAGAGCGACCAGTGTAAAATCCGGACCAGAGAAAGGCCATGTCGGTTCTGCAACAGATGACAAGCTGCTACCGGCGGGATGGTTGTTTCTGAACGATCCTGCACCTCTTTTCCCCCACCCGGAAAAAGCTGTACAGGAAAAACGGATTTCGACCGGTTCCGCTCCGATGTCCGAAACTCGGCCTCAGATTGTCAATGCGCCTCCCGCAGCCTCCATGCAGGCCCCCGACGCAACCGGGCTCTGGCTGCCGCTTGGGGAGTTGACGCCTGTCGTAGCTTTTCGGAACGGTCAGAATATCGTCCTCGTAGCGGCCGGACGACATGTTCTTGATACGGCAGGCCTATCTGGTGTTGGGCCTTTCACATCAGTCTCCAGCAGACTTCTCCCTGATGTAACGGTTATCACCATTGGAGTGTCTGATGATCGCGATCCGGTTCTGCGGCCGGTTGGGGCCGGTTGGACGGTTTCGATTGCTCCTGATGTGAAGCCTCAGGCCGATATGCTTCTGGGGCAGGACGGAAACGCATTGACGTTCACCTCGCCTGTTCAGGACGGGGTGCCTCAGGTCGTGGCATTGGATGACCCGGCCTCGGGGCGGAGGCTTCTGCTGGGAATGACGCGATCAGGGCGTATCGAACAGCCCATGCGCCGTCAGGGAAGTGGGTTTGCGGTTCGGAGCAGCCTGATAGGTGTGGTGGTTGCTGCTGATTCTGATGACATCGAACTGCGCCAGACGGCAGGAAAACTGGTGCTGGATACGATGGGTCCGGGCAGTTTTCCCTTGATGGCGTCCAACCGGCTTCAGCCCTACGGCTCGTCTCTAAGTGGTGTCAGTTTGGGGGCAGGGACGCCAGAAGAACTGCGCGAGGCCCTGAGACGAAGTGTGAATGCCGCAGCTCTGGCTCCATCTGCCGATCGGTTTGAGGCGCGTATGCGGGTTGCGCAGGCAGCGGCTCGTGCAGGGAATGGGCCGCTGCTGGGGGAAGTTATGCAGGTGGCGTTGCAGGACTGGCCAGAAGGGGCGGAAAAACCTGAAACGCGCCGACTGCAACAGATCTCGGCGGTGCTTAACCAGCGCGCAGTTGCTTTTTATCTGGCCGAAGATGGGGGAAGTACGCCTGAAGATCAGCTCTGGCGTGGGATGATGCGGATGGCCATGCCCTTTGCCAGCCGGGCTGGGCAGCTTGCGGCAGGGGCGGCGGAAAGCGATCCTGCTCATACGGCTGACTTGATTGCGACGGGCCTGCCTGTTCTTCAGGCATATGCGGCTCCTCTGCGAGACCGTCTCCTGCCGTCTGCAACTCAATGGGTTGCGCGTTATGGTAATGAAAACGCGACGAAAATCCTTGAGCAGTTGCCAGAGGGGCCACAAGTGACCCTGGCGAAAGCACTTCTGGCGGCGCGTCGGAATGCGCCGGACGCAGAGGGGAAGCTGAAAGCACTGTCGCATGAAACGTCGCCGCTGGTTTGGCCGGTGGCGAGGGAAGCGCTTCTTCGGCAGGCGTTGGATAAGAAAACTCTGTCACCGCAGGCTGTTGCCGATCAGGTTGATGGCATCCTGCCGGCGCTGCGGATTGCGGGTCGGGAAAAGGATGCCCGACTTTTGCAGATTGAGGCGCTGATGAACGGGGGCAATCTTGCAAGGGCTGCGTCAGCGATTCAGGAATGGGATCGGCTTTATCCTGACGATATAGCCAAAGTGGAATCGCAGAAGACGGATATTATCCGGCGGATGGCCCAGGCTCCCTCTTCAGGTGGGAGGCAGAATATGGATGAAGTCGCGTTTCTGAAGGATGCGCTGACCGTAGCGTCGGAAGATGCACCGTTACAGCGGGATATTCTCGATGGTTTGGCGCGTCGTTATGAGGCTATGGGGCTGCCGGATCAGGAACGGGACGCGCTGCGAAAGCTTGCGGACATCCAGAGTGGGGCGCAGGGCATGGCTGTTCGGATCCGGCTGGCAAAGCTGGAACTCGATATGGGAGATACCAAGGCGGCGAAGCAGGATCTTTCGGCATTCGCTGAAGGCTCCCCTGATGCCGCACTGGCCCTGCCGGGAGGGAGCAGCAGTCAGTCCGTGGAAGTCGCGCTTCTGCGTGCGCAGATTGCACTTGCCGATCATCGTGCGGACGAGGCGGCGGGAGAGCTTGCGACCATCCGGGATCCGCGGGCCTGGACACTGCGGGCCCAGATTGCTGAAAAAGCCGGGGAATGGTCGCGGGCGATAGAGGCGCTGACGCCAATGCTGGATGCTTTGCCAGGGAATGGAGAGGCGGCCAAGGTGCCACTCTCTCCGGACCAGCAGGCTCTCATTCTTCGGATTGGTGGAGATGCATCAAGGGCGCAGGATCAGCAGACGCTCAGAAATCTGCAGACCCGGTTTGGCTCGTCGATGAAAGGGACAGCTTCTGAAGGTGTTTTCAGTCTGTTGACGGGGAGCAAGGATGTCGCCGCGACGCCACCCGTCTCGGCGGGTGGTTAATGCCCATTTGGAGGAGGGCTGACGGGACGATGTCCTTCGAGGAAAACCCTGATGCCGTAAGCCATGAATTCCTCGAGTTTTTCTTTTGAACGGCTTGGTTTGCAGTGTGTGAGGCGTCCCAGCGTGGGGCCGCCGAGGGTCATGCCGAAAAGGAGGTCCGAGGCTTCTGTAATGTCGGGAATATCCAACTTGCCCGCTGCGGACTGAATGGTCATCCAGTGCTGGATTGGCAGAACACGCCCCGAAAGCTGGAACAAATCTGCGACGAGTTGCCGCACTGCGGGATTGCGGCTCGTTTCTGTAATGACGGAGCGCAGAAGGCTCAGACGTTCATCACAGAACATGCAGGCAGCAATACTGGTCATCAGGCCCAGAAGCTGTTTTTCCATGGAGTCCGTGGGCACCGGCGTGTAGTTTATAGGAGCGAACAGCCGCTCGAGGATCAGCGTCTCGAACAGAACCTGTTTGGAGTCGAAAAACTGATAGAGAGTCTTTTTGGACATTCCCGAGCAGGACGCGATGCTGTCCATCGACGCGGCATGATAACCATGCGTGATCAGGACCGAGCTGGCTGCGTCGAGAATCCGGTTACGTCTTTCCGCTTCGTCGAGCTGTGCTGGGCGGCCACAGCAGGACTGTTTCCGGTCTTCGGACTGGCTGCTCGACTGACTGGGCAAGATGAACTCCGATATTATTTCGCAGACCGAATTGACGTCTGTCAAAGAAACCCGCTAGTTTCCGTTCTCGTGGGAAACTAGCGGGTTTCTGTATCACAGGATAGCGGCCGTATCATGCCTTCTTTTCAGAAAATCTCTTTGAATTGTTCTGCCGCCCTGTCTCCGGTCGGTTCGTGGGGTGGGAGGGGCAGTTTTCTGGTGCCACTTCTGGCCCTCCCGTTGCTGGTGGCAGGATGCCAGAAGAAAACACCCTCTCCCCAGATGCCGCCGCAGCCTGTTGATGTGGTCACACTGAAGACGCAGCCAGTCACGCTTGAGACGTCCCTGCCGGGGCGGACGGATGCCTATGAACAGGCGCAGATCCGCCCGCAGGTGAATGGTGTGATTGTCTCGCGTGATTTCGAGCAGGGTGCGGACGTCAAGGCTGGGCAACAGCTTTTCCAGATCTATATTGCGCCGTATCAGGCCGCTTACGATCAGGCGAAAGCACAGCTTCTGAACGCACAGGCTGTGGCAGCACGGGCGAACGGGCAGCTCAAGCGGTATCGTCCGCTGGTGGCGGCTCATGCTGTGAGTTCGCAGGATTTTGACAATACGCTGGCAACGGCGCGTGAGGCTGAGGCACAGGTAGCGCAGGCGAAGGCCGCGCTGGAAGCGGCAGCCGTCAATCTGAATTACACCCATGTTCGTGCGCCCATCAGCGGTCGCATTGGCCGTACGCTCTATACAGCCGGTGCGCTTCTGACGGCAGGGCAGACCCAGCCGGTTGCGGTTGTGACGCGGCTGGACCCGATTTACGTAGACGTCAATCTGGCAGCCACCGACATGCTGCGTCTGAAGCGTGAGCTGGCGGATGGGCAGCTTGAACGGAACGGTACGGATGCGGCAGCGGTTGGCCTGAAGCTGGAAGACAACTCCGAATATCCGATGCGCGGCAAGCTCCAGCTTTCCGAAGTCACGGTGGACCCGGCGACTGGAACGCTCGTCATGCGGGCCGTCTTCCCGAACCCCGATCATCTGCTGCTGCCGGGCATGTTTGTGAATGCTCATATTGAGGAAGGCATTGATCCGCACGGTCTGCTGGTGCCGCAGGTTGCAGTTGCGCGGGATGCCAAGGGCAATCCCTTTGTCATGGTCGTGGACGGCGAAAACAAGGTCAGTCAGCGTTCCATTCAGGTTCTGCGAACGGTCGGCGAGTCCTGGCTGGTTTCGGATGGGCTGAAGGAAGGCGAGAAGGTAATCGTGAGCGGCCTGCAGAAAGTGCAGCCGGGGGCGAAGGTGACCCCTCATGAAGCGCCTCCCGCAGCTCCTGCCGGAAAGGCGGAGTAACCCCGCATGTCATTGTCCCGCTTTTTCATTGACCGACCCATCTTTGCGTGGGTGATCGGTCTGATCATCATGCTCGTCGGTGCCGTGGCGATCATGCGCATGCCGATCGCGCAGTATCCAAATATCGCACCACCGCAGATCGCCATTTCCGTCATGTATCCGGGCGCATCGGCCGAGACGGTGAACAACACGGTTGTTCGTCCGATCCTTCAGCAGATGTATGGTCTGGACCATCTTGAATACCTGTCGGCCTCGTCGTATGCGAGCGGACAGATGGAGATCGACCTGACGTTCGAGCAGGGCACGAATCCTGACATCGCGCAGGTTCAGGTCCAGAACAAGCTTCAGTTGGCCCAGCCGCGTCTGCCGGCGGAAGTGACGGCGCAGGGTCTGAGCATCACGAAGGCTACCAAGAACTTCATGATGGTCGTGGCCTTCATTTCCGAAGACGGCAGCATGTCCGGTCAGGACATCTCGGACTATGTTGCGTCCAATATTTCCGACCCGCTGTCCCGTGTTTCGGGTGTGGGCGATCATACGCTGTTCGGTTCCGAATACGCGATGCGCGTCTGGCTCGACCCGTCCAAGCTGTATAATTTCGGTCTGACGGTCGGGGATGTCCAATCCGCCATTCAGGCGCAGAACATTCAGGTTTCGTCGGGTGAGCTTGGCGGTCTGCCAGCCAAAAAGGGCATCGGGTTTGATGCCACGATCATCGGTCCGACACGTCTGAGTACGCCTGACCAGTTCAAGGAAATTCTGCTCAAGGTACAGCAGGATGGCAGTCAGGTGCGTCTGAAGGATGTGGCGCGGGTTGAGCTTGGGGCGCAGAGCTATGCGCTGGGCTCGTCTTACAACAACCATCCTGCGGCTGCGATGGCGCTCAAACTGGCGCCGGGCGCAAACCAGCTCAGGACCGAGGCTGCCGTCCGTTCGCGTCTGAACGAACTGAGCCGCTATTTTCCGCAGGGTCTGAAGCTCGTGTATCCGCTGGATACCGAGCCGTTCATTACGCTTTCCATCCATGAAGTGGTTGAGACGCTGATCGAGGCGATTGTCCTCGTGTTCATCGTCATGCTGATCTTCCTCCAGAACTTCCGGGCGACGCTGATCCCGACGATTGCGGTGCCGGTGGTGCTGCTGGGAACGTTCGGGCTGATGTCCATCATGGGCTACAGCATCAACACGCTGACCATGCTGGCCATGGTGCTGGCCGTTGGTCTGCTGGTCGATGACGCGATCGTGGTGGTCGAGAACGTCGAACGTGTGATGACGGACAAGGGGCTGTCTCCCAAGGAAGCGGCCCGCGTCTCCATGGACGAGATTTCGGGCGCGCTTGTGGGCATCGTGCTGGTGCTGACGGCGGTGTTCCTGCCGATGGCGGCCTTTGGCGGCTCGACGGGTGTGATCTATCGCCAGTTCTCCATCACGATCGTCGCGGCCATGTGGCTGTCGGTCCTGGTGGCGATGGTTATGACTCCGGCCCTCTGTGCATCCATGCTCAAGCCGACGCACAAGGGGCATGATCGTGGGCCCGCGGCCTGGTTCAACCGGACGTTCGATCGCATGACGAACGGCTATATCGGTGGCGTGAAGTGGCTGATCCGTGTGCCGGTCGTCAGCATGATCGGGTTCGCCCTGCTGACCGCGCTTGTCGGGTTCCTGTTCATGCGCGTGCCGGGCGGGTTCCTGCCCGACGAGGATCAGGGGATCATCTTCGGACAGGTCACGATGCGCAACGGGGCGACCGAAGCGCAGACGGCGGCCGTCAACCGCAAGATCACCGACTACGTTCTCAAAACCTACGGTCCGTATGTTGAATCCGTCTTCACCATGACGGGCTTCAGCTTCGCGGGGCAGGGGCAGAGTGCGGGTGCATTCTTCATCCGTATGAAACCCTGGGACAAGCGTCCGGGCTCTGCGCACACGACCATGACCGTGTCGCGCGAGATCATGATGCATTTCTGGATGGACCCGGAAGCGCAGATCTTTGCCGTCAATCCGCCTGCCGTGATGGAACTGGGCAATGCGACCGGCTTCGATCTTGAACTGGAAGATACCGGGCATCTGGGCCATGAAGCCCTGCTGGCCGCGCGAAACCAGATCCTGAGTGAAGCAGCAAAGAACCCGCTTCTGATGGCTGTTCGTCCCTTGGGTATGGACGACGCGCCGCAGTTCAAGCTCGATATTGATCGTGAACGCGCCAATGCTTTCGGTCTGACGAATGCGGATATCAACACGACGATCGAAGGGGCGCTGGGCTCCATCTACGTCAACCAGTTCATGCGCAATGATCGTGTCAAGCAGGTCTATATCCAGGGTGAAGACTGGGCGCGCATGACGCCGGAGGATCTGAACCGCTGGTATGTCCGCAATGCGATGGGGACGATGGTGCCGTTCAATGCCTTCGCCTCCGGGCACTGGGTTAACGGGCCGCAGAAGGTCGAGGACTATAACGGTCTGAACTCCTACGAAATCCAAGGCCAGCCGGCCGTGGGCGCAAGTTCGGGTCAGGCCATGACGGAAATGGAGAAGCTTCTGGCCAAGCTGCCGCGCGGCATTGGTTATGAGTGGACGGGTCTGTCGTTCGAGCAGCTTGCGTCGGGTGGATCGACCGGACCGCTTTATGCTCTGGCCGTCGTGGTCATCATGTTCTGTCTGGCGGCGCTTTATGAGAGCTGGGCGATTCCGTTTGCGGTGCTGCTCGTGCTTCCGCTCGGTGTGCTGGGTGCCATCGCATCGACGCTGGGGCGTGGGCTGGCCAACGATGTCTATTTCCAGGTTGGACTGCTTACGACGGTTGGTCTGTCGGTGAAGAACGCGATCCTGATCGTAGAATTCGCCAAGGCCTTCTTCGAAAACGGCGAATCTCTGGAAGACTCGGTTCTGGAAGCCGGGCGTGAGCGTCTGCGTCCGATCCTCATGACGTCCATCGCCTTCGTCTGCGGCGTGTTTCCGCTGGCGATCGCAACCGGCGCCGGGTCTGCGGCGCGTGTGGCGATCGGCACGTGTGTCGTGGGCGGTATGCTGTCGGCAACACTGCTGGCGGTCTATTTCGTACCGGTCTTCTTCGTGGTGGTGCTGCGTCTGTTCCGGGTCAGCCGGATCAAGGACCGCAAGGACCCGTATGCCCATCTGGACAACAAGGCGGCACCCGTCGTCGAAGGGGAGCACGGCGCATGAAGGCCCGTCTCGGACTGACTTCCGGATTTGCCGGAATGCTGATGCTCTCAGCCTGTAACATGGCGCCGGTTTACCACCGGCCCACGCAGGCCATCCAGAACAGCTATCCCGCAGATACGGCATCCAAGAACACGCACGCAGTTCAGGCTGCATCCAACCTCGGGTGGGAGGATTTCTTCACTGATCCGCGGTTGAAAGCGCTCGTAACACTGGCCTTGAAAAACAACCGTGACATCGCGGCGCAGCTTGATGCTGTGGGCGTGGCGCGCGGTCAGTATGAGATCCAGAATGCGTCGCTGTTCCCGATCATCTCGGCCGGCGGGCAGGGGATGTTCATGGCGCCATCCGACACGGCAGGTTTCTCGTTTGCGCCTGGCGTTGGCGAGCATATCTCGACCCTGCGTCTGTATCAGACGTCGATCGGGTTCTCGTCTTACGAAATCGATCTCTGGGGTCGCATCCGCAACCTGACGCGTCAGCAGAAGGAAACGGTGCTGAACAACGTCGAGAACGCGCGGAACGTTCTCATCACGACGGTCTCGCAGATCGGGACGACGTACATCCAGTGGCTGGCTGATCGCGAGCAGCTTAGGGTGACGCGTGCCACGTTGACGTCAGAACGCGATACACTGCGTCTGACACAGCTTTCCTATGACAATGGCGAAACGGATGCGCTGACACTGGCGCAGGTCAAGACGCAGGTCGAGCAGGCCTCCGCCAATGAGGCGCAATATATGCGTGCTCTGGCGGATGACGAGCATGCGCTTCAGCTTCTCGTCGGCTCGCCGTTGCCGTCGACTTTGCCGGAACCGGCTCCTTTCGGGTCGCAGACCATGATCACGGATCTGCCGGAGGGCCTTCCTTCGGATCTGCTGGAGCAGCGGCCGGACGTCCGTGCGGCAGAGCATACTCTGCTGGGGGCCAATGCAAATGTGGGTGCAGCGCGCGCGGCGTTCTTCCCCCGCTTTACGCTGACGGCTTCGGAGGGCACCAGTTCGCTTCAGTTCCGCAAGCTGTTCACACCGGGTGCTGAAACCTGGAGCATCTCCCCGTCCATCAGCGTTCCGCTGCTGACATGGGGGCAGAGCGAAGGGAACCTGATGATGGCCAAGGCGCAGTCCCGTCAGAATGCGGCACAGTATGAAAAGACCGTACAGTCGGCGTTCCGTGAAGTTTCGGATGCGTTGACGGCACGGGAAACCTACACGACCCAGCAGCGACACATGGACGAGCTGGTGGCGCAGTCGCAGCAGGCGTTCGATCTGGCCAACATGCGCTATAAGGCGGGCATCGACAGCTATCTGACGACCCTGACGCAGCAGCGCACCCTCTATCAGGCCCAGCAGAACGACATCATGGTCAAGGCCGCGCGGTTCCAGAATATTGTGACATTGTATCGCGCGCTCGGTGGTGGGTGGAGCCAGAAGACGGTTTCGCCTAAGGTGCCCGCACAAACGCACTGACCGGAGAGCATCATGCGCAGGTTGATTGTTCCAGTACTGGCCGTTCTTGCTGTTTCAGGCGCGGCTCTTGGTACGGCCGTGGCGCAGGATGCGGATGATGGCCCCAAGAAGCCAAACATGCACGACCTGTATCACAACTCGTCGCTGCCCAAGAGCCATGCCGATTTCAGCCGCTATCGGTATCGCCCGCCCGGGGACAAGGTGATCGAGCAGCCGGATGCTTTCCGGCTGCTGTTCCAGACGAAGGATGGTCAGCCGGACGGCTATGCCGAACGGCGGGGAACATCGGTTTTTTACTATGATCGTTACGGCAAGCTGCGTCAGATCCAGCCTCTGCCGGAGGATGAACCGGTCGACTGAATGCTCTCTTGATAAAAACCGCTCTGAACATTCAGGGCGGTTTTTTTTATGGTGATTCAGGGTTGATGGCTGGATGCGGCCCCGGCAGAAATTTCGGGTTTCCAGAGCCGGTACCCGTTTGCCGCCAGCACAACAAAACCGGCATAAAGCACCGCTGTCGGATAAAGGCCGCGGCTGATGAATAAAGCGACATAGGCGCTGTCCACCACGATCCATAAGAGCCAGGTTTCGCGATAGCGCATGGTGTCCCAGTACTGGGCGAGAATGCTGTAGGCCGTGAGGGTGGCGTCCGTGATGGGGGTGGGATCGTTGGTGAAGCGGGCAAGGACGAACGCCCAGATAGCACTTCCCGTCGCGCCGCAGAGCAGCCCTTTCAGAAGCATGGGGCGTGTCGGACGGCGGACGTGGATGCGGCCATCCGGTTTCGCCATCTGGCGCCAGTGCTGCCAGCCGTAGATGACATACAGACAGAATGCGATCTGAAGCCCGGCATCGGCGTAAAGCCGGGCCTGAAGGAAGATCCATGAATACAGTCCTGCCGCGGCCAGAGACACGGGCCAGCAGATCATGCTGCGCCGCGATGTCAGCCAGACGGCAAGGGCGCTGAGGACGGCGCCCAGAATTTCGATCAGGGACATGGTGCTGTCTGGAGATTATGCGTCAGCCAGTGCAGGAACTGCTGCCCTGTGGGAGACGAGAACCAGTGGGCATGGCCCAGCAGATAGTCCGTATAGGCGGCTTTCACTCCGGCTCTGTCATGGACCAGTGTCTCGTAATAGGCGACTTCGGACAGGGCATATTCGACGTGAACGAGCGGCAGGAAAAGGGGCACCAGACGGCGTTCTTCCCTCGAAAGGGCGTAGTGTGTCAGATAGCCGGACAAGAAGGCTTCGAGGCGGTCAAGACTGACAGGGCAGTCGTTTTCGGGTTCCAGCCATGCGATGGCGGTGCGCTCGATGGCGACAGCGAGATCGTAGGCGGCGCAGGCGCGGTCCGACATGCCGAAATCAAGAATGCCGCAGACCTGCGCTTCCGGTCCGGTGCTGTCCCAGAACAGGTTTGACGGGTGCCAGTCGCCATGTCCCCAGCGCGGCTTAATTGTGCCGAGATGCGGTTTCAGTCGTTCATGGAAGGGCAGGAGAGCCTGCGGAATATCGGTGCGCCAAGGATGATGGGTCAAGGCTTCGGCCAGTCCGGCCTGATGTGGAATCCAGCGGTCCAGCCCAGTCATCAGGTCGGAAGATGTGATGACCTCGAATGTGGAGAGAAGCGGGCGGCGTGAGGGGCGCGCAGGGGCGTCGAAGCTTCTGGAAGCCGCGTGAAGCTGGCCCAGATGCTGGCCGCCGGAAAAGGCGTGTCGGGCGTTGTGGAACGGTTCCCAGGACTGCACGGTCTCGTACAGATCATGGCCGGGCATGATGGAAAAGACTTCGTAGGCCGATCCGTTGAGATCGAGTGCGGCATCCCCGCTTTTGGTGCACCATGTCTGGCCGACCGGAACACCCTGCGCTGCCAGATGTGTGATGAAGCGGTGTTCTTCCGCAAGCGCTGCCGCATCGCGCAGGCAATGGTCGTGGCGTTTGAGGAAAACGCGGCTTCCATCCTCCAGCAAAACGACGCCCGTGGAGGAAAAGGGCCGTCGTCCGTGCCAGATGACCTGCCGCGCGGGAGAAGGAAGCGGAAAACGGGATAGGACATCGCGGGCTTCGGCGTCCGACAGGGCAGGCCAGTCCCGTCTGCTTTCGGGACCATTGACGCCGAACTGTCCGGAAGCCTCTGCCATGCTCAGAACCCCGTCGAAGCGGTGAACAGGGCCGCAAACCCGCCACCGATGAAGTAGCTCGGGGCACTTCCGGCGATGGTAGTGCCATACACGCCGGTTGTGTCTTTCGCATTCATGGTCGGGCTCGCCACGCCGGAAAGGTAGTGTTCGTTCGTGATGTTGATGAAGTTCATCCGCAGGGTCGGCTGATGCAGATGGATATGGTCCGAAAAGCGGTAGCCGATGGCGAGATCGCCAGTCGTATGATCCGAGACGCGCTCGTCATTCGTGAAGGTCGCATACTGGTGGCCAGTGTAATGCAGTGTGGCGACGCCGAAGATGTGTCCGTCATCATAGCTCAGCCCGGCTGCGGCCTGAAGGGTCGGGCTGCGGACAGCGATGCGGCCACGGGTGCGCAACAGGTCGCCGCCTGACATCAGGTCATTGTCGATCGTGGCATGCAGGTACTCGCCCGAGACATAGGGACTGAAATGATGCCAGGGACGCAGGCCGATTTCTACGTCCACCCCGCGTGAGGTCTGGCCACCCGCGTTCATCGTCGTGCTGACAATGGAGCCATTCTGGACTGCCTGCGTGGAAATCTGGCGGTTGGTGAAATTGTAGTTGAACAGTGTCAGGCTGCCGATGATCCAGCGTCCCGTGCGGCGATATCCCAGTTCTTCGGAAATGGAATATTCGTTCCGGACGTCGGCCGATCCGGTTCCGTACATTTCGCCCGAAGAGGGGTCATAGGTGTTGTACAGCGCACTCTGGGCCGGAGCACGGAAGTTGGTCGTGGCGTTGAAGAAGATCTGGTTTTCCGCATCAATACGCCAGCGCACGCCAAGGCGGGGCAGGGGCTCCATGCTGTTGGAGCCGACATGATACTGCGGGCCCGGCATGCTGTTCGTGCCATCGCGGCTCATCATAACGGCCTTGAAGCCAAGGTCGATGGCCAGATGGTCATGCAGCAGGGACATGTGATCGCCGACGAACAGCGCGTTCGTCTGGGAAATGGTGTGAAAACTGCCGCCCAGAAGGCGCTCGCCGTTGGACAGGCGGATCACGTCGCGGCCATTCTGCGCCCAGATATCGGGGGCATAGCCATTGGTCTGAACTGCCGTGAAGGGCTGTTGTTCGTTGTCGTCACCGTAATCGTACCAGTACCCGAGGACGAAATCGTTCCAGCCCGTTTTGTAGTGCAACGCGCTGGTAAAGCCCGAACGGTAGCTGCGCTGGGTGTAATCCGCGCGGACCACACCCACGCCGTCCTGCGCGCCGGGGAGGTTCAGCGTGTCGGGCAAAGCCTGCGTGCCTTGGTAAAGTCCGGTTTCGGACAGCGTACTCCCACCGGGCCAGTTGCCATAGGCAAGCTGTGCATAGGGTGTGACGTCGAGAGTCAGATGGTCGGTTAGCGTTAGATGAACCGGCGCTCCGCCGTAAAGCGTGCGCTCTCCGTCCCGCCACAGACGCCAGTAATTCGCCCCGTTTTCCGGATTGCTGCTGTCGTAATGGGCCAGACGATTATTCTGGCCTCTGATGCCGTCCGACTTCCATGTGCCCATGGTAGGCTCGGGGTACCAGCTTGTGATGGTTGTGTTGAAAGTGCCGATGAGGCTGGCGCGGTTGCCCTGCCCCCATTCCTTGAGGAATTTGAAATCGACATGCTGCTTTTCGTCGCGTCCTGGTCCGCGCCAGTTGTCGGTTGCGCCGTGGGAGTAGGAGACGAAGCCGCGGATGCCGGTATGGGCGATGTCGCCGGTGTCGAGGCGGATGAATTCGCGGTTGGTGTTGTAGGAGCCGTAGGACACGCTGGCGTCGCCGCCCGCTTTTTTGGCCGGATCGCGGAATGTCAGGTTCATCAGGCCCCCGGCAGCGTTCAGGACCGGGCTGTCCAGATCGGCTGATCCCTGCGACAGGGCGATTTCCTGATAGTTCTCACTGTCTGCGAACTGGCTGGGCGTGCCGGAATAGGCGGCGACGTCGTTCAGCGGCATGCCTTCGAGCACATAACCGATGGCGCTGTTATCGAGCCCGCGGACGGTGATGTTCGTGTTGGGAGAAAATCCCATCGGATCGGACGAGGACACATTGGCGCCGGGCAGCATGGATGCGAGCTGAAAGGCCGTTGCCATGGGAGCCTGTTTGGAAATGAAATCCTGACTGACCGTACTGACGGATTTCACGCCGTCCTGCGGATGGATCAGCCCGCCTCCCGGCTGGTTGCCGGGCGCGCTGTCCGCAAGTCGATGAACGATAATATGCTCGGCGGTATTTTCGGGCGGGGCAGGGTGTTGTGCATTTGCGGCTGAAGGGGTGGCCACTGTGTGATGGGCTTTCGGTCTGCTCGTGTCAGCAGCGTGGGCGACAGACAGACAGACTGTTGTGCTGATTAGGGCGGGGAGAATGCCATGATACCGCAGGCGGGACGCAGCAGAGTCTCCGGGGTGTCTGTGGGCCATGATGGAAAACGCCTCGCCTGCAAGCAATGGGAATTCAGCGCTGACAGGAAAGGTTCAAGCTGCTGGCTGGCGGGTTCGTGAGACTGTATCCGGCAGGCAGCGACCACCATCCCTCCGCCAGTGTGAACTGGATCAGGTTCAATGGGTCACTGCGCCTTATGACGGACTTGCGCCATACCAGCAGAATCTCAGCCCTTTGCCAGGGCTCCCCACGGTGAAGTGTCAGAAATCCTCCGGGGGCAGAAAATTGTCAATATGAGCAGATTCTCTACGTGCAGTGCAGCTAGAATGTTGCAAACAATTTCGAGAGCATTCTTCATGCTTTATTAACAACGACATGTATAGTTTTCAGAAAAGCTCACGCCAGATTCTGAAGATAACGTGAGACCCAAGGTCAATGAAGGCGATCATGTTAAACTGGATTGAGAAAACCGCCTACGTCCGTCAGAAAATCAAGGTACTGTTTGCGCTTCTTGTCATGATTGTCATGGTACAATTCGTGATTGAGCAGTTTTGCGAGCATCTGTTCATTCATTATCGGCATGAACAGATGTTATCCCAGTGTCTGGGACTGCTGGTTCAGGTTGCGCTGACACTCCTGATTGGACGGTTCGCCATTCATGTGATTGCCGTACCGTTCGAGCAGATTACGGCGGCGACCGAAAAAGTTGCGAGCGGTGCCCTCAATATCACCATTCCGTGCCTTCACCACCGCGACTGTGCGGGACGGCTGGCGCGGTCCCTTCAGATGTTCCGGGAAAACAGCCAGAAGCAGTTGACGCTTCAGGAAAACTCGGCGGAAGAAGCGCGGGACGCGGTGCAGATCCAGAAGGAACTGTCCGGTCGTAGTGAGCGGATCCGCCGCGTGCAGGACGAGACAATCAGAACCATCTGCGCGGGACTGGAGATCGTGAAGGAAGGGGACCTGACCTTTACGTTTCGTGACGGTTTTCAGGACCGGTTTGAGGAATTCAGGCAGAACTTCAACACGCTGATCCAGATTTATAGAACGGCGATTGCCAAGATTTCCGATGCGACTTCCGTCATCGCCAATGGAACCTCTGAGATCGCGTCGGCCTCGACGGAACTGAGCGAGCGGACGGAGCGTCAGGCCATGACTTTGGCGCAGTCCGCCGCCTCTATTAACAGTATTACCCAGACGGTTGGGGAAACAGCGCGTTCTGCTGTGAGGGCGCGCGAAACAGCTCTTGAAACGCGGGGACAGACCGTCGTGGTGTCGGGCATCATGCATTCCGCCAACCGCGCTATGGGCGAGATCCGAACCTCCTCGCGGCAGGTCGAGAGCATTCTGGGCCTGATTGAGGAAATCGCGTTCCAGACCAATCTTCTGTCGCTGAATGCCGGGATCGAAGCGGCCCGCGCGGGAGAGGCCGGTCAGGGTTTCGACGTCGTGGCGAAGGAAATCCGGGCGCTTGCGCAGCGCTCGGCCAAATCGGCGCAGGATATCCGCAACATCATCACCTCTTCGGGCCGACAGGTGGAGGAAGGTGTCCAGCTTGTGGGGGATGCAGACCGCTCGATGAAGGTCATCAGCGAACATGTGGACGGGATTACGTCCCTGCTTGAAGACATTTCCCGCTCCACGACGGGGGAGGCAGAAAGCCTTGAGACGATCAACAAGGCCATCAATGAAATGGACCAGATGACGCAGCGCAATGCCGCGATGGTGGAGGAGGTTAATGTGGCCTGTCGAAATCTGAGCAACGAGGCGAAGGATCTTTTCGCCGAATTGTCCAAATTTCGTTTCAGTCCCGCACAATCCTTGGGCAGGCGAACGCGGTCCATGCCCCGCGAACTGGTTCCGGCAGCTTTCTAAGGCTTTTCAGGAAAGTGAAAGACGCATTTTCCTGACATGTCTCGACATCGGGGGCGATATTCCCGACACTGATGTCCATGTTTGTCCGTTCGCTCTTTCTTTCTGCGCTGAATGACAGGGCCTGCTTATGATGGGCGGGGCCTTCCGGTCTCTGGGGCGGCGGAATTACCGTGTCTGGGCTATGGGGGCGCTGGTTTCGAATGTCGGAACCTGGATGCAGATGACGACGCAGGACTGGCTGGTCCTGACAGAATTGACACGACATGATGCAACAGCTGTCGGGATTGTTACAGCGCTTCAGCTTGCACCGCCGCTTCTGCTGATTTTCTGGACCGGAAAAATCGCTGACAGGGTGGAGAAGCATCGCTTTCTGCTTCTGACCCAGGCCGCTCTTGGCACGCTGGCAATCGCGCTCGGAGCTTTGGTGGTGACGGGGATGGTCCGGCTTTGGGAGGTGGATCTGTTCGCCTTCTTGAGCGGGTGTGTGGCGGCGTTCGACAGTCCTGTCCGGCAGATTTTTGCGGGTGAACTCGTCGGTGAGGAAGACCTGCCGAATGCTGTGGCACTCAATTCCGTGTCCTACAATGCAGGCCGCATGATCGGGCCCGCGGTGGCGGGATTTTGTATTGCGGAGTTGGGCTCGGGATGGTCGTTCATCCTTAACGGTTTTTCGTTTTACGGTGTGCTGCTATCTCTCCTGTCCCTGCGGACGCAGGATCTGCACCGCCTTTCGGCTCGAAAACCTGAAAACGCGCATCAGGAAAAGCAGGATCTGCTGTCGGGCCTGCGGTATGTCTGGAAGCGCGATGATCTGCGGACCATCCTGTTCATGCTGTTTCTGCTCGGGGCCTTCGGGTTGAATTTCCCGATTTATATTTCGACCATGGCCGTCAGCGTCTTTCATGTCGGCGCGCATGGTTATGGGGTGCTCAATTCTGCCATGGCGGTCGGGACGATTACGGGTGCGTTGATTGCTGCCAGCCGCAAAACTATGAAATTTTCAGCTTTGCCGCAGGGAGCGATTGTTTTCAGTCTGGCCTGTCTGTTGGGCGCGTTCGCTCCGGGATACTGGGCTTTTGCGGTCACGCTGGTTATGGCGGGGATGGCCACTCTGACATTTACGGCGGTGAGTAACAGCTACATGCAGCTTGCGACCGATCCGGGCATGCGGGGGCGGGTGGTGTCGATCCGTTTTGCGGTTTTTGCGGGGTCCTCGCCACTGGGGGCACCGCTGGTGGGGATGGTGGCCAACTCGCTTGGCCCGCGCTGGGCACTGGGCGTGGGGTCTTTGTCAGGGATTCTGGCGGCAGGGGTGGCGCTGCTTTATCTGCACCGTACGCAGACGGAGAAAGAGACGTTGTCCTGATGAAGCGCAGGAACCGAATTGTGACTGGGTTGCGCGTCGGTGCGGTGCTTCCCGGCCTGTTTCTGCTCTGGATGGGATTCGTGGCGTTTCGGGGTGTGTCGGCTATTCCGAAGCAGTCTGAAATGGCGGTCGTTTTCGGAACGGCGGTGACTGCGAAGGGGCAGCCGCGTCCGGCGTTGCAGGAACGGTTGCAGGAAGGGCTGCGGCTGTGGCGTGCCGGGCTTGTGCGAACGGTGGTGGTGAGCGGCGCGATCGAAAGCGGCAATCGTCGCGATGAAGCCCGGATCATGGCGAACTGGCTGATGGATCGGGGCGTACCGGAAGCCGCCATCATTGTGGATTCACACGGGAACAACACCTGGCTGACGGCCCTGCATGTTGCTCGCCTGCATCCGCAGGGCGCGGTTGTGGTCACGCAGTGGTTTCATGTTCTGCGGGCGGAATGGGCGCTCGAACGGGCGGGCGTGTCGCCGGTTTCGGGTGCGGCGCCATTCCGGTTTCGGCCTGCGGAACTCTGGTATCTGTTTCGCGATTCCGTGGCGCTTCCGGTTTATGTTCTGACGAAAACGCCGCCCGGCTGACTCAGTAGGGAACGCCGATCTGCTCAATGGCTGTGGCGAGAGAGGGCGCCAGCGGCATCATGGGGGCCAGTGTGGACTGATAGGCGTGATACAGATCGCCCTTGCCCTTGTAGATCGTTTCGGTGGGTTCGCCTTCGGGGCTGACTTCGTTGAACCAGCTTCCGAAATCCCGGTCGATCAGGGTCGTGTCGATATAGTCCCAGATCGTGCGGTACCAGTGCTCGTAATGGGGATTGCCGGTCCGCTTGTAGAGGTTGATGGCGGCCGTCAGCGCTTCGGCCTGGGCCCAATGGATGCGGGTGCGGTTGTGAGGGGTGTGCTCCCAGTTGATCGTGTAGAGCATTCCCGGCCGACCATCTGCGTTCCAGCCGGTATTCATCCCCGTTTCGAACAGCGCCTGTGCGTCATGCAGCATCCATTCCGGCGCCTTCAGACCATGACGGAGCAGGGCGGCTTCAAGCTTTAGGGTCAGATGTGCCCATTCCACGAAGTGCCCCGGCGTCATGCCATAGGGGCGCAGGTCGTCGTTGGGTTTGTTGCTGTGATAATCGCGCATGAGAGTCCAGTCGCGATCGAAATGCTCCGGCATGGCGAAGCCTTGCCCCGCGGCCAGTTCATGCACAAAACGGGTGACGATGCGTCGGGCGCGATGTAGCCACTTCACGTCTCCGGTCACGTCCGCCAAGGCCATGAAGGCTTCGGTGGAGTGCATGTTGCTGTTTGCGCCGCGATAGTTTTCCTCATCCGACCAGTTCGGCGCGAAGCTCTCGCGCATGACACCTTCGTCCTCGTTCCAGAAATGGGTGTCGATCTGATGGGTGGCGTCTTTGAGCAGTTCGCCTGCGCCTTCCGCTCCGATCAGGACGGCGGAAGAGGCGGCAAGGGCAACGAAAGCATGGAGATAAGCCTGTTTGCGGTCATTGTCCTTGTCCGCAAAGTGCTGCCAGCCACCATGGGCGTCATCGCGAAAATGCGTGCGCAGGGCGTGAATGCCATGTTCGACAAGCGGAGCGCTCCCGGGCAGGCCCTGAAGCTCGGCCAGTGCATAGGCATGGACGCAGCGCGCGGTCAGGGTGGCTTCGGGTTTGGCATTTTCGGGAAGAGTGCCTTCCAGATCCAGTCCCGCAAAGCCTCCGTCCACGCATCCGCCTTTGCTGAAGTCCAGAAGGCGGCGGCCCTGCATTTCCAGCCAGGCCCGGTGTGAGGGGCGGCGGATCCAGCTATCGCGGCTGAGCAGGGTCGGTGAAAGGCGATCGGTCATGAGGCACTCCGGGCAGGTCGGCGGATCTGGGCATCAGGACGTTTCAGACACGCCGGGGTTCCAAAACGGCGGACACGCAGACATGAACCTCACGAAGATGCGCACGGATGCGGATGTGGCTTGCGTCGCGCGATGGGTTTGCCGATACATGACAGTATGACTGAGCGTTCTTCGATCATTGTCGCCCCCAGCCTTCTGGCTGCTGACTTTTCCCGCCTCGGGGAAGAGATCGCCTCCATCGCGCGTGCGCCGTGGCTCCATCTCGATGTGATGGACGGGCATTTCGTGCCGAACATCTCGTTTGGCCCTCCGGTGATTACAGCACTACGCAAGCATACGGATGCGAAATTCGACGTGCATTTGATGATCGATCCGGTGGACCCGTATCTGGAAGCGACGGCAAAAGCCGGTGCCGACCATATCACGGTGCATGTCGAGAACGCGCCCCATCTGCACCGTTCGCTCCAGACCATCCGCGCGCTGGGCTGCCGTCCGGGTGTGGCGATCTGCCCGGCGACGCCTGCGGTGGCGTTGTCGGAAGTCATGGATCTGGTGGACATCATCCTTGTTATGACCGTCAATCCTGGCTTCGGCGGGCAGAGCTTCCTCGATAGCCAGCTTGCCAAGATCAGGACGCTGGCGGAGATGATCCGCAAGAGTGGTCGTGAGATTATTCTTGCTGTGGATGGCGGGATCGACCCGCAGACCGCGCCCCGCGTTGTTGAAGCCGGTGCGACGATGCTTGTAGCAGGTTCGGCGATTTTCGGGAAAGAGGATCGGGACGCGGCGATCCGGGCGCTTGAAGGGCCGTTCGTGGAACAGATGCCCGGATGACAGGCAGTCCCTGGCTTCGCGGTCTCCGTCTTTCTTTTGCGCGCCTTCCTTTCGGGGCACCTGCTCCTGAAGGACCGATGCATGCGTTCCGTGATCCCTGGAAAGGGGATGCGGAGCAGGGCGCACGCCTGATCGGTGGGCATTTTCGTTTCGACCGGCACGATTATGTTTTGCCCAGTGGCAACTGGGAGCGTGGCCCCTGGCCAGAACCCGCGCGGGAGTGGCTGCACGGATTCGGCTGGCTGCGCGATCTGCGGACCCTCGGGAGCGACAGGGCACGTCTGACCGCGCGCGGACTCGTCAGTGACTGGCTGGCACATCCGCCAACCGATCCCCTGATCCGCGATGCCTGTGTGACGGGTTCGCGTCTGGCCTCATGGCTTTCGAACCACGAGTTCTGTCTGGCGTCTGCCGATCCGCGACTTCAGCAGCGTCTGATGGAACGGATGCTGGTGGAGGGCCGGACCATTGCGGCTCTTCTGCCGCTGCCACCGCAGGGCGCGCGCGGATTGATGGCGTTTCGTGGGCTTCTGGCCGCGGCGATGGCGATGCCCGAGCAGACGGGATTCATGTCACGCTTTCTGCGCTATCTTCCGGCGGAGTTGGAGCGCCTTGTTCTCGCGGATGGGACCGTGATTGAGCGCAGCCCCGAGGCGCAGTTTCTGGTGGCGCGTGAGCTGGCGGAAATGTCCGTCATGTTTCGCACGGCCCATGCGAGTGTGCCGCCGTTCATCGACCGGGCTCTGGACAAGGTCTGTCCTGTTCTGCGAGCCATGCGGCACGGGGACGGGGGGCTTGCGGTCTTCAACGGATCGAACGAGCGGCATAGTGCGGCGGTGGAGGATGTTCTGGCGCAAGGATCGCGTCAGAAGCTGATCGCGCCTGCCATGCCGCAGGGTCGCTTCACGCGACTGGCGCTCGGGAAATCGCTGCTGATTGTCGATAGCGGACCACCTGCTCCGGCTGGGTTTGATACAACCGCCCATGCCGGAACGCTGTCTTTTGAGTTTTCGCATCAGCGACACCGTCTGTTCGTCAATTGCGGCAGTGCCGTGATCGGAGCATGGCGGGATGCCATGCGGAGCAGTGCTGCCCATACGGTTCTCGTGGCGGATGGCCTGTCTTCGGCGGATTTCGGACCTGATGGCGGCATGACGCGCCGTCCGGTCACTGTTTCCTGCGATCACCAGACGGATGGAAACGCGCACTGGCTGGATCTGTCGCATGACGGCTATCACGCCCCGCTGGGAGCGAAATGGACGCGGCGTCTGTATTTCGGCGCTGATGGCGAGGATCTGCGGGGGCAGGAACTGATCGACGGCGAACGCAACATCGACTTCGCCATCCGTTTTCACATCCACCCGGATGTGACAGTGACGCAGGACGACGAGGACATTATCCTTCAGGTCGGCGGGACGATCTGGCGTTTCAGGCAGCGCGACGGCGTCGTCCGTCTGGAAAACGACGTGTATCTGGGGCGTGGAAAACGCGAAATCTGCCGCCAGATCATCATCACGCCGCAGCCCGTTGCGGAGGTTGTGGCTCCGCCTGACGGCGAAAGCGCTCCCGAGCCTGAAAAACCCGCAGCGCAGAAGCCGGTCAAACGGACCCATCAGAGCGTGACATGGTTGCTCGAACGCATTCCGGAATAAGCCGTCTCGTGTTCAGGATGCCGACGTGAAGATCCTCGAAATCACGAATGTGGATTTTGCGCTCAGGCAGTTTTTACTGCCGCTGATGCGGGAATTGCGTGAGGCCGGGCATGATGTTCAGGGAGCCTGCGCGGAAGGGAGCCATCTGGACGCCGTGCGGGCCGAGGGCTTTACGGTGCATGGCGTTCCGATGGCGCGATCGCTGTCGCCAGTGGCCCAGTATCGCGCTTTTGTCGCATTATTGCGCCTGATCCGGTGTGAAAAGCCGGATCTGGTGCATGGCCATATGCCCATCAGCGGTATTCTGGCGCGGTTTGCCGCACGGTTCTGTGGAGTACGGATCGTGGCCTATACCTGCCACGGCTTTCTGTTCAACCAGCCGGGATCAGGGCGACGCCGGATGCTGTCTCTTGTGCTGGAATGGGCAGCGGGACGCATGACGGATCTGTATATGACTGTCTCGCGCGAGGAAGCGCGAGATGCGCGTCGGCTGCATCTGAACCGTCATCCTATTGCGATTGGAAATGGCCGGGACCCGAAATGCTTTTATCCCGACCTCGCCGTCCGGGCCCGGATGCGCGAGGAACTTGGGGTTCCGCAGGATCGGCCGGTGGTTATCGTGGTGTCGCGTCTGGTGCGGCACAAAGGGCATCCCGAGTTGCTGCGGGCGATGGAAGATGTTCCGGATGCCGAACTCTGGGTCGTCGGCGAGCGTCTGGCCTCGGATCATGGGGCGGATCTGACAGCGCCTTTCGAACGCGCAGGGGAGCGTCTGGGACCGCGATTGCGGATGCTTGGATATCGGGAGGATGTGGCCGAACTTCTGATGGCGGCGGATATTTTCGCGCTGCCCAGCCATTTTGAAGGTCTGCCCATGTCAGTTATCGAAGCGATGCTGAGCGGGCTGCCGGTCGTGGCGACGGATGTTCGCGGACCCAGAGAGCAGGTTATAAACGGGACAACCGGGTTTCTGGTGCCGCCGGGCCTTTCCGCTCCGCTCGCCCGCGCCCTGTGTCTTCTGGTGCAGGATGTGGCGTTGAGAGACGTCATGGGCAAAGCCGCAAGACGGGTGGCGCTGGAGGCTTACGACGAACACCATATTCTCCGACATGTCGTTGCCCTGATGGAAAAGGCCGCATCCGGACATGCTGTCGGCGGAAAGAAGACCTGAGATTATTTTATTCTTCCGATTTGTTTGGATGAATACTTGAAAACAGTCTTTTTAAATCACGATAAGATTTTGGTATTACTATCAGGACTAAAATACTCTTGTTATGATAACTTTGATTCTCCCGTAAACTTGTCTTTTGTTTCTGCGTTGTTTTCATGAGACTGTGGCCACACATGTTGGTTGAAGACAAAGGTATTCCCATGAAGGTCGGTCTGTTTGTTCCCTGTTATGTGGACATGTTTCATCCCGAAACAGGAATTGCGACGCTGGAACTGCTGGAGCGTTTCGGGCTGTCCGTTGAATATCCTGTCGATCAGACATGCTGCGGCCAGCCCATGACCAATACCGGCTGTGAGCGCGAGGCGGCGAAGACGGAAGAACTGTTCGTTCGCAATTTTGGGAAATACGACTACATCGTCACGCCGTCTGGAAGCTGCACCAATCAGGTGCGCAACAACATGACGGCCATTGAGCAGACCGAGGCCGTCAAACACGTTCGCAGCCGCACCTATGAACTGGTGGAGTTCCTGCACGACGTTCTCAAGGTCGATGCCTTCCCCTGGGCCGAATTTCCGCATCGTGTTGCCTTGCACAATAACTGCAACACGCTGCGGAATCTGCGGATCGCCAGCATGAGCGAACGTCGGGAAGAGCCGTTTTCCAAACCGAAAGCGTTGCTTGGAATGGTCAAGGGGATTGAATTTGCCGATCTGACGCGCCCTGACGAATGCTGCGGCTTTGGCGGGACGTTCTCGGTGTTCGAGGAAGGTGTTTCGGCCAAGATGGGTCAGGACAAGGTCACGGACCAGCTTAAATCGGGGGCGGAATATGTCACGTCCTCGGACAGTTCCTGCATGATGCATCAGGAAGGCTGCGCGCGGCGGATGGGCGTCAACCTTAAATACATCCATATCGCCCAGATCCTGAACGGAGCACGCGCATGACCGCCGAACTGCATGAAGAGCTGACAGATCCGCATGCCGGCGAACAGCTCGATCACGGTGCCGCGTCCTCCCGGCCTCTGAAATCCCGGATTTCGGAGCCTCAGCCGAGGGGCGCGAAAATCCGCGGCAACCGGCCCGTTGACCAGTCCGAAGCCGCAAACCGCTTCATGGCCGCGACAGAGCACGAGGCCATGCATGATGCGCGTCTATGGGATCTGCGTCAGAAGCGCGACAAGGAAATGCACGGGATCGAGGAATGGGAAGAGCTCCGGAACCTTGCTTCCGGCATCAAGGAACACACGCTTTCGAAGCTCGATTATTATCTCGAACTGTTTGAGAAGAATGCGACGGCCAACGGGATCAAGGTTCACTGGGCGAAGGACGGGGCAGAGCATAACGCCATCGTTCTGGAGATCCTGCGGAGCAAGGGCGTCGAATTACTGATCAAGAGCAAGTCCATGCTGACGGAGGAATGCGGCTTCCGGGAGTTCATGGCGAAGAACAACGTCGAGGTCATCGAGACCGATCTTGGCGAACGCATCCAGCAACTCGATGACGAAGCGCCGAGCCATGTCGTGGTTCCGGCCGTGCACAAGCTGCGCACCGATGTCGCCAGTGTTTTTGCCAAAACGATCGGCTCCGACCCAGACAATGCCGATGCGCATTACCTGACGGAATGTCAGCGCGAGGCCACGCGTCCGCTGATCCTCTCGGCGCAGGCAGGGATGACGGGCGGTAATTTCGTGGTTGCGGAAACGGGGACGTTCGTTGTCTGCACCAACGAGGGTAATGCGGATCTGTCCGCCAATACGCCACCGCTGCATATCGCCTCCATCGGGATTGAGAAGTTGATCCCCGGTCTGAACGAACTGCCGGTCTTTATCCGTCTCCTGTCACGCAGTGCGCTGGGTTCCCCAATCACGCAGTATACGTCGCATTTCCGCGGCCCGCGTGAGGGTGGCGAGATGCATGTCGTGCTCGTGGATAACGGGCGTTCCGAGCGTCTGGGGATGGAGAAGTTCTGGCCGGGGCTGAAATGTATCCGTTGTGGCGCCTGCATGAACACCTGCCCGGTTTTCCGGCGCAGTGGTGGTCTGAGCTATGGCGCGACCTATGCCGGGCCGATCGGGCTGATTATCGACCCGACCTTCAACGTTCATAAATACCGTAACCTGCCATACTCCTCGACGATGAACGGAAGTTGCACCAATGTCTGTCCGGTGAAGATCAATATTCACGAACAGATTGCGGATTGGCGCAAAACGCTGGCGGGCGAGGGAGAAATTTCTCCGGTTAAGAAGGTCATGATGAAGGCGGCGGGCGAGGTTCTGGCGTCGCCTGTGGTCTATAGGGCGAGCCTGCCGCTTGGCCGCAGTGCGTTGCGACACCTGCCGCATTTCATGCTGTACAACAAGCTCAATACCTGGGGCCGCAAGCGCGACATTCCCGAAACGCCCAAACAGACGTTTAATGAATGGTATCGCAGGAACCGAAAGTCGCAGAGCGAGGGAGAAAAGTCATGAGCGGCTCACGCGACGCCATTCTTGGGGCGATCCGGAAAAACCATATTCAGGGTGAGCGTCCTCGCCCTGCCGTGCCGCTGTTCGATCAGGCAGCCCCAGCCGATCTGAAGGCTCTGTTTCAGAAGTCTCTGGAACGTATGGGCGGAAAAATACTGATCCCGGATGCGACTGATCCGATGGCACCCGTGCGGCAGGCCTTCGTCAAACCAGGGCCTGTTGTGTCCTGCGTGCCGGAGTTTGAGGGGGATATGAAAATCACGCCCCAAACGAAGCCCACGGATATCGCGCCGGTCGAATACGCGGTTCTGCGCGCGGCGTTCGGCGTGGCGGAGACCGGCTCACTGTGTTTCACCGAAAAGCAGCTTCATGTGAACACGACGGGCTTTCTGCCGCAGCATCTGATCGTCCTGCTGGACCCCGCCCAGATCGTTTACAACCTGCACAATGCCTATCAGCGTCCGGAATGGTTGCAGGCCCATTATGCCGTGTTCCAGAGCGGCCCGTCAGCGACGGCGGATATCGAGGGTGTTCTGGTGCATGGTGCCCAGGGTGTGCGGTCTCTGAGCGTTCTGTTCCAACCCTGATAAAACGGCGAGCCGCCTATAACCAGCCGTTCGCGCGAGCGATGCGGCCGGCTTCTATGCGGTTCCGGGCGTCCAGCTTCTGTACGATTTCCGAGAAATAATTGCGGACTGTTCCTGAGGACAGGGACAGTTCTTCCGCAATTTCACGGTTCGTCCGTCCGGCTTCGGCCAGACGGAGCATGGTGCGTTCGCGTTCGGAAAGCGGATCGGGCAGGGCGTCCCAGACGGCTTCGGCCAGATCGGGCGCAATCGCGCGCCCCCCTGCGGCGACCTTGCGGATGGCGGCGGCAAGCTGCGTGATGGGGGCGTCCTTGAGCATGTAGCCGCGCACTCCCGCCTGAAGCGCGCGCCGCAGATAGCCGGAGCGTCCAAAGGTCGTCACGATCATGACGCGGCTGGGGAGATTTTCCTGAAGGATTTTCTCGGCAAGTTCGATGCCTGTGACATAGGGCATTTCGATGTCGGTCAGGACCACATCGGGGCGGTGCTCGCGGATCAGGTCCAGCGCCTCGCGCCCGTCCGTCGCGCGCCCGACGATCTGGATATCGTCTTCAAGATGGAGCAGAGCCTCGAAGGCATCGAGGAGCATGGTCTGGTCTTCGGCAAGGATGAGGCGGATCATGGCAGGGTCGTCGCAGTCAGTGTGAAGCCCCGGGGGCGGGGAGAGATGGTCAGGGTGCCACCTGAAGCGGCAAGTCTGGCGCGCATGCCGCGCAGACCGTTGCCTTCGACGATGGTCCGGGCGGGTTGCGCGGCCTGAAGCGGGCCGTCATCTTCGAGGGTGAAGGTGTGGATGTTTCCGTTGGCGTCATACAGGAAGGTCAGGGTGCAGGTTCGCGCGTCGGAATGGCGAATGACGTTCGTAACGGCTTCACGCAGGGCGAGGGCGAGTACGCTGTTTGGGGGGGCATCAGCAGGAGGCTCGCGGCCCTCGAGAACGAGCGTGATGCCTGTCGTGTGCAGGGCTTTGCGGGCACGCTCCAGTTCGCGCAGGAGGGACGCCCCGTTCATGCCGGACACGGCCTCGCGGACTTCGCGCAGGGACGTGCGGGCGATCTGGCTGATTTCGTTGATTTCCTGCCGGGCGCGAGGCGGATCGGCTGTGAACAGGCGTTCAGAAAGTTCAGCCTTGACCGAAATGACGGTCAGGGAATGACCCAAAAGATCATGCAGGTCCCGGGCGATGCGTTCGCGCTCGGCGGTGGTGGCGAGCGCACGGAGCTCGTTCTGGGCTTCGCGCAGTTCGAAATTGCGGATACCGAGCTGCCACTGCACGAGCGTGCCCATATAGGTGATGATGCTGAAAAAGGCGCCGGGAATGACTTCAAGCGTGGTTTTGTGTCGGAAATGGCCGGAAATGATGAGCACGACCTGCAACAGGATGACCATCGTGATGGACTGTCGCCTTTCGGGCAGGCGTGCACACATTCCAGCAGCGAAAATGCAATAGACTTCCCAGTCGCCGTGCGTCCATGCGCAGGCATGGCCGATCAGATCGGTGAGGATGATTTCGCCATAGCCGTAATAGCGGTCTTTGCGGTAGGGCGCGAAATAGACCAGCAGGAACAGCAGCATGGCCGCTGCGGAAAACAGGACGCCCGGGAGTGTCGGGCGGTGATAGCCCAGCAGCCACGGAACCGGATAGAACAGCAGGTAGCTCAGATAGGCCACCAGATAATGGTTGAAGTGCGGCCAAGGCGTTTTGCGATCCGCCAGATGGCGGGAGAGGGAATCTGCGGCCATCAGGTGAGGGTGATGGTGGCCGGTTCGACAGGCAGGAACAGGCCGGACCGCCATAGTCGTATCGCGCTGCCAACCCAGATAGCGAGGGCCGTTCCGAAACCTGCGACTTCCAGATGGTGCGGTTCGGGCAGAAGCATGGAAAGGCCCGAAATCAGGACGATGGCGCCCCCCATAAAGACATGCACCGGTTCTTGCAGGGCGCGGCCCAGCGGGACGTAGGACAAGCCGATGATGGCCCCGAGCATCGGATAGAACAGGTCCAGCCGGTGATGGGCATGGGTCCATGAGGCGGCAGCAAAAATCCCTACGAAACGCAGGATTTTGATACGGCGCGTCAGCTTCGGGTCAACGGAGATTTCGGGGCGTCGCAGGATGAGGTCACGGCGGGTGAAACCGAGGATAAGAAGGATCGTCGGGATGGCGATGAGAGCAACGGTCAAGGCTATGGGAAACCTGGCCGCCTGTGCGCCGCGCGTGGCCCAGACGGCCGCGAAGGCCAGACCTGCACAGTCAGTCAGCAGGCCACGCCAGTTTTTGCGTTCCGTCATCATCCGCGCTGCGTCTCCGTTGGGGCAACCTGCGGCGAGGATGCCCGTTCCGGAGGAGAAAAAACAGGGTTCAGTGTCAGGAGTCGCGGATGACATTGGTCATCATGGGTTTCAGACCGGACGGAGCAGAATGTGCTTCTTCTTGCCGGACGACACTTTCAGGACACCGTCGCGCAGGTCGTCGAGCGTGAAGGTCTGGTTTTCGTCCGAGACCACCACATCGTTGACGCGACCGCCGCCGCCCCGGATCAGGCGGCGGGCTTCTCCGCCACTTGCCGCCAGTCCGGCCTCCTGAAAGACGCGGAATGCGGGCAGACCTTCGGCGATCAGGGTGGCGGGCAGGTCGATTTCCGGCAGGGCGGCCTGAGTGGAGCCCTGCTCGAAGACGCGGCGTGCCGTCTCGGCGGCGTCTTCGGCGGCGGCGCGACCGTGGCAGATGGCGGTGGCTTCGGTGGCGAGTATTTTCTTGGCCTCGTTGATATCCGCGCCTTCGAGCGCGCCGAGGCGTTCGCATTCCTCGACCGGAAGATCCGTGAAGAGTTTGAGGAAGCGGCCGACGTCGGCGTCCTCAGTGTTGCGCCAGAACTGCCAGTATTCAAACGCTGGCAACCGCTCTGCCCGGACCCATGTCGCGCCGTTGGCGGATTTGCCCATTTTGACGCCGGAAGATGTGGTGACGAGGGGCGTCGTGAGGCCAAAGACCTGTTTTCCGTCTGTCCGGCGAGCCAGATCAATGCCTGAGACGATGTTGCCCCACTGGTCCGAGCCGCCCATCTGGAGCACGGCGCCGTGTCGGCGGTTCAGTTCGCGGAAATCGTAGGACTGGAGGATAGAGTAGTTGAACTCCAGAAACGTCAGACCCTGTTCCCGCTCCAGACGCTGCTTCACGCTGTCGAAAGCGAGCATACGGCTGATGGAGAAATGAACGCCCACGTCTTGCAGCAGGTCAATGTAGGACAGTTTGTCCAGCCAGTCCGCGTTGTTGGCGAGGATGGCGCCGCTGGAAGGGTCTTCATCGCTGAAGGTGATGAACTGGCGTAGCGATTTCTCGATCCCGGCGATGTTGTGCGCGATCGTCTCGCCCGTCATGAGGGAGCGGGCTTCGTCGCGGAAGGATGGATCGCCGATTTTGGCTGTGCCGCCGCCCATCAGGGCGATCGGGCGATGGCCGTGTTTCTGGAGCAGGCGCAGCGCCATGATGGAAAGTGCATTGCCGACATGCAGGGAGTTCGCTGTCGGATCGAAACCCACATAGGCAGTGATCGGTCCGGCCAGCAGGGCCTCGTCGAGGGCGTCGAGGTCGGTGCACTGGAAGATCAGGCCGCGGGCCTGGGCTTCGAGGAGGAACGGACTCTTTGGCATGGGTCGGTCTTGCTACGCTGCTGCTGAAAAGAAGGGACGCGGACCCTAGCATGACCGGCCCGGGAGCGGAAATTTCGGCGTTAGACGAGGGGCTGGACGGGCCGAAATCAAAAAAGGCTCTCCGTGAGGGAGAGCCTTTTTGAGTGGGTGTCTGACGGGATGTGTGTCCCTGATCAGTCTGCGGCCAGCGCCAGTGTTTTGCGACCGCGCATCGTGTTGACGTGGTCTTCCAGCGCCTCGCCGACACGGTCGGCCTGTTTGGCGAAGATGTGGTCGGCGTCGTCGAAGATGCGGTAGTCGACGGTCACGTTCTTCTGGGTGTTCAGCTTGTCCACCAGCTTTCGGATGCCCGGCTCAGGGGCCATCTCGTCCTTGCCGCCGGCAATCATGAGGCCACCGCAAGGACAGGGTGCCAGAAAGCCGAAATCGTAGTCGTTGGCCGGAGGAGCCACGCTGATCCAGCCGCTGATTTCGGGGCGACGCATCAGAAGCTGCATGCCGACGAACGCGCCGAAGGAATAGCCCGAAATCCACAGTTCGGTGGAGTTCGGATTGACCATCTGCATCCAGTCAAGGGCGGCGGCTGCATCGGAAATTTCGCCGATACCGCCGTCATAACGGCCCTGGGAGCGGCCGACGCCACGCGAATTGTACCGCATGACCGAGAAACCCATTTTCTCGAAGCTGCGATACATCGTGTAGGTGATGCGGTTGTTCATGGTGCCGCCGTGGAGCGGATGGGGATGCAGCACCAGGGCGAGCGGAGCGTTGGGTTCGCTGGAGTGGTGGTAACGACCCTCGAGCCGGCCGTCTGGGCCGGCGAACATCACTTCAGGCATAATACTCTCGCGCTGTGTCAGGCAGGATTGGAACTCTGCCGTCCGGTGATGCTGTATATATCGATTCGCAAAAGCCGATTTCCACCAAAATCGACATGGCATTGCGATTTCCGCCCGTTTGTCCAATCTGGAAAACATGATGACTGCGCTGAAAACCGTCGCCGGGACGACCTATCTGGACGCCAATGCCACCGAACCGCTGCGGCCCTGTGCGAGAGAGGCGGCGCTTGAAGGGATGATGCTGTTGGGGAACCCGTCTTCGGTTCACGCTCAAGGGCGGGAGGCACGTCGATTTCTCGAAGACGCCCGCAGCCGGATGGCAGAGGGTTTCGGGCGGATTTCCGGTACTTGCGTGTTCACGTCCGGGGCGACGGAAGCCGATGCGATGGCGGTGTATGCTTTCGGACGTGGACGCCGGATTTTTGTTGGTGCTACGGAACATGATGCCATCCTCAAGGCGGCTCCCGAAGCGGAAATCCTGCCTATGAATGGGGACGGAATTCTGGATGTGGAACACCTTCGCGCACGGCTGCGGGAGAGTGGTCCGGCACTGGTTTGTGTGATGTCCGCCAATAACGAGACGGGGGTGCTTTCGCCGCTGGAGGATGTGTTGGCAGTCTGTCGCGACTCGGGCGCGCATTTGCATGTGGACGCTGTGCAGAGCGCGGGACGGGTGCCGTTTGCGCTGGGTGGATGCAGTGTTGCGGTGTCGGGGCACAAGATGGGTGGCCCAAAAGGGGCGGGTGTGTTGTTGCTTGCGGAAGACGAACCCATGGACGCGCTGGTGGCGGGCGGCGGGCAGGAGCGGGGACGGCGGGGCGGAACGCAGGCTCTTCCGGCCATTCTGGGCATGGCGGCGGCATTCGATGCAGCGCGTGCGCAGGATTGGGGGGCGGTGCAGCGTCTGCGGGACCGGGTCGAAGCTGTGGCGCAAGCTGTCGGCGCGCGGGTTTCGGGGGAGGCTGTTGCACGGCTGCCGAATACGAGCTGTCTGATTCTGGATGGGGTGGCGGCGCAGGTTCAGCTTATGACGCTGGATCTGGCAGGGTTCTGCGTGTCCGCGGGGTCGGCCTGCTCGTCGGGGAAGGTGTCGTCTTCGCATGTGCTGCGGGCGATGGGGGAGACGGAGGGTGCGGCGCAGGCCATTCGTGTTTCGCTCCCTTGGAACGTGCAGGAGGCTCAGGTCGAGGCATTTTGTGAGGCTTACGAGGCGATGGCGCTGCGTCTGCGCAAATGATCGGGGTAGATAAAGAGGGACGGGGGGCATGATCTATCTCGATTATTTTTCGACAACTCCGTGTGATCCGACCGTTGTAGCGGCCATGCTGCCGTGGTTCGGGGAGGATTTCGGCAACCCGCACAGTGTGCATGGTCCGGGACGGAAGGCGGCGGAGGCCGTGGAGCGGGCGCGGGAGAGCGTGGCTGGGCTTTTGGGCGTGGAAGCGCGGGAGATCGTGTTCACGTCCGGTGCGACGGAAGCGAACAACCTCGCCATCAAAGGGGCAGCGCGACATCTGATACGGCTGGGCGATCCGCGACGGCGGATCATCACGGTCGCAACCGAACACAAATGCGTTCTGGAATCGGTGCGGGCGCTGGCGGTTGAAGGCTTTGAGGAGGTCGTGCTCGGCGTGGATGCTGACGGGCAGGTTGATTCTGAGGCACTGCGGGAGGCGCTGAAGGTGCCGACACTGCTCGTAAGCATCATGGCCGCGAACAACGAGACCGGCGTGTTGCAGGATATTCCGCAGCTCGCGGCACTCGCGAAGGCCGCGGGCGCGCTGATGCATGTCGATCTGGCGCAGATGGCCGGGAAAATGCCGGTGTCGTTGAAGGATGTGGATCTGGCGTCCGTGTCCGCGCACAAGATGTATGGGCCGAAAGGGATCGGTGCGCTGTACGTCCGCCGACGACCGCGCGTTCGGCTGGAGGCGTTGTTTTCGGGGGGCGGCCAGGAACGCGGATTCCGTTCCGGAACGCTGCCGACACCGCTGGTTGTCGGGTTTGGAGTGGCTGCGGAGCTGGCTGTTGCGAACATGGCGGATGAGGCCGTGCGGTTGCGCCTGTTGCGGGACGATTTGTGGACCCAGCTTCAAAACGGCTTGCCTGGGACCGCCCTGAACGCGGCTGGGGCGCCGCGTCTGGCGGGGACATTGAATGTCTGTCTGCCTGAGGGAATCCGGGCGCTCGACGTGCTGGAAGCCTGCCCGGATGTGGCCGCTTCGACCGGATCGGCCTGTACGGCGGCGGAGATTGCGCCCTCCTATGTCCTGACGGCGATGGGACTTTCTGCGCAGAAGGCGTCGCAATGCTTGCGCCTGTCGGTCGGACGCTCTACCTCCAAGGCCGATATTGACCGTGCGGCCGAACTTCTGATCGCAGCCGCACGGACGTGCCAACCCAACTGAAACCGGAAAAAGCGTACGACCTATGCCCAAGATGACCTTTATCGAGCGTGATGGAACCCGTCGTGACGTGGACGCGCCTGTCGGACTGTCGGTGCTGGAAATCGCGCACAAGCATGACATTGACCTCGAAGGCGCCTGCGAAGGATCGCTGGCGTGCGCGACCTGCCATGTGGTCGTCGATCCGGACTGGGCTGCCAAGCTGAGCACGCCGACCGATGACGAGGAAGACATGCTCGATCTGGCGTTCGGTCTGGAAAAGACGTCCCGTCTGGGCTGTCAGATCGTCATGACGGATGCGCTGGATGGCCTGATCGTCCGTCTTCCGAAGGCGGGCTGAGCACCATGCGGATCCTCGTTGCCATGTCGGGAGGCGTGGACAGTTCCGTAGTGGCCGCGCTGCTCAAACGGCAGGGCCACGAGGTGATTGGCGCGACCCTCCAGCTTTACGATCACGGACAGGCGGCCAAGCCGGGTGCGTGCTGTGCGGGGCGTGACATCATGGATGCGCGCGCCGTGGCAGACCGTCTGGGCTTTCCGCATTACGTCATTGATGCGGAAACGCGCTTTCGTGACAGTGTGGTCGAGAGCTTTGCGGACGCCTATGCGCGTGGCGAAACGCCTGTTCCCTGCGTGGCCTGCAATCAGGGCGTGAAGTTCACGGACCTTTTGGGCATGGCGCGGGATCTGGGCTGCGAGGCCATGGCGACCGGGCATTATGTCCGCCGTGTTGAAGGGCCGGACGGGGCGGAAATGCACCGTCCCGTCGATGCCGAGCGGGATCAGACCTGGTTCCTGTTCGCCACGACCAAAGACCAGCTTGACTATCTGCGTTTTCCACTGGGCGAGATGCCGGACAAGGCGCATGTTCGGGCGCTGGCCGAAGAACTGGGCCTGTCCATCGCCGCCAAGCCAGACAGTCAGGACATCTGCTTCGTCCCAACCGGCTCCTATGCCGAACTGGTCGAGAAGCTGCGCCCGGAAGTGCGGGGCGAGGGCGAAATCGTGGACGAGGACGGCAGGGTTCTGGGCCGTCACGAAGGCGTGGCGCGCTATACGGTCGGACAGAGCAAGCGTCTGGGCGACATCCATACCGCGACAGGCGAACGCCAGATGGTGACGCGCATTGATGTGCCGAAGCGGCGCATTGTGGTCGGGCCGCGCGTGCAGCTTTCGGAAGCCGACAGCCGCCGGACCGTGCGTCTGCGCGACATGAACTGGCTGATCGATGCGCCTGCTGAGGGGGTGCGCTGTGGTGTTCAGATCCGCGCCCGGGAGAAGCTGCGCGAGGCTGTCGTGAAGCCTTTGGAGAATGGTGGCGCACTGGTGGAGCTGAACGAAGCCGCGATGCCCGCGCCCGGTCAGGCCTGTGTGCTGTATGACGGAAGCCGTGTGCTGGGCGGCGGCTTCATTACTGCGGGAGAGGCCTGATGGCGGGAGTGCTGCTTCTGGGGTCGCGCCGGTATTCGTCCTGGTCCCTGCGGGGCTGGCTGGCGGTCCGTTTGGCCGGGCTGGACGTGACGGAAGAGGTCATTGCGCTCAAGGGCGGTGGCCGGACGACCGAGATTCATGTCCGCTCCCCCAACCGGATGGTGCCGTATCTTCAGCATGACGGTGCGGATGTCTGGGAAAGTCTGGCGATCTGCGAATATTGCGCGGAAATTGCACCGTCCCTGTGGCCGGAAGACCGGATTGTGCGGGCTCATGCCCGCAGTATCAGCGCGCAGATGCATGCCGGTTTCCGTCCGATCCGCCAGAACTGCTCTATGGATGTTGAGCGTATTCCCGCGCCTCTGCCGGAAATCAGCGAGGAGCTGGCGGCCGATGTGGCGCTGCTGAGCCGTACACTCAAAGATGCGCTCTTGCGCTCGGGTCAGCCGACGACGTTCCTGTTCGGGGACCGGATGACGGTGGCGGACTGCATGTATGCGCCGATTGCCATTCGCATTCACACGTTCGAACTGGCAGTTGATCCGGTTGTGAAGACCTGGGTGCGGACGATGCTCGATCAGCCGCTGATGCGGGAATGGTACGCGCTGGCTGAGGCTGAACCAGCGGAGTGGCGTCTCCTTTACTGATCCTCAGACTCCCTGTTCCGCAACAGATCGTAAGGATTTTCGCAAGGAACTTCCTGTGTCTGTGAGGGGTTAAACAAAGTGGACTTGTTTACCCGAAGCTCATTCTGTCGCAGGTCGCTGGCAGAGCAGGATTCGGGAAGGGAAATGCGGATATGAATTCTCTGGGGCTGTTTGCTCTGCTGCTGGCCGTGGCAACGCTGCTTGGGATCATCAACTACCGGACCCTGAAACTTCCACTGGCCATCGGAATTCTGCTGTTCTCGATGGTAATCTCCCTGATTGTCATGCTCCTGAATCCGCTTTTTCAGGGCTATGACCTGCAGGAGGTTCCCCGGACATTGCTGGGAACGATCAACCTGCCCCGGACACTGCTGGATGGGGCACTGTCCTTCCTGCTGTTTGCAGGGGCGATGCAGGTCGATCTGGGAATGATGGTGTCGCGCGGCAAGTCGGTTGCGGCGCTGGCGATTGTGGGAACGTCGCTGGCTGTAGCGCTGATGGCGGTTCCGGTATGGCTCATTTTCCCCTTATTCGGGCTTGCCGTGCCTTTCAGTTGGTGCGTGCTTCTGGGCGCGATGCTGGCGCCGACTGATCCGGTTTCGGTTGTGGGCATGTTGCGGCGTCTGGGGCTGCCACCCTCTCTTCAGGCGACTTTCGCCGGTGAAAGTCTGTTTAATGATGGCGTGGGGGTCGTCATTTACGGAACGATGATCGGGATGGCTACCGGGGATATTGCATCCGTTTCGGTCAGTGATTTCATATTGCGTTTTCTGGTCGAGGCCGTGGGTGGTGGCCTGTTTGGTGCTTTCACGGGGTGGCTGGCGGTGATGCTGCTACGTGGCGTGGAAGACGCACAGATTGATCTGCTGGGCTCTCTGGCACTGGCGGCGGGTACTTATAGTCTAGCGAACGGGCTACATATGTCCGGCCCGATCGCGGTCGTGGTAGCTGGAATGAGCTTGGCCAGTAAAGCGGGGCATCGCGCCATTACACCGCAATCCCGAGCAGAAATGGTGGGGTTCTGGAACCTGATCGATGAGATTCTGAACGCTTTGCTGTTCCTTCTGATCGGCTTCGAGCTTTTGGAAATCAGTCCCCACCTGGCGCCGTTCCTGATGATGGTGGTCGCTATTCCGCTCTCGGTGCTGGTGCGCGGGGCAAGTGTTTTCCTGTGTACCATTCCTGTGCAACTGCAACCCGGAGAGCGGGGGCGCGCTTTGGGGCTTCTGACGTGGGGCGGCCTGCGAGGCGGTATTTCCGTTGCACTCGCACTGGGGCTTCCGGCTGGTGAGTTGCGCGATACGCTGCTGCCTGTGTGCTACGGGGTCGTGGTGTTCACGATCATCGTTCAGGGTCTGACGATGGGGCGTGTGGCGCGCTGGCTGTATCCCGAGAAGCCTTCCGCAGTCGAAGTGCCTCCAGCCTGAAGCCCCATTGAGGCGATATTTCCGCAAAAGGTGTTCGGTGGGTTCTGTGGGTTCCGAAAGAGGGCTGTGATAGGTTCGGAAAACAGAGAGTTCTGCTGGAGTATTTTACAGATGATACGTTTTAAGCATGTCACGATGGCCGCAGCTTTTGGGGCTGCGCTCGTTCTGCCGCATCTGGCGTCTGCAACGCCGTTGCCGGGGCAGGCCGCCTGCTGGCCGTCGAATGTCGGTGAAGACCCACGCCCGGAAATCAGCTGCCAGACCCTGTCGCCGGAATTCCTGCGCAAGTTGGAACATGCGACGCCTGCTCAGGTCGTCAAGCTGTTTGCGGTGCCGGGAAAAGATGGAAAGCCGACCTATTTTGAAGGCGTGGGCAAGATCCCGGGTTTCTATAACGGCTATGTCGAACTGGTTTACAACAAAGGCCATGTGACGAATGTGAGCGCGGTGACGACCGAGTTCCAGAAGAACGGCATGGCGGGCGATGAAATGGATTTCCGCTGGGATTCCGTGAAGGGCGAATGCTCGGACTTCCCCGGTTCAACCCATCGGTGCAACGCTGCCGAATAAGGCCTGATTTTCAGAAACCGATCTCTTCCTGCTCAGGGTGTAGCGGGAAGAGGGGTCAGGCCGAGGGGCGGCAGGACATGAAGCGTCGTCTTGCCGAAATATCGCAGGGCGGACTGCACTTCCCATCCGGTTCCACCCGCATGATAGGTCCCCGGCTCCCAGTGCCAGTAATAGAATGCGGGTGAGGCCGTGCCTTGCGAATAGGTCATATCGGTCCCCGCCGACAGTCCGGACGCCCAGACATGATGATGGGCGGCTTCTTCCAGCGGAAGGCCTGCGAGGGCGAGTGACAGGTCCGACAGGCGCCACCGCATTGTCCATCCCGCAAACAGCAGAAGTCCCGTCAGGGCACAGACCTGAAGGAGTGTTTCTCTCTTGTGGTCGCCGGAAGATATCTTGAACTTTTCCGATAAAACCGTGCTCAGACCCGCGGAAAGCAGCAAAACAAGAAGGACTGAAAGGTCCAGCCGGAACGTTTCATGGCGCTGGCAGCACAGAAATCCAAAGGCGTAGAACGCGGCGGCGATTGTCAGATACATCGTGCCCGCAAGCGCAACGGCGGGCGCTATGAGCGTCCGCAAGGCGGGGCGGATGCCGCATGTCATGAATAATGTCGTAAAGGCGCCGGTCAGGATGATTTTCAGTGCCAGTCCGCTGGCGATGGCCTGTTTTGTGAACTCGCTACCCGAACTCATTTCGTTCGGTTGTAGGGCGATCAGCGTTTGCAGGAATGGACCAAAGGCCGCGGCAAGACTGGTTCTGATATGCCCATGTGTGGGTGTGAACGGAAATCCACTTCCGCCCATTCGGTGATTGAGAAGCATCTCTGCAGAAACGCAGAGTCCAACGCCTGTCGGCAAAAGCAGCCATCTGGACCGCCTAAATGCGGTGGCACGGCGAACGTATAGAAGCTCAAACCCACGCATTCCCAACCAGAGCATTCCGAAAAACACTCCCGCTTCGCTTGATGTCAGTGCAAGAGACAGCAACAGGGCTTCCGCGCGAGTAGAAAGGATCTGACTGATCTTCAGAAGGGTCAGTCCGCAGGCAGCGGCAAGGACGGGAAGATGGGCGATGGTGCCCATTGGCCAGTAGAAGAAGTCTGCGGAAGGGTGACCGAGCATGAAAATGGCGGCAACGGACACCGCAATCAGCAGGCGTGTCGAGGCGGGGCCGTTACTTCGGCGCAGGAAGGGTACAAATGCGACCGCAGCGCAAAACAGCCATGTAAGGGCCAGAAAGAGCCAGGCCAGCGGCTTATGTACGGCATTGACGACTGTTCCGTAGGCGAAGATGACAATTTCCGAAAATGGACGCGGGCTCCAGTGCAGCAGCCTGTCTGACAGAAATGCCAGACCATGCTCCCGAATATTGGCAAAGTAATCGTATTCGTCTCCCTGCCAGACAGAAGCGGGAAGGATGGCGGCCTGTAAGGCGATGACGAGGAGCATCACGCACAGGACGACGCCATAGGCTGTCCCCATGATGGTGGGTTCAGCGGAGCGCAAAGCTGATGATCGGGGAGGCGTCATGAGGAGTTCAGCGACAGACGTGGCAGTGTTCTGGGGTGATGCTGCGAAGATAGCCTGCGAAATCGCGAAAGACGGAAGCTCTCGGGTCCGAGGCGCGCCAGGTCAGACCGATCGTGCGGCGCGCTTCGGGTTCGGGAAGGGGGCGAACGGTGATGAGATCTTCGAAATCTACGCGGTTGCGCAGTGCAAGCTGGGGAATGAGGGAAAATCCTTCGCCCGCTCCGATCATGTACCATAGCATTTCAAGGCTGGTGGCCAGACGCTGCTCGCCTTCGCGCGGAACGGTCGGGCAGATGGACAGGGCCTGATCACGCAGGCAATGCCCATCCTCCAGCAGCAGCAGGTCTGGGCGGCCGAGCTGGCTGAGGGAGAGTTTCGGTTTCTGCGCCAGTTCATGCGTGCTCGGAAACACGGCAAGAAAAGATTCCTCAAAGATCGGCGCGCTTTCCAGAGCCTCGGAAGGTGCGGGCAGTGCCATGAGAGCGACGTCCAGTTCGCTGTTGCGCAGAGCGTGCACCAGCGTGTCCGTCATGCTTTCACGCAAGCGCAGGCTGAGCGCCGGATAATGCTCACGCAGGCGGGGCAGAAGGCCCGGAATGTAATACGGGCCGAGTGTGGGAATGACGCCGAGCCGGAGCGCGCCTTCCATGGGGCCGGTCTGGGCACGGGCGACTTCGAGCAGGTTGCGGGCTGCCGCGAGAACCTCCCGCCCGAGCGCGAGCAGACGTTCGCCATCCGGAGTCGGGGCGACGTGCCGCCGCGAGCGTTCGAAAAGGGTGACATCCAGAAGCTGTTCGAGCTTGCGGACCTGTTCGGACAGTCCCGCTTGGCTGACGCCGCAGCGTTCGGCCGCGCGGGAGAAGTTGCGCAGGTCATCGACCGCAACCACATATTCGATATCACGCAGGGACAGGCCGGAAAGGGGAACATAGCTCATGTTCCATAAATAGGACCGGATAACGTTATGGGGAAGTGCGGTTCTGCTTGTTAAAGAAAAATAACGTCGGAAGAGGCTGTTTCTTGCGGACAAGGTTCATATCATGATCGGGAGTCTTGATATCTTCATTCTATAAGTTCGGTTTTGGCGATCAGTCATATTGACAGGAACTGTTTCCTGTCCCTCTCTTTCTGTGTGACACAGAGTCCGCAACACAACACCAACCCAAGGTCAGGAGACAGTCTGATGGTTCGCATCAACTCCCCGCTGAAGCCCTTCTCTACCGATGCTTTCCGCAACGGTGAGTTCCTCACGGTCACGGACTCCGACGTTCGCGGCAAGTGGTCCGTTTTCTTCTTCTATCCGGCCGACTTCACGTTCGTCTGCCCGACGGAACTCGAAGACCTCGCCGACAACCAGGCCGCTTTCGACAAGCTGGGCGTGGAAATCTTCTCCGTCTCCACGGACAAGCATTTCACGCACAAAGCCTGGCACGACACGTCTCCGGCTATCGGCAAGATCAAGTACACGATGCTGGGCGACCCGACGGGCGCGATTGCACGCAACTTTGATGTGCTGATCGAAGAAGCCGGCATGGCCGATCGCGGCACGTTCCTGATCGATCCGGAAGGTAAGATCCAGTACATCGAAATCACCGCCGGTGGCGTCGGCCGCAGCGCGACCGAACTTCTGGAGAAGATTCAGGCTGCACAATACGTCGCAAGCCATCCGGGCGAAGTCTGCCCGGCGAAGTGGAAGGAAGGCAGCGAGACGCTCAAGCCGTCCCTCGACCTCGTCGGCAAGATCTGATCCTTTCCGGATCTGATCAGGGTGGGGCTTTCGGGCTCCACCCGCTTCCGCCTTCTTCTGAAGGCGGCTGTGCCGGACAGTCTTCCGGTTCCAAATATTCAGTCCCGTAATCCGGAGAAAAAAGATGCTTCAGGACGACCTGAAAACCCAGATGCGCGCCTATATGGAGTACCTGCGTGATGCGGTCGTGCTTGAGGCGACCCTTGGCGCGGATGCCCGTTCCACTGAAGTGCGCGGCCTGCTGGAAGACATTGCCAGCCTGTCCCCCAAGGTGACGTTTTCGGACAAGGGGCAGGGCTCCCGCACGCCATCATTCGTCATCCGCCGCCCCGGCACGGACATTCAGGTCTGCTTTGCGGGTCTGCCGATGGGGCACGAGTTTACGTCGCTCGTTCTGGCGCTGCTTCAGGTCAGTGGCCATCCGCCGAAGATTGAGGCGGATGTGGTCGAACAGATCCGCGCGCTGGACGGGGAGTTCCATTTCGAGACGTATTTCTCCCAGTCCTGCCAGAACTGCCCGGACGTGGTGCAGGCGCTCAATGCCATGAGCGTGCTGAACCCGAAGATCCATCACACCGCCATTGATGGTGCGGATTTTCAGGAAGAAGTAGAACGCCTCGGCATTCGCTCGGTCCCGCAGGTCTATCTGAATGGTGAGCCGTTTGCGTCGGGTCGGATGGAAGTGGCGGATATTCTCGCCAAGCTGGATACGGCTTCGGTCGCCCGTTCGGCGGAAAAGCTGAACGACATGGCACCGTTTGATGTGCTGGTGCTTGGTGCTGGGCCTTCTGGTGATGCGGCGGCGATCTATTCCGCTCGTAAGGGCCTGCGGACCGGTCTTGTAGCGGAGCGGTTTGGCGGTCAGGTCATGGATACGGCCGGGATCGAGAACTTCATTTCCGTGCAGGAAACGGAAGGGCCGAAGCTCTCGGCAGCGCTTGAGGCTCATGTGCGGCAGTATGATGTGCAGATCATCGCCTCGCAGCTTGCGGCAAAGCTGATCCCGGCTGAAGACGTCGGTGGTCTGCATCAGATCGTTCTGGAAAGTGGTGCCACGTTGCGTTCAAAGACGGTCATCATCGCGACTGGCGCGCGCTGGCGGCATCTGGGGGTTCCGGGCGAGGACGAATATCGCACGAAGGGCGTGGCCTACTGCCCGCATTGCGATGGTCCGTTCTACAAGGGACGTCCGGTTGTTGTGGCTGGTGGCGGCAATAGCGGTGTGGAAGCGGCTATCGACCTGGCAGGCATTGTCTCGCATGTCACGCTCTTACAGCGCGGCGCGCATCTGAAAGCCGACAAGGTGTTGCAGGACAAGCTGCTGAGCCTGTCGAATGTCACGGTTCTGACGAACGCCCTGACCACGAAGATCGAAGGGGATGGCAAGGAAGTCACGGGTCTGACTTATAGCGACGGTGATGGTGGACTGCATCAGGTCAAAACGGATGGCGTGTTCATTCAGATTGGTTTGTTGCCCAATTCGGAGTGGCTGAAGGGGGCTCTGAAGCTCAGCCCGTATGGCGAGATCGTCATCAATGATCACTGCGCAACATCCGTCCCCGGTGTGTTCGCGGCAGGAGATGTGACGACGGTTCCGTACAAGCAGATCGTCATTGCGATGGGTGAGGGAGCCAAGGCCTCCCTGTCCGCCTTCGATTATCTGATCCGTCTGCCCGTGACTGCAAAGGCCGGATAAAGAAAAGGGGGATTGGGGATTTTCAGGACGGGGTGTAGATTTCGGTCATGCATCCTTACCTGATCCCCCTTCTCACTTTCGCGGCTGCGGCTGCCGTCTTCACGATTACGCCGGGCCTCGATACGGCCATGACGCTGCGAACTGCCACGACCTCTGGCTGGAAGGCCGGTCTGGCAGCGGTCGTGGGGATTTGTCTCGGACTTGGGATCTGGGGGCTTGCTGCGGCTTTCGGTCTGACGGCGCTGCTAGCGGCCTCTCAAACGGCCTTTATGATCGTCAAATGGGCCGGCGCGCTTTATCTCGCCTGGCTTGGGATCGGCCTGATCCTGCATCCTCGAACGTCCCTCGGGGCAGCGGATGCGGTGCCTGTGCAGGCCGATGCGCGCGCAGCCTTCCGGCGGGGTCTGCTGACAAATCTGCTCAACCCCAAGGTCGGCATTTTCTACATGACCTTCATGCCGCAGTTCATCCCGCCGCATGTGAACGTGAAGGAATTTTCGCTCCTTCTGACCGGTATTCAGGCGTTGCTGTCGTTCTCGTGGCTCGGACTGCTCGTTGTGCTGACGGTGCCTTTAGGGCGGTTTTTGTCGAGTGCGACGGTCGTGCGCCGCATGGACCGGCTGACGGGCAGCATTTTTCTGGCGTTCAGCCTCAAGCTGGCGCTGAGCCGCAGAGCCTGAGTTTCAGACAAAAATGGCGGGACCGAAGCCCCGCCATTTTTTTAGACTGAAGCCATTCCCCGCAGAACGTAAGGCAGGATGCCTCCGTTGCGGTAATAGTCCGCCTCATCGACTGTATCGACACGACATAGCAGCGGGACATCCTGCGTGCTGCCATCCTGACGGGTGATGGTCATGGTCAGCGTCTGGCGCGGCGTCAGGGTTTCGATGCCGTGAATGGCGATCGTTTCCGTTCCGTCCAGACCCAGCGTTTTGCGCGTTGTGCCCGGCTCGAAGGTCAGGGGCAGGACGCCCATGCCGACGAGGTTGGATCGGTGGATGCGCTCGAAGCTCTCGGCGATGACGGCTTTGATACCCAACAGGCGCGTGCCTTTCGCGGCCCAGTCACGCGATGAGCCCATCCCGTATTCCTTGCCCCCGAACACCACGAGCGGCACGCCGTCCTCTGCATATCGGCTAGCGGCATCATAGATGGACATCTGCGCGCCATCCGGCTGATGCAGCGTGACGCCGCCTTCGGTTCCCGGTGCCATCTCATTTCGGATGCGGATATTGGCGAAGGTTCCCCGGACCATGACGCGGTCATTGCCGCGACGGGAGCCGTAGGAATTGAAGTCCTTCACCGCAACCTGATGCTCCTGAAGATACACGCCCGCAGGCGAAGAGGCCGCAATCGCACCGGCCGGGGAGATGTGGTCGGTCGTGATGTTGTCGCCCAGCAGCGCCAGAATCCGCGCGCCGGAAATGTCTTTCGTGGGCGCGGGTTCGGCGGTCAGACCGTCGAAATAGGGCGGGTTCTGCACATAGGTCGAGCCGGGCTGCCAGTCATAGGTGGCTGAGGTTCCGGCAGAGGCCAGAGCCTGCCATTCCTTGGTGCCTTCCGTGATGTGGCTGTAACGCTCGACGAACGCTTCGCGCGTGACGGCAGAACCGACGAGCTCGGCGATTTCGTGGTTGGTCGGCCAGATATCGCGCAGGTGGACCGCCGTGCCGTCGGGCGCATGTCCGAGAACAGCCGTCGTGATGTCCTCGCGCATCGTTCCCAGCAGCGCATAGGCGACGACGAGCGGCGGGCTTGCGAGATAATTGGCCCGCACGTTGGGCGAAATCCGGCCTTCAAAATTTCGGTTGCCGGACAGGACCGAGGTCGCGACCAGACCATTGCCCTCGATCGCGTCCACAAGTTCTTTCGCCAGCGGGCCGGAATTGCCGATGCAGGTCGTGCAGCCATAGCCGACCGTCTCAAAACCCAGCGCGTCCAGATCGGCGCTCAGATTGGCGCGATCCAGATAATCCGTGACGACCTGCGATCCGGGTGCGAGCGACGTCTTGACCCAGGGCTTCGGCATCAGGCCAAGCGCGCGGGCCTTGCGGGCCACCAGCCCGGCTGCGACCAGAACGGCGGGGTTGGACGTGTTGGTGCAGGATGTGATGGCGGCGATGACGATGGAGCCGTGCCCGATCGCATAATCCGTGTCAGCGACGGGGGCAGTTTTGTGAATCGCGTCCGGTTTGACGCCGAGCGCTTCCGTCAGGGCTTTTTCGAAAGCCGGGGTGGCGGCGGAGAGTTCGATCCGGTCCTGCGGGCGCTTGGGGCCGGAAATACAGGGCGTGACTGTGCCCAGATCCAGCGTCAGAACGTCCGAAAAGACTGGCTCCGGCGTTGAGGCATCGCGGAACATACCCTGCGCGCGCAACCATGCTTCGGTCAGGGCAATGCGGTGTTCGTCACGGCCGGTCTGGCGCAGATAGTCGAGCGCGAGTGCATCCACGGGGAAGAAGCCGCAGGTCGCGCCATATTCCGGCGCCATGTTTGCGATGGTGGCGCGGTCCGCGACCGGCAGATGATCCAGCGCCGGGCCGAAGAATTCCACGAATTTGCCGACCACGCCCTTGGCGCGAAGCATCTGTGTGACCGTCAGGACCAGATCGGTCGCGGTCGTGCCTTCCGGCAGACGCCCGTCCATGCGGAAGCCCACGACATCGGGAATGAGCATGGAAATCGGCTGTCCGAGCATGGCGGCCTCGGCTTCGATCCCGCCGACACCCCAGCCCAGAACGCCAAGCCCGTTGACCATAGTCGTGTGGGAATCCGTGCCATACAGCGTGTCGGGATAGGCGTAGGTGACGTCGCCAACCGTTCCCGTCCAGACCACCTGCGACAGATATTCCAGATTGACCTGATGGCAGATGCCAGCTCCCGGCGGGACGACGCGGAACTGGTCGAATGCTTCCTGACCCCAGCGCAGGAACGCATAACGCTCACCATTGCGCTCGAATTCCAGCGAAACGTTCTGCTGAAGCGCATCCTTGCGTCCGGCGACGTCCACCATCACGGAATGGTCGATCACCAGATCGACGGGCACGAGCGGATTGACCTTCTGCGGATCACCGCCGAGCGAGACGATGCCGTCGCGCATGGCTGCCAGATCGACGACGGCTGGAACGCCGGTGAAATCCTGCATCAGGATGCGCGCGGGCTTGAACGGGACTTCCTCGGTGGAGTGTGCAGCTTTCGTCCAGTCGACAATCGCCTGTGCGTCTTCAACGCGATAGGTCGTGCCATCCGTAAAGCGCAGCACGTTTTCGAGCAGAACCTTCAGGCTGACGGGCAGGCGCGAAATGTCTCCCAGCTTTGCAGCGGCGACGGGCAGGGAGAAATAGCGATAGGAGCGCCCTTCAACCGAAAGGTCGCGCTGGCAGTCCAGAAGGTCGTGTCCAACCTGTTTCATGATGGGAATGTTCCTTGGAGGGCTGTCAGGGAATTAGTTGATGGCGCGCAGAAGGGCCTGCGTGACGTCCTGCGTGGTGGCCTTGCCGCCGAGATCGCGCGTGCGGAGGCCTTCGACCTGAAGGATCTGCTTCATCGCACCGTCAAGCCGTTCGGAGAGGTCCAGCCGTCCGACATGGGCGAGCATCATGCTGCCCGCCATCATCAGCGCCAGTGGATTGGCGATGCCCTGTCCGGCGATATCGGGCGCGGAGCCATGGACGGCTTCGAAGATTCCCATTTTCTCGCCGATATTCGCACCCGGCGCCATGCCTAAGCCGCCTACGAGACCAGCCGTCAGATCGGACAGGATGTCGCCGAACAGATTGGTCGTGACGATGACGTCGTAGTTCTCCGGACGGATGACGAGTTCCATTGCGCAGGCATCGACGATGCGTTCTTCCAGCGCCACGCGGCCTTCATATTCTGCGGCGACCTTGCGGCCCTCATGCAGGAACAGGCCGCTCAGGATTTTCAGGATGTTCGCCTTGTGAACGAGCGTGACCTTCTTGCGGTTGTTCTTGATGGCGTATTCGAAGGCGAAGCGGACGATCCGGTTGCATTCCGCGCGGGTATTGAAGCCTGCGCCATACGCCACAGCTTCGGGGTCCCCGTCCACGGCCATGTAGTGCTCCATCGCGGCGTAAAGCCCTTCGATGTTTTCGCGGATCACGACCAGATCGACGTTTTCGTAGCGCCCACCGGGAACGATCGTCTGGGTCGGGCGCACGTTGGCGTATAGGTCGAAGGCCTGACGCAGCGTGACGTTGATGGAGCGGAAACCCTTGCCGACGGGCGTGGTCAGCGGGCCTTTCAGCACGAGGCCGGTGCGGCGGATGCTGTCGAGCGTAGCCTCGGGGAGAGCGGTTCCGTGCTCCTCGAAGGCGCCGACGCCTGCGCTCTGGTGATCCCAGAGGAAGGGGGCGTCGAGGGCGTCCATGACGGTCGTGACCGACTGCATGATTTCCGGGCCAATTCCGTCACCGGCGATGAGTGTGGCGGGAATGGTCTTGGTCATGGCGCGTTCCTGTCCGGTCAATAAGGATATGTGTTTATGACGCAGCGGACCTTAAAGAGATTTCGCGCCTGAACCAATGTTTGCGGAGGGGTTTCATCATACTTTAAAGGTATGGGATGATCGAACTCAGACATCTCCATGCTGTCATTGCCATTGCCGAAGAACGCAACCTCACCCGGGCTGCCGAACGGCTGGGAATCCAGCAGCCTCCGCTTACCCGGCTGCTCAAGGGGTTGGAGCAGGAACTGGGAGTTCAACTCTTCGAGCGTCATGCAAAGGGCATGCGGCTGACATCGGCGGGGCGTAGTATGCTTAAGGGGGCATATGATGTCATCGCGCGTATGGATGAGACGATCGAAGATGTCCGCCGGATTGTGCGGGGCGAAACCGGGGAACTGTCGATCGGGTTTACGAATTCCGCCCTGTGTCATCCCAGTCTGCCGGACATGCTGGGGCAGTTTCGCGAAACCTGGCCGGACGTGGGACTAACGTTGACGGAGGGCAATTCCAGTCAGCTTCTGGAAGGCCTGCGGGAAGATGCCGTGGATGTCGCTTTTGTGCGGACGTCCATTCCTGATGTGTCGGATGTCGTGGTTGAACTGATCGTGGAAGAACCCATGGTGGTAGCGGTTCCCCGGACGCACAGATTGGCGAAAGACGCTCCGGCTTCAGGTCTGAAACTGACCGAACTCGAGAACGAGGATTTCATCCTGTATCAGAGCCAATATAATAATGGCTTGTACAAGACGATCGTGGATGCCTGTCTTGGGGCGGGTTTTACACCAAGGATTCACCAGAAGGGACCGCAGCTTCTGGCGGCTCTCAATCTGGTGGCAGGAGGACTTGGGATTTCCCTTGTTCCCCAGTCCATGCAGCAGCATCATGCCGGACAGGTGGCCTATATCCCGCTGTCTTCCCGCACCGCCCTGACGGCACCGCTTTATCTGGTGTTTCGCTCTGTCCGCATGACAGGCGCCAAGCTTTATTTCATTCATCAGGCCCGTCGCATCCGGCAGAACTATGGGCCGGTAGCCACCGAGTAACGCCCCGTAGGTTCAGGATTCCATCGGAGGCGTGAGGGAAGGATTTTTCCGGCCGGAGTCATTGATCCAGCTTTTGGTCAGCGTGTAAGCGACGGACAGGATCAGTGGGCCAATGAAGATACCGACAAGCCCCAGTCCGCCCAGTCCACCGATAACGCCAAGCATAATGAGAATGAGCGGAATGTCGGCCTGTTTGCGGATCAGGAACGGGCGCAGGACGTTGTCGATGACAATGGTAATGATCGTGACGGCAAACAGAAGTGCAGCAGGTGCGAGACCACGTTCAAAATAGACCCAGATCACGGCTGGAATGAGAGTAAAACCTGGGCCGCCCTGAAGCAGGCAGATCATGAATGTGGCGGCGGTGAGGATGCTGATCCAGGGTACACCTGCGAGTTTCATGCCGATACCGGCAACGGTAGATTCTACGACTGCAGTAACGGTGACGCCAAACGCCACGCCCCGGATTGTACAGGCGGCAAGTTGCAACATTTCCTTGCCGCGATGGCCTGCCAGAATGGTGACAAGGCTATTCGCAACGGCAGTTGCAGCCTCCGCGCGCATGAGGAGGAAGCCGAGAATGACGAGTGTGAGAATAAATTGCAGAGCAAGAATGCTGAAGCTGCCTGCATAAGCCAGAAAGGTGTGGATCATCGTTTCTGGTGCAGGAATAATTTTTTGAATCATTTCCGGGAGCTGCATGTGCTGGACACGGTCCCAGAGCGGCGCAATATGCTGGCCAACCAGCGGAAGCCGGGCGAGCCATTCCGGTTCATCCGGAATGTGAAGTGATGAAGCAGTGGAGATCAGGGTAGCAATATCGCTGAAATGGCCGGAAACGGTAGTAATGGCGAGCCACAGCGGAAGAATGAAAACCAGCATTGCGATCAGAATTGTCAACGAGACCGCCGTCCGACGACTATTTCCGACGACAGTCTGAAGACGGCGTAACAGGGGCCAGGTGGTCACTGCGATGGTGACAGCCCAGATTGTGGCAGGAAGGAAGGGTTTGAGGATCCAGATGGCGCTGATGACAATTGCGCTTGCCAACAGGGCGACCAGAACGGAACGGGTATTGTCCTGCGGACCATTCTGGGAAAAATCTGGCATTGTGCGTCGGCTTTGCGAAATAGAAACAAGATATCGGAAAGATATGCGACTTTCAGGGGATGAGAAAGTCACATCTGGATGCGACTAAAAACTCTTCTGGGGATCTGTATTTCGCAGTTCTGTTTGTTGTGAAATATTGCGATCCGGAAAATTTCTTTTATTCAGCTTTTGGGAAGATCTCAAAAGTCGTTTCTGGAGATTTGGCTGCACCAATCGTTTTTATGGCGGGAGCACGACCTCCCAGATTTTCATGGTCATGCGCAATTTGTTTGATTGCAATTTGGTGAACATTTTCCGGTTTTCCCCAGAAATTAAATCTGACGAAATTTACGTCAGGTTTTGGTCAGACTGCTCAAATATCTCTTTCGTCAGACCGAAACGACCATAAGACCTGCAGCCGCATCTGATGGAAAGTTCGGGCAAGAGGGTGAGCGATATCTTGCTCTCTGATCACAGATTTTCTGATGTGGAGAGCCGTATGTCCTCGGTTGACAGTTACAACGCAACATTTAGCCCGATGAGCACGGGCGACCTCAACACTTCAGTCACCGGCCAGAACCTGAGCACGCAAACGGCACAGGAAATGGAGCAGGCTCTGATCCAGCTCCTGCAGGAAATGGAAGCAAGCGGCAACGGCTCGGGCGCGGGTTCGTCCGGTGCTGGTTCTTCGACGCCCACACCTGTCGGCAACACGGGTCTGTCTCTGACTGGTAACCTCAGCGATGACATGAAAACGCTGAAGACGCTTGTCGATATGAACGGCACGAACGGCAACACCCTTCAGCAGTACGCTCAGGCTGTTTCTTCGGAAGCCAGCCAGCAGGGTAACGGCCTCGACTCTTCCGTTGCGGGCAACATTGGCCGCAGCCTGTCGGATGGTACTTATGATCAGGGCGGCAGCAGCAATGCCATCAAGCAGGCTCTTCAGGGCAACAGCGTTGATGCGCTGAGCAACAATGTCGACACGATTGCTGATGCCCTGCAGTCCGGCAAGTCCGGCTCGGATGAGTTCAACAATCTGAATGCTCTGGCTCGCGAAGCTTCGAACGCCGGCAACAACAACCTTGCTGACGTTGCGAAGATGCTGGCCAGCGAAATTCAGTCCGGCACGTTCAACGGCAGCTCCGCTGCGTCCGAACTGAAGTCCGCACTGGGTTGACGCCCCGCATTCTGCCCTGCGCGTTTTCGGGGCGCGGGGGGAATGCAGAGCGTGTTCAGGCGTTCGTTACGAACGTCACGGTTTTCGGGAGTTCATGTGAGCTTCCGAATGGCGCCGAGAGAAAACGGCGCTGTTTTTAGTCACTAACAACGTCATGGAGAATAAAATGAGCGGTTCCATCTCTGCCAGCAGCGACTCAACCATGCAGCAGATCATGCAGCAGTCTGAAGCTATGGAAGACCAGAACCTGCAGAAGCAGGAGCAGATGTCTGAAATCTCCAACGCTCAGACGTTTGCGAACGATTTTGCCCAGACGATGGAAAGCAACGCGAAGTCTGCCTTTACGAAGGACTGATTTCCGCATCGTCGGACATGGCCTGCATGCCGGGGGCAGACCTCGTCATGCAGGCCATTTTTTGTTTTCATCAACACGGGAATTATCCCTCCAGACGCGGGGCCGGATCATGCTGGTTGTTCAGAACGGATTGCACAGCGATGCCGTCATGACGCTCGGCACAGAGGCTGTCATCGTCGGTTCAGGCCCGGATGCAACCATGGCGCTGCTTGATGATGGCATCGCAGCACAGCATCTTTCGATAAAGCAACAGCCTGACAGCGCATATTTGCTGCACGCTCTTGCGCCTGATGTCGTGGTGAACACAAAGCCGCTTCCGTCTGGCGAAAGCACGATCGTCACAGCCCCCGCGATGCTGCAACTTGGGTCGGTGTCTCTTCATCTGGGAGCCGATGGCACTCTCGAAGCCTCTGCGGAAGCCCTTCCGAGTACGAATCAAAATATTCCTGTTTCAAAACGGAAAATCAATCCCACGCTTGCAATTGTCGGCGGGGTGGCAACCATTCTGATCCTTGTCGTGATGCAGGCGTTGTCACATTCAGCGACGCCCGCGCGCAGAACAGATATCGTGTCTACCTCCCGTGCACCTGATCCGGAAACGGCTTCTTCCATCCAGCCGCCGATCAACGATGCGGAGCTTGGACGCCTCGTCGTGCAGCAACTGACGAAAAATCATCTTCCTGAGTTGAAGGTCAGTGCGTCTTCCGGTGTCATCATTGTCGAGGGAAGTCTTTCGGTTCAGGAAATGAAGGTATTCCGGGACGTCGAAAAATGGTTCGATGCATCCTTCGGAACGCAGGCCGTATGGGTCTCGAACGTCTCAGTTGCTCCAGCCGCAGCACCGGTTGATGTGCCCATACAGGCCGTCTGGTCGGGGAAAAACCCCAATATTGTCGTGCATTCGCAGCGCTACCGGATCGGTAATGAAATTGTCACAGGATTGTCTCTTTCAGAGATACGGAAACATACCGTAATAATGCATAAGGGTTTACGGCCTATTAACTTTAATTACTGATCTGCCTCTCCGGCAGATCAGCCGGAGACAGTACAGATGATTCAGAGGGTCTGGTCTGAAGGCACTGTCCGTCTTGACCGCGCTCTGCAGGACCTCTCGCTGCAGCATGACGACAGCCTTCTGAATGCCGAAGTCGCTGCCCTTCGCCAGACCCTGGCGACTGAAAACGCGCTGTCCGAAACTATTGATCCACCGACCATTATCGGAGCGGTGTACGCCCATATCATGCCGCATCTCCGCAATCCGGCAGTTCTTTTGTCTTCCCGTAGGCAGGAACTGCTGCGAAAGCTGGAAGAACAGGCGTCCTCACACGCCAGCAACGCCCCTGTCGTCCCCGGTGGGCTGGAAACGCTCAGGCATGAACTTGCGGGCCTTGAGCAGTTGCTCAAGGCATCCAACAGTCTGATCGGCGGCTAGAGGTGGAAAGCGATCAACGCGATCTCCTGCTGTCCCTGGCCTATCTCTACATCTGTTGCGGACGGCCCTGGCGGGCTCTGCCCATGCTGCTGCTGGTGCTTGCCCAGCGCACGGGAGACCATGAATGTCTGCGGATGCTGGCGCATGTCTATACCGTCATCCGCCGCAGCGAACTCGCCCTCGTTGTGCTCGACTGTCTCGACAGGCTTGAGACCACTCCTGATGCAGGCAATGCGCTCCTGAGGGCGCGGGCGTTGCACCAGCTTGGCCGCCTCGACGAAGCGCGTACCTGTTTTGCCCACTATACGCGGCACGCTGCGGCATGAAGCATCTCACGCCCTTTTTCCGGGTCATGAGCCAGCGGCAGGATCTGGCCCTCGTTCTGGTGCTGGTCCTGACGATCGGCATGCTCATCATGCCGCTGCCTGCGGCCTTCGCGGACGTGTTGATCGGATGCAATCTCAGCCTGTCGGTCCTGTTGTTAATGGTGGCGGTCTATCTGCGCTCGCCGCTGGATCTGACGGCGCTTCCCGGCATGATCCTCGTCTCGACAGTGTTCCGGCTGGCACTTGAAGTCACCGTCACGCGGCTGATCCTGACGACGGCGGATGCTGGGGCGATTGTTGAGACGTTCGGCGAATTCGTCATCGGCGGAAACATCGTTGTCGGTCTGGTGGTCTTCGCCATCGTCACCACGGTCCAGTTCATTGTCGTCACGAAAGGCACTGAACGCGTTGCCGAAGTGGGCGCACGCTTTACGCTTGATGCCATGCCCGGCAAGCAGATGAGCATCGACAGCGATCTGCGGTCGGGCGATATCGATGCGATCGAGGCCCGGCGTCGGCGCACCGAACTTGCCAGCGAAAGCGCCCTGCATGGCGCAATGGACGGTGCCCTGAAATTCGTGAAAGGCGATGCGATCGCCGGACTGATCATCATCGTGGTCAATCTGGTGGGCGGGATCGGCATCGGTGTGGCGCAGCATGGCATGGCGATTGGTCAGGCCATGCAGACCTACACGCTGTTGACGGTCGGCGATGCTCTGATTTCGCAGATTCCGGCGCTGCTATTGTCCATCACGGCGGCCGTCGTGGTCACGCGCGTGGGTGGGCATGGCATGGATCTGGGCCGCGATATGGCGACCCAGCTTACGGCAAACAGTAGTGCCCTGCGCGTGGCGTCGGTCGTGCTTCTGGCGATGGGGCTCATTCCCGGTTTTCCCAAACCCGTCTTCCTCATTCTGGCGGCGATTTTCTTCTGCGGTAGCCGTCCGGACTGGAAGGGCCTGACGAACCGCGTCCTCCGACGCTCCGCCCAAACGCATTCCGGCGCGCAGGACGATGCCTTTTCCGCAGCGTCGCCCACAGGTCAGGCCAGCGCGATCCTGCAGGAGAATTTCACTCCGCTCATGGCAATCACACTCAGCCAGAAGCTGAATGCCGTCATGGATCAGGGACGTCTGAGCCGCCTTCTGGCCCGCGTCAGCATGGAAATTGGCAACGATCTGGGCTTCCAATTCCCGCCACCCACGCTCCGGCAGCGCGACGACAGCGGGGATTTGCGGTTTTCGATCGATCTGGAAGATGTTCCCATCGAGGAGCATGAGCTCCGCAAGGATTTCCTCCTGCTGCACGACGATCCGGTTCATCTGGACCTTGCCGGAATAGATGGCGAGGAAGGCGTTGCTCTGCTGACCAATGATCCGTCCCTCTGGGTTCCCTCCGTCAGCGAAGGACGGCTCCGGGCGGCGGGGATCGGATTTTACGATCACGCCGGGATCATTGCTTTTCGCTTCCGTACCGCGCTGCGCCGTCATGCCGGGCGTTTCCTCGGGCTTCAGGAAACACGCCAGATCGTTCAGCGCGTGGAAGCACAATATGCCGATCTGACGCGCGAGGCCACGAAACTGGTTCCCGTCCAGCGTCTCGCAGAAGTGCTCAGACGTCTCGTGGAAGAGGACGTTTCCCTGCGCAATATGCGCCTTATTCTCGAAACGCTCGTGGAATGGGGCGAGACCGAGAACAAGGTGCCGATGCTGGCCGAGCACGTCCGCAACGCCCTGTCCCGTCAGATTTGCCACCGTTATGCGACGAACCACAGGGCGATCCCTGCGATCGTTCTGTCACAGGCAACGGACCAGCTTCTGCGGCAGTCCGTCCGTGAGACGCCTGCCGGTTCGTTTCTGGCGCTTGAGGTCGATGCGTCCCAGAAGCTTCTGGAGGCTGTTCGCGAGCGTCTGGCAAATGCGCCGGGGAAATCCGGCGCAGAAGCGGAAACCACCAAGCCCATCATCGTGTGTTCAGTCGACACGCGACGGTTCGTCCGGGGATTCCTGATCCGGAACGGTTTCGACAATCCCGTTCTGTCCTATCAGGATCTTGCCGACGAATTCCCGGTCCATCCCATCGCGTCCATCGGAACGGACGTGTTCGGGGCCGATGCAGCCATTGCCAGACAGCAATGACGGATCAACGGATTTTGCAGGAGAAAAGCACATGAGACTGATGATCATGTCCCCCGATAGTGGGTATGCAGACAGCCTTGCCAAAAACCTTCAGAACGCCGGTTTCGGCGCGGATGTTTTCACAACACTCGACGATGCAAACGAGGCCCTAACGGCTTCGAATTACAGTCTTGTCCTGCTGGATTCCACAAGTGGCGATGGCGTCTATAGTGTCTGGTGGCAGGCGCGCTGTCGTTGCCGCCGACATGACGGCGACGAATTTCTTGTGCTTATTGCCAATTGTCAGGACGAGCGGATCGCAGCTCTTGAAGCGGGCGCGGATGACAGTGTAACGCGCGATGTGAGTTCGCGCGAACTGGTCGCACGTGTTCGCACCATCATGCGTCGTCCCCGCATCCGTTCGGCCGAACAGCATCAGTTCAGCGACCTCACACTCTGCACCGCCACACGTGAAGTGCGGGTCGGCAATCTTGAACTCACACTCCAGCGCCGCGAGACGCTGATTCTGGAATCCCTGATGCGCCGCCGTGGTCACGTCGTGCCCCGGGCCGGACTTGAACATGACGTTTATGGCGCGCAGGCCGAATACTGCCCGAACTCCCTTGAGGTCCGCGTCAGCCGGATCCGGCGGCAGCTTGCAAAGGCACGCTCCCTTGTGACAATCGAATCTGTGCGCGGCGTGGGTTATCGTCTTGCGGCACGGCTCGACAAGGATATGGGACTGACACAGTCGCAGGAACTTACGGCATGATGAGCAGGGACAGTTTTTCAGTATGATTTCAGGCCGTTCAGCACACGATACACGTTTCTGGCAGATCGCCCGTACAGGCGCATTGCAGGGATCATTTCTGTTCCTGAGCGTTGCCAGTGTCGGGCTGACCACACAAAGTGCAGCCGCACAGGTGCAGCCCGCCCGGCATGGCGGCTCCATGACACTGTCTGTCGGAGGAGCGCAACTGATCCAGCTCCCCCGCGCGGCTGGCAATGTCATGATCGCCGATCCGACGATTATGGACGTGCAGTACACCGATAATGACGGCCTGTTCGTCTTCGGCAAGAAACCCGGCCATACAACGCTTATTGTGTTGGATCAGAGCGGCCAGAAAATGATTTCCGGCGACGTGACGGTGACGTTCAACATGGACGCGATGCGCGCCATGATCGCCAAGGAAGGCGGCCGGAATGTTCAAGTCCAGATGTCGCCTGAAGGCGTTGTGCTGTCCGGATCGGTTCCGGATGCCAAAGCGGCCGCGCATCTCGAGGCCCTGGCCAGACAATATGGCGGGAGTGGTGCGAAACTGATCAATCGTCTGACGATCGGCGAGCCGGTTCAGGTCAATCTGGTGGTGCGGGTTGCGGAAGTGCAACGGCAGCTCTCGCAGGATCTGGGCTTTAACTGGACAACGGTTTTCAACGGGGTGGGCTCTTTCGCCATCGGTGCCGCAACAGGCGGCCTGAGTGGTGTTCCCAGCGCGATCAAGGCGCTGTCGAGCGCAACCAATGCGCTTTCGGGGAGCTATACGAGCGGAGGGTCTTCCGTTACGGGCACACTGGACGCCATGGCGACGGAGGGGCTTGCGACTATGCTGGCGGAACCCAACCTCACAACCATGTCCGGCGAGACCGCGAAATTCCTGTCCGGCGGGCAGTTTCCGGTTCCGATCCCGCAGGGTCTGGGGACTGTCGGGATTACCTACAAGAATTATGGCGTCAGCGTCGATTTCACGCCGACGGTTCTGTCTGACGGGACGATCAGCATGCATGTCGCTCCGGAAGTCAGTTCCGTTTCTACCGAAGCCTCGGAAGGGGCGTATTCCATTTCCGGCAGCAGTGTTGTTCCCGCAATCCGCACCAACCGGGCCGACACCACCATCCAGCTTGCATCGGGTCAGAGCTTCGCCATTGGTGGGCTGATTTCAAACGATGCCAGTAATACCATCTCCAAGGTGCCAGGGCTGGCGGATATTCCGGTGCTCGGATCGCTGTTTCGCTCCACGTCGTTCCAGCGCAACGAGAGCGAACTGCTGATCGTCGTCACGGCCTATATCGTTCACCCGTCCGATCGTGTCCCGGCGCTGCCGACCGACTATATCCGTCCGACATCCGCCATCGAGGCGCTGCTGCTCCGACGCTCGGCGGCCGCGGCAACGGATGGGCCCGACCCCACACGCATGCCCCATCTTCAGGGTGCGGCCGGGTTTCTTTACGAATGAGACCCGCGCTCCTCGCCCTTCTTGCACTGTCGCTGACCGGATGCACATTCAGCGGCACGCGTTCGTCTGGCCCTCCGCCGCCGCTTCTTCTGGGCGTCAACCAGCATCGCATTCCTCTTGACGCCGCCAACGCAGCCCGTGCGCTCGACGCCGCGCTCACCAAACTGGGCGATCCGCGCGCTGTTCACGCCACGATCAACGGCGCGGATCCGCAGATTACGGCTCTCGTGACGCATGCACTTGTCCGTGCTGGTGTGGAACCGGCGCGGATCCGCGTGGTCCACGATGCGTCCGACACGCTTGTGCTCAGGGCCTATGTCGTCGCGCAGCCCGATTGTCGTCAGGCCGTCCGTCCGTCCTGGACGGGGGATACATCCGAAAGCCTGTATCCGCTTGGGCAGTGCCTTCAGGCCGCAGCCCTGGCCGCGGAAATCGCCAATCCGGGAGATCTGCTGGAGCCCGCGCATCTGCAACCGGCCAATGGCGCGCGGTTTGGCCGCGTTGTGGAATTGTGGGAAGCGGGGATGGATCGCAATTCACAGAACAGAACGCCTGCGACGTCGAATTTCCCATCCGCTATCGGCGGTGGAGGCACGGGGGGGACCAGTTCGTCTGCGACGACTGGAAGCGACAGTCCGGCAACATCCACAACCACCACGACGCAGACTGATGCGTCTCAGTCTCCCGCTACGGATGAGGCGGCATCTACGCCCTGAGCAGCGTGCAGGAGGGTATAGAACCGCATGTTCTGCTGGATCTGTTCGCTGCTGAGGGCCGCCGAGCGTGCGGATTGCCGTGCGTTAGATAATTTGCCTTCAAGAGCGTAAACGATCGCCAGATTTCCATCGATCGTGGAAAGCGAGGCTGCCGAAGCCCCGCGCTCCACGGCCTGCGTCCGCAGAGCCAAAAGCTCAGTAAGTGCTTGACGCGGCTGCCCTGCAAGGGCTTCCGAAAGGGCGAGATCATTCGCAGCGGCGATATTGTTTGGGTCGATCCGCAGCGCATCGCGATAACTCTGACGCGCACCCTGTGCATCTCCGGAAATTTCATAGGAAATCCCCAATGCCACCCGTAAAGGAGCGGAATTGGGGTTTTGCTGGATCACGGGGAGCAGAACCCCGATCGCTTCCTGCGAACGCTGTGAGGTATTGAGTAACTGGGCGAGCAGCAGCGCAAGGCGCACGCGCTCAGCAGATGTCGCGTTGGCTTCGGCACTGTGAATGGCCTCGATCGCCTCGTTCGTTCGCCCCTGATGCATGAGCGCTTCGGCGTACGGCCCCACATAATCCGGTTGTCCGGGACGCAGGGCAACGGCGCGACCATAAAAGGCTGCGGCGGTCGACCACTCTCCACGCGCGCGCGCACTGTCACCGACTTTCATCATGCTTTCCGGGTTTCGCGCCGCCTGTCGCTCCCGCGCGACATCCTGTGCGTTATGCGAAGCGTTTGACACGCATCCGGCAAGGCAAACCGTCATGATGGAAGCAAAAAACACGGTACGTGACGGAAAAGAAACCCGCATGGAAAAACTTTCGTAACGAAGCGCAGAACAGCTCTGAGAGGCGCAACTTATCAATCTTATCCGGCGCTGACGATTTCAGGCGGCCTCCTGAAATATGGAATTTTTTTGACAGATCCCGAAGGCCGGATTCCCGTCAGAGTATAATGGTTCCGTGAAACCGGATCAGCACTTTCAAATGTCAAAACTAGATCAGGATAAAGACAGACTGCTCTCTTACAGAATGAAAGCACGCCGATTTGCCCCTCTGTCCCGGTCTTTTAGCATTTCGGTGATGAGCGCAACATTGATTCATGGAGAGAGCCAGAGATGCCCGGTAGAATCGGATCCAGCGAAATTGAGCCGCATACGCCTGTAACCCACGTTGGCGAAAGCACCTCCACCCCTCACAGCGAAATTACGAGTTTCAACGAGACTCTTCACAACACGGCGCCAAGACCTCCCAGCTCCGTTTATTCGCAAAATTCGGAAATCCATCCTGCATCGATAGCGTCTGAGCATGTGCCTGCCGTGCACACCCCTCATATTGAACCCGAGCCCGCTATCGCAGAACCGAAGGCCAAGCCTACTAAGTCCAAAAGCGACAAGGCGAAGGATTTTGGCGATAAATTTGACAAGATTCTGAAGCCTCTCACCGTTCCGCTGGGGTCCCTCACGCAGATTACCAGCCTGGTCAGTTTCATCCAGGCTCAGGAAGCCAAGAACAAGGACTCCTCCAGCAGCTCCAGCCCGAAGGGCGGGGAAACGACCGGCGAAACAGGTCAGCCGGATCTGGCTCCCATTCCTTCCCAGCCGGCCTCCTGAGGATATAGCGCGCTCCTCTTCCCGGTCAGAATTTCTGATCGGGAATTCTGCCGACGAACGGACTAGGAAAACTGGTCAAATTCGTCGGCAGCGCATTTTTCAGGAAATCCCGAGCTACTTCGAAACTTCCTGAACGGCACTTCCTCGAAAAATCTTGACTGTTCGATGCCCCGCGCCCGGTCCGCTGAGGGACTGGATCGTCTGGCTGACGCGATCGCGCAGATCGGGCGGCCCGAAGACGCTCACTGAACGCCCATGATCATCGGTGTGGATCGCATAATGGGGTTCCAGCATTTTCTTTGCGTCGATAACCCGCATCAGCGCCGCATACGACACGCCGCCAAGCGGAAAGGACTGGGTGGTCGTCGCGGATGATGGTGTGACGTGCAAGATGTTGCCATCATAATACCAGTCCAGCCTGTATTCGGCGGACAAAGCATTCAAAAATGCCAGAGGCGTCTCAGCGGTAAAGCCTGAGCGCACATTCCCCTGAATGGATGGGTCCACAACAACGCGCAGATTCACATCTTCACAGAACTGGGTCAGGACGTCGGACAAGGTCTGATGGATGACCGTATAGCGCCCCTGATCGGGAAGCGGCAGCGGCTCTGCCCTGACGCTGCGAGGCAGTGCAAACATGGCAGAGGCCATCAGAACGCCCGAAAGAAATCGCTGGTGCAGCGTCATCGTCTTTTTTGAACTGCAAGTGGAGTTCTGCTTCATCTGTTCTTCTATAGACCGCGCACAGAAGCCCGACAATTCTTGCCGACTGCATGAAGACGCTTTCCGGCGGCCATTTTAAGGTCAGGTTCAGATCAGCTTTCGTCCCTAGAACTAGTCCCGATAGGTCCGGGCCTGTTGCAGGAAATCGTTCGGGGTCGCAGGTATGACAGGCATTACGGGATTGGATGCGACAGCGCTGGCCCAGCGCTCCCTAACTGACCAGACAACCGGGATGACGGCAGGCGTATCTCCTGTCGGCGAAGATCAGCTTGCTTTCCTGCAAAGCACGCCCGCACGTCAGACATACGAGACGCAGTCCATCTCCACGACAGACACACTGGGAGATCAGATCCTGTCAGGACTGGGGCGGATCAGTAGTGCCTTTTCAACGCTCAATGCGCTGGCGCCGACAGTTATTCCGGCAACAGGATCGGGACATCTGGCTCTTCCGCAGGGCAGTTTGGGAGTTCCGGGACTTTCAGGGTCTTCCAGTGCCGCTCCCGCAGGGAAAGTGGACGAAAAAACTGCCCCTCTCAACAATCTTTTTGAAAAAGTCGAGCAGGAGGGGGTTGCGATGTATAACGAAGCCCTGACCCGCCAGATGGCATTCACCAATTCCGAATTCGAAACCCATATCATCACCGTGTCGTCACAGAACATGACATCCACGCTGAAGAGCCTCCTCACACAGGGAGGATGAGGCGATGTTTCGTATCCGCCGCCTGTTTCTTACTCTTCCTGCCCTGTTGCTTCTCCTCTCCCTCACTGCGTGCCAGACCGTGCTCTACACCGAGCTTTCGGAACGCGATGCGATGGAGATGATCGCCATCCTTCTGCAACACGGGATTTCCGCTACGCGTCTGATTGCCAAGGACGGCAGTTCCACCGTGGAGGTGTCAGAGCGGCATGTTGCGGATGCGGTCTCCATCCTGCGCAGCAGTCATTATCCCCGCAACGGATATGACAGCATGGACAAGATTTTCCAGCAGCAGGGCATGATCAGCACGCCCACCGCTGAACGGGCCAAGCTGTATTACGGCATCAGTCAGGAGCTTGGGCACACGCTCAATGATATTGATGGTGTGATTGATGCGCGTGTCCATATCGCACCTGCCGCGAGCGACCCGGTGACGGGTGTGGACAAACCGGCCACAGCCTCTGTCGTCATCCGGTACGATTCCGGAACGGCTGTATCGGGGCTGCTGCCCAAGATCAAGTTGATGGTCGCCAATGCCGTTCAGGATCTGGCCTATGACCGGGTCTCCGTCATTCTTTTGCCAGTCGCGGTTCCGCATCTTCCGCCGGTTCAGACGGAATGGATGAGCCCGCTCGGCTGGACCGGATGGTTTTTTGCTTTCGCCTTTCCTGCCGGGTATGGCGCCAGCATTCTATGGCGGCGCTTTCGCAGGAAAACTGCTTCGAACGCGACGGAACTGGCTATCGTGCAGCGTGAAGCCGCGTGAACGCAGCGTACAGTATGGCCGTTTCTTCTGAAATGAAATGCGGACAGATGCTGGCGGACATTCATCCGTCCCATTTGCAGTTGCGTCTGCCGATGCTGCACCGTGATACGGTTCAGAAACTCCAGACCTGTTCAAGACTTTCAGAACGCCTGATCGAGCTGTTGGACTGTCAGGGACTGCCGCCTGTCCATCCTCCACAGGACCCCTTGGAGGCTTTGGCCCTTCAGCCGGAGGAGGGTTTGCAAAGGGCAGGGCGGCATATGGGGGCTGTCGTTTACTGGCGGAGTCTGGCGAAACAGGTGGACCGTCAGGCGATTACGGTGCTCGATACCGTATTGGGCGAAAATGTCAGACTGTTTGGAATTCGCAATGGTGCGCACTGGGCGCAGAGCGGTGTGCCAATGCCGTCCGCAGGACCATCCCCCGAACCCGATACGGACATTGCCGGACTCGCCAGAGCCGTAACGGACTGCGGCTGGTCCTGTCTGATCCGCTGGCGCGACAGCCTGACGGGAGATTATGGGCGCCTCGCAACGCTGAAATTGCCTGCAAGAACACTTCTGCCAGCAGCATCCGGCGCGTACGACCCGATCATCCTGAAGGTCGCGGAAGGGGTTGCTGCGCATGTCTGAACGGATGTTTTCGCGGATGCGGCCTTCCACGACGGTCTTGCGCCCTGAGGACATGAGCGCGTGGTGCGAGGCGTCTCTGGCCTATGATACCGCCATCCGTAATGCCACCGTGCTGCTGTCCGCGACGCGGAACGCCTATGACGCGGAATGTCGGCGTGGCTATCAGACCGGCCATGACAAAGCCTCCGCAGAAATGGCACGTCGTCTTCTCGCGACGGATGAAGCCGTCGCCAAAGTGCTTCGGGATCTGGAAACGAGCCTTCCAGCTATCGTGACGGACGTCGTAACGGATCTGTTCGGACGGCTCGATATCGGGAGCGCCCTTCCTGCGGCCATCCGGCATACACTGGGGAAAATCCGGCATGGCACGCTGGCAACGCTGCGCGTGGCATCCGACTGCGCCGAAATCCTGCGTCCGGTCGTAGAAGACCTGACAGTCCACAACCCCGGCCTGCGCCTTGAGATCGACCCGATGCTGGCATCCGGGCGCTGCGTGCTGGAAAGTGAGCTGGGCGTCGCAGAACTGGGCGTGGACGCCCAGCTTGCCGTGCTGCGAGAGCATCTGAGCGCACAATGGATGCAGCATGACTGACATGCCCCTGACGCCATCCTCACATTTTCCGGACGACACGGTTTCTGTGGATGGCATGACGGATGTGTCCCGTCCGGCTGTGTCGCTTGCCAGCGTGTTAGAAGCAGATTTCGTTCGGCTCCATACATTGCAACGGACGGACAAGAAACGGCAGGCACAGGAACTGGTCCCGAGCGAAACGGAACAGGCCGTTTCACGTTCCGATCCCGAAACACCTGATGCCCGGACCGGTCAGTCCGGTGCGTCTCTTATCGGACAGGATCGGGCTTCGGAAAACACAGACCCGACGGACGCGCCCCGTCTGCCCGATGAGGCCGAGCCGCATAAACCGCAGGCTAAGCAGGCGTCTCAAGCGCAGGTGAGTCGTGATCCGTCACAGACTGCCGATCATGTCATTGCGCGAATGAAGACCCTCCTGCCCATGCTGCGCTCACGGGCGGCGGGGATCGATACGCACCCGATGCAGGGGCGCGTCGTAAGTGCCACCGGAACCATTATCCGCGCCATTTTACCAAATGTGGCCGTGGGCGATCTTTGTCGGTTGCAAAACCGTGATCGCGACTGGTCTCTGGATGCGGAAGTGGTGGGGCTGGACGGAAACGAAGTGCTCATGACGCCAATGGGCGGCCTCGAAGGCGTCTCGGTGGATACGGAAGTCGTCACGACGGGGGGACGACGCAGCTTTCCGGTTGGCGAGCGGCTTCTGGGCCGGGTTCTTGATGCGCTCGGCACGCCCATTGATGGTCTGGGACCTCTGGAAGCAGGGCCCTCACGCTCCGTTTCTGCCGCGCCGCCTCCCGCGATGGAGCGTCAGCCAATCGACCGGCCGCTGCCTGTCGGGCTGCGTGCTCTGGACGGCTTGCTGACCTGTGGGGAAGGGCAACGGCTCGGCGTATATGGCGAGGCCGGGGCGGGCAAATCCACCCTGATGTCTGCCATCGTCAAGGGCAGTTCCGCCGATGTCGCGGTCGTAGCGCTGGTAGGCGAACGTGGCCGTGAAGTCCGCGAATTCGTCGAGCATAATCTGGGTGCGGAAGGGTTGAAGAACGCTGTCCTGATCGTCGCCACCTCTGACCGACCCGCCGCCGAGCGCGTCGTCTGTGCACAGGCCGCCACGACGGTTGCGGAATATTTCCGCGATCAGGGGCTGAAGGTCCTGCTGTTCGTGGACAATGTCACCCGTTACGCCCGGGCCCTGCGCGAAATCGGACTGGCCGCTGGGGAGCCTCCCACACGGCGCGGCTTTCCTCCGTCGGTTTTCGCAGCACTGCCCCAGCTCATGGAGCGCGCCGGCATGGGGGTGAGGGGATCGATCACGGCGTTTTATACCGTGCTGGTCGAGGACGGGATGGATGATCCGATTGCCGAGGAAACACGCGGCATTCTGGACGGCCATGTCATTCTGTCGCGCGCACTCGCAGCAGCCGGGCATTATCCGGCCATCGACGTTCTGACCAGCCGTTCGCGCGTGATGTCTCTCGTGGCCGATCCGCGGCATCAGGCTGCGGCCACGAAAATCCGGAGCCTTTGGGCGAAATATCAGGAGATCGAGTTTCTGTTGCAGGTCGGCGAATACAAACCCGGCGGCGACGCGCTGGCAGATGAAGCGATTGCCAAAATCGGCGCGCTCCGGAATTTCCTGCGTCAGGGTAACGACGAGCGGACGTCCTTTGCGGAGATGCTGGAATGGCTGAGCCGTCTTTGCGCCTGAGTCCGCAGGCGGCGGGACAGCTTGTGACGCTGCGTCAGCGCCGTGCCACAGAGGCGCGGCAGCTTCTGTCTGCTGCGACGTCACAGGTCGATCAGCGTCTCGGCATACTCACTCATGCATGTCAGGTCCTTTCCACCCACCAGGCACACCAGCTTCAGGTGCGGGCGGAGATCTCCTCTCGCCCGCAGGACGCGCTGGTCAGTGCCGTTCTGCTGCGCCGGGATCACGAGCATACTGAGGAGCTGGCCCATCACGAAAAACGCTTGAAGGACAAGGTTGCTCAGGCCGAACGTGACGTCGAAAAAGCGCGTCAGCTCGCTGCCGCGACCCGTCGTCTCCTGATGCAATACGAACAGCGCGAAAAACAGGCGCGCGACCTGCTGGAACGGGTTGTCATTGAACGCCGCACGGCGCAGGAACGGCGCGAGGAGCAGGACATCGCGGAACTCGCCATGATGCGCCAGAGTAGCGCGCGCCTCACCCGCCAGTATCGCACGACATCACGGCACAGCGTTCCATGATGCTGTCTTTGCCACCCGCGATACGACGGCTCATTCCGAAGCCTCTGGGCTATGACGTTTCGGCGGCCGGCCTGCTCGGGCGACACGACTTTGCCCTGCCGGTGGGCGAAGAGAGGCTTTCGGCCCGTTTTACACCACCGAGAATCACATCAGCGCGGTGGAGTGCAGTCTGTTTTCGGATCGGCGAGCGGGAGGAGGGGCAATGTCTTTTCCCTCACGATGTCCTTCAGACGCTGGTTTCACTGGCTGAGCCGAAGCCTCGCGCGCCTATGGAGTCCACGGCGGTCCTGCTGCTTCTGGAGCTATTGCTGGATCGGGGGCTGACGACGCTGGAGGCTGCGATAAACGCGCCGATCCGTTTCACGCGGATCGAACCAGCACAACAGGCCACGGCCCAAGCTTCCGCACTGGTTGAAATTGGGTTTGAGGCCCGTTTTGATACGTCGGGCAGTTTCTGTGGCGTGCTTCGTCTGCCTCCGGTACTGATGCCCGTGCTGCACCGTCTTGCACCGCCGCTTATGCGTCGTTTTCCTGATCCGCCAGTAATGCTGTCGTTAAGGATCGGGAGCGTTCTGGTCTCACCGGATGAGCTCATGACGCTCGGGCCCGGCTTTGGACTGGTTCTCGGAACGGCAGCGCAGGTCCGGCATGTGATCGTTGCGGGCGATGTACTGGGCGCACTGGTCCGGCATGATGGCAGCAGGATTGTCTTTGAGGGTGCGTTTGCGCCGCTTGCCCGGATTTGGCCAGCAGATTGGAACAGCATGACTGAAACACCTCCGTCCTCCGCGACCGAACCGCACCAGTCCACGACTGTCGTGGCCGATGCCTCCGCAATCGAACAGCTTCAGATCCCCCTGACCTTCGAACTGGCGCGGATGCCGGTTTCGCTGGCTGAACTGAGGACGATCGGAGAAGGGCATGTGATTGATATCGGCGCCCTGACCGAGCGTTCCGTGTCAATCATGGCCAATGGCCGGCGCATTGGCGAAGGCGAACTCGTGGATCTCGGGTCCTCCGTCGCCATCCGGGTGACGCGGATCATCACCGCATGATCGGCTCGACCAATCTCGTCACGGCCCTCGTCCTGACCCTTGGGTTCGGCGTCCTGATACTCGCGGTCATCACCACCACGTCGTTCGTGAAAATCTCGGTCGTCCTGTTCCTGCTGCGCACTGCGCTCGGTATTCAGCAGTCTCCGCCGAATATTGTGCTTTATGCGATTTCGCTGATTCTCACGCTCTTCATTTCCGCGCCTCTCGGCCACGACATCTACAAGGCGGCCATGGAGAGCGACCAGAAATACGAGACGCTGACGGATTATGTGGATGCCTATGAACGCGTGCAGGCGCCCGTTGCCCAGCATCTGCTCCGCTTCACACAGGCCCCCGAACGTAATTTCTTCATGAACGCCACCCAGCGCCTGTGGCCCGAAGACATGCGCGACAGCCTGACGCCGGAATCACTTCCCATTCTCCTGCCTTCCTTCCTGACGGGAGAGCTCAAACGGGCTTTCGAAATTGGCTTCCTGATCTATCTGCCCTTCATCACGATTGACCTCGTCGTCACCACGATCCTGATCGCGATGGGCCTGTCCCAGGTTCAGCCCAACACGATCTCGGTTCCGCTCAAGCTGCTTCTGTTCGTTCTCGCCAGCGGCTGGACGCGCCTGCTGCACGGTCTGGTGATGAGCTATGCGTAGGCCGCCACTTCGCGGGTATCTGCGGAAGAACACTACCGGTGGATGATGCGGCCCTCACGCAGGAACTCTCTTCCGCGCTTTTTCTGTTTACCTCGATCGCCGGGCCGCCGCTGGCGATTGCGCTGGTGGTCGGGCTCCTGATCGGTCTTTTGCAAGCCGTAACGCAGCTGCAGGACCAGACGATGCCGCTGACCTTCAAGGTCGTCGCTGTTTGCGCGACGCTGCTGCTCATGGCCTCGACGCTCTTTCCGCCTCTGCTGGCTTTTACTGAACACGTCCTGACTGATTTCCCGGCCATGACGCGCTTCTGATCCGTGCCTGCCACTGACGCCCTTGTTGTCCTGCAACAGATGATGCCTTGGCTGAGCGCCATCGCACTGGCGATGAGCCGTCCAGCGGGGGCGGCTATCGTGCTGCCGGTCTTTACACGCATGCAGCTTGGCGGCCCCATCACTGGCGCCATTGCCTTCGCGCTCGGTATTCCCGCAACACCCATGATCCATGCCGGATTGCTTACCGAACCACGTTCCCTGATGGCGCTCGGTATGCTCGGCGCCAAGGAAATGGTGATCGGTGTGATCATCGGGTTCCTCATTGGTCTGCCAATCTGGGGCGTTCAATGTGCGGGCGAACTGCTCGATACCCAGCGCAGCGCAACACAGGGACAGGCCGAAGATCCGGGAAGCGGCAATCAGGAATCCACAACCGCCGGTTTCTTCGCTCTTGCTGTCACGACTCTGTTTGTCCTGTCAGGAGGGCTCAATCTTCTGGCCGATACGCTGCTGTCGTCCGAAATGCTCTGGCCTCCGCTCGCTCTGGCGCTGGCGCCACAACCGGGTTTCGGTATGGTTCTGCTGGGGCTGCTCGACCGGTTGGAGACCGTGAGTCTTTCAATCGGCGCCCCCGTCATGCTGGCGATGCTGCTGTGTGAGGCGAGCGTCATTTTGTTGATGCGCGCCATCCCGAAACTGCATCTCTATGATCTCGCTCCGAACCTGCGCAATCTGGTCTTCATCCTGATGATGTTCGGCTACTGCGCCTGGCTTGTTTCGTACATGAAGCATGATCTTGTCGCCTCCCGGGATGTTCTTGGCACCATGCACCAGTTGCTGAAGCCATGAGCGGTAGCAGTAGCGAGGAAAAATCCCTCCCGGCCTCTGCCAAAAAACTCGCTGATGAACGTCGCAAAGGCCATATCGCCAAGGCTCCGGACCTTCAGTCCGGAGTGGTGACTATCGTTCTGATCGGCTGGCTTTTGCTGCGGCGCAATGCGATTGCCATCCATCTGCAAACGATGATGGATGCTGTCGGAAATGCTCTCACGATGGATTTCAGGTCCGGGGTCGGGAGCGTGGGTCAGGCCCTCAGAAATGTCTGCCTCGAAGACGCCCTGACGCCCCTCGCTCTCGCCATTATAACAGGCATTCTCGTCAGGATTCTGACCAATGGTGGGTTTGTCTTCGCACTTGATCCCGTGATGCCGAAATTCGAGAAGATCAATCCGGTTTCAGGGTTCGCAAACCTCTTTAAAGCCCGGACTTTCGTGGATCTGGGCATGTCAGTGGTCAAGGTTCTGTTTTTCGGTGGAACACTGGCACTCATTATTCATGGCGCGATTGGTGGTCTCGTCCGTGTGCCTGAAGCCGGGGTTACCGAACTGCCCCGCATTCTCTTTACGCTCCTTATGCCGATCTTTGGGGCGGCTTGCGTCTTTTACATGGTTTCCGGCGTGATCGACCTGCTGATCCAAAGACAGATGTTTCTCAAGGAAATGCGGATGACGCCCACCGAGGCGAAGAACGAACGGAAGGAAAGTCAGGGCAACCCGCTGATCAAACGACAACAGCGCCGTCTTCAGAGTCAGGCCCGTCGCAATACGGTGCCGCTTGGTCCGAAGCAGGCAAGCGTCATGATTTGTGGAGACTCGGTTGCCATTGGCCTGCGCTATAAACCGCCGCAAACTCCGCTTCCGCGTATTGTCTGCCGAGCGCATGGAGAACAGGCTGAGATCTATCGAACGATTGCTCAGGAGAGCCGCATTCCTATCGTCTGGGATTATGAACTTGCGCGAAATCTTGCGGAAAAATTCAAGCCTGGCACAACGATCACGCCGGAATTCTTCCAGCCCGTCGCGCGTATTCTTCAGAATCTTCCGTCATGAAGCCGTCGGGACGCAAATCAGGCTGACGTCAGCTTCCCATCGTAAACAGATCCTGCAGAAAAACGCGGCTATGAATCCGTTTGTCATGCCCGCTTTCAGCCGCACGATGAGGACGACATGAGCACTTCAATTACGCCCGACACACAGAGCCTGATTCAGGAACTGATGGCCGCAATGCAGTCCGGAAGCCTGTCTTCCGGTACAGGAAGCGCGAATGGCGCAGGCCAGAGCAGCGGCCCACAGAACACGCAGGAAGAAGCCAAACTTGCGGAAGTCTTTCAGGAGCTCATGGTCCTGCTGAAGCAGGGAAATAAAGAAGGCTCCACAAGCCCGGGTTCCGATACGCCAAGCCCTGCCATCTCTCCGGCCGGTGCGCCTTCTGCATCTGCGATACCCGCAACAGGAAGCACATCGCCCGCAGCCGCGGCTCCGGCTTCGAGCGACGCGTCCAGCCCCGCTGCGGCAACGTCTGGCACTTCCAGCGTCAATGCGGGAGACGGTCCCAATACGACCACCATCACCAATACCAGCAATCACGATGAAAAAATCGGCCAGTTTCTCAACGGCGGGTCCACGACCCAGCCTACAGCTGAGATCGACCTCAAACCCGGCCAGACTGGCACACTGAAATATCAGAATGGTCAGGGCGGCTATGACGCCGAGGCAGATTCATCCGGCAATTTCCAGTCCACTGCCAGCCGTCTGGAGTTCTATGCGGATGCCAAGGGCGTCAATAATGACGATGTCAGTTATATTGACGGACGCAACGCATCCATCAAAGTCTCTGATGGAAATGGCAAGACCGCAGGCGATAGCAAGAGCATTGCCAGTGACGCCCCTTCCAACGCCGTAACAAAAGACGCAGGCGGCCGCGCTACCGTAACCGGATGGTATGACGGCTCAACGCAGGACATGAAAGATGGCGGCGCCTATATGGAGTCAAAGCTGGGAACAGGCAACGCCTATCTCCATCCCGATGACGATCGCAACGCCACCAGTTCCAATCCGATGACCATGGCGCAGGATGCAAGCCAGCATTACACTGCGGATTTCGGAGACGCCTGAATCAGGGTTAAATAACCAAGCCATAAACCGGGGCCGTATCGCCCCGGTTTATGGCTTTTTGTCTTTGGAAGACTAAAACCAGAATACAGTCTGATCAGGCTTGTTCTGCATTTTTGTGCTGCTGAGCAGTCGGATCGCCCTCTCCCATGGAGTAGATATTATATCCATAATCTAGGGTATCTACGCCTGTCATGAGGCCGTCGCCCACCTTGCCAGCGGCACTTTTGAGAATGTCGCCAATTGAAGATGCACCTTTCCCTGCACTCTCCGCAACGCCTTCAGCAGTGCGGGCAGCAGCGGTTGCCCCATCCACTTCCGGCGCGATCTCGGGAACAAAGAGCAGCGCGGCATCGCTGGCGACGCCTTCAAACATCCCGCCCAGATCTTTCAGACCCTGACTCTTATTCCCTTTGGCAAACTGGTCGATCATTCCGACCCCGTCTGTCAGCGGAGAAACAACAGAGGACAGGAAATTTCCAATCCCCGTTTCGAACTTGTCCCACCCTTTGGAGGCCTTTGTACTGCCACGATCAATCGTGCCCTCCCCGAATTCGGCCTCAAAAGCTGCCGCATCTTTTTTGGAGACCTTTCCTGCCCCCATCTGCCCAATCTGACTTCCGAGTGTTGCTGCATCTGCATCAGAAAACGCTCCCCCAGAGTTGACGGCTTCTTCGCCAGCAATCTCCAGATCCTGCGCCATGGCATTGCCATTCTTCTTGCTGGCATCGGTCGAAAACTGTTGGGCCAGAGAAGGATCTGTCTGTTCGAGATCAGACATGGCTTGCTGTGTCGCGGTCGACAAAGCGCCGCTTCCTGCCTGAAGAATCGTTTCCTTCCCCGGTCCATCAGACGTCTTGGACTTGATGCCCTTCACGATCTGGGCAATCGGGGACGTATCTTCAAGAAATTTGAGAATTGCATGACCGGCACGGGTCTGGCCGCCCTTGATATAGCTTCCCCCCAGAACCTCTTTTGCCTCGGCCCGCTCTTTCTTGTTGATCCGTCCGCCGCCATTGTTATTTGCAAGTGACTGGGCGCCGGAAATCGCTGCAATTGCTTGGCTCTTGGTTAGATCGCCGTTCTTGTAAGCCTGAAGCTCGTTCTCGACGAGGCCGTTGCCGTTTCCAGATTCGCCAGCGGTCATGATCTTTGAAAACAGGGCCGGATCGCTCTGCTGAAGCGTATCCATTCCCTGTTCTAGATCCTCGTTATAGGCCGCATTCTTGTCGGCTTTCTTTCCTGTCTTGGTACTCTCCGAGCCAGAATGTTCCAGTTCGCTGCCCGCCGTCTGAGCACCTGCTTCAGTGCCTCCCGAAGCGATAGTCCCAATCAACATGCCCGTGCTCCATCAAGACAGAGAAAAATTATTCTGGCTGAGACGTTAAAAGTACATGCTGACGTCAACCTGTCTGGCAACGGGCTGGCTCATTTGGGCGGAACTTGCGATCAAACGCTAATATGGAAAGAGAGGCGGGCGCTCGTAATTTGATTTTGTTCCACAAAGACGGCTATTTACGAAGGATAAATAAATTAAAACCTCTCTTTGGAGTAATAATTTAAAAATTTCTCCTATTTTATTTATATTATTCTCCAATAAGTCTATTAATAATAGATTTTAACTTATTCTCATGATTTTTTGTTCCTATTTATGATTGAATAAAGATCTATTTTTTCGTTAAAGCTTAATTTATTGAAGTAATTAGTAAAAAAATCTCTTGAAAAGGGAATCTTTGAAAATTCATTTTCTGATTTATTTAATTCTAAATAGACTTTTTTATAGTCCATTTCAATAAATTGCTCATTATAGAACGAAAAGCACATATTTTTGTGCTTATTCATAATGACAGCAGAAAACTTACCGTCTTCAAAAGGCATTGATGACCAAGAAATTCCTGATTTTGAGAGGCAAAAACTCATAATGCAACCATATTTATTGATAAATATATAATGGTCATTGTTTTCATCTGAACACGATGCATCATAGACAAAGGAATAATAATTTTTATGAAGTTCCTGATCGTTGAAATAAATTTGACTCTTGATACAAATTTTTGAACTTCTAAAAGAAACGCACCGAAGATAAAAAGTTAATACGCCACTTATTATTTTCTTAACAAACAGTTTATCAATAGTTTTTATTTTATTTCTTATTATTGAGCTTATTACATGGCTCCTCTCCAAATAATAAAGTGATAAATGTCCGCAGTTTGGAAGCATAATAACATTAATTTTTTTAAAAAATGTATCTACCATGTGAGCTGTTTTTTTATCATCAATTAAAATTGGGTCTATTATAATTATAAGATTTTCTTGTCTTTTTAATTCTAAATTTGATACTTTAATTTTATTAATGCAGTAATTTTCTATGCAAAACCCACTTATTCTGTCTTGTAACACCCTATTGTCGTCATTGCTTAAATTCATTTCCTCTGAAGAAAGAGATAGATACGGGCTGCAAACAATACATAAATCAATGTCTATGTATTTATTTAAATAAAATCCAAAAAAACCACCCATAGAATGGGTAATAACAATCACTTCAGAGAATTGCCCCAAAAAATTTTTCAAAAAGTCTATGGCTATATTTGTAGAATTATTGATAAAAAAATCTCTTTTTTTACTGGTTATGCCAAGCAAATTGAAATCAGAAAAATCATCTTCTAACAGAATATATTTATCTGAATCATGTTCATGCCCAATTCCACTTATTGTTACGATTATAGTATTGTCTCTTATTCCATCATTATTGATTTTTGGAGAAAAATTCATTGATACAAAATCATTACAAAAAATCATGATATATATCCATTAATAATTGATATTTATATAATTAAATCCAAACTATTTTGATAAATAAAATCAAAATAGTAATTTATATTATAATAAGTGGTATGGAGATAATTTGAATATTTTTAACGGAATCAAAAATGAAAAGTTCATTTATTTCTATGAATAAAATAATTTTGATTATAACAATATAATTGTGTCTGTAGATGATGAATAAAATTTACTTGTAAATTTTTTAGTTAAAAATGAAGAATAGAAATAAATTAATTTTATATAAAAATTCTACTATGAGTTTATTTTAAGATATATATTTTTTTTCTTTTGTTCAGTATTTTGATGGCGTGGAATAAATTCTTACAGGCAAGCCGCCTTTGTGGTTGTATTCTTTTTTTGGAATTGGAATGGCTCGTGTAGCGCGCCGATTTCTTTTGATTTTGCAGAGCGCTTTGTCCGACTGTGAGGACCTGGCAACCAACTTTTCCCTGATTGGGGATTTTGAGGCCTTCCGCCCTAATCTGGACAAGGCTCTGCCCCTCAGTGGATGGGAGCAAAAGCAGCCGCTTTCATATGATCTGGTGCCAATCTTCAGATCCGGCTCATCCTGACCGTGGGTACTCTCTGTGTCTGTATGGGGATCGAGGCCATCAGTATTCATCTACAGCAGATGCCGATTTATTTTCCTCAAGAGGACTAGTATCGCCTCCTGGTAGATTAGAATATAGCGCTTCCCGGTCCATCATCCGTCAGCGCATAATGCCGTCCTCGCAAGTTTCGATCCACGCTCCAGTCGTGTTCAGTCTGAAGCCAGTTTGCCGCGACAATCGCGGCGACAGCGATGGTGAAGAACTATGTTGTGCTTCACGCAGTCTGCGACATTTTCAGAGGGTTGGTATTCCGGCTCCCAATTACTTTGAAAGCCTGCCAATTCAAGGCTGGCAGGCAGCGTTTTTTATAGATGAAACGTATCGGGCGCATCTTTCATACGGCGTGCTTCATTCAGAGCTGTGGCAAATCGTGCTCGTGTTGCCTGTCCCATACGACTCATACCGCAGGCATCGCGCATTCGTGCAATTGCGTCGTCGTCTGGACAGTCGATAGCGATGGCGCGGCTTGCCAGGTCCATGAGGGCTGCAAGAGGAAACATGGCTGGGTCCACGGATTTCTCAGCCGTTAATGACGTCAGGGGTAGTCTTGGGACGACAGGCTGTCGATCCGACCATATGAAAGTGCCGATATCTTCCTCGGTGCGCGCCATTGATGTGGGAATAGCGCTTTGGACGCGTTCGCGAATTTCGCGCCCGACCCGACTGAAGCCGTGTGCCCGCGACAGGGTCTGAATAAGAACGTCTTCTCGAATGACTTTTGCCTGATCAACAGTGCGAACGACAAGGCGAGCCAACGTCGGCAGATAATCGTCCTGCGTAAATCTGGATGGATCGGCCTCGATATCCGAACAGGTTACATCATCTGATGGCATATGTTCGGGTGCCTTTGCGTACAGAGGCTCCAAATGCTCGATCTGTTCAGATGAAGGTTCTGCGGCGGGTTGGTCGGGAAGCACTTCACATTCCGTGGTCTCGACCGAGGCAGCAGGGTTTTCTTCGTGCTCAATAGGACCTGTGTTCAGTAGTGCTTCAGCTTTTGCTGCGTCCTGCTCGGCTTGATCAGCACGCTCTTGGCGGGCAATCTTCAGAAAGTTTTGCAGGGCAACCTCAACCCGCTCAACTTCGCGAGGGGCATTGGTCCACCAGTCCGTGGACCAGATACGCAGAATGTTCCAGCCGAGATTTTCAAGAACAGCCTGTCTCAGACGATCGCGATCGCGTGCCGTGGCACTTCGGTGATAGGTGGCGCCGTCGCACTCTATGCCTGCCAGAAATGTGCTGGGTAAATCGGGATCAATGACGCCCAGATCCACACGGAAACCGGAGACGCCAACCTGTGTCGTGACCTCCCAGCCTTTTGCCTGAAGCATCGTAGCAACTTCGACTTCGAAAGGACTGTCATATCCTCCAACAGATCCTTCATGGGCGCCGGCAAGAGCCATTGGACCCCGTTCTGCGAACAGCAGGAAGCGGCGCAGGTCCCGAACACCAGCCGCGCGTGTTCGTTCTATCGCAATCTGATCCCCCCGCAGCGACCCGAACACGATTAACTGTTCGCGAGCGCGCGTGATCGCAACATTGAGACGACGTTCCCCACCATCACGGTTCAGGGGGCCAAAATTCATGGAAATTTTGCCCGTGATGTCAGGCCCGTAGGTGAGCGAGAACAGCATCACGTCCCGCTCTTCGCCCTGTACGTTTTCCAGATTTTTCACAAGCACAGGCTCATGGGCCTGTTCTCCCGTAAATCTTTCAAGCGCAGGATCTTTGCGGACTTCCGCGTCCAGAAGATCGACAATCAGCTTCTGCTGCTCTGCGTTGAAAGTGACGATACCGACCGAGCGGTCAGTGCCATCACGCATGATCCGCACAGCCTCGGCAGCCACCATCCGGGCCTCCGCAGGATTGGTGTGTGACCCATTTTTGCCCGGTTCATAAATCCCTTTCGGGACAAAACGGAAAGAGACGGCCTGATCCGCTGTAACCGGTGAGGGAAAGGTGACCAGATCCCCGCCGTAATAAGATTGGTTCGAAAATGCGATAAGACTTTCGTGACGACTGCGATAATGCCACTCCAGACTGATGGCCGGGATACCCGCCCCAAGACATTCGTCGAGGATCGAGTCAAGGTCGGTCATCTCATCGGATGGATCAGCATCGGCCCCCACCCGACCCGCCGTGAAGAAATCCGTGGGTGGCAACTGTTTGGGATCGCCCACCACGATGACCTGTTTGCCACGTCCGATGGCGCCAATCGCGTCCCATGTTGCGATCTGGGACGCTTCGTCAAAGATAACAAGATCGAACGGATCTGCATCGGCGGGCAAATACTGCGCGACCGACAACGGACTCATCATGAGACAGGGCGTGAGGGTGCGAAGGGCACTCGGCATCTTTTCGGCCAACTGACGGACCGGAAGATGACGGGACTTCTTGGCGATCTCGCGCGTCAGAACCTTATATTCCGGATCGTGCTGTCGTGCGGCTTCGCCGGGAATACGTCCGGCAAGGCGTGCCCGGATCAGACGGATGGCCAGGGTCTTCAGTTTTTCGTCCAGTTCGCGGAACCTGACAATCCGTCCTTCGTGGGTCGCGGCCACGAAACTGCTCAGCAGGACGGACTCACTGACCGCGTGCATGGTCCACCAGCGCGCGTAATTCGCTTCGAAAGCGGCCAGTACGTCATCTTTTGCGACCAACCCATGCTCGATGGCTTCAATCATGGGTGTCAGACCGAGTTGTGCAGCTTGATGGCAGGCGCGGCGCCATGAACACCAGTCGCGCAGTTCGCGAGCAGCCTCTTTCCAGTCCCGCAGCTTGTCTGAGGTCTGTTCGAGCCAATCGGGATTTTCGGGGGGAGCCAGTCGGGTAATGTCGCTGGCGCTATAGTTCGCCAGTGTTTCCACAGCGGCATCAAGGTTGATAAATGCAGCCAGAGAACGGGTCAGGGAGGCGTGGACTGTTCCGCCAGGTGCGAGAAGATCTTGGCCTTCCGTGAGAAGGGTTCTGAGGTGGGCGCGTGCAGTGAGCAACTCGCCCGTTTCAGCCGTACAGCCCGCAAGGCGGGTGCGTGTTTCCTGTCCCCAGCCAAATGCGGCGTTGATTGCATCGAAGTCAGTCTCCAGACCCCGCCACATCGGACCGATGCTCGTCTTGTGAGACGCATTCGTGAGTTTTTCAAGAAGGGCCGCACGTTCGACAAGAGCCTCAAGGTCGCTTTCGCAGTCTTCAGGCAGGGCGACGGCATGAGACTCAAGCCGTTTGCGGATGGCCTTTTGCCCCATGGAGCGCGCAAGTAGCCATTTTTCCTTGGTGGCGCGCCATTCCGCAAGGGTTTCAGCCACTGGAAGAGTGCGTACGCTGTCTTTCCATCGGGCATTAAGATCTACTGTCAGGGTGTGGCACCGTGCAACAGATTCCTGTTCCAGCAATACGGCATCGCGTGTTTCGCGGGCGCTTTCTGTAAAGCTCCATGCCGCTGCATTGGGCAACAGGAGATGTGAGCAAAGTGCCCTGATCTGTTCAAGCCGCTGAAGAGAGAAATTGTTCTGAGGCAGCGAAAGCGCCTTGGTAACGCTCAGCGCCGCCTCTCTTAGCGTGTCGAGGGCAGAGAGTGCTCCATTGACGGCGTCAAGCAGTCTGCCCTCCCACAGTGGCGACCAGTCCGTCTGCTCAAGACCTGCCAGTCTGGGTGAGACGACGACGTCTCCGATGCGGGCGTAGAGCGTCGACAGATCCTCAACGGACTGGACCAGCGCATCGTAATCCGCTTTTGAATGAACATCTGCATTGGCCCATTCCAGAGGAATGCGGACGATCGATGATTCCTGTGCGCGAAGAGTGACGCCAATTCCGCGATAGGGCGTCCAGCCATTGCGGCGGGGCGTATGAAGATCTCGGACATAGGCGTTCAGTTCTGTACGAATGGTATCAAGCGTCTGTTTTGTCCGTGAATATTCTTCAGGTTGAAAATCCTCCAGCGCAGCCTGTGCAGTCTGGAACTGTTGCAACACCGCCATTTTGTTCGCTTTGGGCGAGAACAGATCCAGACAGAATTCAGCAATGCCCAGTTTAGACAGGCGCGCACGGACGACTTCAAGCGCCGTTCGTTTTTCAGCCACAAAAAGGACCGTACGACCCTGAGCGAGCGTGTTGGCAATGATATTGCCGATCGTCTGGCTTTTCCCGGTGCCAGGTGGTCCGAGCAGGACGAAGTTTTCGCCCGCTGCTGCGCGTGCGATGGCCTTGAGCTGAGATGAGTCGGCTTCCATCGGGCAGACAAGATCGGCTTTGGCGAGAGCATCGTCGAGGTCATCAGCAGGATTGAAACCGTCTGGCAGAGGAGGGCTTGTCTGTTCGCCGTCCTTGACCCCGTTCAGCAGACGACTGGCGACGTCGTTTGTGGCGAGATGCTCTTTTCGCTCCAGCAGATCCTTCCACATCAGGAATTTCGCGAAGCTCAATGTCGTCAGGCTGACGTGGTCGCGAATTTCCCAGCCCGGAATGTGTCGAAGATGCAACCGGAAGGCTTCGATGATTTTTGAAACATCGAGGCCGGACTCATCCTCCGGAAGCGATTCTGCTTCCAGCAGGGGAATCCGGATATCATATTCGGCGCGCAGCATTTCCAGCAGCGTTGTGTTGATACGGGTTTCATCTCCGTGCGCTCGGAGCGTGAAGGGTGATTTGATGCTGGCTCGTTCCAGAATGACCGGAACGAGAATGAGAGGAGCGAGATACGGCCGGGATTTATCCTGCGATGTCCAGGCCAGCGCCCCAATCGTCAGGAAAAGGACGTTCGTGCCGCCTTCCTGCTCGGAATTTCTGGCGTGCCGGTAAATTTCGGTCAGTGCGGTTTGGAGCTTGTCCTCTTTCCGCTGAACGACGATCTCGCGCCGTTTGAGAGCTTCCAAAGCATACGCTCTGGAGGCATCTTCGTGATGTCTTCCCTGATGAAGTGCCTTGTTTCTGGGATCATCATCGTCCATGAGCCCGGGCGCTGCGACAAAACGAAGCGGTTTGGCGCTCCCGCCTGAGCGCATCTCCGCCACCATGTCTTCCAGCGCAGCTGGATCAGGGCAGTCGAGTTCTATCAGCTGGCGATCTGATTTGGGCAGATTCAGCAGCCGGTTCCGCGCGGACATGTCGAGCAGGCGATTGCACCATCTCTGCACGCGATCTGCCGGACGATCTGGCAGGCGCTCTTCCTCGCGGTCCTCACGTAAAGGGGGAGCCGCCTCAAATGCCGGTTGCCCCGCTGACTCATCGGGGATGGTTTCTGCCGCGTCGGCACCCAGAGCGCCGGCGGAAGTGGAGAGGGGACGAATACGGCGCAGGCGCGCCCGGTAAATATCGATGACTTCGCGGAACGCCTCCTGATCGTCATCGTCTATTTTGCGCAGGTGCGCCTCGCCATGCTCACAGGCTGCGGTGAAGCTGGGTTTATGGGCAGCCGTCACCAAAGTCGTTTCAAAGACGCGCAGATCATCGAGCTTCAGGCGGTTGCGAATGCCTGGCAAGTCCTGCACTACCGAAGAACCCGCATCCTGTTGGGACAGCCACAGGCCCGCAAAGGCGTGCCCGCGCGTCAGAACGATCAGGGGGCGCAAACCAATGGCTTCGAGACAGGCAGCAAACAGAACAGTCGTATCGAGACAGGTCGCCAGACGATCTTCGACGACCTGCGTCGGAAGGCGGATACGCTGGCCGTTTTCAACGAAAGAGGCGGGCGGATTGATATAGGTGATATCCAGCGCGCAGATGGCGCACCATAACGCCTGAGCCTGTGCCCAGACACGCGTTTTGTCTCCCTGATAACCTTCCAGAGAGGGAGAGTGTCCGGCCTGCCGCAGGATCTCGGACGCACTGCGCAGAATACGGGCAATAGCGGGGTCGTTGGGAAGAACAAAAGCCGCCAGAATGTCAGGGATACCGGACAGCCCGCCCCACTCATTGCGGGCGAGCATCCGGACGTCACGCGTTACCTTTGTGAGTTCCTGTTCGCCCGCACGGGCGACAATGGTTACCACGGCCCTTGATGCTTCGGCCTGGGCAGAGAGCAATGACCCGTTCAGTGTCAGGTCACGATCATTCAGAACCCGAAGTTCGTCGGGGCCTATCTGCTGGAGCATCCATGACCGTGGGGTCAGAAAATGCGGCTCGCTGGTGATGGTTATTTCAACAACCTGATATGTATTTTCGCTCTTGTTGTCGAATTCCAGCGCTTCGAGGATGGGGACGCTGTTCTCCCACAGGCTGGCATTGACTGTTTCCTGTAGGACGATCCGAAGTTCAGGCTTTTTTTCTTCTGCAGTGATTTCAACGTCGTCAGCAATGTGTTGGTGGTCGGCTGTCACTGAAATCTCCACAACGCTCGATAATCGCATGCATGCGCCTGTGATCTCGTTGAGCGCAACATGAAGAAAAATTCATACTTCGTTACAGAAGACTGTCACGGATCAGGGCATGATTTTCAAGTGACCTTCACGCGATTCATCCCCCAACGGCGTGATGATCCATATCTGTCCGCGTAAAATCTGTTAGTCGGGCTCGAAGCAATTCAGGTCAATATTGTTGAGCTCTACCGCGCGGCTGACACGCAAGCCCTGTTCGGTCATCAGATCGGCCAGCGTGGACCTGTCAATCAGAGTGGCGCGCTGTCTCTGGGGACAAACGTAGTCCATCGTCGGGATGCTGAAGGAGGACGTGATGAAGAACGCGCTTTTGGTTGATCCATGCCCTACAAGCGAGCCCATAAAGGCCTGCATGTAAATGCGCTCCAGCCTAAGGCGATGTTCGTTAATCACGCTATCAACGCCGCCGCGGCTCTTCGAGAAGGGGAACGTCCCACTCTGCGATGCGGTTGCGGACCCGATACTGGACTTTGGCCATAACACTCGACCCCGCTGGGAGGGGGGTTTTAGGGTAAATGTCTCAGTTTTTCACAGTGGGCCTCGTCTGGGCCCAAAAGCAATCAATTGCTTCGCTATATAACCGCTAAATTATTGGAAATGCTGGTGTCCCATAGGGGATTCGAACCCCTGTTGCCGCCGTGAGAGGGCAGTGTCCTAGGCCTCTAGACGAATGGGACGAGGCGAAGGGGTTACTAATCTGTCGTTCGGATTCTGACAAGTGTTATTTTGGGTTTTTGTGCTGCGACCACGCAAAGCGATTGCTTTGCGGCGTTAAAGAAGCCCGAAGTTACTATTCCAGTGACGGATTTTTGTTCTCGAACAGCCGCGTCGCCTGTTCGAGAACGCGTTTTTGATAAGCGGAGTTCAGTTGGGGCGTGTGGGAATGATAATCTCCCACGGCCTGAAGCAGGTCTCCGTGTGTTTCGTTGAGGTAACTTCGCAAAATGAGAGCAGAGGCGGCGATATTGAAGCATCCGTCCGAGACGAGGCGCGCAGCCGTTTGGGTGGCCGGCATGCGGGTGATCTGGGAAAGGAGGCCGATCCACTGCGTGTTGATCTGCATCAGCCCCAGATCGTCGGAGCCGTTCGTATTGTGATGCACGAGGCCAATGGCTCCGCGTTCGACTTCCCAGATAGCGGGCAGCACCCGTGGTGGAAGATCATACCGGATGGCTGCTGCAAGCATACAGGCCAGAAGGGGAGCGGGCATGGCAAACCTGTCTGGACGCTCTGTCCGGAATGAAGAAATTATGAAGACAGCACTGTGACACTCTTCATCCGCTGGGCAGAGAAGGTCCGAGGCTTTAGTACCGTTTGACGAACGGTTAAAAAAGGTACGTCATCAAAATGTCATGTCCCAGACAGGTCTCCCGTGCCGAGCATCGCGATGATGCCGGATTTACCCTTCTGGAAATTCTGGTGGTTCTGGCCATTCTGGGTCTGCTGGTCGGGCTCGTGGCGCCAGCTGCTTTGCGCCAGTTGGGAGGGGCGCGCCAGTCCGTCGTCAAGCAGTCGATCGCGCGGATCGGTACGGTTCTGGACATGTATAAGCTCGATACAGGCGATTATCCCTCCACGGAGGAAGGTCTGGACGCACTGGTCCATCGTCCGTCATCGGTGGAGAACTGGAACGGCCCTTATCTGAAGGGCGGCGCTGTTCCGTCCGATCCCTGGAACCATGCCTATGTGTATCATGCTCCTTCCGAGCGGGAAGGGCATGATTATGACCTCTGTTCCCACGGACCGAACGGCCGGGGCGAGGCCGGGGCAGGAATGATCTGCAATCCCTGAGGCACTGCTGTCTGGCGTCATGGTTTCCAGCCGGATCAGACGCCAGGGAATGGGGCGTTCATCGGGAAGCATGATCGCCTCGGCATGACGCCACATCCTGAAAGCACCGTGGAAGACGATGGCGTCCACGGAAACAAGAACGCCGCCGTTTCCTTCGCTGTTCGGATCAGTCTGATCCGCGCCACTTGAAATCCCGGATTTCAGCAGAGCCTGCCGAACGGATGGATCGCCGCTGTTGAGATCGGGCAGCTCCTGCTGGGCAAAGGACAGATGCGGCTCCAGCCCTTCAAGCAGCAGGGGTGTCATGCCGGGAACAGCCGAAAGATCATCCAGATCATGAAACGGCAGGCCCTGTGACACACAGGCCGAGGCTCTGTCTGCCACATGAAACCCTTCACTGCGCCAACTGAGAAGCGTGGCTGCCAGAGACGCGGCCCGATCGACAGGGAGTCCCTGTGTCATCAGGAGTGCCGCCATCAGTGGCTGGCTGGCAATGTTGGGATTGATCCTGTCACGTCGGATCTGACTGCGCGTCCTGACCTGAAACTCTGTGGCCTCAGGGCTGGAAGACCATTGACCCGCCGGGCGCGTGCGTCCCGTGGCGATGGCGTAGAGTTCCGTCGTGATGGCGGCGTCTGCCGTTGTCTGGAGCCGCGCCTTCCAAAGTGCCGTGCTTTCGAGGTTCAGGGACGCCCGGCCCATCATCAGGGCTTGCGTGCCGATCAGCGCCAGAAAAGCGAGCGTCCAGAGCACCAGCAGCAGCGCAAACCCTGCCTCCCGTCCGCGCAGAGGGCTGCCGGGCGGCATGTCAGTCGTGCAGTCCGACCGCTTTGAGAATGCGGTGCTGCGGATCTGCCGAGCCGGTCGGGGGCATGCCGTTCATTTCAGTCGGCAGGAGTGCTGCGTGAAGAAGCTGTTCGCGCAGATCTTCCGTCAGGGCGTAGGCTTCGCTCTGGCTGTGGATGATGTGGGGCGTAATGAGGATCAGAAGTTCCGTGCGGTTTCGCGTATTGGCCTGATTACCGCCCAGCATTCCAAGGAGTGGAATATCCTTCAGCCAGGGCATTCCGCTGTTGTTGCGGTTGGACGTGTCCGAGATCAGCCCGGCCAGTCCGACCGTCTGACCGTCTGCGATGACGACGCGCGAGGTGACCTGACGCTGGGAGAAGGTCGGGCTGTTGATGGACCCGCTGCCGGTTGTTGTCGTGCTGGAAGCCACGGAACTGACCTGCTGGGAAATGTCGAGTGTGACCGTCCCGCCATTGCTGACATGGGGGGTGACCTGAAGAATCACGCCCGTGGGCTGATAATTGATCGAATTCGTGATGGTGGAATTCGACGTCAGAACCCCCGTGGTCGAGCCGGTCAGATACGGCACCATATCGCCGACCATGAGGGAGGCGGGCTGGTTGTCTACGACCATCAGTTCAGGCGAGGACAGAACGCGCACTTTCGTAACGGCCTGTAGTGCGTTGATAACGAAGGGCGCACCGCCCTGTCCTGATCCACCAAGAACGAAACCGGGGAACGAACTGGAGAGCTGCGACGACACCAGATTGGCGCTTCCAAGGGACTGGGACGCATTGCTGAGAATGCCGTTTATTCCGCCCGACTTGAAAAAGAACTGCGTGCCGTAATTGAGCGAGTCATTCAGCGTCACTTCGGCGACTGTGGCATCCACCCGGACCTGAAGGGGCATGATGTCCACCTTGCGGAGCATGGAAGCCACGGTTTCCATCTCGTTGGCCGTGCCATAGACCAGAACGGCATTGTTCTGGGTATCGGGAATGATGCGGATTTCCGACGTTTCGGAATTATTGCCCGAACTGCCCAGACCCAGCCCTCCGAGCAGGGGATTATTCGAAATTCCGTCCTGTGCGGTCTGCGTCTGGCCGGACTGGCCGTCCGAAGACGGGCTATTCTGACCGGAACCGGAGAGTTGGTTGCCCTGCTGGGATGTCCCGCCACTGGAAGATCCGAAGCCCATCCCGCTGCCGAAACCTCCCGCGTTCCCCGAGCCGGAACCGGATGAGGAGTTCTGGAAGCCTGATGAGGAGTTCTGGGCTTTTGCCGTGGGAACGGCCGTGACATGGCCGGGGGTGAAGGCCTGTTGCAGGACATAGGCCACGTCGTTCGCCCGGCTGTTCTGGATGTAGAACACATTCCATTTCCGCACGGTTCTGCGACGCTGCGCCTCAATGACGGAAAAGGCGCGGCGGGCCTGATCCAGAAGGGCGGGGGTTGCGGCAATGACCATCACCGCTTCGATATGCGGCATGGGTACGACCTGCATCCGGCCAGCGAGCGCCTGCTCCTTTTTGCTGCCCAAAGCAGCCTGAAGGGCCTGCGAGACTTCGCTGGCATTGCCGCTGGTCGCGGGGAACAGGGCATAGGACTGCCCGGCCAGCACATCGGAATCAAACGTCCGGACCAGTTCTTCCAGAGAGGCCCGCGTGGCGGGATCGCCCGAAATCACGACAGCATTTCCCGCCGGGGCCGCAACGATGTGGTCCCCGCCCTTGAGGATGGGCTGAAGCGCCTTCACCAGACTTTCAGCCGAAGTGTAGCGCAGCGGAACGATCGTGTTGCCTGCCGTTCCGCCGCCGGTTCCTCCCGTGCCCGCAAGGGTGGTCACGCGGTAAATGCCGTTCTCCTCAACCAGCGCCGCGCCCGCGCCTGCGAGTGCGGTCCGGAAAACCGGCAGAAGCTGATCCTGACGCAGCGGATGCGGGGTGCGCAGGGTGATGGTGCCGTGGACGTTTGAATCGACGAGATAGTTGGCCTGAAGAAGCCGCCCGAGAATTTCGTCTGTGACCGACTGGATATCAGCGTCCACGAAATTCAGGGTCAAGGTTCCATTTCCGGAGGCGCCGCCGGCCTGACGGGTGCCGGAGGGCCGACCATAACTCAGCATACCGCCCCGGGCGGATTCCATGCTCCCGACCGGGCCGTCAACGCGGGGCGTGGCGGTCTGGCCGTACAGATGCTTTGAGATTGGCAGGGGTGTCAGGTGTGGTGGTGTGGAAGAACAGGCCGCCAGCAGGGTCAGCGGCGGAAGTGCTGCCATGAGGAGGAAACGGCGGGACATCCCGGAGATGGCAAGGGACAGGGAAGCAGGCACGTTGTCTCTCAGTCTGTTCTGTCGGCGGAAAGGGATCATGGCCGGGGAGCGGTGGACGCCGCGATGGAGTGGGGATCGCGCAATGCGAGGATGGTGAAGGAAGCATCCAGGGCACGCCCTTCAGCCGTTTCGTCAATGGCCTGCGGGTTGCCAGACACGTCGATCCGAAGATCATCGACCAGCAGGCGCGGAGCGGTGCTGTGGTCGAGGGCGTCCAGAAGACGGACCAGCACGGCATAGGATGTGGTGAGAGAAACCCTCACGCCGAGCCGCTCGAACGCTCCGGCGCGGGAGACGGGGAGCGGTTCCATGCTCGTCGGCAGGGCCTGACCTTCAAGGGCGGTGTCGTGCACGATCTGCTGGAGGCGGGCAAGGGCCGTTTCCTGCGAGGTTTCACTGATCAGGAGCGTGCTGCCACGCGCCTGAAGCGATGCCGTCTGGGCCCGTTTTTCAAGATCGGGCAGGTTATCCACCAGAATTTGTGTATGGGCGAGGATGTCCTGTTGCTCGGCCAGATCGGCCTGCCCCTCGGCATACTGGTTCAGCAGCAGGGAGGCAGCAGAGGCGACCAGCACCAGCAGGACGACCGTCATGCCGAGGGCGAAGACGCGTCCTTTTCGTCCGTCGGGCAGGCTGAAAAAGGTGGGTGAGGCGGACATCAGGATCAACCCGGAGCGTCAGCATGAAGGGTGAACAGATCCTGCCGACGGTCTTCGGAGCGTGTGATCGGCCCCGAGAAAGCCGCGTTCGAAAATGCGGCATGGTGCTCCAGAATGCCGATCAGTTGCGTAGCCTGTGCGGACTGTCCTTCCAACGTGACATGACGTTCATGCAGATGCAGTTCTGTCAGGAATGTATCTTCCGGCAACGCCTGTGTGAGGGTTTGCAAAACAAGGAGGGACGATCCCAGCCGGTGTTCTTCCCGGCGGATAGCGGCTGGCCCCTGTGTGAAGCGGGTGATGTCTCGCCGCAGCGCCTCGGCTTGCTGTTTTTCTGCGGACAGCGCGGAGAGGGCGTGATCGAGCCGCAGGTGCGAGATTTCCTGACGGATAAAGGGTGATGCGATCAGGGCAAGACCCAGCAGAACGAGCAGAGAAGGCCGGATCTTTGTGGTCTTCGAGGGCGTGCCGAGTGGCAGGACACCCTCCAGCCCCTCGCACCGCAGATGCGTCGGGCTGATGGCATGCTCTGCCAGTTCCTGCATCGCTTTTTCAAAGGCACGGCGTGGGGCCACGAGAAGGCGGAAGCTCACCTGACCATTGCGCAGGGGGAAGGGTTTCCCCGTTGGCGTGACAGTCCAGACGACGTCTTCGGGGCGGAACGGGGTCAGCCTGTCCAGATCGTAGCCGATGGTCTGCACCGCATGAGGGGCTGCTGCGCGGGGCAAAGTGAGTTCACGCGACAGGATGGCACCGGAAGGCAGGACAAGACAGAACGGCGCGGGACGGGCCGAAAGCAGGCTCTTCTTGCGGGAGGACGGGAGCGGAACGCGGGACAGGCTGCCGGGTTCCAGGGTCCCGTCCGGCCGGATCGGGAGGCGCACATCCTGCTTCTGGTCCCGCCTCAGGGCGGCAGGCAGGAGTTCCGCCATACGGCTCAGCCACCAGCGGAAGACAGTGTCAAACCCCGGTATCGACAGGATCATGTGTTGAGACGGAACACGGGAAAGCGGGGAGGGGCCACCTGATGAAACGGTCCACATGCAAGGGAATGAAAGGCTCCGCGAGGCAATATCATTGCACCCCCGCAGGATGACAGGGCTGGAATATTATAAATTCATGACAGTTCGAAAACCTCTCTGCCCCTGTATCAGGGCATCGGGTAAGTCATGGCAGGATCACGAACGACACAGCATGAGACGCGCCAGCCAGATCGCTGCGGCAAGGCACGGGCCAAAGGGAACAAGGATCGTCATGTTGAAGCGCCCCGAGCGCATGGCCGTTGCCAGAGCCAGCACGATACCGAAGGCCGAACCCGCACCGATGATAACAGGCAGCGCGCCCAGCCCGACCCAGGCTCCGCCCATGGCCAGCAGCTTGACGTCCCCCCCTCCGAGACCCTGCCTGTGACGGATCATCCTGTATCCGACGGCAATGAGCGCGAAGATCAGCCACCCCGCCGTACTACCGAGCGCACGGTCCAGCGCGCCGTCCGTTCCGGCTGTGACATATCCTTCCACAAGCCCGATCAGAAGCAGCGGCAGCGTCAGCATGTCTGGAAGGCGCAGGCAGATCAGGTCGATCACGGACAGGGCGAGCAACCCCCAGCCGAGGATGCAGTCTCCCACAAAGGACAGCGCGTCCCAGTCGGCCAGCTGGAAGGGGATGTCCTGAAAATGACTGGCGATCATGCGGGCCAGAAGGGCCATGGCGGGCACGGTGAGCGCCGCAAGTTCGATCCAGAGATGGTCTGGGGTAATCCGGCTTTTGCAGTGACGGCACCGCCCCTTCTGCATCGCGTAGGACAGGATCGGAATCAGGTCGCGGGCAGACAGCGGAACATGGCAGCTTTCACAATGCGAGCGGCCGGAAACCACGGTTTCTCCCCTCGGGATCCGGCGTATGAGCACGCCCAGAAAGCTCCCCGCAACCGGGGTCAGAAGGAAAACGGCAACAAGCAGGGAAACGGTCATGGCGGTGGGACACTGGCGGATTTGCAGTTGCACGACAAGCTCATGAGAAGCGTCCGTCTGTCTCGCAAGGCCGCGGGAGTTTTGCATGGTTTCGGCTGATGCGCGCCTTGAGGCTGCTCTGAGCGAGCGCGGCGTCTGCGAAGATCGTGCGCTGGAGCGTGCGCGGAACGTGGCGACCGAGACAGGGCAGTCTCTGGCGCTTGTTTTGCTCCAACTCGGTCTGGTCAGCGAGGGCGATCTGGCTGCAACCTATGCTGCCATGCTTGGCGGAACCGTTCTGACACCGGAGCAACTGGCCGCAGTGCTGGAGCCGGTTCTGCCCGACGATCTGGGGGCACGGTTCTTACATCAGGCGCGCGCCGTTCCGCTGGACTGTGTGCAGGGTACGCTGCGTCTGGCCATGGCGGATCCGTTGGATGATTACACTTCGGCTGCTGTTCACCTCGCTACGGGCTGCGAGGTCCGGCGTGAGGTGGGGCGGCCGTCGGATATCTCTGCGATTTTGAACCGGCTTTATCCTGAGGACGGCGCGGACGGCTCCGAAGGGCAGGGTGCTTTCGATGCGGAAGGGTCTGCTGCCGAGGACGATACGGACCGGCTGAAGGATCTTGCCAGCGAAGCACCGATTATCCGGCTGGTGAACCAGCTGATTTTTCAGGCTGTGGAAACGCGGGCGTCGGATATTCATATCGAACCCTTCGAGGACCGGATTCTGGTCCGGTATCGTTATGACGGCGTGCTGCATGAGGTGGACAGCCAGAGCCCGCGGCTGGCGGCCGCGATCGTGTCGCGTATCAAGATCATGGCCAAGCTGGACATTGCGGAACGCAGGTTGCCGCAGGACGGGCGCATCAAGCTGGCCGTGCGCGGGCATGAGGTGGATTTCCGGGTCTCGACCGTTCCGTCACTGCATGGGGAGACAGTCGTTCTGCGTGTTCTGGACCGTACGACCGTCAGTTTCGACTACAGCCGTCTGGGCCTTGCGCCCTCCGTCATCGCGGCGTTCCGCTCTGCACTGGAGATGCCTAACGGGATTGTTCTGGTGACGGGACCGACTGGTTCGGGCAAGACCACCACCCTTTATACGGGGTTGGCCGGCCTCAATGCGACCGAGCGCAATGTCATGACGGTCGAGGACCCGGTGGAGTATCAGCTCTCGGGGATCAACCAGCTTCAGATCAGACCGGCCATCGGTCTGACATTTGCCAGTCTGCTCCGGGCCATTCTGCGTCAGGACCCTGATGTCATCATGGTGGGTGAAATTCGCGATACCGAGACCGTCCAGATTGCCGTACAGGCAGCTTTGACCGGGCATCTCGTGCTGTCCACGCTGCATACGAATTCGGCGGCGGCGGCGGTGACGCGACTGCGGGACATGGGGCTGGAAGACTATCTCATGACGGCCGTTCTGCGCGGTATTCTGGCGCAGAGGCTTGTGCGGCGGCTGTGTGGACACTGTCGCTGTCCTGAAGCTGTTGATCCGGCACTCGCGCATCGTCTGGGTCTTGATCCGGAGGTGTCGCACACGTTGTGGCATCCGGTGGGCTGTGCGGAGTGTCGTCAGACCGGCTATAGCGGCCGCAGTGCCGTGGCGGAATTTCTTCCGACATCGCGGGAGATTTCCCGCCTCATCATGGCAGGGGCGGACCATTCCGAGATCGAACAGGCTGCTGTTGCGGCAGGAATGGAAACGCTGTTTCAGGCGGGTCTGAGGCTGGCGCTTGAAGGCGAGACGTCTCTTGAAGAGGTTTCGCGCATCATCGGGCATGACGGATGAGTGCGGCATCGGGTCCTTCCGAGATGTGGCACTACAGCGCGGTTGGTCCGGACGGGCGGCTGGTGCATGGCGACATGCTTGCCAGCACGGAACAGCAGGTGATGCAGCGGCTGCAACGGCAGAAACTGATGGTCGTGCAGGTCGCGCCCGCAACGCGGCGGGGCGCAGTGCAGGGCGGCGTACGGATGCTGCTGGGGCGACGCCATACGCTTCGGCTGCGGCCTGCTGAGGTTGCGGATTTTACCCGCAAACTGGCAACCATGCTGACCGCCGGGCTCGATCTGGACCGTGCTCTCAGGTTTCTGGGGGAAACGGCCGTGGGGCCGCGCAATGGTCGGGTCATCGGGGCGTTGCGGGATCGGGTCAGGGATGGTGAGGCCTTTGCCGAGGCCCTTGAGACCATGCCCTCCGTCTTTCCAAAACTCTATGTGGGCATGGTCCGGGCCGGGGAAGCGGGGGGCGCGCTAGGAGAGGCTTTGCTGCATCTTTCGGAACTGCTCGAACGGGAGAGAAAGCTGCGGGCGACCATCCAGTCCGCGATGATCTATCCGGCGGTTCTGGTCGTGGCGTCCGTGTTCTCGATCGTGCTTCTGCTGACGCAGGTGCTGCCGCAGTTCGTGCCTCTGTTTGAAGAAAATGGCGCTACCCTGCCGCTGGCAACGCGGATCGTGATTGCGACGGGCAGTTTCCTGACGCATTGGGGGCTGGTGCTGCTGACCGCTTTCGGAATTGCGGGCGTCAGTATTCACGCAATACTTCGGAAGCCTGAGCGGCGGCTTGTCTTTGACCGTTTTCTGCTGCGGGTTCCGATCCTTGGATCGCTGCTGCTGGAGATCATGGCCGCCCAGTTTACCCGCACGCTCGGCACGCTGATGCAGAACGGTGTCCCCATTGTGGGGGCTCTGAGAATCACGGAGGGGGTCATCGGAAACACGGCGGGCGCGGCGTGTGTCAGCGAGGCTACGCGGGACATGCGAGAGGGGCGGGGTCTGGCCTATTCTCTGGAGCGGACGAAGGTTTTTCCCGAAGCCATGATCCATTTTCTGCGCGTGGGTGAAGAAACGGCCCAGCTTTCGGCTATTGCCCTGCGGTCTGCTGATATTCATGAGGATGCAAGTCGCGTCATTATCCAGCGTCTTCTGGCCATTCTCGTCCCGGCGATTACCATCATCATGGGCGTTCTGGTGGCCGGGATCGTCTCCGCGCTGCTTCTGGCGATGCTGAGCCTTAATGATCTTGCACATTGACGCGCAGGGCCGGGGGGATGCCGGTTTTACTCTTCTGGAAATCATGGTGGTGCTGGCCATTGCCGGGATTCTGCTGGGTGTTGCGCTGGAGCGGGGACCGCTACGGAGTGAGGCCCTCTCCTTTTCCGTGGCGCGGCGACAGGTTGTGGATCTCCTGCATCAGGCTCAGGATCTGTCTGAAACCCGTGGTGAAACCGTGACGGTTCTGCTGGACAGCACGGAGGGGACGTTCCTGACGGTTGAGGGACACACGCTCCGGACGACGCGCATTCACAAGCCTGCGCGGGCGTTTGTTCCGACGGTCTCTGGCGGGATGATGGCGCGGGCGTCTTACCGGTTCATGGCGGATGGACGCGTGACGGGGCCGCCGCTGATGGTTGTTCTGGGGCATCATGCCGCTCTTGTCAGCTTCAGCGACGTAACGGGACGGATTCAGATCGATGAGCGCTGAACGACCGGTCCGCACTTTGCGCCCGGATCAGGGTTTCACGCTGCTGGAAGTCATCGTGGCCCTGATGATCGCGGGTTTTGCCCTGGCGGCCATGCTGGGCTCGATCGAAGCGGGGCTGGCGGGCGGGGGACGGGCGGATCATGGTTTGCGTCTGCTTTCTGTAGCCCGGTCGCAGCTGGATGGTGCATTGGCCATGCCGTCTTTCCGGCCGGGCTCGCAGACCTATGACGTCCCGCCGCATTATCATTCCAGCGTGGACATCCACCAGATTACAGCGTCTCCGGCGAGGGGGGAGCGGGCGCCACTGGGGCTGTTTTCGATTGAGGTGCGAGTGTGGGAAGACGGCGCGGCGCGGTCTGTGTCTCTGTCGGGGAGGGCAGTTGGGGCTGCCGTGCAGGAATGAAGCCGGGTGGAGGGGAAGGTTCGGGAGAAGACGGTTTCACGCTGCTGGAAATTCTGGTCGTGACGGTCGTGTTCGGGCTGCTGTCCGTCGCCCTCTGGCAGGGTGTAGGCGTAGGAACGCGCGGTTGGTCGCAGGCGGAGCGACGCTATGGGGACGAGGCAACGTTTCAGGGAACGGAAGAGTCCCTGCGTCGTCTGATCGAGCGTGCGGAACCCCCCGATGCCCGAGGTGCTTCCGTCTTTTCGGGCGATGCAGAGCGGCTTGGTTTCGTGTCGTGGCTGCCGGAGCAGGGCGGTTACAGGAAACAGGTTCAGGTGGCGTTCGGCGTGGATGCGGACAAACGGCTGGTTCTGCGCTGGGGGCGGTTCCGGCGCGCGGACTGCGCCCTGCAACCTGAAATTCCGCATGAAGAAACGCTGGCCCATAATGTGGGGCGCGTTGAATTTTCTTATTACGGCGTCGTTGAGGGACATTATGTCTGGCAGAAAACATGGGAAAGCCGGGCGCTGCCCCTGCTGGTCCGCATTCGGCTGGAACGCGTCGGAGGAGGGGACCTCTGGCCCGCCATTCTGGTGCGCCCGCTGCTCGCTGCTCCCGCCGGAGAGTAAGAACATGACGGCGACCAATCCGGTCAGATCAGAGGGAAGATGTTTCATGACGATATTGGCACGAACGTCTTACGCCGGTCTGTTTGGCAGTTTTCTGCTGATGGGGCATGCCTATGCTCAACCCCAAAAGGAGCCTCAGAGGATCGATGTTGACTCCATTCTGGCACATCCTTTGTTCGAGCCTGACCGCCAGCCAAAGGGCAGGGGCGCTGTGCAGGCGGGTGAGCCGCAGGTTGTGGGGATTTCTGGGCATCCGGGAGGATGGCGGGCAATCATCAGGACCGGCGCTTCCGGGAGCCGCGGCAAGGTCGTGGCTGCCGGTGACAAAGTGAGCGACTGGAGCATCGTGGAGATCAGTGCGGGCGGAGTAACTCTCAAACGCGGGCAAAGCGTGCGGCATCTCGCTCCGGTTTTTGCGAAACATTCTTCTCAGGCAGCATCTCGGCCGCCGGGTGCAACAACGCCGAGTGTGCCCCCGAGCACTTCACCGGCTGCTCCCGTTTCGGGTCAGTCAAAACCGACGTTTCATTTCGATCCGGCGTCCGGGGAAGCTCCGTGACAGTAATGTTTCAAACGATATCGCTTTTCACGAAACCATAACACTTCTTTTAATGGCTTTCATTTAGTTAACGCACTGTCTCATCCACTGTGTTGGCGTGAGCCGGTAAAGATGGTGTTCACCTGAACCTCTGGCACCTTGTTCCGGTCATGCCGTGCATCATGAAAGATTCCGCGACGTGTCTGCGAAGCGCACCAAAATTGCTCTGTCTGTTCTGCTCTCCCTATCGGTTGCCGCTCCTGCCCTCAGTCAGGCTCGTGGCTGGAATCCCTGGAATGACCAGTGGCAGGACCAGAATCAGGGTTCATTCCATCATGGGTCCGAGACCCGGACCCCCATTCGTCATCTGGTGGTGATCTATCAGGAGAACGTCTCCTTCGATCATTACTTCGCCACCTATCCGAAGGCGGCAAACCCTACGGGAGAGCCGGGATTCAGGGCGCGCCTCGGCACACCGACAGTCAACAACCTGCTCTCGCAGGGACTGCTGGAGCAGAATCCCAACACCAATCCGGCTAACGGATCTGACGCAGCGCTTCCGTTCCGTCTGGATCGTACTCAGGCCAGCACGGCCGACCAGAATCACGCCTATACGGCCGAGCAGATGGCCTATGATAACGGCAAGGCGGACCTCTTCCCGCTTTATACCGGTCGTGGAACATCCGGCGGCGTTGGTGCTTTCGGCACCAAGGGGCAGGTTCTCGGCTATTACGATGGCAACACGGTCACGGCGTACTGGCGTTATGCACAGCGCTTTGCCATGAGCGATAATTCCTACACCGACACGTATGGCCCCTCGACCCCGGGCGCACTTGAAGTCGTTTCCGGCCAGACGAACGGTCTTCAGCTTCTGGCGACCACGCAGAAGCCGTCCACCGTTGCCAAGTCGTCCGCCTATGTGGCTGACGGACAGGGCGGCTGGACGATGGTCAACGACATCGACCCCGGCTACGACGCCTGCTCCTCCAAGACCAATCAGGGCATGATGACGGGCCGCAATATCGGCGACCTGCTGAACGAGCGTGGCATCACCTGGGGCGGCTTCATGGGAGGCTTCGACCTCAGCGCCTCCAACACGGATGGCTCCACGGGCTGTGCGCGTACAACATATTCCAGCATCGTTTCGGAAAACGTTGCGGACTATATCCCGCATCACAACTGGTTCCAGTATTACCTCAGCACGTCTAACCCGACCCATGCCCGCCCGGCTTCGGTCAGGTCCATCGGATACAGCTACGTTCCGGGGACGGCGAAAAAGGAACCCGCAAATCATGAATATGATCTGAAGGATTTCTACGCCGCCGTGAAAGCCGGCAACCTTCCTGCCGTGTCTTTCGTCAAGCTCCCGGCCTATCAGGACGGTCACGCTGGATATTCCGACCCGCTGGACGAGCAGGTTGGCGTGGTTGACGTGGTCAATGCTGTTCAGAAGCTGCCGGAATGGCAGGATACAGCAATCCTGATCGCTTATGATGACTCTGACGGCTGGTATGACCATGCCTATGTCGCGCCGACACACGGCTCTTTCGACGCCTCTGCGGACCAGCTCGGTGGCGCAGGGATCTGTGGCACAGGCGCGGCTCCGAAGGGCGTTGGCGGAAAGCCGGTCAATGGCCGTTGCGGACCCGGAACGCGTATCCCGCTGATCGTGATTTCGCCCTGGGCCAAGCAGAACTTCGTCAGCCATACCCTGACGACCCAGGCCTCCATCGCACGCTTCATCGAAGACAACTGGCTGGGTGGCAAACGTCTGGGACAGGGTTCCTTTGATGCCACGGCTGGCAAGATCGACGATCTGTTTGACTTCCGTCACGAGCCCAACACGGAAACGCTTGAGCTTGACGACAACACAGGCGATATCGTTGCCACCCGTCACCCCCATCATGGCGGTGGCCATCATTCTTTCGGGCATGATGACTCACCGTTCGGCCATCACTCGGGTGACACGGCTTCCAACGATAACGCGCAGGGTTATTTCTCCTCCCTGCTGTCCTCGATCTTCTCCATGTTCTCACGCTACCTCTGATCTTTATGCCCGATTTTCACCATCGGATGCGGCCTCTTCTGGGTCGCATCACTCTTCTGGCACTTCTCTGGACGGGAAGTGCTCTGGCGCAGCAGACTGGCTCCTGCCTTCCCGCAGAGGACGGCAGCAATCCATGTCCTGTGTCATTGCGGCGACCGGATGTTCATCCGCTCTCCCAGATGGCGGAAATCGGGAAACAGATCTTTCACGATCCTCTGATTTCCGGGTCTGGCCGACTGTCCTGTGCGTCGTGTCATGAACCCGGAAATCATTATGCCTCCTCGGCTGCAACACCTGTTTTTCTGGGTGGCGCGCATCTGGATCTTCAGGGGCGGCGCTCCATTCCAACTCTGACTTATGCCGAGCGGAATCCCAATTTCAGTATTGGTCCTGACAATCCGACCAGCGAAGCCGCACCTGCTATCGTGGCCAATGCGGCGGCTACACAGCGCGGTGGAAAAAATGCCTCCAATCCGGGCGCTGCGTCAGCAAATATGGTGCCGCAGGGCGGTCTGTTCTGGGACGGCCGTGCCGACACCTTGCAGGAGCAGGCTCTCGGCCCGCTTTACGATCCTGCTGAAATGGCCTCAACGCCAGAGAAGGTGACGGACCGCGTCATTCATGCGCCCTATTCGGAAACCCTGAAACAGCTTGCTGGTGTGAGCACTAACGCCTCATCTTCCCTCCTGCTGGCCGAGGCGATTTTCGCCATGGCCCGCTATCAGATCGAGGACCCGGCCTTTCATCGCTACAACAGTAAATTCGATGGATGGCTCGAAGGACACGAAAAATTCTCCCCTCTGGAACGGGAGGGGTATCTGGCCTTTAACGATCCCGCAAAAGGCAATTGCGCGGCGTGTCATGTCGATACGGTCGCCAGCACGCGCCTGCCGCCGCTTTTTACAGATCACCAGTACGAAGCCCTGGGAGCGCCGCGTAATATGGCGCTCAAGGCCAATCACAACCCGTCTTCCTATGATCTTGGGGTCTGTGATCGTCAGCCCGACGGTCGGACTGCTCTGAGCCTCTATTGCGGCATGTTCACCACGCCGACGCTACGGAACGTGGCCACGCGCAAGGTCTTTTTCCATAACGGCGTTTTTCGTTCGCTGGAGGACGTACTTGATTTCTACGCCTTGCGCGATCTTGAACCCAAACGCTTCTATCCGGTTTCAAAGACCGGGCATGTTGAGGCGTACAACGATATCCCGGCCCAGTACCGTGCAAATCTGGACACGACCGACGCTCCGTTCGATCGCAAACCCGGCGAGCAGCCCGCCATGACCCCGCATGATCGCGAAGCCATTATTGCGTTTCTTAAAACCCTGACGGACCGTTGAGGGAAACAGCTTAGTAGTCCGGAATATCGCCAAAAGATTTTACGGACTTTTAGGTAGGGCTATGCTGGCGGCTGGGCCTGCATCACGAAGTGCAGTTCGCCGCCTGCGAGAACGTCCTGCTGATGCAGGAACGGAGTGCTCAGGGGCTGACCGTTGAGCGTCATTTTGCCAACATAAGGATGGGCGTCGTCCAGATTGTCGGCTGTGACCGTGAAATCATGTCCGTTGCCCAGATGCATGACGGCGCGGGAGACGAAGGGCCGACCGATTGCATATTCCTGACTGGCCGGGGCGACAGGATAGAAGCCCATGGCCGTGAATAGATACCATGCCGACATCTGGCCCAGGTCGTCATTGCCCGCCAGACCGTCGGGGCGCAGGGCGTATTGTGTCTGCATGATCTGTGTCAGGCGCTGCTGCGTTTTCCATGGCGCACCTGCATAATCATACAGATAGGCGACATGATGATCGGGCTCGTTGCCATGTGCATACCAGCCGATCAGACCGCTAATGTCTTCGACATTCTTGAAAATCGCAGGATCGACCTTCGTGTCGAACAGTTCGTCGATCCGTGACGTGAATTTTTCACGCCCGCCCAAGACCTTTATCAGGCCCGGAATATTCTGCGGCACATACCAAGAATACTGCCAGGCATTGCCTTCGGTATAGTCGCTTCCATAAGCGGCGGCGGCCGGGGTGAAGGGCGTGTGGAACGCGCCTGAGGACGTGCGGGCGCGCATGAAGCGCGTTTCGGGGTCCCAGACCTTCCGCCAGTTGTCGGAGCGCTTTTCGAATGTGCGCGCCACATCGGTTTTACCCATCGCGCGCGCCATGCGGGCCAGTGCCCAGTCGTCATAGGCGTATTCCAGCGTCTTGGAGGCGCCCTCGGGCTCTTTGTCGATCGGGACGTAGCCGATTTTCATGTAGTCGGTCAGGTCGCCGTAAGGTCCGTAGGTTGCGCTGCGGATCATGCTTTTGAGGGCTGCGTCGGCATCGAAGCCGCGCACGCCCGCCAGATACGCATCCGCAATGACCGGGACGGCGTGATAGCCGATCATGCACCAGGTCTCGAGGCCCTGATATGCCCAGACCGGCAGCAGGCCGAACGGACTGGTCTGCTGGGACGCGATGAGCGAGCGGATGAAATGCGAACTCATATCGGGGCGCAGGATGGCCAGAAGCGGCTGTTGCGCGCGGTAAACGTCCCACATTGACCATGTGGAGTAGAACTCGAACCCGTCCGCGCGGTGACGCTGATAGTCAGGGCCGGTGAAGTCGCCGTTGGCATCCATGCTGAGCGTGGGGGCCAGCATGACGTGATAGAGCGCGGTATAAAACTGCGTCCGCTGATCCGGCGTGCCCTGCATGTCGATGACCGACAGGGCCTTGTTCCATGCGCCCAGAGCCGTGTTGTGCTGTGCGTCGAAATCCCAGCCCTGTCCTTCGCTGTCGAGATTGACGACGGCGTTTTCTTCGCTGACCGGGGAGATGGAGGTTTTGACGAGGAGCGGCTCTTTCAGACGTCCGAAATCGAACACGCCTTCCAGTTCGCGGCCATTCTGCGCCTCATGATCGACAGGGTGGTTTCCGGGTCCACTGAAGCCGCGATACGCCACTTTCGTTTCGCGATTATAGAGCGTGCGTTCCGTCATGGGTTTTGAAAAACGCATGGCAAAACACAGGGTCCGCCCCGGCGCCCAGCCCCGCGTCGTCCGGCAGCCCGAGACCGTGCCATCGGCGGCAACATGCAGGCGCGCCCACAGAACCTTGCCCGGATAGTCGTAGATGCTGGGTCGCAGGTCCAGCAGCAGATGGGCGGGTTGGCCTTTGGGGAACGTATAGCGATGCCAGCCGACGCGGCGGGAGGCGCTCAGTTCGGCGCGAATTTTGTAATCGTCGAGCGTGACGGCGTAATAGCCCGGAGTTTCCACTTCCGTGGCATGGCGGAAGCGGGAGCGGTATCCGCTTTCCGGCACCGCGGCATCGCCGGGCTCCAGCCGCACGTCGCCCGCAATCGGCATCACCAGAACGTCGCCGAGATCGGAATGGCCCGCGCCCGAGAAATGGGTATGCGAGAAGCCCATAATCGTTGGGTCGTCATACTGGTAGCCCGCCGCCCAGGCATAGGCGTGATGAAAATCCGTCATCGCGGTATCGGGAGAGAGCTGGATCATGCCGAACGGCACGGTGGCACCCGGATAGGTATGTCCGGCCCCTCCGGTTCCGATGCGCGGATCTACCGCAGAGGCGGGAGAGCCTTGTGGCTGCGGTATGGTCTGGGCATGGACGGGCAGGAAAGCCGTTCCGGACAGGAGGGTTGCGGCCAAAAGGCTTCGGGTGAGTGTGGAAAGCGACATAAGGGCTTGGGGCTCCGGAAAATAAGACTTTCAGGGTGACGAGGGCTGCGTGTGGCCCAGCAGTTCAAACTCTCCAGCCTCGGCAGAAGTCGGCTGGAGCACATGCCAGCGATACAGTCTGTGTGGCGAACGGTCGGGGAGAAGGAACGGGCGTGTCTGGTGTTTCCATGGAAATGTTTCGTTCTCGCGATGGTCGATTTTCTGCCATGTCTTTCCGTCATCCGAAGCCAGTACGTCCCATGCGGACGGAGCATGGCCGGGCATGTCGGTGGAGGTGAGCGTATAGGCAAGCGCGGAAGCTCCGGCAGGGAGGGTGACGGTGACGTCCGTGGTTCCGATGGAAGCGGAAGTCAGGGCGTCATTGTCGAATAGCGCCTCCGATCCGGTATGCGTCGCTCCGGCGATATCGGTCAGATCGATCGCGGGGTCAGGACTGTGCCCGGCGGGAGTCAGGGAGGGCAGCGACGCTTCTGGCGCTGTTCCCCAGTGCGACGGATGCGGCCCCATGCGGAACAGCAGGTCGCCTCCGTCCGCGATGTCGTCATGGTCCAGCCACCAGCGCGTGAGCGGTTTGCCGTTCAGGCTGACGGACTGGACGAAGCGATTGCGGTCGCTGATACCGGGTGCCCGGACTGTCAGGATGTGTCCTTTTCCGAGCGTCAGGCGCATGGTCTCAAAGCGCGGCGCGCCGATGGCGTAAGTCGGCGTGCCCATCCTCAGGGGATAGAACCCCGCCGCGCTGAAGACCCACCAGGCCGACATTTCGCCGTTATCCTCATCGCCCGGATAGCCCTGACCGATCGCCGTGCCGCGATACAGCCGGTTCATGACGTCGCGAATTTTATCTTGTGCTTTCCAGGGCTGACCGGCGGTGTCGTACAGATAGAGGATATGATGTGCGGGCTGGTTGCTGTGGCTGTACTGGCCCATGCGGATGTCGTGCATTTCACGCATTTCGTGGATGACGCCGCCATAGGCGCCGGTGTGATAGACGCCGGGTGTTGCGAAATAGGCGTCCAGTTTGTGCGCCAGTCCGTCGCGTCCGCCATAGAGGCTGGCCAGTCCCTGCCCGTCCTGAACGGGGTCAAAAGCCATGGTCCAGGCGTTCGTCTCGGTATAGTCGCCCCCCCAGGCGAGCGGATCGAACTGTTCTTTCGGGACTCTCCACTGTCCGTCCGGGCGGCGACCAACGAAAAACCCGACATCCCGGTCGAACAGATGGACGTAGTTCAGGGCCCGGTTGTGCAGATACCAGCTTTCCGCCGCGTAATCGGCTTTTGTCGCATCGGGCGCGGCGGCGGACAGGGAGACAGCCATTTCACCCAGAGCAAAATCATTGAGCGTGGCGGCATTGGACCATGACAGGGCTTCGTCCGTATCGGTGTCGGTATAGCCTCGGAACATGGAGCGGTTGAGGCCCTTGCGGCCCACGCCCGGATTGTCGGGCATGACGGTCGCATCCTTCAGGCCTGCGCGATAGAAGGCTGCGACATTGAAGTTGCGGACATGTTTGGCGTAGGCGTCCGCGAAGGCGACGTCCGCGCTCGTTCCGGTCATGAGGTCGGCATAGCCGGGCGAAGACCAGCGCGCGATCCAGCCGCCCTCGCGGTATTGCTGGACGAAGCCGTCGATCAACTGGCCGTCTTCCTCGGGTGTCAGCAGCGCGTAAGCGGGCCATGCCGTGCGGTACGTGTCCCAGAAGCCGTTATTGACGTAGAGCGGACCGTCCAGAACAGGAACGCCGGTTTGCGTCGGGCTGTCGAGGTGCTTTCTCGGCTGGAACGGGCTGGCATGTTGCAGATGCGGTGCATCGATTGTGCCGACATTTTCAGCCGCGTTGTTGGGGTAGAGATAGAGGCGGTAGAGGTTGCCGTAGAGCGTGCGCTGCTCGTCGAGAGGTGCGCCGGGGATCTGAACGCGGTCCAGCCTGCTGTTCCACGCGGCTTTCGCGCTCTGGGCGGCTGTTTCCAGTGTGGCGCCGGGCGGCAGTTCGAGCGCAAGATTGTATCGCGCCTGATCGAGGCTGATGAGGGACGTTGCGATCCGGAGCGTGACCGTGGGGTTGGCTGTGGTGTCGAACGCGGCCCAGGCTTGCACATCGTCGCGCTTCTGGCCGGTCAGGCGGCCTTGTGCGACGGCGGGACGGTCAAATTCCAGATGGACATACATCCGGCTTGCGCCGGTGGAGAGGTCGCTGGCGACATCCGTGTAGCCGTCCGCACTGCGTCCGTCCGGAGCGATCTTCAGGCGGCCCTGATTGGTGATGTTGTCGAACACGACCTGTCCGCGCGTTGTGCCGTCGGGATAGCGGAAACGCAGGATGGCCGCGTGGTCGGTCGGGGACAGATCCGCCGTGATTCCGTTATCCAGCGTGACGGCGTAGCGGTAGGGCAGGGCGGTTTCGTGATCGTGCGTGAAGCCGATGACGCGTGCGGTTCGATCTGCGGAAGGCGCGTCGGGTCCGAGAGCGGGCATGATCTGGAAAGTATTGCGATCGCCCATCCACGGGCTGGGCTCGTGGCTTAAAGAGAGGGCTTCGAGGCGCGGATGGTTATTGGGGCCGTTGCGTTCCTGATACTGGTAAAGCCAGTTGGAATTGCCCCGCGTCACGGGCGTCCAGAAGTTGAAGCCGTGCGGGACCGCCACGGCGGGAAAATTGTTCCCACGCGAATAATGGCCGTTCGCATTGGTGCCACGGCGCGTATCTACGAGGTCGGCGGGTGTCAGGCCGGTCTGATCGGGACGATCGGCGATGGAGACGGCATCGAGATAAACGCGCCGGGTTGTGCCGTTGGGCGCATGGGACGCCAGTTCAACGGCTGCGACAGTCCGGCCTGCGGCAATATTGCCGAGAGGAACGTCCACGAGTGTCCACTGGTTGGGATAAAGTGCGCGTCCTGCGCCCTGACCCTGTGCTGTCAGGGCAGCGCCGGACAGGTCGCGGGCGCCGAGTGTGGAGGCGCGGGTGCCGTCGGTGAACAGAATATCGAGGCTGGTATCTGTCGCGTCATCCGTCAGGGAGAGCGCGTCGGCGACAGGAAAAATGGCGTAGGTGAGATGCGACTGTCTGTTGATGCGAAAGGCGGAGTTCGGCTTTGCGATGACGGTCCGCAGATCTGTCGCAGTGGTGTCGAGGCGAAGCGTTCGGAGGCCGGTCAGGCCGCTTCCGGCACGGGCCGTGAGGACTTCGTTTTTCGTGGGGCCGTCCGCATCGGACAGGCTCCAGTCCGGGCCGGAGCCTGACTGGAGGGCGAAAGGCGCAGACGCCTCCGCCATGCCGGAGGGCGCGAAGGGGGCCGAAAAGGCTCGGGGCACCCCCATGGCGATCATCGCCATGAGGAATGCCGTGCGCGAACAGGAGCGCCTGATTGTGTTGTGCATCACGCCTTACAGTGTTGCTGTAACTCCGAAACGGAAGGCCCGCCCCAAAGCACCACTCTGCGCCCAGGACGAATTGTAGAGATAGGATCCATAGGTGCCAAAATCATACGGTGCCTTGAAACCGGCCAGATTGTAGATGTTGACGTAACCAGCCCATTGTTTGTTGAACTGGTAGTTCACAGTCATGTCGAGATCCCAGAAATGGCGGACATTGCACTGGGACGGATAGAAGCTGCTGACATTCTGATACAGGGCGTAATTGCAGTTTCCGGCTGTTCCCGGGCCGTCATTGTCTTCTGCTGTGCCGTGATAGCCGCTGGTGTAATAGACGGTGAAGGTCGTTGAGAGTTTGTTCCAGGTGAAGGTGTTCTGCCAGTTGGCGCGCCAGCGGGGCGTTCCAGAGGCTGAGGTCGTGTTCCACGGGCCTTCGGTTCCGGCGAAACGCTCAACGCCGACACCCGGAATGGTCTGGTTGAAGCGGTGGACCCATGTTGCGTGGCCGTTGCTGTACCAGTTGATCATCTTCAGGGGGCCGGGGAGGCGATGGGTGATCGAAAGGTTGAGATCCACGCCGTCGGTCATCATGCTGTTGGCGTTGATGTAGGACGATTCAATGATGCCCGCACGGCGCGGCGCGTCAGGATGCAGCGGGTCCGCAATGTCCGGGACGACGGTATTGCCGTCGATCATGACCGTCTGGTTGGTGTTCATGGCCTCGTAGGCCGCCGCCACGGTTGCTGCCGGGGTCGGGTTGGAGACGATGACGTTCTTCTCGCGAATATACCAGTATTCCGCGCTGAACGTCATCCACGGGAAGGGATGAAAGACCGGGCCGCCCGTGAAGGTGTTGTTTGTCATGGGTTTGAGGTCTGGATTGCCGACGCTCTGGCCGCCGAGGCTGTAAGCCTGTGCGTAGCTGTCCTTGCTGCCGTTGGCATCCAGATGCTGGTTGATCCAGGTCAGGTTCGACGGGCCATAGGACGTATAGCCAATGGTGGTGCCGTTGGTTTCATAGAAACTCGGAACCTGAAAGCCCTGCGACCATGTCCCACGGAGCATGAACTCCTTGCTTGGCTTGAACGTGACGCCGATTTTTGGAGAAAAATGGCTGAAACCTGTGGAATATGAGTCGTAACGCCCCTGGAAATCGGCGTTCAGCATTTTCACGATGGGGGCGTTCAGTTCAAAGTAGCCGGAATAGACGTAACGATGGCCGATCGCGCTGAACGGGTTGATGCTTTCGTACTGGTTGTTGACGTCGGTGGTGTCGACCGGGTTGGCGTTTGGCGCGCTGAAGCCTTCGTAACGGACGTTTGTTCCGATCGCGAGGTTCAGCATGCCGCCGGGCAGTCGGACGAGCCCCTTGGTGACGGACGCCTGCCAGGAATATTCTTCCGTCTTGGAATGGACGATTTCTGTCGGCGCGATGGCGTTCTTTGCTGCGGTGGAATTGGCGCTCTGATCGACGAAGTTATAGGTGCCGTTCTCAATCGCATTATTGAGATCGCCAATATTGATGTAATTGCCGTATTTCGTTGAAAGATCGGTATTCATGCCGACCATGCTGGAATCGTAGTTCCAGTCGCCGCCCCAGCTTGAAGACTCCCAGCCCGTCAAATGCATGGAGCCGCGATAGTTCTGGGAGAACTGCGTGACCTCTGTAGGGTCGATGAAACGTCCGTAAAGCTGTGCGCTTTCGTTAAGCGACGCATAAGGATTGTTGGGGTTCAGGGAGCCGTCGGGCAGATAGGCCGGGGCCAGCACGCCTTTGCTCGTTCCGAGCTGCGACTGTGTGTTGGCGTAAAACGCGCTGGGTGTGCCGGTGTAGGAAGACAGGTTCTGGGAGTAGGTGAACATGCTCACGAGCTTGGCGCGCGGTCCGAGCTTGACCGTGAGATGCGCGGTGGCCTCCACACGGCGATCATAAGGTGAGATCACGCTGTATTTCGAGACAGTGTCCTGCTGGCACAGGCTGCTGACGGAACCTGTCGGCGTGCCGGTTACATAGCCCGAATGTGCGCCGGACAAACCGTTACAGCCTGAAGTCGGATTGAGTAACTGATAGCCGCTGAGGGATTTGCCGCTGCTGTCGACGGCTTTGGCCACGACGCCTGTGGTCTGCGTGACAGCATTGCTGAATGTTCCATCCGGGCCAAGGATGTTTCCGTCCGCGTTGCCGCCGCCGATACCTGTCAGGTTGCTGGTGTTGTAAGGATAGCCGAGCTGGCTGTTGGTAATCATGTCATCGGACTGATATTCCGAATTGACATAGAAATTGTAGCCATCCTTCTCCACATCGCCCACGCCGTAATTGGCGTAAAGACGCTGATGGCCGCCATATCCAGCCTGATTGAGGCCGCCTTCGGCGTTGCCTTCGAAGCCCTTGATCTGTTCGCGCGTGATCATGTTGATGACGCCGGCCACGGCGTCAGCACCGTACAGTGCGGAGCCGCCATCCTGCTGTACGTCGATGGTCTGCACCAGAGATGCGGGCATCCAGTTCGTATCAACGAAGTTACGCGCCCCATCGTCGCCCGCGGGATAGTAGGAGAGACGCATGCCGTCCATCATCACGAGCGTTGCGGATGTCTGAAGGCCGCGGAGGGAGGGGGCTGATGCGCCGCCTGCGAAGGCGCCGTTTGCGGAGAAGGCGTTGGTCAGGTTGCCGGAACCGTTGGACGACAGAAGCTGAAGGGCGTCAGTCACGGTCTTGATGCCGCGTTGCTGGAGCTGTTTGGCGGTGATCTGTTCGATCGGAGACGCGCTGCTCAGGTTCTTATCGTGGAACAATGTGCCCGTGACGACGACGCTCTCTGCGCGGGTTGAATTGACGCCGGTTGCGGAGGCTTTTTGCAACACCGCCTTGCGCGATGATGTGGTTGTCAATGTTTTTCCCGTAGCAGCACGGCTTTGGGACTTGGTCTGTTTGGGGGCGGCAGTGCTGTCCTGGGACGCACTGACGGTCTGTGCCTGCGCGGAGCCAGTGGGGGCTGTGACAGCGGCCCCGGTGAGCGCGGAAAAGGCGAAAAGCATGATGTTCCGACGTGGTGCTGATCTGGCTTTCATAAAAACACAATCCTCACGTTGGATGGGAAACTGGTGGATTCGTTACCGGATAATGTCATTCCGTAAAAACAACATAATTTGCCTGATAGCTTGGCTTTACTGTCGAAAAAACTGTTTATTCTTCAGTCGAAAATTTAATGCCTGTGTGTTGCCTAAAAACATACCTAAAATGCAATGTTACTCTCCGAAACAATTTCCATAGAATAATTTGTTATTTCGTGGGAATAATAAAATCTATAATCTGCATGTTGTGTCCTTATCCCGAGCTGATGAGCGAATTTTCGAAAATTTGTGACTGCCCCATACCAAGGCGCCCTCTCGTTTTCGTGACAATAAATTGCCATCAAACTTCAAGGCGAACCCCTTTCGCCAGATCTGTCGGGTCTTGATCTTTCTGCTCTTCTCCAGCACTGTCGAACTCTGTCAGGGGAGTCCCGCCTAGGGGACTGAGAGGCCAATTGGTGACGTCGGGAAACCGGCGTCACGGTGAGGCGACCCTTTGAACCTGACCCAGTTGATGCTGGCGTAGGAAGACCGGAGGGCGTGTCCCTCTCGGGCCGTTTTGGCCTTTTCCGTGTCCGTTATCGGGCACTGGGGGCGGCGGCTCCCTTTCTGCCTCACGTTTCTTGGGTCTTTTCGAGTGCGCTTGAGGAGACACCACATGAACGCTTCCATTCCCGCTATTACGACTGGCCCTCTGCCGGCCTCCAGCAAGATCCATGTCCGTGGCGTGCATCACGACATCGCGGTGCCGCTGCGGCAGATTGCGGTTTCGGGTGGATGTCCGCTGAATGTCTATGACAGTTCAGGCCCCTATACCGATCCCGCCGTCAGCATCGACATCGCAAAGGGCCTGTCGGACAACCGGGGAAACTGGCTTCGCGATCGTGGGGACGTGGAAGAGTATGAGGGGCGGACGATCACGGCAGCCGATAACGGTTTTGCACAGGGGGATCGTCTGACTCCGAGCTTTCCGCAGCAGCGTCGTCCCTTGCGGGCTGTTGGGAATCGCGCCGTCACACAGATGGCCTATGCGCGTGCGGGGGTCATCACGCCGGAAATGGAATTCGTCGCCATCCGCGAAAATATCGGCCGGGCGGAAGCCCTGAAAGAGGCGCGCGACGGCGAGGATTTCGGAGCCAGCATCCCGGATTTTGTGACGCCGGAATTCGTGCGGCAGGAAATTGCCTCGGGTCGCGCCATCATTCCCGCCAACATCAATCATCGCGAACTCGAACCGATGATTATTGGCCGTAATTTCCTTGTGAAGATCAATGCCAATATCGGCAATTCGGCCGTGACGTCTTCGATGGAAGAAGAAGTCGAGAAAATGGTGTGGTCCATCCGCTGGGGCGCGGATACGGTTATGGATCTCTCGACGGGCCGTAATATTCACAACATCCGCGACTGGATCATCCGCAATGCGCCCGTGCCGATCGGGACGGTTCCGCTCTATCAGGCGCTGGAGAAGGTCGGGGGAATTGCGGAAGACCTGACATGGGAAATCTTCCGCGACACGCTGATCGAACAGGCGGAGCAGGGGGTGGATTATTTCACCATCCACGCCGGTGTCCGCCTGCACATGATCCCGCTGACGGCGCGCCGCGTGACGGGCATTGTCTCCCGCGGTGGCTCCATCATGGCGAAATGGTGCCTGCATCATCACTGCGAGAGCTTCCTGTACGAACATTTTGATGAAATCTGCGACATCTGCCGCCGTTATGACGTCTCGTTCTCGTTGGGCGACGGACTGCGTCCCGGTTCGATTGCGGATGCCAATGACGCGGCGCAGTTCGCGGAGCTGGAAACCCTTGGGGAACTGACGAAAATCGCCTGGGCGAAGGACTGTCAGGTCATGATCGAAGGGCCGGGTCATGTGCCGATGCACAAGATCAAGGCCAATATGGACAAGCAGCTCGAACATTGCCATGAGGCACCGTTCTACACGCTTGGCCCACTAACGACCGATATTGCGCCGGGTTACGACCACATCACCTCCGCTATTGGTGCGGCGATGATCGGCTGGTTCGGCACGGCGATGCTTTGCTATGTGACCCCCAAGGAACATCTGGGCCTGCCGGACCGGAATGACGTCAAAACCGGCGTTATTACCTACAAGCTCGCAGCGCATGCGGCGGATCTGGCAAAGGGACATCCGGGCGCGCAGATGCGTGACGATGCGCTGTCCCGCGCGCGGTTCGAGTTCCGGTGGGAAGACCAGTTCAATCTGGGTCTGGACCCCGATACGGCGCGGGCCATGCATGATGAGACCCTCCCCAAAGAAGCGCACAAAGTCTCGCATTTCTGTTCGATGTGCGGTCCGAAATTCTGCTCGATGAAAATCTCCCATGACATTCGGGCAGAAGCGGAAAAGCAGGCCGGGATGGAAGAAATGGCCGGGAAATTCCGGGAAGGCGGTGAACTTTATGTTCCCGTGACGGAACCGGCAGAATGATCCATTCCGTCCTGGGGGAGGGGGTTGCGGCGCTGTGTTGCGCCACGGCTCTTTCCGACCGGGGTCTTGACGTGGAAGTCATCGTCCCGGAGGGCAGTCCAGAGGCGGCATCACGGTTTGCGGGGGGGATGCTGGCCCCGTTCTGCGAGGGGGAAAGCGCGCCCGACCTGATCGTGGCGCAGGGGCAGGCGGCGGTGGACTGGTGGGCGGCCCACGTTCCGGACGTCACACGGCGTGGCACGCTCGTCGTTGCCCCGCCGCGTGATGGCGCCGAACTGGATCGTTTTGCGCGTGCCACGCAACAGCACGACTGGGTCGTCCCCGGCGATCTGGAGCCGGATCTGGAGGGGCGGTTTGCGCGCGGACTGTTCTTCCCGACCGAAGCGCATCTGGACCCGCGCAAAGCGCTTGCCAGTCTGCGTGACAGCCTGCTTGCGAAAGGCGTGACCTTCCGTTCCGGGACGCCGCGCGGTCATGTCGTTGACTGTCGCGGGCTGGCGTCGCGGGACAATCTCGCCGATCTGCGCGGTGTGCGGGGGGAAATGTTGATCGTGCATGCCCCGGACGTAGCGCTGACGCGGCCGGTCCGGCTGCTGCATCCGCGTTTCCCCTGTTACGTCGTTCCAAGGGACGGGGATCGGTACATGATCGGGGCGACCATGGTGGAAAGTGCCCGTCCCGGGCCGGTGACGGCGCGAGCGGCGATGGAGCTGCTTTCGGCGGCCTACACGCTGCATCCCGGCTTTGCTGAGGCCGAAATTCTCGAACTGGGTGCGGGGCTGCGTCCGTCTTTTCCTGACAATATCCCGGCCGTCCGCCATGTCGGGGGGCGGAGTTACGTCAACGGGATGTACCGCCACGGTTTCCTCATGGCGCCTGTCTGCGCCGAGCAACTGGCGGCAGAACTTGCGGAGATTTATACGCATGCGGATTGATCTGAATGGCGAGGTCATCAGGACACAGGCCCTGACGCTGGCCGACCTGCTGAGCGAGCAGGGTTTCGATGCGCCCTGCGTGGCCACGGCCCTGAACGGTGATTTCATTGCCCGTTCCATGCGTGACGCAACCCGTCTGGACGAGGGCATGAAGGTCGAAGTCCTGTCTCCGATGCAGGGAGGCTGACATGTTTTATGGTGTTGATCTGACGTCGCGGCTGATGCTTGGGACGGCGCAGTATCCGTCGCCCGCGGTTCTGCTGGAAGCGATCGAGGCGTCCGGCGCAGAGATCATCACGGTCTCGCTGCGGCGGGAAGGCGCTGCGGGTGCGGCATTCCGGAATATCCTGTCCGAAAGTCGCTGTCGCCTGCTGCCGAACACGGCAGGATGTCATACGACCCGCGAAGCCGTCACCACGGCCCGCATGGCGCGCGAAGTGTTCGGAACATCATGGATCAAGCTGGAAGTCATCGGCCATGCCGACACACTTCAGCCGGACCCGTTCGCGCTCGTCGAAGCCGCACGCGTGCTGTGCGCAGAGGGGTTCGAGGTGTTTCCCTACACGACCGAAGACCTGATCGTGGGGGAAAAACTCCTTGAGGCCGGATGCAAGGTTCTGATGCCGTGGGGCGCGCCGATCGGATCGGGGCAGGGGCTGCGCAATCCTGAAGGTCTGCGGACCATGCGGGCGCATTTCACCGGTATTCCGCTGGTTGTGGATGCGGGGATCGGTGCGCCCAGTCAGGCGGCACAGGCCATGGAGATGGGGCTTGACGCGATATTGCTCAATACGGCGGTGGCCAAGGCCGTGGACCCGGCGGCCATGGCGCGGGCGTTCGGTCGCGCCATTCAGGCAGGGCGGGAAGCGTTCGAGGCCGGGCTGATGCCCAGACGGGACATGGCCTGCGCCTCGACGCCGGTTTTCGGTCTGGCGGAACTGGTATGATGACTGTGCTTGATCCCTTTTACCTTCTGGTGGGGGACGTTTCGCTCCTTGAAACGCTGCTGCCCTGTGGCGTGCGTCTGGTCCAGCTTCGGTTGAAAGACAAGCCGAACGCAGAGCTCCGCCGTCAGATCCGTCATGCGCGGATACTTTGCGAGACACATGGCGCGCAGCTTGTCATCAACGATTACTGGCAACTTGCGCTGGAACTGGGATGCGATTTCGTCCATCTCGGCCAGGAAGACATGGAGACCGCCGATTTTGACGCTCTGCGGCGTGCGGGCATCCGGTTCGGGCTGTCCACCCATGATCCGGCGGAGCTTGAACGCGCTCTGTCTTTCGAACCGGCCTATGTCGCTCTCGGCCCGGTCTATCCGACGCTTCTGAAGAAAATGAAATGGGGACCGCAGGGGCTGGAGCGCGTCCGGGACTGGAAAACCCGCGCTGGGGATACGCCGCTTGTCGCCATTGGAGGTCTCACGCCGGAGCGTCTTGAAGGGGTTTTTGCGGCGGGGGCGGACAGTGCGGCGGTTGTGACGGACATCCAGCAGGCGGAAGACCCGGTGGCGCGCTGTCGGGAATGGGTCGCCGCGACGCAGGCCTACAGACAATGAGTCGTTATTCGCGACAGACCGGGCTTTTCCCGCAGGGTGTGGCGGATCAGAAACGCCTTTTGGAAGCCCATGTTCTGGTCGTGGGTGCAGGTGGTCTGGGCGCGACTGTTCTGCCCGCGCTTGTCGGTGCTGGATGCGGGCGGATCACGGTGGTCGATCATGACCGTGTGGACGAGAGCAACCTGCATCGCCAGACGCTCTTTCGCATGGACGATATCGGCAGCCTCAAAGCGCTTTGCGTGGCCGATCGGCTGTCGGACCTGAATCCGAACTGTCAGATCATACCCGTGGCGCAACGTCTGGAGCCGGTGCTGGCGCGAAGCCTCCTGACGGACGTGTCCGTGGTCGTGGATGCGGCGGACAGCGTGGCCGTCACCTATCTGCTTTCCGATCTGTGTGTTGAAGCGGGTTTGCCTCTCGTGAGTGCTTCGGCGCTTGGACGGTCGGGATATGCGGGCGGGTTCTGCGCCACGGCCCCGGATTACCGGGCTGTTTTCCCGGATCTTCCCGCTATTCTGCCGAATTGTGCGGAAGCCGGTGTGATGGGGCCTGCTGTTGCGGCACTCGGGGCCATACAGGCGCAGATGGTGCTCTCCGTTCTGCTTGAGACGCAGCCCTCTCCGCTGGGGCAGATGATGACGCTGGATCTGGAACGCTGGAGAAGTTCGTCTTTCCGGTTCGATACAGCGGTTTCTGCCGAAAATGAGGGCCCCTTCATCCTCGGGCTTGAGGAGATTCGCGCGGAAGACCGCGTTTTCGACCTGCGGGGGCTGGAAGAGCAGGGGCCGCCCTCCGTGTCCTGGGCCGTTCGCGGGCCGATCGAGCACCCGGAAACGCTGACGAAGGATACGGGCAGGACCGTCTTTGTCTGTGCCAGTGGTCTGCGGGCCTGGCGGGCCGCAAAACGCTTTTCCGCACAGGCTGGTGTTCCCGCGTTCATTGCGACGACAGGACGATGACACTGCCTGTTCTGCTAATCGGTGGACTGGATTCCAGCGGGGGCGCTGGTCTTGCACGGGATCTGCTGGCGGTTCAGGGGGGCGGGCAGACCGCCCGCCTTGCTGTCACCGCTGTCACGGCCCAGACCGACCATCGCGTTCTGGCAGTGGAGCCCGTTGCTCCAGCCCTACTGGCCACGCAGATCGAAGCGGCGCTGGAAACGGGGATCTCGGCCGTTAAGATCGGTGCCCTGTTTAACGCATCTCTGATCCGTGTTGTTGCGTCGTTTCTGCCAGATGTGCCCGTGGTGCTGGACCCGGTGCTCTGTTCAAGTTCCGGTCATGCTCTGCTGGACCCGGAAGGCGTGCAGGCTCTGATCGCGCTGCTTCTGCCCCGAACCACTATTCTTACCCCTAATCTGCCAGAGCTGGCGGCCTTGGCTGCTGCGTTGGGAATGGCTCCGGTGGCGGGACGCGAGGCAGTTGTTGACGCGCTGTTGTCTCGGGGCTGTCGGAGCGTTCTGCTGAAGGGCGGCCATGATCTGCCGTCTTCGGTTTCTGAGGATATTCTGTATGAAACAGGGTCTTCTCCCTTGGCCTTCCGTTCCCCGCGTTTTTCATTCGAGTTGAGGGGAACGGGCTGTCAGCTTGCCAGTGCTCTGGCGGCGGAACTGGCCAATGGGAAAGATCTGCCCGAAGCCATCCGGGCTGCGCGTTATGGAATTGAAGAGCGTTTTCGCAACGCCTGAATATTGTGGGTCAGTCGTGCTGGAGTTTGCGCGGGAAAGCGGCCGGATTGAAAGCTGCGAGCAGGATGCCGCCCAGTGCGATGACGATGGAAGCAGGGCAGAGCACGGCAAATCCCAGTGTATTGAGAAGATGGCCGCCTATCGCTGAACCCAGCAGAATGCCCATATTGCTGCTGCTGTTGACGGCAGCGCCCGCGACATCCGCACTGGTCGCACGGGCACGGATGGCACCGGACATGACGAAAGGAATGATGGCAGCATAGCCCATGCACCACAGGCCCACGGCCGCGACGCTCGGCCATGCGGAAACCAGATGTCCGTAAACAAGGATCATGCCTGTGAGCATGGCGATGCCACCGCCGAACAGTCCGCCCGCAGGCCAACGATCCACGACCTGTCCCGCCGCCCACAGACCAAAAATGCTGACAAGTCCTGTGATGAGCAGCGCAATGCTGAGCAGATGCTCGGGCAGACCATGCGCCAGAAGCAGCGGGGAGACGTAGGTATACAGCAGGTTATGCGCGAAGAAGAAAATAGCGTTGACGCAGATCACGATGCCAAAAATTCGTGCAGCATGTGGGGAGCGGATGGTCGGAACTTTGAGAGCTTTGGTATCCGCCCCGCGCACGGACGGCAGATAAAGCGCAATGAAGATTGTCAGCATCGCGGCAAGAGCTGCGATGACGTACAGCGCCACACGCCAGCTTGTGAACTGGCTGATCGCGGCTGCTCCTGGGACGCCCAGTACCGACCCCAGAGACGTCCCTCCAAAAACAAATGAAATGGCGCGTCCTGTCATGCGCTCGGGAACAAGATGGGCAGCATAAGCGGCGGCAATAGACATCAGCAGCGCATGTGACAGGCCGCCCAAAGCTCGACCGACGCAGAGAATGCCAAAGCTCGGCGCCATCGCGGAAACGAGATTGGAGACGACATAACCGCCAAGACAGATCAGCATGAGCATCTTGCGGTCCATGCGGCTCGTGGCGATCGTAATGGGGACGGCTCCGAACGCGACGAGCATTGCATAGGCGCTTACGGCCAATCCGGCATGGCCTTCGGTAATGTTGAAGGACTTGGCCATGTCTATCAGCAGGCCAACCGGAGCAACTTCGGTCGTTACGGCAATGAAAGTCGATGCGAACAGGGCGCAGAGACCGGCAATGGCCGGGCCGGAGAGCGTTTTGAACACGGTGGACGTCCTGACTGGAACGGTGACCTGAGCGTCCCGAACGCGAGGGCTTTTGGCACTTTGAGCGCATCACGGAAACCCAAAAATTCAGGGTGAGCTCCTGATTGTCTGGAGGTTGGCAAAATGGTTTGCGCGCGGCTGTTTTGTCAGGAGTTTATGAATATTGCGGGTTTCGTTTTTCCGGCCCGATATTCAGGATTCGACGGATCGCTTCAGGCTTCCTCTGTGAACGTCACTTCCCTACCCGGGCCCCGTATTCGGGACTGAAAGCGTTTCGTATGTTTTCAGAAAGGCTTTTTTGTCGACAAAAGCTGAATGCCTCTATGTTAATAAGAACTATTCTCATATAGAGATGCATTATTCCTTCTGTCGGAAGGCACTGACAAACACGACCACTCGAAAGCGCGTATGATGCAGACAGGGAATAATCCGGCTTTCGGTTCCCGCCCGGGAACGAGGTTCAGAAAAACCCTGTATGCCATTGCGCTGCTATCCGGCGGATGGGAAGAGGCGATGGCGCAGACGGCTCCTGTGGATCTTTCTGCGACGGAATATGAACAGGGCAAGGTCTCCACGAAGAGAAAAACCTCTTCTGTTGTGACAACGGATGCAGACGTACCCGGCAGCGTCGAGCAGCTTCTGGTTCATGGACATCGCACAACCGCTTCTACGGACGGCACCGGGACCTATACCGTGCGCGCAGTGTCCACGACGCGCATGTTGTTACGGCCCGAAGACGTACCGCAGTCGATTTCTGTTCTGAGCACGCAGCAGATGAAGGACCAGAATCTTTTCACGGTCGATAACGCGCTCAAACAGGTCGCGGGCGTCAACGTCAATCTGTATGGCGATGGTACGGCGGGGTTTTCGTCCCGTGGTTTCCAGCTCGCGGCCCAGTATGATGGATCGCCCGCGACAGGCGGCCTTCAGCTTGCCCAGCAGTTCGATCTTGCGATTTATGACCGGATCGAGGTCCTGCGCGGCCCTGATGGGGTGTTGCAGGGTTCGAGCACACCAGGCGGCAGCATCAATTTCGTCCATAAACGCCCAACCGAAACATTTCAGGGCAATGCATCTTTCAGTGCCGGTTCATGGAACAACTATCACGTCACAGTCGATGTGGATGGGCCGATCGGAAACTCGAAAATCGTATCTGCCCGTCTGGTCATGGCCGGCACCGATCGCGATTTCTTCTATAAGAATGCCTACGACCGTCGCTGGACGATCTATGGCGTAACGGACGTCCATATCGATCGGCGCACCACCCTGACCGTTTCCGTCACGTCGCAGTCCAATGACACGACACGCTATATGGGCCTGCCGCGCATGAGCGGGACGGGGGCAGACCTCAATCTGCCGCGCAATACGTTCATTGGATCGGACTGGAACAAGGGGCAGGTGCCCACGACCGAAGTCATGGCACAACTTGAACGGCGCTTTGGTGCGGGCTGGGTCGGACGTGTCACAGGGCGGCACAGGACGGCCGACACCAATCTGCAATACAGCTATATCAACGCCTATAATGCCAAGACCCAGACAGCGAATTACGTGGCGGCCCGCTCTCTTTACAGCGAGACCAACGACAGTGTGGACGGGTATCTGACCGGACCGCTGCATCTTCTGAACCGGACGCATACGCTTATGATTGGCGCGAATTATAACCGCTATGTCTATGAAGGCGGCGGGGCGAGCGTGAATTCCCGCACGAACGCGGCTCTGGCCGGTCTGCCGATCAGCGATTATGGCGCGATTTCAGGCGCCATTCTCCCCTCCATCAAAAGCCGGAGCTGGCAGCCGACCGAACAGTGGGGCGTGTACGGGCAGGGGCGCTTTCAGCTCATGCCGAGTATTTTCCTGACGCTGGGTGGGCGCATCAGCGGATACGTGCAGAAATCACGCGATCTGGTGCCGGGTGCTGTGACCAGCACGTCCATCGACCAGCAGGGTATTCTCACGCCCTATGCCGCGCTGGTCTATCACGTTCTGCCGCACATCACGTTCTATGCCAGCTATACGGACACGTTCAGCCCCCAGTCCGCTTATGGCGTGGATGGACGCCAGCTTCAGCCGGTACGGGGCGGACAGCTTGAAGGCGGCATGAAAGGCGCGCTGTTCAACCAGATGCTGAGCTTCACGATGGCGGGATACAAGATCGTGCAGCGTAACGATGCAATCGCTAACAGCGATCTGGACCCGACCTGTGGGCCGAGCCATACCGCCACCTGTTACGTCGCGGCGGGTAAAACGCGCAGTCAGGGTGCGGAAGCCGAAGTGATTGGTCGTCCCCTGCCGGGATGGGACATCAATGCAAGCTACACCTATAATGACAACCGCATCGTTGATAACGGCACGCCCTCGAATGCAGGTCTTGCCTATGCCGGGAATTCGCCGCGGCACCTGTGGAAACTCTGGACGCATTATCGGTTCGAACCCTATCGGGGCGCGCAGAAAAACATCTGGAGCATCGGGGGCGGTATCAATGCGCAGAGCGGGACGTTCGGCACCAATCGCCTTGTCACGCAGTCCGGTTACATCACCGCTTCGGCGCAGATCGGATATCAGTGGAACCGCTATCTGGCGCTGACCATGAACCTCAACAATATTTCCAATACGCGCTATTATCAGCGTCTCGGCAATTTTTATTATTACAACTATTACGGTGAGCCCCGGAACTTCATGTTTACCTTGCGCTCGAATTTCTGATGACCTTCGAAATTTCCTCAGCCGCACGCTCCCGTCGTTCCGGGGCCATCGTGTCATCACCTGCGCGCCGGTGGATCTGGCGTGCGGTGTTCGTGTTTGCGCTGGTCTGGATGGCGGCGCATTTCATCACGCTGGGTGCCCTGAAATGGGGGCCTCCTGTACGGCATGACGCGACGGTTCTGGGGCAGATGATTGCGGTCGCTGCGTTTCCGCTACTGTTTCTGCTCGCTTTCGGAACACGCAATCCGTTGCGGGGCGGGATCATTGCCGGGGTGGTCGGCGTCGTGGCCCTTCTGGCCGTCCTGTTGCATTCCTGATGCAGGATACGCTCCGCACCCGGATGGGATGGCTGCACGCCTGGGTCGGTTTTGCCGCTGGGCTCCTGCTGTTCTGCGTTTTTGCTTCAGGCTGCCTTGCCGTGTTCGACACCGAACTCACGCGCTGGCTCCAGCCGGAGGCCTCGCCGCAGACAGAGGCGTTTTCTCCGCAATCTCTGGATCATGTGCTCCCTGCCGTGCATGACCTGCTTGTGCAGGGTGAAAAGCCGTTCATAACCCTGCCTTCCAGGCGTGATCCCTATCTGCGTCTGGAGCATCATGACGGGCACGAGTTCCTGACTGTCCCATACAATCCAAAGACCGGAGAACGCCTGACCGTTCGGGCTACCGCAGGGGGAACATTCTTTTACGATCTGCATTACACGATGCGTTCCGGCGTCTATGGAGAAACGCTTGTTGCGTTTGTCGGGCTGGCGCTTCTGCTGACAATCGGCTCGGGCATCATCATCCATCTGAAGGGACTTGTCTCCGACCTGATGCTCCTGCGTCCTTTTGCGGCCAGATTGCGGGCATGGCTGGACGTACATGTGGTGGCCGCTGTTGTGTTCCTGCCGTTCATACTGCTGATGGCCTATAGCGGCACCTTCATCCGCGCGCGGACGCTTTTTCCGCCTGTGTCCTATCTCGCATCTATTGAAAACGCTTTCCGGACCTCTGTGCCGTCCACACCCCGCAGACCCGAAAAATCCGCCGTTTCAATTCCCCCATCTTTCCCGCCGCTGGCTCCCCTCGTGGCGGAGGCCGAGCGTACGATTGGGGCGGGCCAGACCGGATATATCCTGTTCCAGCCGCAGAATATCCTCATATCCCGGACCGATGCCTCAGGTCCGTTACTGACACGCGAGCATGTCGATTTCAGCGCGGAGGATGGTCATGTTCTGCGGCATGTCCTGCTGCCCGGCGCCATCACCCACACGGAACAGGTTCTGAAAGGGCTGCATTACGCACGCTGGACGGGGGTGGGCATGCGCTGGCTGTATTTCATTTCAGGAGCAATGGGTGCCGTCATGTTCGCGAGCGGGTCTATCATTTTCCTGATGAAACGCCGTCGTCAGTCAGGGGAGAGGCTCATGTTCCGGATTGCCGAGGGGCTGGCCATCGGCAGTATTGTGGGCCTGCCGCTGGGGACGCTAGCTTTTTTCTGGGCCAATCGTCTCTTGCCCGTCGCCTTGCACGACCGTCCTTTGGCGGAGGGGCATGTCTTTCTGGCTGTCTGGGTGCTTAGCGCCGTTTCGGGAATGGTATGGAGCCTTCTTGGTCGCCCGTTTCAGGGGTGGAAAATCCAGCTTTTCTGTCTGGCGGGGCTTGGCCTTTTTCTGACTCCGCTGGACGTTGCGACACGACCGGGGGTTACGTTTTTTCATGTCCCAACGGTTTTTGCCGCGACGGATCTGGTGGCGTTCTTTCTGGCGCTCGTCTCGTTCCAGATGGCGCGTCGGCTGTGACGATCATTCTCTGCACGTTTTTATGGAGCCTGTTCCTGCTTCTGCAGGCTTGCCATGAGCCGAAAATGCTGCGTTTTGCGCGCATTCAGAAACCTGCGTGGCTGCAAAGGGCAGCGGGAGGCAGGTTTGTATTGCCACTTGTGGCGCTGGTGCTGTGTTTTGCGGAGCGTGCGTCCACGGCAATCCCAGTGTGGGTTGCGACATTTTCCATTGCAGCGTTGCTCGTCGCGTTGGGCTGGGCTGGGCTGGCGCGATACAGGGAGCTTCTGATCACGGCCGCGGACGTCCGAACAGTCGGACTTGGGAAAGAGTGAAGGTCCGGGCTTTCAGAGATGTGGTTCGGAAATACGGGATATGTCAGGCGATGAACTGTACTCTTCCTGCGCGAAGTGGACCACGCGGTCACGGCCTGTCTGTTTGGCGGCATAAAGAGCATTGTCGGCCCGCGCCAGAAGATCTGTCCGACTGATTCCTGTCCCCGGACAGAGGGCTGCGCCAATACTGAGTGTCGCCGTGATACCTTCTTCCCCGATCAGACGGGTTTCGGTTGAGAACGTGTTGCGGAGGCGCTGGGCCGTTGCGAGCATTTCGTCGACACTGCCGCACTGGAAGACGACGACGAATTCGTCTCCACCGATGCGGAACAGCGTTGTCGTCGGGTAAAGGAGGTCCTTGCAGACGTGGCCCATGGCGATGATGATCTGGTCCCCGATTGCATGGCCATGAACGTCATTGATGTTTTTGAAATGGTCGATATCAACCATGAGAAGCGCTTCGTGGGCGCAGCTTTTTCCGTCATTCTCCAGCCATTCCTGAAAGGCCCGGCGGTTGCCTCCTCCCGAAAGGGGATCCTGAAGGATCAGTTCCTTCTGCTTGAACGCCAGTTGCTCCCACGGGATTGCAATCATACCCAGAGCGAACAACGTCACTTCGACTACGGTTAGAAAATTGTAGGTCGCAACGGCCCAGATTGTCGCGGGAGCGGCGCCCAGAGGGGCAGGCAACCACAGGACGAGAGCCACCAGAAGGAGATAAAACCCTGCATAGAGGGTCAGAAGTCTTTGCAGATTGCGCCGTGCGGGGGTTGTGATCTGGTCTGCATTCCGCAGATTCCAGATCCCCAGAAGGTGGAGCATTGCAAGCGCGGCCAGACGAAAGGCCGTGCTGAGGACATGAAACAGTCCTGTCCGACCAGAGAGTGCAGAAAGGACAAAAAAGACGATGCAGACCAGCAGAACCGGCAAAACCCGCGGACGATAACCGAGTATGATTCGCATGGCCTGCCATGCGGCTCCGTAAGCCATGATCATGAACATGGAGCTCATCCGGAGCCCCCACTGTCCCGGCAGAATGGTCTGGACAGTAGAGAACAGGCCGGAGACTGCGCCCAGAAAGAAGGGGGCTGCGTACCACGCCATTCGGGACCACCGTCTGCCGGAAAATTCGGACAGGATGAAATGAATGCCCAGAAGCAGGAAAATAACCGTGCTGTACCCAAGCAAAGTGGGCGGATCAGGTGTCATGAATACTGCATGGGTTATTGATCAGGCCGTGCAGGCCACTCCCGAAAAAGCTGAGAGGCAATCTTCGATTCCTCATGAAAATAATAAAGACAGCTCGATCTTACCTTAAGGTTAATGGCATTTTTCAGGTTGGGCATTCCTCCGGGTGCATGTCGGAAAAAGATGACGGAACTGCTGCCTCCCGGCATAAGAACGTTTTTGTTATCTTCATTACGATGGGCCATATGCCACCTGAAGAATGTTTCTACGAAACGGTCCTGCTGCGGTGGTGATGCGTCTTTTCCCGCTTTGGGCCATTGTGGTGTCCGGGCTTGCCCTTCTCCTGCCTCAAGCGTTCCTGACACTCGTTCCCGTTATTACGCCACTGCTGGCGTTCGTCATGTTCACGATGGGCGTGTCCCTCACCCCAGCCGATTTCGGGCGTATCCTCCGTCGGCCCGCGCCCGTTCTGGCCGGGGTGGGGCTGCATTATCTTGTCATGCCGCTTGCAGCCTGGGGGATCGCGCATCTGCTGGGGCTGTCGCCTGCACTGATGACGGGTATGGTTCTGGTAGGGTGCGTGTCGAGCGGAACGGCGTCCAACGTCATGATCTATCTGTCGCGCGGAGATGTGGCACTGTCGGTCAGCATCAGTGCGTTTTCCACACTCGTCGGAATCGTGGCGACGCCGCTTTTGGTGCGCTTCTATGTTTCGGCAGGGGTGGCGGTGGATAGCTGGGCGCTATTTCGCAGCATCGTGACGATGGTGGCGCTGCCCGTTCTGGCGGGCGTTGTGATCAATACATTCTGGCATCGCGCAGTGCGGCGGGTCGAACCTGCGCTTCCGCTGGTGGCGATGGTGTCGATCCTGCTTATCATCGGGGCGATTGTCGCTGGTGTGGGGCCGTCTTTGAGAGAGGCTGGTCCGATCATGCTGCTGGCCGTGATTCTGCATAACGGGATCGGGCTTCTGGGTGGCTACTGGGGCGGGCGACTGCTTGGGTTTGACGAGAGTGTGTGCCGGACGCTGGCACTGGAAGTCGGGATGCAGAATTCCGGCCTCGCCGCGACACTGGGACGGCTTTATTTTTCCCCGCTGGCTGCGTTGCCGGGCGCTGTTTTCTCCGTCTGGCACAATGTTTCGGGGTCCATTCTGGCGTCGCTCTGGGCATCGCGGCCCATCAAACGGAAAGACTCGCCGTGTTGACAAGGAATACCATGTCCGTCGCGCGCGTCACCGCCACATAGCAGAGCTGCTGCGTCTCCAGCGGGCTCTGGCGGGCGCGGCGGCCGATATCACCGAGATCCACGAACACGTTTTTGAACGTGCTGCCCTGCGCGGTATGAACCGTCATGGCATAGACCGCCTGAAGCTGGAGCAGGGCATTCTGAAACGCGAAACGGTGGCTCCAGCGGCGGTGCTGTTGCTTAGCTTCCTGTACCAGACGCCGGTCCACGGCTTCCAGATCCTTCGGGTTCTGTACGATATGGCCGGTGATTTCCTCGCCTGCCATGGTCAGCAGCGTGACCTCCCATGAGGCCAGATCGGCCACCCATGCCGGAACGTCCTTGCACAGCTCGAATTTGTAAGACAGCCGACCGGGCTTGATGTCCATGACGAGGACTTCCTCGTTTGTGGCGATGGCCTGCCGCGGGCCGCTTTCTTCCTGCTGGATGGAAAACGGTGCACGGGACACGACACGCTCGCCGGGCATGAAAGGTGTCGGTGTTTCGCCGCCATAACGCCAGAGGCGGACCATCCGGTTGATCTGATGCACCCGCGCGTTCGTCCAGCACAGATAGCGGCACCAGTCGTTATCGGCGTCGAAGGCGTCGGACAGGAAGGCCTTGCGGACCCAGCTTTCCACATCCTTGGGCAGGAACAGGCCGGTCTGTTCCTGACGGGCATCGCGGACCCAGCTCCAGTCCGCTTCACCGCCCTGGCTCTGGCGGATGAGGGTTGCGGCTTCGAGGATCGGATTGCCTGCGGCCTGTCGTACGACGGTGTCGAGATGGGAGCGTGAGGGCACGGAAAACGAAGGGGAGGCGGCTTCCCCGACAGGCGGAAGCTGTGCCGGATCGCCTACAAACAGTACGAAGCAGTAACGCAGCAGATCGCGGATCCAGTTCATCAGCTCCGCCGAGAGCATCGAACATTCATCGACGATGACGATGCCATCAGCGATCGTCTGGGGTCGTTTGGAGCGGACGAGGGTCGTGGTCGTGCCCTGCGAGGAGGGCTGGAGGCTCAGCAGGCTCTGGATCGTGCGGCAGTCGACGTCCCGGTCCACTTTGGAGCGCAGAACAGCCGTGGCTTTATGGGTCGGGGCCGTGATGACTACGACTTTTTTCTTGCTCATGAAATGCCGGGCGACGGCCTGCATCAGCGTCGTTTTGCCGCTGCCCGCATATCCCGTCAGCAGATGTGTCGGCCGTCCTGCGGCATGGGCGGCAATGATTTCGTCGAGCGCCTGCCGCTGGGAGGGGGTGAGCATGACCATGAGCGGCTTTTCTCATATTTTCTGCGGGGAGGCCATTGCCTCATCGGGACAGGAGGGCACAGGATCGGCCCAATAGGGAATGAGGATCGCCGAAGTGATGGACGCAGCGTCGAATGCCGTTTTCTGGCAGGAAAAATGGGAACGTGGGGAGACGGGCTTTCATGAAGCGCGCGCCAATCCGCTTCTGACCCGCTATTTCGGCGCGCTGGATCTGCCGGCTGGAGCGCGGATTTTCGTGCCTCTGTGCGGGATGAGTCAGGACATGGTCTGGCTGGCCGGGCAGGGATATCAGGTGATCGGATGTGAACTCAGCGAGATCGCGGTGGAGCGATTCTTCAGCGATCTCGGTGTCACGCCGGAGGTCATTCAGGTCGGGACGCTGCGGCGTTTTTCGGCATCAGACATCAGCATTTTTGCAGGCAATATTTTCGACCTGACGCAGGATGTCGTTGGTCCGGTGGAAGGTATTTATGACCGTGCTGCGCTGATTGCCCTGCCGGAAGATCTGCGACGGGCTTATGTCGCCCATCTTCTGGCCCTGACCGGTCCTGTGCCCGAACTGCTCGTAACGCTGACCTATGATCAGTCCTGTCTGAAGGGACCGCCGTTTTCCGTCGACGAAAACTTTGTGCGTACTGCTTACGACAAGGTTTACGACGTCAGATGTCTGCAAAGCCGGGAGGTCGAGGGAGGCCTGAAAGGGCGGTGTCCGGCCTCCGAAAATGTCTGGCAGTTCAGTCCGTTAGCGGCACGTTCCTGAGACCCATTCCCTGATTTGTCGGGGGAATGGGTGTTCTGTGTTCAGAAGGCTGCGGAGACCGTTCCGAAGAACATACGCGGGGCTGTGGGGTAGCCAGTATAGGTGTTGGCATCTCCGGCGGAGATCGTGGACCAGGAACGTGCATTCGTCAGATTGCTCGCGTTGAACTGGAGCTTGAGGCTGTTCATGTGCGGGATCTGGTGGAACGTATAGCTGGAGCTGAAAGCAAGCTGCACGCGCGGCGGCACCATGACGCTGTTGGTAATGGTCCCCGGACGGACGCCCATATAGCTGCCGCTGAACTGGGCATTGAAGCCGCCCTGATTGTAGTTGACGGCGAACTTGTCGGACCATGCTGGAATGGCGGGGACCTTCTTGTCCTTGGTGGCATAGAGCGTCGCGCCATCCATGAAGTCGTTGCCGTAAATGCTGCTGACATAGGACACGGCGTTATAGATCGAGAAATGTGATCCGAAGCGCAGGGTGAACGACATGTCCATGCCGTTCGTGGAAACGCTGCCAAGGTTTGCCACCGTATTGCCGACGCCGGAAATGCCCTGACCCGGCGGTGAAATGGTGCCGAGGCGGTTGTAGAAATCAACGTGATAATATTCGAGCTGCCCGCTGATCCCGGTCAGGATACGCGTGTCGATCGGATGGCTGGTGCGGATGCCGGTTTCATACGTCCAGGATGTTTCCGGCTTACCGCTGCGCTTGAACTTCTCGAAATCCGCCTGGTCCGACACCGCCCAGGGTGAGGTCGATCCGTATCCAGTGGCGGCGAAGGAGTTCATGTTCTCCTGAATGTTGGCAAAAAGCTGTTCGTGCCGTGTGACATTCCAGAGCGCACCGAAGGCGGGCAGGAATGGTTTGTAGGACGGAATAGTGCCACCCGCGACAGTATTGGTGCTGGTATCGACGATCTTTTTCGCCCCCTTCACCGAAGAGGCGAGCGACTGCGGCAGGGCGGCCACCGGGAGGGTGCCGTTGGTATAGACCATCTCGGACTTGAAGCCTGCCGTCAGCGTCAGGCGGGAGGTGACTTTCCAGCTATCCTGAAGATGCGTGACGAAGGTGTTGGTGTAGAACGCGTTGTTCCACTGCGTGAACAACGGGTTGGTGGGGCGCAAATAGGGCGTCAGCGTGTCGTTCTTGGTCAGCGGATACCAGTAGCGGCCCTGTTCGTTGTTGTTGCGCTCATACCAGCCGCCCAGTTCGATATTGTGATGGCCAAGGCGGTAATGCAGCGCGCTGATCAGACCGCCGCGATAGTCGCTGTATTCCGTGGTGCGGACGGCGAAACCCGTGCCACCCGTGGCGTTCCAGACCTTCGGATCGATGCCTGCGACGCTGTAAGTGAACTGTCCGTTCTTGATGTATTTCGTGCCGGTCGGATCGAGATAGGAGCCGAGGATCGTCAGGATCGCATTCGTGCGGATGGACGTCGCCACCACGCCTGCGCCATCGTCGTAATGGAAATAAAGCTGGTTGTCCCAGTTCAGGTTCGGGGAGAACCGGTGGGAAATTTTCAGATAGGTCAGGTAGTCGGTCCGCTGGGCGGCGGAGAAGTAATATTTGTTGTTGGGCGTCGCCGGTCCGGCTTTGGTCGAGCTTTCAGCCGGATACCCCGCCATGGCGGCGTTTAGGTCCGGGAAGAAGGCCCCGCGGGCATACAGGTCGGTGGGGGCCGTCAGGCCCTGCGTGTTGGGCTCGGCCTTGTTCTGCCAGTCGAAATAGGCGGTGATGGTGGTGTTTTCGCCCTTGTGGACGAATTTCCCGTTCACCTGATAGCCGCCCTGCCGGTTGGCGTTGCCGAGATTCCAGGGACGGGCGTCCTGACGGGCAAACGCCATATAGGCGGAATTGCCGTTGCCGAAATTGCCGGTATCAATGCGTGCGAATGTTCTGAACGTGGAATAGCTGCCGAAGGTCTGGTTGATTGTGGCGCCGGCCTTCTTTTTCGGGTCACGCGTGGTGAATTCGATGGTCCCGCCCAGATTGCTGGTCGAGGCGGTGCCGAGCGCACCGGCACCTGACGACAGGGAGGTCGAACCGATGTCTTCGCTGATGGCCGCGCGCTGCGGGGACAGGCCGTTATAGTTGCCGTAAGCCCCGGCTCCGAGTGGGACGCCGTCCATCGTGTAACCGAGCTGGTTCTGGTTGAAGCCATGAACGTAAATGCTGGAATTCTGCTCGTTATTGCCCCACGGATCGACGTTGGTGAACGTCACACCCGGTAGTAGATCGAGTGCCTGCATCGGGCTCTGACCCGGCATGAGCGTCTGCATTTCGTCGCCGCTGACGCTCATGACCGAGCGTGTGCGGTGGCCGGTGGCGACGATCTGTTCGATGTCATGCGCCTGCGCTTCACGCAGGCGCTGGGGCTTTGGGCGCGCGGAGGGGTCCTTGCGGATGATGACGCCGCCATCCGGCATGGCCTCTGCCTTCAGTCCGCTCCCGCGCAGTAGGCGTTTGACCGCATCGTCGGGCGACAGCGTGCCGTCCACGGCAGGGGCGCGCAGATGGGCTACGGCATCGGAGGTGAAAATGATATTGCGGCCTGTCTGATGCCCGAGCGTCACGAGGGCCTGTGCCATGGGCTGTGGCGCGATATGCACCGGAGCGCTCGGGGCTGCGAAGGCGCTGGACAGAGAGTGCGTCAGAATGGTCGCGCCTGCCGACAGAAGCAGAACGGTGCGGCGGGGGTAACGGGAGGGCGGGGTCATGGGGCTCGTTTCCTGTCGTCGGGCCTGAAAGCGGTCTCGACAGGAAGACAGATGAGAAAATGAAAACCTCAGCGCGATGCAGCGGTTTTCATCGAAACGTCACAAAGCGACGATTTCGTAAGCGTTATGGGCCGGGCGGATCCGCAGGGGCAGCAGATGCGGGAGCATCTGCAAAAACGCATCCCCCTGACGCACATGGTACACGCCGCTCAGGCGCTGCGAGGCCAGACGCGGCGCGGACAGGACGATCTGGCGGGAGGCGTAACGGTTGATTTCCTGAATTACCTCCGCCAGCGGCTGATTGCGGAACACCAGTTCGCCGCTCTGCCAGGAGAGCAATGTTTCCAGATCGGGATAATCGATGTTCCAGCCGCCGTTGCGATCCATCCGCAGGCGCTGTCCGGGCATCACCCATCGTCCGGCCTCACGCAGGGCTGCGGCGGTCAGGAACACCTTCCCCCGGATGGCCGTGACTTCCGTATTGCCGCGATTGATGCGGATATCGGCAGAGGTCTTGTCATGAAGCTGTACCGTCATGCCGTCGGCGGAAAGATGGAAAGGGTCCGGTCCGGCCACCGAGAGCAGGATCTGCCCGTGACACAGCCGCGCCTGCCGCCCGTTCGGCCCCACCACGAGGCGTGTCTGGGTGTCGAGGCGGCAATCCGTCCGGGGTGTGAGGTGGACATCGCGGATGCTCCCGATCCCGGTTTCCTCGATCCGGCTGGCATGTGCGCCTTCCCATGGCGGAACGGCCAGAAAAACCGCTGCAACCAGTCCCGCCAGCGCGTGCCTTCGGCTGAGGAGCGGGCGACGCATGGCTGGAGCAGGTTTTGTATTCGGAACAAAAAGCGGCGGCCGGGCGCCTCCGGAGAGTTCCCACAGTTCCGTCAGATGTTCGAAAACCGGCCCATTGCGGGGATCGCTCGCCAGCCAGTCGCGGAACATGTCATGGTCGAGCGGTGTGCAGTCCTCGGCATGGAGGCGTGCAATCCATTCTGCCGCGCGGAGTTTGATGACGTCCATCAGATCGGTATTTCAGTGATCCATCCATGTTGAAAGGAAGATCAGCGCCTTTGCGATATGTTTTTCAACGCTGCTTTCACTGATCGCCAGCGATTGCGCAATATGGCTGTACTTCATTTTTTCCACACGGTTCATCAGGAAGATCTGTCGGGTCCGGTCCGGAAGCTGTTCGCAGCCTTCGTGGAAATGCGCCAGTTTTTGCGTTGATTCGTAAATATCCTCCTGCGAGGGCGCAGGGTCGGGGACATTGACGAGCGTTTCGAAGTCGTCCGCCGCCTGCACATATCCCTGCCGTTCGCGGCGGATCGCGTTGAGCGAGGAATTCACGGCGCTTCGGGTGATATAGGCGTCCTGATGCTGCACGCTGCCTTCGGGGCGCTCGAAATAGCTCATGAGGGCGTTCTGAAGGTGGTCGTCCGCATCCTCCCGACGGGTCCGGGAACGCACCCTGCGATAAAGGCGCAACCATTCCTGCTGACAGCGCATCCATGTTCCCGTTTCTGAATGTTTCCGAATCACCGCGCCCTGAAAGCCCGTCTGGGCTGCGGCGCAACAGCGTTTAGGGAATTCGCACGACCTCATTCATGACAGTTTCATGAAATGACATTTCGAGGAGTGGGCAAATCTCCATTTCATGTGTCCACAGAACGGAGGGCGTGTGTCCAAAGACCTCTGGGAGCCCGGTTCCGCATGGAACCGGGCTTCGTAAGAAAGAACTGCTGCATGGTGTTCATGAAACGTAGAAGCCTGCTGACCGGCCTTGGTGCGGGTCTCCTCCTCTCGACGCGCGTGCGTGCGCTGCGGGCTGCTGTCCCGCGCGATCTGGAGAAAAACCCGACTTTTACGGCCTCTCCGTTCCAGCTTGGCGTAGCCTCCGGCGATCCGGCTTCGGACGGTCTGGTGCTGTGGACGCGCCTCGCGCCCGACCCGCTGGAAGAGGCAGGCGGCATGGAAGTTCTCAAGCCAGTTCTGGTAAGATGGGAGGTCAGCGAGGACGAAACGTTCTCAAAACCCGTGCAGAGCGGGCAGGCCCTTGCCCATCCGGAGCTTGGTCATTCGGTGCATGTCGAGGTCGCCGGGCTGAAGCCGGACCGACCGTACTGGTATCGTTTCCATATCGCAGGTTATGCAAGCCCTGTTGGCCGGGGGCGTACGCTGCCGACGCCGGGTGCGCCGCTGTCGCGCGTGCGCTTTGCCGCAGCAGGCTGCCAGCATTACGAATATGGCTATTACACCGCCTGGCGCGCCATCGCGAATGAGCCGATCGACTTCGTATTCCATTACGGCGACTATATTTACGAAGGCGCGGATAGCGGCGATCATCTGCGCGATATCGACGGACGCAAGGCACATGTTCTGCGGCGTCATGTTGGGCCGGAATGTTATTCGCTGGATGAATATCGCCGCCGCTATGCCCAGTACAAACTAGACCCTGACCTTCAGGCCGCCCATGCCGCGACATCGTGGATCGTCAGTTTTGATGATCACGAGATCGACAACAACTGGGCCGGAGATACCGATCAGGATGGGACGCCGCCGGAGATTTTCCGTCTGCGCCGGGCTGTCGGGCTACAGGCGTATTACGAGAACATGCCGCTGCGGGCGACGTCCATTCCCGATGGCAACCATATGCAGCTCTATCGCAGCTTCAGCTTCGGCGATCTGATGAACATGTTCGTGCTGGATACGCGTCAGTATCGCAGTGATCAGGCTTATGGCGACACGAATGCCGCGCAGGGGAAAGACGTGTGGTCTCCCGAACGTACCATGATGGGGACGCAGCAGGAGCAATGGCTGTTTGATGGTCTGGGGCGGTCGGATGCAAAGTGGAACCTGCTGGCACATCAGGTCATGATCATGGATCTGGCGCACCGCAAGTCTGCGCATTCCGAACTGACCTACAGCATGGATCAGTGGTCCGGCTATCTTTACAGCCGCAAGCGCCTGCTGGACTTCATCGATACGCATTGCCCCGGAAACGTGGTCAATGTGACGGGGGACGCGCATCGACACTTTGCCGGGGATCTGCTGATCGAGCCGGGACGGGGGAAGCCGGTTTCGGTGGAGTTCCTCGCGACGTCCATTTCATCGGGCGCAGATGGTCTGGGCGACGACGATCATTTCAGCCGCATCGCTCGCAGCGAGAACCCGCATCTGAAGGCCACGACCGACAAGCGCGGTTATGTTCTGTGCGATGTGGGCCCGGAAGTGTGGCACGCTGACCTGAAGATTATCGATCGGGTTATGGTGCCGGGGGGCAAGCTGTCCACGTATGCCAGCTTTGCGGTTGAGCGTGGCAATCCGGGACTTCAAAAAGCCTGAAAAGAGTGGGTGGTTGCCTTAGTGGCAACCACCCTTACCCGAGCGGTCACAGCCCGAACAGCCGCCGCAGCCCTTGCCGATCGTGGGTTGCGGGGCGGACAGGCCAACGGCCGTCCGCACTTTGCCCCATCTGGCGGGAAACAGGCGGGCATACCAATAAATGGCGGCCGCGCAGACGATCAGAACGGCAACAGAAAGTTCAAGCATCAGGCAGCTCCCGTAAGGACGCGGGTGATGTGATAGGTCAGGAACGCGGCCAGATAGGCCAGACCGAACAGATACGCCGCAGCCCATAGAACGGTTTTGATGGACCCGGTTTCCCGACGCATGACAGCCAGCGTCGAAATGCATTGCGGCGCATAAACATACCAGGCCAGCAGCGAAAATGCCGTGGCCATGCTCCACTGCGTCGAGAGCAGGGGCAGGAGCCTGTCGGCAGCGCCCTCATCCGTGGCGCCGATGGCATAGACAGTGGCGAGGGAACTGACCGCCACTTCGCGCGCCGCAAGTCCGGGGATGAGCGAAACGCAGATCTGCCAGTTGAAGCCGATAGGCGCGAAAACCCACTGCATCAGATGGCCGATCCGCCCTGCCAGACTGTAATCAATGGCGGGCCCCGGTGCGCCTGCGGGCGGGAGCGGGAAGCTCGACAGGGCCCAGAGCAGCACGTTCAGCGAGACGATGATCGTGCCGACGCGGGAGAGGAACATTACCGCGCGCTGCCACAGTCCGAGCGCGAGGCTGCGGAGGTTCGGGCGGCGATAGGACGGCAGTTCGAGCAGCAGCGGATGTTCCTCGGACTTCACGCCCCGCGTCATGATCCGCGCGGCGATTACGCCACTGACGATGGCGACCGCATAAAGCCCGAACAGTACCAGTCCCTGAAGTCCGAAGATCCCGAGCACACTCCGGTGTGGCACGAACGCACCGATCAACAGCGTATAGACCGGCAGCCGCGCCGAGCAGGTCATGAGCGGTGCGATCAGGATCGTGACCAGACGGTCCCGCGGGTTCTGGATGGTGCGGGCGGCCATGATGCCGGGAATGGCGCAGGCGAAGCTCGACAGCAGGGGGATGAAGGATCGTCCGCTCAGTCCGGCCAGCGCCATTAGCCGGTCCAGCAGGAAGGCGGCGCGGGGCAGATAGCCGGACTCCTCGAGCGCCAGAATCCACAGGAACAGAATGAGGATCTGCGGCAGGAACACGATCACTGTGCCCGCGCCCGCCAATACGCCATCCGCCAGCAGACTGTGCAGAACGCCGCCCGGAACCGGCTTGAGAACGATTTCCCCGAAGATCGAAATACCGCTTCCCAGTCCGTCCATGAGCGGTTGCGCCCAGGCGAAGACGGTCTGGAACATGACGAACAGCACGATCAGAAGAATGATCGGCCCCCAGACGGGATGCAGGAACACGCGGTCCAGCCGGTCCGTCAGGCGATCCGTTCCTGCGGCGGGATCGACGACATAGGTCGCGAGCAGCCGCCGGACTTCCATGTGTGGGTCCAGCCCGGCGGGCAGAGGCACAGGCGGGGCCGGCAGGGAGAGATCCAGCCTCTGAAGCAGCGGCATCACGCCCGCGCGGTTGAGGCTGACGACGGGGACGATGGGCATGCCCAGATCGGCCTGCAATCCGGCGGCGTCGATCTGAAGGCCGTGGCGGCGGGCTTCGTCCATCATGTTCAGTGCGACAATGACGGGCAGGCCGAGCTGCTTCAGCTCCAGCAGAAAGCGCAGATGCAGCCGCAGATTGGTCGCCGAAATGACGGCCACCAGCATTTCCGGGCGGGGTTCGGTCCGATGGCATCCGAGACAGACATCGCGTGTGACGTCCTCGTCCGGGCTGGTCGAATCAAGACTATAGGCGCCCGGCAGGTCGAGCACGCGGATGGCGCGGCCGTTGGGTGTCGTGAAGAACCCTTCCTTTCGCTCCACCGTGACGCCTGCGTAGTTGGCGACTTTCTGACGGCTGCCCGTCAGCTGGTTGAACAGGGAGGTCTTGCCGCAGTTCGGATTTCCGACGAGGGCGATATGCAGAGGGGACGCGGGTGTCTGCGGGGACGTGGTTGCACTCATGGGGTGTCAGGAAACGGTCCGCAGGCCCACGCGGGCAGCTTCGCCACGGCGCAGGGCAAAACGTGATGTGCCCAGACGCACTGCAATCGGATCCTTGCCCATCGGGCCGGTCGCGACGACCTGTACGGCTTCTCCGGGCACGAAGCCCAGTTCGCCGAGGCGTGTGGCGATCGGGTCCAGAGGCGCACGCTGTTCGACCTTCTCGATCACGGCATGTCCGCCCTTGGGCAGTGTATCCAGATACAACATCAGTTCCGTACCCCGGTGGTGTGGCGGACGCTCACAGGCTCCGTCCTCTGTTCTAGATAGGCGCATCCGGCCCGTCCGGGAAGGGGAGTGAGAATGATTTGCATCAAGTGCAGTCCCAGGGGCGGTGCGAGACTGGAGAAATCGCCGGATTTTATAATAAATTTTACGAAAAACCCCGATGACGAGACGTATGTCGGAGTAACATCCGGCATTGGAAGGGAATATCCGCACCTTACTGACGTAAGAGGAAGCCTGCTTTCCTGCGGGAGACTCGGTTTTTTTTCGATCAGGAAAAGGCGGACCGGTGTCTGTGCACTGGCAATTCCCGATGCAGCGGGGCATATACACGCGCGATGGGGGCGTTCGAAAGGCGCGCCCGGATGGGCGGACATGGACCCATAAGTGATGTTCGGATGTCTGACTAAAGGGCGGATCCAGTAATGGCACTATCCCGAAATGAACACGCAGTGGATGTCTGCGAGAACTGCACACCGCTGGATGATGACGGCCGTCGTGTTGAGCAGCCGCGCAAGAAAGCCCTGACAAACCGCGTCCGCCGGATCGAAGGACAGGTCGGCGGTGTTCTCAACATGATCGAGAACGATCGTTATTGCGTAGATATCCTGACCCAGATCTCTGCCATCAAATCGGCGCTGGACGGGGTGTCTATCCAGATCCTGTCGTCCCACGCCAATGGTTGCGTGCGCCGTGCGGTACAGGAAGACGGTGGAGAAGACGCCATTGACGAGCTTCTCCAGGTCGTTCGCCGGATGATCCGCTGAAGAATCAGCGGTCCAGTGTTTCGCTGGGGGCGGATTGATTTGCCATGCCCATATCCATTTTCTGACAGGCGGCACGCTGCTGCTTCATTTTCGGCGTCAGCGGACTGTTCTGTTTGCTGAGCGCCTCCAGATGCGCGCACAGGACCATCTGCTGATCCATGCTGAGGCCAGCCATCGGGTCCTGCGTTCTGGGGGATGGCATGGTCATGGCGTTTTTGCCGCTCATGTCCATGTCCGGCATGGAGGGATCGGCAGAGGCCGTGCTGGTTGCGAGAAGGGCGGCCAATGCGAGGAGGATCTTGCGCATGATAAGGGACTTTCCTGAATGTGTGGGGATCAGAACCAGCTTCGGACGCCGAGGCTGAAGCGGACGGAGCCGGTATCGTCGTGCTGGTCACGGGCGATCCGGCGGGCCTGTGTGAGATATCCGGAGTAGGTTACGGCCACATAGGGCGCGAATTTCCGCCAGAGTTCGTATCGCAGGCGCAGACCTGCATCGACGTCAGACAATCCGGCGCCAGCCTGCCGTCCTGTGTCGGGTTTCGTGTAGAAATTGAACTCGGCCTGTGGCTGAAGGATCAGGCGGTTGGTCAGCAGGAAGTCGTAAGACCCCTCCACGCGAGCGGCGAAACGTCCGCGGTCGCTGACATAGGCTGTGGCTTCGAACTCGAATTCGTACAGCGCCAGACCTTCAATGCCGAACGCGCCCCAGGTGCGGGTTGGACCGTCATCAAGGTCCATGCGCACGCCGCCCTGTAGGTTCCAGTAGGACGAAATCGAGCGTGTATAGAGCAGTTCGTGGTCGCCATCGCTCAGGCGGCCTTTTTCCAGCGTGCCTTCGGATTTGAGCCAGATCTTGTTGTAGTCGCCCCCGAACCACGCTTCCCCATCCCAGCGGAAATCGGTCTCGCCGGGGGCATAGCGGCCTTCAAGCTGGTTGAAGATGCCATGCAGCCAAGTGCCCTGATCCATGGCGGGCTTGATGTTGCCGATATAGACGACAGGGGTCGCTTCCGGCGCATCGGCAGCGTGATAGACCGGCTGGTCGGCGCGGGCCGTGCCGGATAGGGCGAGAATGGACAGAAGCACGAGAGAAAGGGCGTGTTTCATGCCACGATCACCGTGCGGAACATGCCCAGATCCATGTGATATATCAGGTGGCAGTGATACGCCCACATGCCGGGGGTATCGGCCGTCACGAGATAGCTCAGTTTCGAGCCCGGCTGGGAAATGATGGTGTGCTTGTAGGGGCGGTAATCGCCCTGACCGTTTTCAAGTTCGCTCCACAGACCGTGCAGATGGATCGGGTGTTCCATCATGGTGTCGTTGATGAGCGTAAAACGCACGCGCTCGCCAAGTTTGAGGCGGATCGGCCCGGATTCCGAGAACTTCCGACCGTTGAAGCCCCAGATATAGCGCTCCATGTTGCCGGTCAGATGCAGGATGATTTCCCGAGTTGGCGGTCGCAGGTCCGCTCCGGGACGTGTGGCGCGGAGCTGTCTGTAGTTCAGGACGCGGCGGCCGTTGTTTTCCAGTCCGTCGCCGGGGCTGCCGGTTCGGTCGATGGGCATCATAGCGCGCATCTGGTTTTCGACATTGATGGGCGGCGGGCCGGGATCGTCCACTTCCATCTTCGGCATGGCCATGTGGCTCATATCCATGCCTTTCATGTTCATGCCGGGGATGCCCATTCCGGCCATGTCGCCATCCATTTTCATGCCCGACATGTCTTCGGACATCTCCATGTCCTTCATGCTTTCACCGGGCTTCATGTTCCCCATGCCCATGTCCACCATGGTGCGGACCGGGCGCGGGTCCATCGGCGGCAAGGGAGCGATCATGCCTTCGCGGGGGGCGAGCGTGCCGCTTGCGTAACCGGTGCGGTCTTCGCTCTGGGCGAAAATGGCATAGGCGCGCTCGTCCTTCGGTTGGACAATGACGTCATAGCTTTCTGCCACGCCGATGCGGAATTCGTCCACCGGAACGGGTTCGATATCGTTGCCGTCCGCCTGTACGACCAGCATTTCGAGGCCCGGAATCCGGATGTCGAAGAACGTCATGGTCGAGCCGTTGATGAAGCGCAGGCGCACTTTTTCGCCGGGCCGGAACAGGCCGCTCCAGTTCATGTCCGGGGCGTGGCCGTTCAGCGTGTAGGTGTAAATCGCGCCTGAGACGTCTGCGATGTCGGTCGCGGCCATGCGCATTTTCGACCAGGCCAGACGGTCCGCGAGGGCCGCACCCGCACTTCCGGCTTCGCGCGCTTCTTTCGGGAAGGACGCCGCCGTGCGCTGCCGGAAGACGTAATAATCGTCCTGCATCTTGAGGTTGCTGACGATGTCATGGGGCATGACATCCGTCCATTCGGCGAGGAAAATGACGTAATCGCGGTCGCAGGTGTTCGGGTCCGGGCGGCGCGGGTCGATCACCATCGCGCCATACAGGCCCATCGCTTCCTGCATTCCTGAATGGCTGTGATACCAGTAGGTGCCGCTTTGATGGAGTTTGAAGCGATAGGTGAAGGTCTCGCCGGGGGCGATGCCGCCAAAGCTCAGTCCCGGGACGCCGTCCATGTTCGCGGGTGTGCGGATGCCGTGCCAGTGGATTGAGGTCGGTTCATCCAGCGTATTGGTTACGTTGATGCTGACGGTATCGCCCTGTTTGAAGCGCAGGATCGGTCCGGGCACCGTGCCGCCGACAGTCGGGGCGTGCATGGTTTTGCCATCGAGCGAAATGCGCGTGTGGCCGACCTTCAGATCCCACCGGTCAGAAGGGTGGGGGGGTATGATGCCCGAAGAGGCCCTGATGGGAACGGCCGTTGAGGAGAGCGCATGTGAGGTTCGGGGCAGGGCTGCCAGCAGGCCGCCTGAGCCGAACCCCGTCACGAAACGCCGTCGTGTCAGGCCGTCCCGGGAGCGGGACGGAGAGGTCATGAGGATAAATCCGCGAAAATGACAGAAGGTCAGGCCCTGAATGCCCATTTCGGGCAGCAGGACGGGTCCACGCCGGTCAGGCGTGTGTCAGATTGCGCGGGGTTTTGGAGGCGGTGAGGCGGGGATCCAGTCCGTGCCGCTGAAGCGGTTTTGCAGCCCGGAGGCAAAGATGCGCGCGGCCGTATGGGCTGGGCCGGACGGGTGGACGGACGCCATTGTCAGCATGGGGTCGGCTGAAACCACATGCGTGTGGCAGCAGCCTTCGGAAGATTGCTGCGGATGAGGGATCGCATGGAATGCTGAGGTTTTGCAGCAATCAGTGGCATCCGGCTTCTGGTGATGGGCCATGTGATGCATCGTCATGGCCATATGGGGAGCTTCAGATCTGGCCTGCGCGGTGGATGCGCCGAGCAGCAGCCCCACCTGCATGAGCAGGCAGGCCAGCAGGCCGATCCAGATCCGGGCATGTGTCCTGACCATCAGAAATCACCACAGAAGGGGAAGAAACGGAGCGATTCATCGTTCGAATCTGATCTAATCCTATACCCAGCCGGGGAATAGGAAAAGATTATTTTTCCGTGCCTGAAAAAGGGTTTGTCAGATATGTTTCGAAATCAATATGAAACCACATACCCCAGCGCGGTATATATAACATATTAAATTAGTTAAATAAAAACTATTGCCAGAATCGTTTTATAATTAATAGTGATATAAACCATACCCCCGCATCGTATGTGAATATGTCATTGCCGGGGGGATATCTCTCTTTCAAGGATTTCGTGACATGCCAGAAACAGCGCACATGACGGTCGAGGGTATGTCCTGCAACGGGTGTTCGGGTAAGCTTCACCGCGCTCTTGAAGCGGTAAACGGCGTGACGGGCGTCGATATCGTGCTGGATGGCGGCAAGGTGACGGTCTCTTATGACCCCACGCATGTTTCGCCCGCAGCGTTCAGGGACGTCGTCGAAGACACGGGATTTGACGTCGTTTCCTGAAGCCGGAGCACGCTTCCTCCTGCGCAGGAGCGTCTCATTGCCAGTCTCATGTCGTGACACGATGTTTTTCGTGGAACGGGCTGTTGCATGAGGCTGGTATGTCTCTTTAGGACAGACATTATGACACAGCATGGCATTTCAGTTCGCCGTCGGCTCGGCTTTCCCGCCATTTCCCACCACGCCCTGATCTGGGGCAGCCTGATGGCGGGCGCATGCCCTGCGGCGCTGGCTGATACGGTTGTAGAGCGTGCCAGAAACCATCCGTCTGTTTGCCATGCTACCCACAAGGCGGCGCGTCCTGTGCCTTGCGCAGTATCCCGCCACTCGGACAATCCTGTCACGCAGTCTGCGAAGGCTCCCATTTCGGCCACTGCTCCAACGTCTGCCGCAGCCGCGTCTCGCTCTTCCGAGGATCTGGAGGCTGCGGCAGAGGAAAACATTCAGGTTCTGGGCAGCAATCACACCTATACGGCACCCGCCGTTGAAGTTTGGGGGAAAAGCCCCGTGGCGCTCAAGGATGTGCCGCAATCCATTTCGGTCATCACGCAGCAGCGCATGGAAGATTCCAACATGCTGACGATGGCAGATGCGATGCGTCAGATTAACGGCATCCGCGTGCTTCCCGGCTCGACGGCCAATGCCAATTATTATTCACGCGGATACCAGCTCACGACGTCCATTGATGGCACGCCCAACGCTGCCGGGACGCTGAATAATGCGGCCTTCGACCTGTCGATGTATGACAGGATCGAGGTGCTTCGCGGCTCCTCCGGCTTATTGCAGGGCGGGGGAGCCGCGGGCGGGGTGGTTAATCAGGTGACGAAGAAACCCGGCATGGACTTCGCCGCTGGTGGATCGGCCAGCGTGGGCAGTTTCGACGATTATCGGGTGGACACGGATATCACCATCCCGTTGAACCGCTCAAAAACCGTGCGTTTCCGGACAGCGGATCTGTATCAGGACAATCATTTTTTCTACAAATATTCCCATTCGCGCAAATGGCAGGCCTATGGCGCGCTGGAATGGGACATCACGCCCACGACGACGTTCATGGTCTCTCATGCTGCCCAGCAGCAGGATATTACGGCGCCTTATTACGGTTTGCCTCTGACTACGACCAATACCCTGTGGTCTGGCAACCGGGATGCGAACCCGAGCCAGAGCTGGGGGTATTCGAACTACATGACGCAGCAGACGATTGCGTCCATCACCCAGAAGCTCTGGGGCGATTGGACGGCGACGGCGCGCGCCACGTTCTATGATCAGGACTACAATACTTTCTACAACGAGCCTTGGAACAAAATGAATCCTGCGACCGGAACGCTTCAGTACCGGGATCAGGGTATCTCCAAATATAAAGGTTCCAACACGTCCCGTTCCGCCGATGTTTATGCGCAGGGCAGTTTCAAACTGCTCAACAGGACGCATCACGCGCTGTTCGGGTTCAACTACAATTCCTACGAGCAGATCACGCAGTATGCGAACGTGAACTGCAACAATATTTACAATAATATCAGCCTCGAAAATACCAATGCCGTTCCCCAGCCTCCGGCAAGCTGCTTTGACTACATACAGAACAAGAACGGATACGGGACGGACGACTATGCCTATCAGTGGGGTTTTTATGGTCAACTCCGGCTGGAGTTAATCCGGCATTTGTCCCTGATTTTGGGCGGTCGTGTCTCGCGTTATTACGAGAAGCTTCAGAAAATTTCCCCTGCTCCGAAAGGGGAGTGGATCAATCAGGCTGATCTGCGCGGGCAGCTCACGCCCTATCTGGGAACGGTTTACCAGATCACGCCGAACATCTCCTGGTACGCCAGCTATGCCAGTATTTTCACGCCCGCCGTCGGCAGGCAGACCTATGGGGGTGGCGGTCTTGCGCCACAGGAAGGCAATCAGGTCGAAACCGGGTTCAAGGCTGAATATTTTCATGGACGCCTGAACCTCTCATCCGCGCTTTTTCGGATGGAAAGCATTAACCAGCCGGTGCAGGACCCGTATCATTCGCAGTTCTATGTCACGACTGGCCCGATCCGCCGTCAGGGCTGGGAGGCGCAGGTTGATGGCCAGATCCTGCCGGGGCTCGACGTATCCATCGGATATACCTATCTGGATACGAAGGTCTCGAACGCGAAGGTCAGCGATTTCGGAGGGGTTTTCTCTCCGCACCACATGTTCAAATCCTGGGTGCATTACAATGTGCAGGACGGCTTTCTTAAAGGTCTGAACGTGGGGGCGGGGATTGATGCGAACAGCAATCTGCGCGGCAGTTATGCCACGACCATTCAGGGCGGTTACATGACTGTGGATGCCATGGCTGGGTATCGCTTCAACCGTCATCTGCGGCTTCAGTTGAATGCAACGAACCTGACCAACCGGTATTATTACGAGCGTGCCAGCGGTCAGTGGCAGTTCAACTTCCCCGCCGCCCCGCGCAGTTTCATGGCGACACTTCGTGCAAACTACTGACGACGCAGTAACTCCGCCACATTCTCTGGCGGACTGGAAAGTTCTTCTTCCTTACTGGAAATCCGAAGAGAAGTTGTGGGCCTGGTCCCTTCTGGGCGGGACCATCGGGCTGTCCGTGCTTTACGTCCAGTCCGCCGTCTGGTTCGGGGCCTGGTATCACCGGTTTTTCGATGCGTTCTTTGCAGGAGAGGTCGGGCGCTGTCTGGGGATGCTGCCGTTTTACCTTCTGGTGACGCTCGGCTCCGTCGGGGTGCATGCGACACAGACCTATCTGACGCAGGTTCTTTCGATGCGCTGGCGTCTGTGGAACACGAAGGTTTATCTGCGGCAGTATCTGTCGGACGAGGCGTATTACCGGCTTGAGCATGGCCCGAACCGGGCGGACAACCCGGACCAGCGTATTGCGGACGATCTGTCCCAGATGACGGTCCAGACGCTCAAACTGGGTCTGGACGCTATTGATGCGGTGACCACGCTGCTGTCTTTCGCGGTGGTTCTGTGGAACATCGGGGGGGTATTGTCTTTTGACTGGCATGGCCGTCATTTCCAGATCCCCGGCTATCTTTTTCTGGGCGCGGTTCTCACGTCGCTGGTGGCTTCCGGGATACTGGAGCGGTTTGGCGCTTCGCTGATCGGTGCGAATTACCGGCAGCAGCATTTTGATGCCGATCTGCGTGCCGGGCTGATGGATGTCCGTCGTAATTCCGAACAGATTGCCTTTTATGGAGGTGAAAATGCCGAGCAGTTACGGCTGTCCGGCTATCTGACGTATATTGCCACGAACTGGCGCAGCGTTGTGCGCTACACATGGCGGGTCAATTTTATCAGCGAGTTCTATACCGGGGTCGCAACGATACCGCTCTGGCTCATGCTGGCGCCTAAAGCCATGGCTCATGCTTTGAGTTTCGGGCTCTATTCGCAGATCAATTCGGCCTACACGCAGGTGCGGATCAGTCTGGAATGGTTCATTTTCAACTATGCTGATCTGGCGACCCTGCGTTCGGTGCTTCAGCGTCTGGGCGAGTTCGAGCGGGTTGTCAGCCAACCCTCTCAAAGCGGGATTGTGCGTTTTCCATCGGACGCGCCTTCGGTGCAGATCCGGGATCTGGTTCTAAACCTGCCGGATGGAAAACCGATTGTGCAAATTGGCGATCTGACGATGCAGGGCGGCGAACGCTGGCTGGTTCGCGGAGCGTCCGGTTCGGGGAAAAGCACGTTCCTGCGGGCGCTGGCCGGCTTGTGGCGGCACGGGCGGGGGGAGGTCTCTTTCAATATGAGACAGGCCATGTTCCTGCCCCAGAGCAGCTATGTTCCGTCCGGGACACTGCGTCAGGCGCTGAGCTATCCTGCAACATCCGACCACTATGACACCGCCTCCTGCCAGCAGGCTCTGGAAGCCGTCAATCTGGCGGGATACGGCCATCGACTGGAAGAAATTGCAGATTGGGGTGCTGTTCTGTCTCCGGGGGAACAGCAGCGTCTGGCCGTGGCGCGGGCGTTGCTGTTCCGGCCTGCGATCCTGTTTCTGGACGAAGCGACGTCCGCGCTGGATGATGCCAATGAGCGCCGTCTTTACGAGGCCCTTCTTTTCTTTCTGCCTCACACCACATGCGTCAGTGTGGCGCATCATGATGCGCTGCGTGTTTTTCATGATCGTGAAATTGTTCTCGAAAGTGGGAAAGCTGTTTTTTCCATGCTTGAAAAATAGGGGTATGGGGTATATTTCTTGCGGAGCTTCCCTTCCGCGTCCCTAGCTGACAGGACCCTTTGCAGATGTCAGAAACGATCAGTTTCCCCGTCGGTGGCATGACCTGCGCAGCCTGTGCCGCGCGGATCGAAAAAGTCCTCAACCGTCAGGAGGGCGTCAACGCGACCGTCAATTTTGCCTCCGAGCGCGCGCAGGTCGCTTTCGAAAATACGGCGTCTTCCATCGAAAGCGTTGTGGCTGCCGTGCGGCGTGCGGGCTTTTCCGTGGACGAACAGAGCCTTGATCTGTCGCTGTCAGGCATGACCTGTGCGGCCTGTGCGGCGCGGATCGAAAAGATCCTGAACCGGCAGCCTTCCGTGCAGGCCAGTGTAAATTTTGCGGCCGAGCGGGCGCATATCAATTATATCCCGGGCGTGGTCGAACCGGCTGATCTGATCGGGAAGATCGAGAAGGCCGGATTTGGCGCAACGCGGCTGGACGAGGGGGAGCGCGAAGATCCGAAGGCCAAACGTGCGGCGATCTGGAAGCGGGAGCGCAACCGGTTCATCCTGACGCTTGTTCTCTCGCTGCCGCTTTTTGCCGAGATGATCGGCATGTTCTTCGGACGTATGATCGTGCCGGTTCTGGTGCAGTTCGTGTTCGCCACAATCGTGCAGTTCGTCTGCGGGGCGCATCTGTATCGCAGGGCGTGGAATGCGGTGCGTGGCGGTTCGGCCAATATGGATGTGCTGGTCGTGCTGGGCACGTCCATCGCGTGGCTGTTCAGTGCGGTTGTTGTGGTGTTCGGGCTGCATCAGCATGTTTATTTCGAAGCCAGCGCCTCCATCATCACGCTGATTTCGCTCGGCAAGCTCATGGAAACGCGGGCCAAGAACCGGACCAGCGCCGGGATCGAGAGCCTGCTTCAGCTTCAGCCGCAGATTGCGCATGTCGAGCGTGACGGCGCGATCGTGGACCGGGCCGTCGCGGACATGCATGTCGGTGATATTTTCGTCGTGCGGCCCGGTGAGAGTGTGCCGGTGGACGGGAAGGTCCTTGAAGGGGCGTCCGAAGTCAACGAGTCCATGCTGACGGGCGAGAGCGTCCCGGTTCTGAAAGAAGTCGGGCAGGATGTGTTCGGCGGCACCATGAACGCGAATGGGGCGCTGCGTGTCAGAGCCACAGGGGTTGGCGCGGATACCGCATTGGCGCGGATCGTAAAAATGGTCGAGCAGGCGCAGGGTTCCAAGGCGAATGTGCAGCGTCTGGCCGATCGTGTGTCGGGTATTTTCGTCCCGGCCGTGATCGGGATTGCGGTTCTGACATTCCTGATCGGTTGGGCCGTTACCGGGTCTGCGGTCTGGAGCCTTGTTTCGGCGGTGTCTGTTCTGGTTATTGCCTGCCCATGTTCGCTCGGTCTTGCCACACCCACGGCCATCATGGTGGGGACGGGGCGTGGCGCACAATCCGGCATTCTGTTTCGCAACGCTGATGCGCTGGAGCGGGCCGAGAAGCTGAAAACCATCATTGTCGACAAGACCGGCACCCTGACGCAGGGGCGTCCCGCTGTTGCCGCCATTCATCCGGCGAATGGGGTTTTGTTGGATAGGCTTCTGGGCGTTGCGCAGGCGCTGGAGTATAACTCGGAGCACCCGCTGGCACGCGCCATCGTGGATTACACGCAGAGTAATGGTGTAAGCGCGTCTGTTGCAGCAGAAGATTTTGAGGCTGTTCCCGGCAAGGGCGTGATTGGCCGGATCGACGGTCAGGAAGCCCGGCTGGGCTCACCAGCATTCATGCGGGAAAGCGGTCTGGACCTGTTGTCCCTACCGGTTGCCGCGTTGGAAAGCGAAGGTAACACCGTTATTGCCGTGGCGTGCGCCGGGCAGGTTCTTGGGGTCATCGCCTTGGCGGATGAACTGCGGTCGGATGCCGTGGCGACAGTGAAGGCTCTGAAAGCGCGGGGCATCCGCGTGGTGATGCTGACGGGAGATAATGAACGCGCGGCGTCTGTGGTGGCCCGGCAGGTCGGTGTGGATGAGTATCTGGCGGGGGTTCTCCCGGAGCACAAGGCCGAAGGCGTGGCGAAATACCGCGCGCAGGGCGATCTGGTCGGCATGGTGGGCGATGGTATCAACGATGCGCCTGCACTGGCGGCGGCTGATGTTGGGTTTGCCATCGGTGCGGGGTCTGCCGTGGCACTCGATACGGCGGATGTCGTGTTGATGAAAAGCGAAATGACCGGGGTGCTGGATGCAATCTCCCTATCCAGCGCCACTCTGTCCAAGATCCGGCAGAACCTGTTTTTCGCCTTTATTTACAACATTCTGGGTCTGCCGCTGGCGGCGTTCGGCATGTTGAACCCAATCGTGGCGGGGGCGGCCATGGCCATGAGTTCCGTCTCGGTAGTCAGCAATTCTCTGCTGCTCAACCGCTGGAGACCTTTCGGCCGTCAGGTTTGAGGCCCTCTGCTCCGGAGTTACTGGACCCGGAGCGGCAGCCGCCTTCTGGCGAAATCGAGCATGGCTGTTGCGCCATGTTCCCACAGGCCCAGTGGCTCGCTGCTGCCGATATGGCCCACGGCGCCCGCTTCCAGAAAATCCGATTGCCAGTGTCTGGCCAGTTCGCGCGCGCGGGGCAGGGACAGCCAGGGATCGTTGCTGCTGGCCATGATGGCTGTGGCGGCGGGAAGGGGCGTTCCGGGAAGGGGGCCAAACGCCCGGATGAGTGCAACATCCGGGTGGGTCGTCTGGTCGATATCGGCCGGGGCGACCAGAAAGGCTCCGGCAACGCGCCGTCCTCCATGTCTTGTCAGCCATTTTGCAGTCAGCACCGAGCCGAGACTGTGCGCGATCAGGAAAGTCGGGCGTGTTGAGGCTTCGATAGCTTCCGTCAGCGCGGCTTCCCAGTCTGCTGGATTGGGTGTTTCCCAGTCCTTCTGGCGCAGGCGGCGCAGGCCATAAGTCTGTTCCCAATGCGATTGCCAGTGATCCTGGCCCGAGCCGAACAGGCCCGGCACCAGAAGCAGATCGACCTGTTGTCCGAGAGTGCGGAATGCTCTGGCGATGCGGGGCTGTGCCGTTTCGGAGAGGTTATGTGTGGCCCAGGCAGGATCGAAAGATGTGGGACGGCCGGAAAACAGGTTCATGGCGTTATCTCCTCTCAGCCCTCCCGACTCTTTTACACGAGGCCGGAACAGGATTTGGTTTAATAACGAACATATATGGATATTAAATAAAATAACTTTATTAAAAAGTTATTTTATGGGCTTTAGGAGAGCCCGTCGAAAAGCTGTGTGGAGAGATAGCGTTCCGCGAAAGACGGCACGATGGCCACGATTGTTTTACCGCGACTGGATGGTTTGCGGGCCAATTCCATTCCGGCAAACAGCGCTGCGCCTGACGAAATCCCGATGGGAATACCTTCGACGGCGGCGCAAAGGCGGGCGGTTGCGACGGCTTCCTGCTCGGAGACTTCGAACACGCCGTCCAGCGCCTTGAGGTCCAGCGTATCGGGTTCGAAGCCCGGTCCAATGCCCTGAATGCCGTGTGGTCCCGGCTCGTCCCCGTGAAGGACTGCGCTTTCGCGTGGTTCCACGCCGTAAATCTTGATGGATTTGCGATGTTTTTTCAGACCGTGGGCAATGCCGGAGGCCGTGCCGCCCGTTCCCAGACCGGCCACGACCATATCGACCTTGCCCGCCGTATCTTCCCAGATTTCCTGCGCTGTCGTCTGTTCATGCACGGCGGGATTAGCGTCGTTTTCGAACTGGCTCGGCATCCAGGCGTCGGGAAGGGTGCTGTTGAGCTGCTCGGCGCGTTCGATCGCACCGGCCATGCCGCGGGATGCAGAGGTCAGTTCGGTTTCCGCGCCCATCAGGCGCAGCATCTTGCGGCGTTCGGTCGAGGCATTTTCCGGCATGGTTACGATCAGCCGGTAGCCCAGCGCCACGGCTGCGAAAGCCAGCGAAATACCGGTATTGCCGGAAGTTGGTTCGATCAGGACCGTACGGCCCGGCGTGATCAGGCCGCGCGTTTCGGCATCCCGCAGCATGGCCACGCCGATGCGGTCTTTGACGGAGCCGAGCGGATTGAAGAATTCCAGTTTGAGGAGCAATCGCCCGTTGAGATGCTCACGCTGGGTCAGGTGCGGTAGCGCCACCAGCGGGGTGCCTCCTACCGTTTCCAGGAAAGAGTTGAAAACGCGTCCCCGGGGGGCTGCATAACCTTCGAACGGGGCGGGGGACAACGGAACCTTCTTGCTCATGATTCCCACTTAACATGGAAAACGGGGGGAAGGGCAGACGGTAAATGAAGGGGGCTATGACAACATATAAATAACTTAATTAAAACGTATTTATTGATATCACATCATATTCATGCGTTATATATTGACGATGTCTGTCCGGATGTCCTATGCGACATTCTAAAGTGACGTCCACAACAACAGGGCCGGTCGGTCGATGATGTGTCGAATGTGTAGCTCGCAGCAATCGCGCTGCCTCTTTTCAGGTCCGGAGGCATTTGCCTCCGGCATGTCATAACGCCCGACACAGGATTGTCGGGCTCTTTCTTCAGGGTCCGGCATCATGCTTGGTTCAACCATCATCGAAATCAACGGTGTTTTTCTCGGCGCGGCCATTCTGGTCAGCAGCAGCGGAAAGCGGCGCTTTTATGCCGCGCATGACAGCGTGCGCGCGCTCCATAATGAACTCCTTCCAGATCTGGGGACGCTCCAGCAGCGCATTCGTCTGCATGTGCGCAAACCGGCCCTCGATCTCGCCTGATTGCGAAGAGTCTCTTCTGTCCGGGTGGTTTCGTGCTGTAGAACAGGAAACAATACAAACCGGAACGAATGGGAGCAGGCGTGGAAGGAAGTTACCGGCGGATTGCCCGCGCTGTTCTGACACGTCGTGACGGTGCTTTTGCGGCCCTGCTTCTGGCTTTCATCATTGTCGCCTGCCTGTCTGCTCCTCTCTACGCCACGCTGAACGGTGTCGATCCGTTCTCGTCCGATATCGCGGGCACGACCATGCGCAATGGACAGCGCGTCGATCTCATGCAGCCGAACGACAATCCGCTGCATCTGGGTCTCAGCCCGATTGGGCCGGACTGGCGGTCGGGGCCTTATGTGCTGGGTGCGGATTCGCAAGGGCGGGATGTCGCGGCGCGTGTGCTTTATGGGGGGCGCAATTCGCTTCTGATTGCATCGTCCTCCGCTGTGTTCTGTCTGTGTCTGGCGGCGTGTCTGGGGATTTGCGCGGGATATTTCGGGGGCTGGATCGACCTGATTCTGTCGCGCATTCTGGACATGCTCTGGGCGATCCCGGTTTATCTGTTTGCGATTTCGCTCTCCGTCGTCACGGTTGGGCATGGCATCCGGCTTGGTTTCATCACCATCGGCGCGGATAACCTGCTGATTCCAATCGGGATTATTGCGCTGGTTTATGTGCCCTATGCGGCTCGGCCTTTCCGGGCGCGGGCACTGAGCCTGTCTCAGGCGGGGTTTGTGATGGCGGCCCGAGGGATGGGAGCGTCGGATTTCCGTATTCTGTGGCGGGAGATCCTGCCGGGACTGATGCCGACCATGGCCGTGCTCGCGCCTCTGGTGATGGCGTTGTGCATGCTCGCGGAGTCCGCGCTGTCGTTCCTGTCGCTCGGCGTGCAGGCTCCGGCGGCATCGTGGGGGACGATCATTCAGGACGGCGAAGGACTGCTCTATACGCGCCCTGCGGTGGCGATTGCTCCGGGTGTTGCGATCGTCCTGACCGTTTTGGCCCTGAATGTTCTGGGCAATGCGCTGCGGGATCAGATTGATCCGAAAGGTACGGCCCGATGATCCGGAGTTTCGCCTCCCGGACCGGGCAGATGCTGCTGGTCATTTTCGGGATTTCGGTTCTGGTGTTCTGCATTTTCTTTGCGACACCGGGTGCGGACCCAACGGCGCGTATTGCAGGGCGCGGAGCCAGTCCGCAGGTCGTGGCGCGCATCCGGGCGGAGTATGGTTTCGATCGTCCGCTGCCGGTGCAGTATGTGACGATGATGCAAAAGCTGTTCGTGAGCCGGGACCTGACGTCCTTCGTCAATCACGGTCAGCGCGTTGTGCCTGAAGTGTTGCAGGCGGCCCCGGTGACGCTTTCGCTCGTGCTGTGGGCGGCATTTTTCTGGGTCAGCGGGTCGCTGGTTTTCGGGATTGCTTCGGCGGTCTTGCGCGATAGCTGGGTGGATCGGTTGTTGATGGTTTTGGGGCTGATTGGGCTATCCATGCCAGTGTTCTGGCTGGGCGAGGTCGTCAATCTCGTGACGCAGAGCCGCTGGCATGACACGTTTCTGTTCCGTTGGGTGCCGCCGCTGGGATATGTGCCGTTTTCGCAGAGCCCGTGGGGCTGGGCGAAGGCGCTGTTCCTGCCGTCTCTGACGCTGGCAGTCTGTTTTATCGGCCTTTATGCGCGGGTTCTGCGGTCCGAACTTTTAACGGCGATGGGCGAGGATTCCATCCGTACGGCGCGGGCCAAGGGGGCAGGGCCGGTGCGGGTATGGCTGTGGCATGGTTTGCGCCTGTCCTGGCTGAGTTATGTGTCGCTGTTCGGGCTGGATTTCGCGCAGCTCCTGGGGGGCGGCGCGCTTCTGACGGAAGTCGTGTTCGCCCTGCCGGGCGTTGGGCGGTTGACTTATCAGGCGCTGGCGACGCTCGACCTGCCGCTCATTATGGCGACTGTCATGTATGCCGCTGTTTTTGTCGTCATCGCCAATGCGCTGGTGGACGGGCTCTATGCGCTGCTGGACCCGCGGATCAGGGAGGGGCGGCATGGGCGCTGAAATGCTTCTGAAGCTGCATCACCTGCATCTGGAATTGCCGAACGGAACGGCACTGCTTGAAGATGTCTCCCTGAACGTGCGGCGCGGGGACGCGTTGGGCGTGGTGGGGGAATCCGGATCGGGAAAGAGCCTGACCGCTATGAGCGTCATGGGGCTGCTGCCGGGTCTAAAGGCTTCGGGCTCCATTTGCTTTGAAGGGCGTGAACTTCTGGGGATGAAGGATCGGGAGTGGCGGCGTCTGCGCGGTGCGGGCATGGCCATGATTTTTCAGGACCCGATGACAGCGTTCCTTCCGGTCCGCTCCATCGGGGCGCAGATCGACGAGCAGATCCGGCTGCATGATCGTGTCAGCCGTCGTGAGGCTCGCGCGCGGACCGTGGCTCTGCTGGGGCGGATGGGGGTGCCTGATCCGGAAGCTGCGGCGAAACGCTATCCGCACCAGCTTTCCGGCGGTCTGCGTCAGCGCGCCATGATCGCGATGGCGCTGTCCTGTGGTCCGTCGCTTCTGATCGCGGATGAGCCGACTACCGCGCTTGATGTCACGGTGCAGGCGCAGATCCTGACATTGTTGTGCGAAATCCGCGACAGTGGGGCCGGTGTGATGCTGATTACGCATGACATGGGCGTCGTGGCGCAGACGTGTACGCATGTGGCGGTTGTCTATTCCGGGCTTGTGGTAGAGCAGGGGCCGGTTGCGGCGGTGATGGCGCGACCGCTGCATCCTTATACGCAGGCTTTGCTGGAGGCGATCCCGCCGCTGGATGGACCGAGGCCGGAGGCGCTGCCCACCATTCCGGGGCGTCCGCCGGCTCCGGATGCGCGGCCAGAAGGCTGTGTTTTCGCGCCGCGCTGCCGCTTTGTGCGACCGGACTGTGCCGTGCGTCCTGCGTTGCGGGAACCGGAAGAAGGGCGGCACGTGGCCTGCGTGCTGTACGACGCATGACCATTCTTCTTGAGGCGAAAAACCTAAGCAAACACTACCGTCTCGCGCGTGGCGAAACCCTGCGTGCCGTGAGCGATGTGTCGCTGGCCGTGCATCGCGGGGAGGCGCTTGCGCTTGTCGGAGAGTCCGGTTGTGGCAAGTCCACGCTGGGCCGGACGCTAATCGGGCTGGGTGCGCCGAGTTCGGGGGAGGTGTTCTTTGAGGGCGAGCGGATTTCCGGCCTGTCGGACCGCGCGCTAAGGCGCTGGCGACCGCGGATGCAGATGGTGTTTCAGGATTCGTCCTCGACGTTCAATCCGCGCCGCACCATTGGCGACACGTTGGCAGAACCGATGCGTATTCATGGGCGGACCGGCATTGCCGAGCGGATCGGGACGCTGCTGGAGCAGGTCGGGTTGTCGTCGTCCGTTCTGTCCCGGTATCCCCATGAGTTTTCGGGTGGGCAGCGGCAGCGTCTGAACATTGCACGCGCGTTGATGCTGGGGCCGGAGCTGTTGGTGGCGGATGAACCGACATCCGCGCTGGACGTGTCGGTACAAGCGCAGATCGTGAATCTGCTGCGGGAATTGCGCAATTCACTGGGTGTGGCGTGCGTGTTCATTTCCCATGATCTGGCAGTCGTGCGGCAAATGGCGGACCGGATTGCCGTTATGTATCTGGGGCGGATTGTGGAGGAAGGGGACGTGCTGGCGGTTCTGGAGGCCCCGGCCCATCCTTATACGCGGGCATTGCTGAACGCTGTGCCCCGTCCGGACCGGCCGTTGCCGCCGCCGCTCAAAGGCGACGTGCCGAGCCCGATCCATCCGCCGCAGGGCTGTGCGTTTCACACACGCTGCCCATTGACCCAGCCGCGCTGTTCGCAGGAGCGCCCGGAACTCCACAGGATCGCGGAAGGCCGGACAGTCGCCTGTCATTACCCCCTGCTCTAGAAAAAGCAACGCTCCGTTCCGATCTTGGATATAGACGGCAACGCCTGCGCTGCGGCACAGAAAACCATACGCTTCTTTGTTTTTCTTGCCCGAGATCCCGCCCAATGCGCCAGACCATCCGCTTTTATCTGGGGGAAGACCTCTGCACGTTCAGGGATCTGTCCCCGACGCTGACCCTGCTGGACTGGCTGCGGGATCGTGGGCGGACCGGCACCAAGGAAGGCTGCAATGAGGGCGATTGCGGGGCCTGTACAGTGCTGGTCGTCCGGCTTGAGGACGGGCGGCTGAACTGGCGGGCGGTCAATGCGTGTATTCAGTTCGTCAGTATGCTGGATGGTGCTCAGGTCTTTACAATCGAAGACTTGGGAACGGCTGATGAGCCGCATCCTGTGCAGACGGCTATGGTCGAGCAGCATGGTTCGCAATGCGGGTTCTGCACGCCGGGTTTCGTTATGTCGATGGCGGCCTATCGCAAGACCGAAGGCGCTACGGCGAACGATCAGGCCATTGATGATGCACTGGCCGGCAATCTGTGTCGCTGCACCGGTTATGCGCCGATTGTGCGCGCCATGAAACAGGCGATGGCGGCTGGGCCGGACCGTTTCGATGCGCAGGTGGAGGTGATCGCCGGACGTCTGACGGCGTTGCGGGACGGCGAGAGCGTGCGGCTTGAAGGGCCGGAGGGTACGCTCAGTATCCCGGCGTCCGCGGACGATCTGGCGAAGATTTTGCTGGCCGACCCGGAGGCGACCATTGTTGCGGGTGCCACGGATGTGGGGCTGTGGGTGACGAAGGGGATGCGCCGTCTGAAGCATGTCGTGCCGATCGGGCGCGTTCCGGGACTGCGGGCTTTGAGCAGAACGTCGAAGGGGCTGCGGATCGGGGCTGCGGTGACGTATCAGGACGCGCGCCCGGCCATTGCGGAACTGCTTCCGGATGCGGGGGAAATGATCCGGCGTCTGGGCTCCACGCAGGTTCGGAACAGTGCGACGGTGTGTGGAAATATCGCGAATGGCTCCCCGATCGGCGATGGACCGCCGATGTTCATTGCAGCCAATGCGACACTGCATCTGCGGCGCGGGGCGGAGCGTCGGTCCATCGCGCTGGAAGACTATTTCATCGCTTACGGAAAGCAGGACCGGCAGCCTGGCGAGTTCGTGGAGGCTCTGACCGTTCCTGAGCCTGAGCCGGGTGCGCAGTTTCGCGCTTACAAGATCTCCAAGCGCTTCGATCAGGATATTTCCGCCGTTCTGGGCGCTTTCATGATCGAGACGGACGATCAGAACCGGATTACTGTGGTCCGGCTGGCTTATGGTGGCATGGCAGCCACGCCGAAGCGCGCGTCGGGCGCGGAAGCGGCGCTGATGGGGCGTGTCTGGGACAAGGACGCGCTGGCGGCAGCACGAGCGGCCATTCTGGAGGATTTCGCGCCGCTGACGGATATGCGGGCGAGTGCGTGGTATCGGCAGACCGTTGCGGCCAATCTGCTGACACGGTTTTTCGAAGAAACGACAGGGGGCGGTCAGGCGCGTCTCGCCCGGACGGGAGGGTTGGCGCATGTCTGATCTCGTTCCCGGCGCCGCGTCCACCAGCATGAAGCATGAAAGCGCACTGCTGCATGTGACGGGGCGGGCAGCGTATATTGATGATCTGCCGGAGCCGCGCGGAACGCTGCATCTCGTGCCGGGGCTGAGCACGAAGGCTCATGCGCGGATCGTCTCGATGGATCTGGACGCGGTGCGCCCCGCGCCGGGTGTCGTGTGTGTGCTGACGGCGGCGGATGTGCCGGGCGAGAATCAGATCAGCCCGGTTCATCGGGAAGACGAGCCGCTTCTGGCGACGGATCGTGTCCATTTCTGGGGGCAGACGATGTTTGCCGTGGTGGCGACGTCGCGTCAGGCAGCGCGTCAGGCCGTGCGGCTGGCGAAGATTGATTATGAGGAAAAGCCTGCGATCCTGAACATTGCGCAGGCGCGGGAAAATGGCAGCCCGATGGTCTGGCGCTCCCTGACCATGCAGCGCGGGGATGTGGAACGTGGTTTGAAAGCCGCGCCGCGTCGTCTGTCGGGGCAGATTGAGATTGGCGGGCAGGAGCATTTCTATCTGGAAGGGCAGGCCGCGCTTGCCCAACCCGGAGAGGCCGGAGAAATGCGCGTCTGGTCGTCCACGCAGCATCCGTCCGAAACGCAGCATCTGGTGGCTGCTGTGCTGGGTCGTCCGCATCATCTGGTTACGACGGAAGTGCGCCGTATGGGCGGAGCGTTCGGCGGCAAGGAGACGCAGGCTAATGCCTGGGCCTGTCTGGCCGCTATAGCGGCTGACCGGACGGGACAGGCGGTCAAGGCACGTCTGGACCGTGATGATGACATGATGGCGACCGGAAAGCGGCATGACTTCTTGATCGACTATGACGTCGGCTTCACCGATGAGGGTGATATTCTGGCCGTGGATATGGTTCTGGCCGCGCGGTGCGGCTGGGCGGCGGATCTGTCCGGGCCGGTGACGGACCGGGCGCTGTTTCACGCTGACAACGCCTATTTCTATCCCGATGTGCGGCTGAAATCCGAGCCGTTGCGGACCAATACGCAGTCCAACACGGCCTATCGTGGGTTTGGCGGGCCGCAGGGCATTGTCGCGGCGGAGCGCGTGATTGAGGAAGTCGCGTTTGCGACCGGGCTTGATCCCGTGGCGGTCCGGCTGCGGAACGTTTATGGGACCGGGACGCGCAATCTCACGCCGTATCACATGACGGTCGAGGACTCGATTACGGCCGAGATCCTGACAAAGCTGGTTGGGCGCTGTGATTATCAGGCGCGCAAAGCCGAGATCAGGGCGTTCAATCTTACCAGCCGCATCATCCGTCGCGGCATTGCGCTGACGCCGGTGAAGTTCGGAATTTCGTTCACGGCCACGCATTACAATCAGGCCGGTGCGCTGGTGCATGTCTATACGGACGGCTCGGTTCAGGTGAACCACGGCGGGACGGAAATGGGGCAGGGGCTGCACACCAAAATGGTGCAGATTGTCCTGCGTGAGTTCGGTTTGACGGCGGATCGCGTCCGCATCACGGCGACGACGACCGGGAAAGTGCCGAACACGTCCGCCACGGCAGCGTCTTCGGGGGCGGATCTGAACGGCATGGCGGTGCTGGATGCGGTGCGGAAGATCAAGGGCCGGATGATCACGTTCGCCACTGAGAAGTGGGGCGTGGCGGCGGAAGACATCCATTTCCGGCCTGATGGTGTTCATGTCGGCGCGGAGGCCATGACCTTCCAGCAGCTTGCCTGGCAGGCCTATTTCGCGCGGGTCTCGCTGTCTTCGAACGGGTTTTATAAGACGCCGAAGATTTCCTGGAATCCCGAGACCGGGCGCGGGCGACCGTTCTTTTATTTCGCCTATGGCGCGGCCTGTGCGGAAGTGTCGGTTGATTTGCTGACGGGAGAGCACAGCATTGATCGCGTGGATATCCTGCATGATGCCGGGCAGTCCCTGAACCCGGCCATTGATATCGGGCAGATTGAAGGCGGCTTTGTGCAGGGCGCGGGCTGGCTGACGACGGAGGAGCTGGTCTGGGACGGAGCTGGGCGTCTGCGGACTCATGCGCCCAGCACTTACAAGATCCCGGCCTGTTCGGATCGGCCCCGGATTTTCAATGTGGAGCTGTTGGAAAACGCGCCCAATCGGGAGGAGACGATTTTTCGTTCCAAGGCCGTCGGAGAGCCGCCTTTCGTGCATGGGGTTGCAGTTTTGCAGGCCATTTCGGACGCCATCGCCAGTCTGGACGACTACCGGACCTGTCCGAAACTGGATGCGCCCGCCACGCCGGAGCGGGTTCTGAAAACTCTGATGGCACTGCGGGAAAAGGCTGGCTGACATGCTCGCGGATGTTCTGCGCTGGCGGACGGAAGGGCAGGAGATGGTGCGCCTGACCGTCATTCGCGCGAAAGGCTCGACACCTCGCGAGGAGGGCGCGTTCATGCTCCTGACCCGCACCGAACAAAGCGGTACGATCGGCGGCGGTCGGCTGGAATGGGACTGCATGGCGGAGGCACGCGCGCTTCTGGCATCAGGCGGAGGGGCGGTCGAGCGTCATATTTCCCTCGGTCCGGCTATCAATCAGTGCTGTGGCGGGGCTGTTACCATCCGCATGGAGCGGATGGGTGATGCTGACGCTCTTGAGGCTGAACTCCGCGCTGACCGGGAAAAACTGCCGCAACTGCTGCTGTTCGGGGCCGGACATGTGGGTCGTGCGCTCGCTCGGGCTCTCTCGCTTCTGCCGCTGCGGCTGGTCTGGGTCGATGCGCGGCAGGAAGAGTTCGGGACCGTACCGCCGGGCGTGGAGGCATTGGTGACAGAGCAATGGGAGTCGCTTGTGCAGGCCGCTCCTTCCAGATCGGGCGTTCTGGTTCTGACGCAGAGCCATACGCTGGATGCACTCATCACGGGGACGGCGCTGGAGCGGGGCGATCTGCGCTATGTCGGGATGATCGGGTCGCGCACCAAACGCAAACGGTTCGAGAGCGCCTTCCGGCAGATCGACATTCCGCAGGAGCGGATTGATCGTCTGGTCTGTCCGATCGGTGATTTCGGGGTGCGGGACAAGCGTCCGGAGATGATCGCCACGTTCGTGACGGCTGAGATCGCCGCCCGCATGTTGTGCGAGGCAGATTCGCCGCAGGTTTCGGAGAGTGCTATTTCAGATACCAATAATGTTACATCTACCCGTGATCCTGTCGTAAGGCTTTGCGGAACAAGGGCGGAGTTTCAACACTTTTTAGGTATCACAGAAAATTGATGTAACGGTGGGTGCGTTGCAGGCGGTCCTTCTGTTTATCCTCCCCCGCATGAGCATGCAGAACCGGACGCAGCGGACTTCTGAAGTCCCGTTTTTCTCTCCAGCCGTCCCGTCAGGGCAGAGGTGGAAATCCCGGATTTCCCGTTTCTGCCAGGCAGGATTTGCACTGGGTGCATTGAGCCTGACTCTTCAGACCGCTCAGGCGGCGCCGACGGCCAGTACGGCGCTTTCGACAGCCCTTCAGCCGACCAGCCTTCCGGCTGCGGATGCTGCTTTTGTCGATGATCTGGAAAAGCGCACGTTCAACTGGTTCTGGGAAACGGGTAACCCGAAGAACGGTCTGGTGCCGGACCGTGCGCCGCTGCCCAATGGCGCAGCCAGTATTGCCAGCGTTGGTTTCGGGCTGACGGCTTATGGCATTGGCGTGGAGCGCAACTATATCACCCGTCAGCAGGCCGTGGACCGCACGCTGACGACGCTGCGCTTTTTAGCCAGCCTGCCGCAGAACGATCATGTTGCAGGCGCTGCGGGCTATAAGGGTTTCTTCTATCATTTCCTTGATCCCAATACCGGCCTGCGTGTTGCGGACTGGTCCGAACTGTCCAGCATCGACACCGCGCTTCTGATGGGGGGCGTGCTGTTCTCGCAGTCCTATTTCGACCATGATACGCCGCAGGAAAAGGAAATCCGCGACATTGCGGATCATCTGTATCGCCGGATCGACTGGACGTGGATGAAGGCCCATGGCCCTTGGCTCAGCATGGGCTGGATGCCGCCGCACACGTTCCTGCCGAGCGACTGGAAAGGCTATAACGAGGGCCTCATCATCTATCTTCAGGCGCTGGGTTCGCCGACGCATCCGCTTCCGGCCGAGACATGGAAGACCTGGACTGCGACCTATGAAGGCCAGTGGGGCGATTTTCAGGGCCACAAGATGCTGAATTTCGCGCCGATGTTCGGCCATCAGTATAGTGAATCCTGGATCGATTTCCGCGGCGTGCAGGATTCTTGGGACCGCGCCCATAACGTCGATTATTTCCAGAACGGCCGTGAAGCCGCCTATGCCCAGCGGGCCTACGCGCAGGCCAATCCGGGAGACTGGAAGGATTATGGTCCCAATATCTGGGGTCTGACGGCCTGTGACGGTCCGGGAGATGCGCAGCAGGTTTATGACGGCAAAAAGCGTCATTATCTGGCCTATAGCGCGCGCGGCGCCGGGCGGGACTATATTCTGGATGACGGCACGATCGCGCCGACGGCTGTGGGCGGGTCCATCGCCTTTGCGCCCGAAATCGCTTTGCCGGCGCTCAAGGAAATGCGCGCCCGCTACGGGGACCGGATTTATAACAAGTACGGCTTTCTTGATGCGTTCAATCCGTCCTTCGCCGACCAGAAATCCTACTGGGTGGATGGTCAGCAGCTTGGGATCGATCAGGGGCCGATCCTGCTGATGCTGGAAAACTGGCGCAGCGGGCTGGTCTGGAACACCATGAAGAAGAATCCGTATCTGCGGGCCGGTCTGGAACGGGCGGGATTTGAAGGCGGGTGGATGCACACCAAAACAGCGTCTTCCAAGTCTGCCGGAACGTCTCTCTGATCGTCTGAGGGATCTGGAGTTGCATCTGGCGCGTTTCTCCCCGATCACTGCTGATAAAGCATCTTTGTGAAAGGAGAGCCCCATGCGTCTCATTCTTGCCCTGCTTCTGCCCTGGCTCCAGTTCTTCACCATTGGCCGTCCGTTTGCCGGTCTGGTGTGCCTGCTGCTTCAGGTGACGATCATTGGCTGGATTCCGGCTGCCATCTGGTCGGTTTATGCGCTCAGCCAGTACAAAACCGATCGCAAGATCGCCTCATCCCGCGGCTGAAATTCCGAGTGTAAAAAAAGCCCCCGTTCCGGTTGGAGCGGGGGCTTTTTTATGCTTCCAGCGCGGGCCTTAGCGGCCGATATCGCGCAGTTTGATACCCTTGTTGAGGCGGATCTCGATGGACTCCAGAGAGACGCCTTTGGTCTCGGGGACGAAGAACAGCACCAGGAAAATGAACAGCGCATTCAGTCCGGCATAGAGCCAGAAGGTGTTAGCCGATCCCAGCGAACTCAGCAGTCCGAGGAACGTCGCACCGACAACCATGTTCGTAACCCAGTTTGTGACCGTCGAGCAGGTGATGCCGAAGTCGCGTCCCTGAAGCGGCATGACTTCCGAGCACAGCACCCAGACCAGCGGACCGGCCGAGAACGCGAAGCCTGCGATGAAGCACAGCAGGACCGCAATCGCGAGGTAATGAGACAGGTCTGACGTTCCGACGATTCCTGACATGATGGCGGCGAGCATGGCCAGTCCGGTTGCCATGATGGCAAAGCCGGTGATCAGCATCTGGCGACGGCCCCAGCTATCCGCGAAAGCAATGGCGATGAAGGTCGCAAGCCAGTTGACCACACCGACGATCGCCGTGCCCCACATCTGTCCGCTGGAGCCGAAGCCGACCTCCTGAAAGATACGCGGGGCATAGTACATTACGACGTTGATGCCCGTGAGCTGCTGCGCGACCTGAAGGCAGATGCCCAGCATGACGGCCCGGCGGAAATTCGGGTTTTCGAGGAACATGGCCAGACCGCGCTGACGGTCATGAATCTGTGCGCGGATGTCGCGGATTTCCTGATGGGCGTGTTCAGGGTCGTGGCGCAGTTCCTTCATGATGGACAAGGCTTCCTCATGGCGCCCCCGCAGCATCAGCCAGCGCGGGCTGTCCGGCAGGAAGAACGAGCCGATCAGGAAGAAAACGCCCGGAATGGCCATGATCCCCAGCATCCAGCGCCATGAGCCGCTGTAGGACAGGATGGCGTTGGACACGAAGGCCAGCAGGATGCCGAATGTGATCATGAGCTGATACATCGAAACGAGGCTGCCGCGGCGGCTTTCGTCTGAAACCTCGGAGATGTAGAGCGGTGCTACGAAACTTCCGATGCCGATGGCCAGTCCGAGCATTGCTCGCCCGAGGATCAGTGCGGAAACGGAGGCAGCCAGCGCACAGACCAGCCCGCCTGCCACGAACAGGAACGCACTGAAGATCAGTGCGCGGCGGCGTCCGAACGCGTAGGACATCCGACCCGCCCCCAGCGCACCCAGAGCTGCGCCGAACATCATGGATGACACGATCCAGGACTGTTCGAAATCGGAAGCGTGGAACTCGTCGCGGATGAAGCCGAGCGCACCGGAAATGACGCCTACGTCCAGCCCGAACATCAGACCGGCAATTGCGGCCAGAATGACGGCGAACATCATACGTCCGACCATCGGCGGTCTGGTGGCGGTGGCGGAAGGAGTGAGCACTGTGTCGCTCATGACGGGGAAACTCCGGCGACCCGCAGGGCGGGCCTGTCAGGGAAAAGCAGAAAAAACCGGGCAGGCAGCCTGAACCGGAGATCGAGCGAGAGGGCTATTCTGTGACAGGCACCATGATTCGCCATCTTTAGCCTTAAACCATAACACATAATTGGGAAAATATTCAAAATCATATGTGATAATTGACTGGATTTTCCATTCTGATGCAGTTGGGTCACACTCTTGGCCTTCCTGTGTTTATGGACAAGCCCTGTGTTTCTGCGTCAGCTGACATATCTTATCGCTCTGGATCAGTACCGGCATTTTTCTCGTGCGGCGGAGCACTGCAACGTCTCACAGCCTGCGCTGTCGATGGCGATCCGTCAGCTTGAACATGAGCTTGGCGTTCCCATCGTTAGGCGTAACCGTCGTGTTCTGGGCCTGACGCCCGAAGGAGAGCGCGTTCTGGCCTGGGCGCGGCAGACGGTTGCCGCGCTGGACGGCCTGCGTCAGGAAGCCGATTTTGCGCATGAAGTCGCGGGTGGCACATTGTCGATCGGGACAATTCCGCCTGCCATTCAGGTCATGCCGTCGCTGATGGAAAGTCTGCGGGCTGCCGTGCCAGCACTTCAGATCGAACTGACGGTCGCAGCCAACGCCGATATCCTGCATGATCTGACCGAGCAGCGCCTCCAGATGGGGCTGATCTATCTGGATCAGGTTCCCGCTGATGGGGGTTTCGAGACGCATCTGCTTTATTCGGAGCAATATGTTTTTGTGGCCGGTTCGCGAATGGAGCTGCCGTCACGCAAAACCTTCAGCTGGGCTGATGCGGCTGAATATCCCCTCGCTCTTCTGGGGCATGCCATGCGAACCCGGCAGATTGTGGATGAGCGTTTTGCGAAAGCGGATGTTAAACCCAATGTCCTGCTTCAAACGAACTCGCTCGAGCTGCTCTATGCCGAGCTTCTGGCCGGACGTCTGGCGACGATCCTGCCGGTTGCCGCGTTGCCTGCCCAGCGGGATCCGGCCAATCCGCTCCAGATCCGCCGTCTTGCGTCCTGTCCGTCTTATCAGGTCGGTCTGGTGCGCCTTAAACAGCCTGTGCAGACAGCGCTGATGTCCCGCAGTTGGGAAATCGTCACTCAGCTTGTTCTGGACGATGCGCTGACTGTCTGAGGCTTTTCATAAGCTCTGTTTATGACGCGATCACGATAATGTCTTGGACAGTATTGTGCAGCGCTCCGAAAATCGCGGCTTTTCGGGCGGGAAAATGTCAGGCTTGGGTGGGAGAGCAGCCGGTCTCGCGGCATCGGGGACACCATTCTGGTCGGAATTGCGGGATGTCCTGATCCAGCGTTGGGGATGGCTGTTTGCGCCTTCTGCGAAAGATCTGGGCTTTGCGGTCCGGACTTCCGTTGCGGCGATCCTGTCTTTGCTGATCGCCATGTGGATGGAACTGGGTAGTCCGCAATGGGCGCCCCTGACTGTCTGGGTCGTGGCGACGGCCTCCCGTGGTGAGAGCCTGTCCAAGGCGCGGTGGCGCTTTGTGGGCACCATTATCGGTGGCTGCATGGGGGTGGCCCTGATCGCGGCCTTTCCCCAGCAGGCCGGACTGTTCTTCATCGCGCTCGCTGTATGGATCGGACTTTGCTGCGGCTGGGCAACGTTCCTTGACGGTTATCGCCGCTATGGGCTTCTCGTCATCAGTTTCACGTCTGCCATCGTGGCGACCGGGGCGATCAGCCAGCCTGATGATGTGTTTAATGTGGCTATGGCGCGCGGAACCTACATCATGCTCGGGACGCTGTGTGAAGCGGTTCTGGCGGCTCTTTTTTTGCCGAATGTGCAGAAGGAGGCCAAGGCAAGGCTGTTGACGCGTCTGAAACAGATCACGTCGAAAGTCGCGACCCATGCGGAGGGAGTGCGGAAGGGAGGTTCCGACCCGGAAGCCGAAAGCCGTCTGCTGACCGAACTGGTCGATGCGAATGCGCGCATTGAATTCGATGTGCTTGAGATGGGCTCAGGCACCCGGCGAAGCGCGGATCATGCACGGGCGGTTCTGGCGCGTCTTCTCGCTGTTCTGGCCCGGGCGCAGGGTGGGACAAGCGGGAGTGGCGTCGATCGGGATCTTGAGGCCGCGCATCGCCATATCGAGGCGATTATTGATCCGCCGCGTCATGACGGTTTTACGTTTCGGACGCGTTCCCCACGGCATATGCTGGAAGCGGTCCTTAACGGGTTGCGGGCCGCGACCGGTATCATCGGGGCGTGGCTTTTATGGGAAGTCACCGCCTGGCCGTCCGGTCCGGCGTTCGTCTCCTTCGTGGCGCTCGTTTATGGGCTGCTGGCAACCCGCGAAATCCCTGCTCTGGCATCTTCAGGTTTTTATCGCGGGGCCGTCTGGTGCGCGGGTGTTGCGGGGATTTATGCGTTTCTTGTGGTACCTGCCGTCACTGTGCCGGAATATCTGGCGCTGCTTCTGCTGATCCCGATGGTGGTCGGAGGATTGGCCGCGCGCGCGCCAAAGCTCGTGAACCATGCATTTTCGTTCAACATGTTCCTGCCTGTCCTGATCGGGCCGTCGAACCTCATGCGCTATGATGAGGTTTCGTTTCTTAATGGCGCGAGTGCGTTTCTCGGGGCGGTTCTTTTCACGCGTGTCACGTTTGGTGTGGTGTTTCCGTTCAGGGCTGACAGTCATCTCAAACGGACCTCGGCGTGGGTCGAAAAGCAGCTCCGTCTGACCGCACGCGGTGGGCTGGGCGGCAATGGTCAAACCGTTCACCAGTGGCTCGCAATCAACGCTGCGAGCATGGTGCGTGCCGTCCGTAACTGTCAGGGGGTGCCGCGCGACATGATGCTGGCTTATATGGCTCGGCATCTTCACGCGATGACTCTTGGGGTCTGGGTGATCGAACTGCGCGATGCTGCTGCGCTGAATGTCACGTCTGTCACTGTGCGCAAACGGTTACAGGTCTTTTTGCGGGCCTGGTTTCGTCAGGGCGACGCTGCGAGGCCTCTTGCGCGAACGGTTCTGTGCTCCCTTCACAAAAGCCCGGATGTCACGTCCGACATCCAGGGCGCTTTGCGGGGACTGGCAGAGGATGTTCCGCCAGTTGCGTGATTAAATGGTGTCAACAGTTCCGCCGTCGACGCGCAGGGCGGCGCCTGTGGTGGCGGAGGCCAGCGGAGAGGCGGTATAGGCGACGAGATTGGCCACTTCGTCCACCGTGGCCATGCGGCGCAGGATGTTGCTTGGCCGGTGTTTCTGAACGAACTCCGCTGCCAGTTCCGCGACCGGGCGGGTGCTGTCGGGGTTCTGGGCTTTCAGCATGTCTTCAACGCCTTCGGACAGAGTGGGGCCGGGGAGGATCGCGTTGACCGTCACATTCGTACCCGCCATCAGCTTCGCCAGTCCGCGGGAAAGCCCCAGCATGGCGGTTTTGCTGACGCCGTAATCCACCATCTCGACAGGAATATTCAGCGCGGATTCCGAGGAGATGAACAAAACACGCCCCCAGTTGCGTTCTTTCATCCCCGGCAGATAGGCCTTGGACAGGCGAACACCGGAGAACAGGTTAACCTCGAACAGATGCGCCCAGCTTTCATCCGTTGTCTGGAAGAAATCGTTCGGCCCGAAGATCCCCGCATTGTTGACGAGAATATCGACGCTGCCTTCAGCCCCGAACAGTGTCTTGCACCCTTCGGCTGTGCCGACATCAGCAACGACGCTACGAAAAGTCCCGCCCGGAACAGCCTTGGACAGCTTCTCAAGCGCGCCGTCCACGCTGTCCTGCTTGCGGCCATTGATAATGACGGTGGCTCCCGTTTCGCCCAAACGTCGGGCGATGGCCAGACCGATCCCGCTGGTTGAGCCAGTGACGAGGGCGGTGCGGCCGCTCAGATCGAGGTTCAGCATGGAAGACTCCTGAAAATGTGATCACGTTCCGATACAAACGTAGGGCGCGCGAAAAAGTGGCGCATCATTCTGCGGAGGTTTCTGACAGGATACGGTAAACACCGGATCTGCTATGGAGGGGACGCAGTTCCGAGTGGGAATGTATTCGGACGGGCAGGGCTGAGGAGGCGGAATGGTGAATCGCATGCAGGAGACGGATGGAGATATGGACGCGCTGGTGCTGCATCCTTCTCCTTCCGGTGGGCGTGCGTCCATTCTGTGCAGTCATCTTCTGGCTCTTGCGGCGGCGGAAGGCGGGGGAGAGGCAGCGCTGCTGGTGCGTGACGTTCAGGGCGTGCGCATTCTTGGGGGCAGGGGGAGTGCGATTGCTGCCGAGGGCGCGGCCTGTCTCATGGATGGCCAGTCCCTCGGTGCGTGTACGGTCTGTCTTCTGCCGGTGCGCTCGGGTGCCGTGGAAGTCTGGCTGTGTGTGCGGCAGAACGCTCCGGCGCTGGAGCATGTCCGTGCCCTGTGTGGGTTGCAGGTTGATGATCTGCTGCGCGAACATGCTGTTTCTTCCTCGCAAGAGGAGGGCGTCAGTCAGGAACATGCGATCGTGGAGCGGATGGAGCTCCGGATGCAGCGTGTCGCCGACACGGTGGATGTTGCGTTCTATCGCTGTGATTTCGCGATGCGAATGGTGACGGGAGACGCGCGTTTCGCTGGGCTGTGGGGGTTGCCGCCTGAGCGTCTGGCGGTGGGAGTGCCCATCGACGAACTTCTGGCATTTCTGCACCCGGAAGACCAGCTGCTCTATGATGGCAGCATCGAGGACGACCTGCGGGACGAAGGCTGTTACGAGCTTCGTTTCCGAATTCTGGTCCCTTCGCGATCTGCGTATCCGTCCGGAAAACATGCTTCGCAAGGCACCCCCATGCTCCGGCATGTGCTGCTACGGGGTTGGCGCGAGGATGAAAGCCGACCTGACGGCCGCCGTAGTGTCGGTCTGGCAATGGACGTTTCTTCTGCGTCTCTGACGGCGGAAACCCTGCGCTCCAGTGAATCCTTTACCCGGCTGCTGCTGTCGAGCCTACCGGACTGCATCCATATTCTCGACTGCGATGGCTGTATCCGCTTCGTCAACGAAGGGGGCGTTCGGTCCATGGAAATGGACAGTCCGATCATTATGCACGGACTGCCCTGGGTGGACCTGTGGCGTGGGCAGCCGCGTCGGCGGGCGGCTCTGGCAGTGCAGAGCGCCCTTGAAGGGGAGACGGCGCGGTTTCAGGGGTATTCCATGACCATGAAGGGCACCCGCCGCTTCTGGGACGTGGTGGTTACGCCTGTTTTCGGAGAGGACGGTGACGTACAGCGTCTGCTGGCCATCGGACGTGATCTGACAGACGCAAACCAGTCTGCCGAGCGGCTTCAGCTCGCGCTTGATGCCGGTGCGATTGCCGGGACGTGGATGTGGGACGACAGTACTTCGCGTATGACGGGGGATGCCCGGCTGGCCATGACGCTGGGGCTGGACCCGGCCCGGCTGCGTGAAGGCGTCATGCCGAACATTATTTACGATGCCGTGGACCCGCGGGACAGGTTCGCCGTCGTGCAGGCCGTCACTGCAGCGACGCGGCGGGGAGGAAAATGCCGTTTTGAATTCCGGGTAGAGACCCCGGCGGGACTGCGCTGGTTTGAGGGCAATGGTCGCTGCGATCTGGGGGACGAAGGGCGCGTGGCCCGTTTCCCCGGCATTGTTTTCGATATTAACCGGAGCAAGCGTCAGGCGCTGCGACAGGCTGCGCTGGTCGAACTCGGAGACCAGCTTCGCGCCCTCGACGATACCGGCATGATGGAAGAAGTTGCGGCCCGGATCATCTGCCGGGAGCTGGATGCCAGCGGTGCGGGTTACGGTGTGATCAATGACGACGGCACCGGCATGACCGTTGGCGGAGTGGCCGAGGCCGGGCGCCCGCTTCTGGGAATGCGGATGTTCGCCGATTACGGTGAGTTCAGGTCGCTTCTTGGGGGTGGCGAGCCTGTGGCCATTGCGGATGTCCGCACCGATGCCCTGACGGCGGGATATGACGCGCGTTACGAAGCAGAAGGGATTGTCGCGTTTCTTGCTATTCCGATTTTCAAATTCGGACGTTTCGTGGGGCTGATGTTTGTTTGTCACGATGCTCCGCATGTCTGGACCAATGAAGAAATCGTCTTCACCCGCGCCGTGGCTGACCGCACTCATGCCTCTATGCGTCAGGCACGGACCCAGCAGCAGATCCGCGACCTGAATGTCATGCTCGAAGAGCGGATTCTGCAACGGACCCGCGAGCGCGACCGGCTGTGGAATATCGCGAAGGACCTGTTCGTCATCATCGACCGTCACGGCTATTACGTTGCGGTCAGCCCGAGTTGGGAAGAGATGCAGGGCTACAGGATGGACGAGCTTGCTGGTCTGAGACTGGATGCGTTGTGCCATCCCGATGACAAGCGGACAGTCCGTGACACCTTTGCGCGTCTTATGAAGGGTACGCCCTGGCCGGCTGCGGGGCTGGATGTGCGGATGCGGCGGCATGACGGCTCCTGGCGGACCTATAACTGGAGTTGTAATGACGAGGGCGATGCGATCTATGCGATCGGGCGGGATCTGACCGAACGCAACGAACTGGAGGAACAGCTCCGTCAGGCCCAGAAGATGGAAGCTGTCGGGCAGCTTACGGGCGGTCTGGCGCATGATTTCAACAATCTTCTGGCCGGAATCGGCGGGGGGCTTGAACTTCTCGGGCTGCGGATTGCGCAGGGTCGGACGGACGGTCTGGGGCGGTACATCACGGCGTCGCAGGAAGCGGTGCGCCGGGCGGCGTCCCTGACCCATCGTCTGCTGGCGTTCTCGCGGCGGCAGACCCTCGATCCGAGCCTCACGGATATGAATATGCTGGTTCGCGGGTTGGAAAGCCTGCTGCGGGGGACGGTCGGGCCGGGCATAGACCTTGTTCTTGATCTTCAGCCGGATCTGTGGCGGACGCGGGTGGACGCCAATCAGCTCGAAAATGCGGTTCTGAATCTGTGCATCAATGCCCGCGATGCCATGCATGAGCAGGGCAGCATGTTGCGGCTGAAGAGTGCCAACTGGATTTTGGGTCGCGCGAATGCCGCTGAAATGTCCATTCCACCGGGCGATTATGTTGTTCTGACGGTGCAGGACGAGGGCTGCGGGATGCCGCCCGAGATTGTTCAACGGGTTTTTGATCCGTTTTTTACGACCAAACCACTGGGTGCGGGCACCGGGTTGGGGTTGAGCATGATTTACGGCTTTACCCAGCAGTCGGGGGGCCAGGTGGACATCCGCTCCACTCCTGGGCAGGGGACCGTCGTATCGCTCTGGCTGCCGCGCTATGAAGGGCAGGAAACACTGCGCCCCGAACCTCCTCCGCTGCCTGAGGGGCCACAGCCCCGTCTTCTGGAAGGGCTGCGTGTTCTCGTCGTGGATGACGAGGAGGCGGTGCGGATGATCGTGATGGATATGGTGGCGGATCTGGGCGGGATCGTGCAGGGCGCGTGCGATGGGCCGTCCGCGAAGGCGCTTGTGGCGGAGGGGGAGCCCCCTGCGCTTCTCATCAGCGATATCGGGATGCCCGGCGGCATGAACGGGCGCGAACTGGGCGAGCAGATGCTGGCGCGCTGGCCATTGCTCAAAGTGCTGTTCATCACGGGATATGCCGAGCAGAATATCCTTGGGAATCAGGCTCTTGCACCCGGTTGCGCCCTTCTGGTCAAACCCTTCACAGTCGAGACATTCAATCGCAAACTGGCCCTTCTGCTTAACGACGACTGAACCTCTCGTCCGGGGCCTGCGTTGAAAATCCAGCACCTCACGCGCTGATGAGTTTTCTTTTAAATCCTGCAAGGAGGCAGATATGTCGTCACAGGTTCCATCCGCCGACGCCCAGACAGAGATTTCCTTTCACGATGGTAACACCATGCCGCAGATCGGTCTGGGTGTCTGGCAGACGCCTCCGAACGAGACGGCGGAGATCGTTAGGGAAGCCGTGAAACTCGGGTATCGCTCCGTCGATACCGCGCGGCTTTACAAGAACGAAGCCGGGGTCGGTGAGGGTCTGGAAGACCATCCGGAAATCTTCCTTACGACCAAGGTATGGAATGACGAGCAGGGTTACGACAATGCGCTGCGTGCCTATGAAGAAAGCGCGCGTCTGCTGCGTCGTCCGGTGCTGGATCTGTATCTGATCCACTGGCCGATGCCGGATCAGGGGCAGTATGTCGAGACGTGGAAGGCGCTGGTCGAGTTGAAGAAATCCGGCCGCGTGAAGTCCATTGGTGTGTCCAATTTTGAGCCGGAGCATCTGGAGCGGATCATCGATGCGACGGGCGTGGTGCCGGTCGTCAACCAGATTGAATTGCATCCCGATTTCCAGCAGCGCGCTCTGCAGGAATTTCACGAAAAGCACAATATCCGTACCGAAGCCTGGCGTCCGTTGGGCAAGGGACGTGTGCTGAGTGATGAGCGGATCGGGGCGATTGCTGAAAAACACGGTCGGACTCCGGCACAGGTTGTGATCCGCTGGCATCTTCAGAACGGGCTGATCGTGATTCCAAAATCCGTCAATCCGAAGCGTCTGGCGGAAAATCTGGATGTGTTCGGCTTTGTGCTGGACGGCGACGACATGCAGGCCATCGGAGGGATGGATCGTGCGGATGGCCGGATGGGTGCAGACCCGAAAACGGCGAAATTCTGAGAAATAGCTCTCTTTAGCAACATTAAGTAAAAACCGGGCCTGTGCTATGGGCATGTCTCATGCAACCGGAAGGTGGATGGCATGAGGCAGCGTTTCGGTCTGGGTCTGAGAGTGGTTTTTGTGGTTCTGCTGGCAGGTGCGCAGGCGCGTGCAGCTGGGACGCATGACAAGGCTTGGACGGATCAGTGGTTTTCCGATGTGTCTTTCGGTGCGCAGATCGAAGGCGGTGTCATGGGCAGTTCAAGCCATCCCGCGAGTAATCTCAATTTCGGCCAGCTTCTCTCGCCCTATGCCGATCAGGCCACGCTGAACCAGCTGACTTTCACCCTTACAAAACCCGTCGATCCGATCGGGGGCGGGTATGGGCTGGGGATGAACCTGCGGATGCTCTATGGCTCCGATGCCCGGAGCTATACGATCGCAGGCGTCTCCGATCGCTGGATCAATGGCCGTTATCAGGCCATGCCGGTCTTCGCCAATATTGCGCTGCATATGCCGTGGTTCACAAGCAGGGGGCTGGATGGACAGATCGGGATTCTGACGTCGCCGATGGGTGTGGAGACGCTCGATCCTTCGACACGCGCTTTCTACACGCTGGCGTATACGACCGAATATTCCACGCCCTTCGAGCATGTGGGGGGCATGTTCCAGCTTCATCTGGACGAGCATTTTGATCTTCAGTTCGGCGCGGATACCGGCAACCAGACCTCCTTCGGGCGGGGGGATAACAATGACCGGCCTGCCGGGTATCTCGGCGTGACGGGCAATGATCTGGCGGACGGGCATCTGTCCTTCACCTATCTGCTGCGGGTTGGGCCGGAAGACGCCGTGCGCGCTCTGGGGCCGAGGGCCAACGGGGCCATGCGGTACTGGAACGATCTGAACGGGACGTGGACATTCTCGAAAAAATGGAGCGCCACCGTGGAGGTGAACCAGCTTCATGACGAGGGACTGCGCGCCGATACGTGGAGCGCGGTTGTGTGGGGTGGATGGCATATCCACCCGAACCTGACCGTCAATGCGCGGGCCGAGCTGTATCGGGACAATACGGGCAGTTTCGTTGCGAGTTTTGCCGAGAATGAAGGCTATGCACAGGCTTTGCTTGGCAACCCGACGCGCTCTGTCTCCGCCCCCGCTACGACCTATGGCGCGTTGACGCTCAACACCGTGTGGCGGCCGGATGTGGGGCATCATATCAAGCTGCTCCAGCTCAGGCCGGAGTTGCGTTTTGATCGTTCTCTCAACGGCACGCGTCCGTTTGATGACCAGCACCATATGGGTCGTATCCTGTTTGGAGCGGACATGACTTTGGGGTTCTGAAAAGAAAATCCGGGCTCTGCCCGGACCCGGCAGGGATCTTGATCCCTGCACCTTGTTCGTTGCGGGAAGGAGGTGCGCTGGCCGCCGGATTATGGCAAGGAGTCTGCATGACGACTCCGAACGACACCGATTTCCGCAAGGCCATGTCCCATTTCGCCACGGGTGTGGCTGTGGTGACGGCCAAAGGTAGCGAAGGCGAACAGGGCGCGACCATCAGCGCTCTGACCTCCGTGTCCCTTGATCCGCTCCTGCTGCTGATCTGTCTCAACCGTGCCAGCGCGACCTATCGTGCGATTGCGGAAGCCGGCACGTTCGGCCTCAGCATTCTGGGCAACGACCACAAGGACGTGGCGATGCTGTTCGCCAGCCGCACAGGCGACAAGTTCGGCTCGGACGTGATCGAACGCTCGGCGGATGGCACGGCGTTTGTCCGGGATTCGCTGGTGAAGATGCACTGCGAACTGGTCGAAACATTCCAGGGCGGCACGCATGCGCTGTTCATGGCGCGTCCTGTTTCGCTTGAACTCGACGAAAACCGCGCGCCTTTGCTGTATTTTCAGGGACAGCTCGGCATTACGCTCTGACGTCTGCAAAATTCTGAAGAGATCTGACAGGCTCTCCATCCTCTGTGTGCAGGGTGGGGAGCCTGATGTGTTTTGGGACAATTTTTAATCCGGCGAAGTGTTTTTTTGGCGAAAGGAAAGCCATTCCTTCAGAAATTTGTTGCGAATGATTCTTATTTCTAATATTTGCCTCTGCAACATAACAAGACATGTCCGTAACCAAGAGGCCTTCAATGACCGGTTCGCTGCGCGCGCATATTACTTCGCTATCAGTTGCGGGAACGCTGCTGATGTCTTCACAGGGCTACGCGGCGGACCTCGTCAAAAAAGACGAAAAACCGAACCCCAAGGCGCCTCCTGCGGCAAAATCCCTGAACAGCACGCAAAGCGTTGAGGGCGCGGATGCGGAATATCTGACGGTGCAGGGACATGGTTTTAACACCATGCATGACTCCACCGGACTGTCCCGGATGCCGCAGGACGTGATGCACACGCCGCAGAACATCAACGTGGTGCCGCAGGCCCTGATGCAGCAGCAGAATGTGAAATCCCTCGATGAGGCACTGCGGAACGTTCCGGGTGTCACGACCTCCATCGGTGAGGGCGCGGGCGGCATGAACGGCGATCAGTTCCTGATCCGTGGTTTTCAGGCCCAGAACGACATTTATGAAGATGGCCTGCGGGACTTCGGCGTCTATTCGCGCGATGCGTTCAATTTCGAAACCGTTTCGGTCATCAAGGGGCCGTCTTCCGAGGTGTTCGGTAATGGAACGACGGGCGGCGCCATCAACATGGTCACCAAAACGCCCGGTCTGAAAAACCATTATAATGCAGAGTTTTCCGGCGGATCTGGCAGCTATTATCGCGGCACGCTGGACGTCAATCAGAAGATCAACGATTCAACGGCCTTCCGCATCACGGGCATGGGCGACGAGCACAATATCGTCGGGCGTGACAATCTCTATTCCCATCGCTGGGGTGTCGCGCCGTCGCTGGCTTTCGGTATCGGCAAGAGAACGACGCTGGTTCTGCAATATATGCACCAGCAGGAAAATTCGGTTCCGGATTTCGGTGTGCCGGTCGTGACAAAGCCGGGTGCGGCTTATGGTCAGCCCATCACGGAATATGGCATCCGCCGCAACAACTGGTACGGGACGGATAATGACCAGAACGCAACGAACGCCAACATGGAAACGGCCCGTTTTAGCTTCAAGCTGAACAAACACATCACGTTCTATGATGATCTGCGCGGCGGCGAGTATTACCGCACGTTTGCGGCCTCCAAAGCGACCTGCGATACGACCTGCGTGAACAACTATTTCAGCGCCGATCCATCCAAGGCGCTCGTGGCACGCTCGGGGCCGGTCGGTGCAGGGGCGGGTACGGGTGCCGGGACGTATATGGCACCGCTGCCGTATCAGCAGACGAGCTGGTCCGTGCAGAATGTGGGGTCAATGGTTGCGGATTTCCATACGGGGTTCCTGCGTCATCAGGTCGTCGCAGGCTTCGATATCGAGCGCGTCAATGACGTGCGCTCGCAGTCGACCTATCTGAAGCCCAAGCCCTATGCGAACCTCGTCAATCCGAATCCGCATGTCGGCAATCTGGATCTGGTGCCGGGCGATATGAATCCGGGTGGGCTTGTCTCGCTGGGGTCGCTGGGTGCGAAATCACACAGCAACGGATATGGGTTCGATACGGGATTGTTCCTGTTCGATCAGATATGGTTCACGAACTGGCTGTCTCTCAAGGGTGGGTTCCGCTGGGATCGCTGGCAGACGAGCTACAACATGACGGGTGGAAATGTTGCGAAGAACCCCGACCAGCATTTCCATGATGTGAGCGGGGTGTTCAACCCGAATGCCAGCCTCGTTCTGACGCCGGATTCGCATCAGACCTACTATTTTACATGGGCCAATTCCACGACGCCGATGGGCATGTATGTGACCAACGGCTCCGTACCCATCCGTCCCGGCACCAACTCGTTCGCCAGCCCGGAAAAAGCGCAGCTTTATGAACTTGGGGCCAAGTACAGCATTCTGCACGACCGTTTGGGTGTAACAGCGTCGCTGTTCCGGCTGGACAAGGGTAATGCGCTGAATGCCGATCCGGTGACCGGTGAAATCACAGGATCGTCTGACCGGCAGCGCAATCAGGGGCTTGAACTGTCCGTTGGCGGCATCATTCTGCCGGGCTGGAACGTGTCCGCCACCTACGCCCTGTATGACAGCAGCACCACCTCTTCCGCCACGAAGGCCAATCGTGGAAAGAACGTGCAGTATGTGCCGCATAATCAGGCAACGCTCTGGTCGGCCTATAACGCCTTCGCGGGCAAGCCTTACAACGTGACGTTTGGCGGCGGTCTGACCTGGCGTGAGCATGTGTGGCTGGATGCTGCCAACAAGTTCCGCGCCCCGGCGAATCTGGACTTCAGCGCCATGATTTCACACCGCTTCAACCAGCACTGGAAAGTGTCGATGAACGGCTACAATCTGGCGAACCGCCTGAATTACCAGAGCCTGTTCTCCAACCGCGCCACGCCGTCTGCTGGACGCATGTTCCTTGGCGAAATCAGCGCGTCTTACTGATCACTTTGCGGCGGCTGTTCCTGTCTGTTCCAGTGCTGTGCGGCCATGTGAATGGCCGGGGCCAGCGGGAACAGGCGTGAGGCTGCCGAACCGATATGCCCGTGGCGGAGTAGCGCGTTTCCATCAAGCTTTGCGCCAAAAGGCTCGAAACGCTCCGTCTGCGTCTCAGGGAGGCTGATGCTGATCCAGCGGCGCTCCCCATCTGTCGTGATGCAGGTTCCGTCCTGAAATCTGGGCCCGTCAGGATCAGCGAGCCGCTCGGCTAGATGTAACCCCGTGCAGGTGTCCCAGCCCGTCCCGATCATCAAAACCTGTGCATTATGGCCCGACATGGCAGCAAGCGGGGAACCGGTGCCAAACGGATCGTCTATCGGCTGATTCGCCAGAATATCCGCCGCCAGCGGCCCTAAAGCCGTGAACGAAACCTGCGGATGGGCGCTGCGCTGCACGCCGGGCCACGTCCGGAAAAACTCGGCAATCTGCCCCATGCCGCGCGTCGGCGTCAGATGCGGATCATATGGCGGCATGGTGGTGCGGATCGTCCCCCACCAGCTTTCCGGCACGGGCGGATTGCACCAGCCTGACGGGTCGCTAAGTTCGGAGGATTGCGCGGGCATGACGATCGTGCCGTCCGCGCCGACAGCCTGAAGCAGGCTCTCGATCACGGTACGTGCTCCGCCACAGACCCAGCCAATTCGACTCAAAGACGTATGGACCAGCAGCGTCATGCCGGGTGTGACGCCGAGACGTTGCAGATCCACCACTAGCCGCGCCTGCGTGACAGGGCCGCTGGAGCGGGCGATGGCGGCGGCTTCCGTCACGGTTCAGCCGCGACCACGATAGCCGGGGACATCCTGTGCCGGAATCCACACGCCTTTTGGCGGCTCGCCCGTCTGCCAGAAGACGTCGATCGGGATGCCGCCGCGCGGATACCAGTATGCCCCGATCCGCAGCCACTGCGGATCGAGCAGAGCGACCAGACGTTCGGCAATGGCGATGGAGCAGTCTTCATGGAAGGCGCCATGATTGCGGAAGCTGGTCAGGAAGAGCTTGAGGGACTTGCTTTCCACAATCCATTCGCCGGGAATATAGTCGATGACGATATGCGCGAAATCCGGCTGCCCGGTTACCGGGCAGAGCGAAGTGAATTCCGGGGCCGTGAATCGCACGACATACTGCCGCCCCTGATGCGGGGAGGGGACGCGTTCGAGAACGGCTTCCTCGGGACTCTGCGGCGTTGTGGTGGCGCGGCCGAGCTGGCTAAGAGCGTCGGTGCCGGGGGCGGAGGGACCAGTGGGCTGGTGGTTGGACATGGTCTGAGTTCCTCAAAGGGACGGTGTTTTGTGAGATGTGGCCCAGCTTTCCCGCAGGCTCAAGACATCTTCAGGACGAAAAGACAGTGACAGAGTTTGCATATTGGCGGGATTCGGTGCAGAAGACGGCGCAAATCCTCTCTTCGATGCCTCCCGTCTGGAAGACCACATGGAACTCCGTAATATCGCCATCATCGCGCACGTCGATCATGGCAAAACCACGCTGGTTGACGCGCTTCTCAAACAGTCCGGCTCTTTCCGCGACAATCAGCATGTTGCTGATCGTGCGATGGACAGCAACGACCTCGAACGCGAGCGTGGCATCACCATTCTCGCCAAGTGCACGTCCGTTGTGTGGAAAGAAACCCGCATCAACATCATCGATACCCCGGGCCACGCCGATTTCGGCGGTGAGGTCGAGCGTATCCTGAGCATGGTGGATGGCGCGATCATCCTCGTCGATGCCGCTGAAGGCGCGCTGCCGCAGACCAAGTTCGTGCTTGGCAAGGCACTGGCCCGTGGCATCCGCCCGATCGTCGTCGTCAACAAGATCGACCGTTCCGACGCCCGTCCGGACGAAGTGCACGAAGAGATCTTCGATCTGTTCGCGTCCCTCGGCGCCGACGAGCACCAGCTCGACTTCCCGATGCTCTACGCTTCGGGCCGTCAGGGCTGGGCCGATCTGGAGCTGGATGGACCGAAGAAGGACCTCGCTCCGCTGTTCGACCTCGTGCTGCGCCATGTGCCGCAGCCGAACGTGGACAAGGATGCGCCCTTCGGAATGGTTGCGACCATCCTTGAGAGCGACAACTTCCTTGGCCGTATCCTGACGGGTCGTATCGATCAGGGCCGTGCGAAGGTGAACATGCCGGTCCGCGTGCTGCGTCCGGATGGCACGATTGTCGAAACCGGCCGTCTGACGAAGCTGCTGTCCTTCCGTGGCCTCGACCGCGTGCCTGTGGATGAAGCCGAAGCCGGTGACATTGTCGCCGTTGCCGGTCTGTCCGATGCGACGATTCCTGACACCATCGCTGATCCGTCCATCAACGAGCCGCTGCCGTCCCGTCCGGTTGATCCGCCGACACTGTCCATGACGTTCCGCATCAACGATGGCCCGCTGGGTGGTCGTGAAGGCAAGAAGGTGACGTCGCGCCAGATCCGTGACCGTCTCTTCAAGGAAACCGAAGGCAACGTGGCCATTAAGGTTACGGAAAGCCCGGAAAGCGAAGCCTTCGAAGTTGCTGGTCGTGGCGAACTTCAGCTCGGCGTTCTGATTGAAACGATGCGTCGCGAAGGCTTCGAGCTGACGATCGGCCGTCCGCGCGTTCTGTTCCGTGAAAACGAAGAGACCGGCGAGCGCGAAGAGCCGTTCGAAGAAGTTCTGGTGGACGTGGACGAGCCGTATTCGGGCGTTGTCGTCGAGAAAATGTCGCTCCGTAAGGGCGTCATGCAGGACATGCGTCCGTCCGGTGGTGGAAAGGTGCGTCTGACGTTCCTGATCCCGTCGCGCGGCCTGATCGGCTATCATGGCGAGTTCCTGACCGATACGCGCGGTACGGGCCTCATGAACCGTCTGTTCCACGGGTATCTGCCGTATGTCGGCACGATCGAAGGCCGTCGTAACGGCTCGCTGATCTCGTCCGAAGACGGTCAGACGACGCAGTACGCGCTCTTCGCCCTGCAGGATCGTGGCACGATGTTCGTCGATGCTGGCGAGAAGATCTACACAGGCATGATCCTGGGTGAGCATTCCCGCGAGAACGACCTCGACATCAATGCGGTCCGCGAAAAGAAGCTGACCAACATGCGTGCCTCCGGCAAGGACGAAGCCCTGCTTCTGACGCCGCCGCGCCGCATGAGCCTTGAGCAGGCCATTGCTTACATTGAAGACGATGAGCTGGTTGAAGTGACGCCGTCCGCCATTCGTATCCGGAAGCTGTATCTGGACCCGAATGAGCGCAAGCGTGCTACGAAGACCCGCTCACACTAAGCCGTCCATTTCAGGGTGGATTTCAAGAAAAGGCGTGTTCCGTTCGTTCGGGACACGCCTTTTTCTATGGGCGATGAGGGACTTTGTCTGAATTGAGGCGTATTCGCACACTGCACGCGTAAGAGACTGAAATTTCATAAAGTTAATGCGCGACCGTACGAAGCGGGAATGATAACGTCATGGACGAGACCACTTCAGACCGTCTGAATGTGATCGGTCTTTATTCTGTTATGGAGCCTCGTTTCCAGATGCGTCTTTTCAATCTGTCCCTGATCGCCGCCGTTTCTGCTCTGGCTCTGACGGCCGCTCCGGCATTCGCCGATCCTGCTACGACGGCGGCTCCTGCTGCACCGGCCGCTGAAGCTCCGGCCCCTGCAGCCGCAGCTCCGGCCGCTCCTGCAGAAGCCGCTCCGGCTGCTGAAGCCGAGACGCCCAAGAAGAAGCATTCCGGCAAGAAGCATCATCACAAGCACAAGCATCACAAGAAGACGTCCGCTGCGACGGATGCCGCGCCGACTGAAGACGCTGCGCCGTCCAACTGAGGTATTTTCGCCGGTTCTTCTGAAGACCTGCGGAAAGCAAAAAGGGGGTCTGCTCATGGCAGACCCCCTTTTTTGTGCTCTGGAGCGTCCGTAAACCGTGCTGGCTTACGGACGGACTGTATCAGTAGCGGTCGAGCGACAGGTCGAGCGACGGAATGGCCGTCTGGCGACCGGAGATCTGGTCAGCGACGATCTGGCCGGAGCCTGCGGTCATGGTCCAGCCCAGCGTGCCGTGACCGGTGTTGAGCCACAGATTGCCGTAACGCGGGGAAGGCCCGACGATCGGTGTACCGTCCGGCGTGCAGGGGCGCAGGCCGGTCCAGTATTTCGCGGAGGACAGGTCCCCGCCGCCATACATTTCGCTGAAGGACAGTTCCAGCGTCTCGCGACGATCCGGGCTGAGGCGCAGATTGAAGCCGTTCAGCTCCGCCGTCCCGCCGATGCGGATGCGATCGCCCAGACGCGTGATGGCGACCTTGTAGGTCTCGTCATTGACGGTCGAAACCGGGGCGCGGCTTTCGTCCGTGATCGGCATGGTCAGGGAGTAGCCCTTGACCGGATAGATCGGCAGACGCAGTTCCAGCGGCTTGAGGAAGCGCGGAGAATAGCTGCCGAGTGCCAGAACATAGCGGTCCGCCGTCATGCGTCCTGCGCTGGTGCGGATGCTGACGATGGCGTCGCTGGCGGCTTCAAGAGCCTCGATCGTAACGCCGAGATGGAACTTCACGCCCTTTTCCTCGGCCATTTTGGCCAGACGACGCGTGAAGAGATGGGCATCGCCCGTCTGGTCGCCGGGGAGCAGCAGACCGGCCTTGAGCAGGTGTCGCGCATGGGCGAGGCCGGGCTCGCGGGCGAGGATTTCGTCCACGGTCAGCAGCTTGTGTTCGACGCCGCTTTCCGCCAGCAGGCGCATGTCTTCGGCGGCATATTCGACCTGACTGTCCGTGCGGAAAAGCTGGATCAGGCCCTTCTGGGCACCGTCATAGGTGATGCCGGTCTCGGCGCGCAGGGCGTCGAGACGGTCGCGGGCATATTCCGCAATCCGCAGCATCCGGCCCTTGTTGATGTCGTAGGCTTTTTCCGTGCAGTTCATGAGCAGTTCGCCCATGAAGCGGAACATGGCCGTATCGAAGCGCGGGCGCACGACGAGCGGGCTATGCTTTTCGAACATCCATTTCGCGGCCTTGAGCGGCAGGCCCGGCATGGCCCAAGGGGTCGAATAGCCGGGAGAAACCTGTCCTGCATTCGCGAAAGACGTCTCCAGACCCACACCCGGCTGGCGGTCGATGACTTCGACTTCATGGCCTTCCTGAGCGAGATACCAGGCCGTTGTAACGCCGATCACTCCGGCGCCCATGACGATGACTTTCATATCTGTCCTGCTGTGTTGTCGTCTGTAGAACCGCCCTGAACTGACCGTAATCGGCTCAGCGCCACGAGAAACTGTGTCCTGCGCCGTTAGCCCGGAACGCCCTTGCTGGTGGAATATTCGAAATGCAGGGCCGTGTCGGGATGAACGATGGCATGGATGGCATGAGCTGCCATGGCGCCTTCGGAGAAGCCCTGAAGGATCAGCTTCAGCTTGCCCGGATAGGTCGCCACGTCCCCGATCGCGAAAATGCCCGGCGTGCTGCTTTCCAGCGTGGCCGGGGTGACGGGGACGGTGTTGCGATGCGTGTCCAGCCCCCAGAGCGCGATCGGCCCCAGATCGGTGGACAGTCCGTAGAACGGCAGAAGCGCATCGGCTTCGATATGCCGCGATGCGCCTTCAAGGGTCGTGACTTCCACGGTGGAAAGGACGCCCTCCGTGCCGTGCAGGGCATGGAGTTGATAGGGCACGACCTTCTCGATCTTCCCGGCCTCAATCTGCTGTTCGATACGAGACAGCGTCTCGGGCGCGCCACGGAAGCGGTCCCGGCGATGCAGCAGATAGATTTTCTCGGCGACATCGGAGAGGGACAGCGCCCAGTCCAGCGCAGAATCGCCGCCGCCCGCGACCACGACGCGCTTGCCGGTAAAGTCGGCGCGCTTCTTGACGTAATACTGCACCGCGCCCGTGCGTTCATAGGCTTCGAGCCCGTCGAGCGGTGGGCGGTTCGGGCCGAACGCACCGGCACCGGCGGCGATGATGACGGCCTTGGCGCGGATGATGTCGCCGCGCGCGGTTTTCAGCGTGAAATCCCCGCGATGGCCTTCCAGCGTCTCGACCCGCGAGCCCAGCAGACGGGGCACGTCGAACGGGGCGATTTGCTGTTCGAGGGCCTCGATCAGCGCGCCGCCTTCGATGGCGGGATGGGCCGGAATGTCGTAGATCGGTTTTTCCGGATAGAGCGCCGCACATTGTCCGCCGACACTGTCGAGGGCGTCGATCAGGACGCAGGACAGTTTGAGCATGCCACATTCGAACGCGGCGAAGAGGGCGGTCGGACCGGCGCCGACAATTGCGACATCGGTGTTGAGGGTGTGGGGTGCAGTCGTCATGATCTGTTTCATAATCGGTTTGAAGGGCTTGGGGTAGGGCATTGAACGTACGATATACGTTTGTAATTCAGGACCTGAAGGGCCTCGGCGGGACGGAACGTTCGGCCTGTGCTGTCATGAACGGGCTGGTGCGCCAGGGCTGCGACGTGCGGCTCGTGGAACTGGTCGGCGCGGGCGCTCCGGCCTTTCCCCTGTCGCCTGACATTCCCCTGACCGCGCTGTTCGACCAGCCGGTAAAGATTTTCAATTCGTGGTTTCGCATCGTCTGGCGTTTGTCGCGTTTCCTGAAACGGGAGAAGATCGACACGCTGGTGGTCGTGGAGTCCACCCATGCGCTCTATGGCGTGGCGGCCGCGAAGCTGGCGGGTGTGCGCTGCGTGGTGTGGGAGCATTTCAATTTCAACGTGACGCTTGATCGTCGCAAACGGGTCTGGGGGCGGCAGATCGCCGCGCGTTGGGCCGATGATGTGGTTGTCCTGACGCAGCGGGACATAGCGTTGTGGCGCGAGGGGACGACGGTCCGTGCCCGGCTGACCGCCATTCCGAACATGGCGCCTCCTGTGACGGAGCGCCTCTATCCATCAGAGTCCCGGCTGGTGCTGGCGGCGGGACGTCTGACGGAGCAGAAGGGCTATGACCTGCTGCTGCGGGCCTGGCGGATCGTGGAGCAGGACCCGGCGAGCATGGGCTGGGATCTTCTGATCCGGGGGGATGGGCCGGATCGTGATGCCCTGCTGCAACAGGCGGAAGGATTGCATCGCGTGACGATTGCGCCAGCTATCGGAGGCATCGACGCCGATTATGCCCGCGCTGCCCTGTTCGTGGCCTCTTCGCGTTATGAAGGGTTGCCGATGGTCCTGCTTGAGGCCCTGTCGGCGGGGGTGCCGGTCGTGGCGTTCGATTGTGAGACGGGGCCTGCGGAGATCGTGCGCGACGGCGAGACCGGGTTGCTGGTCCCGCCGGAAGAGCCGGAAGCTTTGGCCGTTGCCCTGCTGGAGCTGATGCGCGCACCCGAACGACGTCAGGCCATGTCGGAGGCGGCCCGGCTGCGGGCCGCGGCGTTTCAGGAAGGTCCCGTCATGGCACGCTGGATGGAGCTTCTCCAGAACGGCAGTCGCTGACCGGCTCTCGAACGCTCTTGCTGGCACAGGGGCGTCGGGTCCACATTGGCGCCATGCAGATACGCCTCGATGACCAGCTTGCGACCGAAACTCTGGCGGCCCTGATTGCCGACCGTTGTGGCCCCGGAGACTGCCTTGCCCTTTCAGGCGGTCTCGGGGCCGGGAAAAGCACGTTCTCCCGCGCCTTCCTGCGCCATCTGGCGCAGGACCCACAGATGGAGGTGCCGAGCCCCAGTTTCGCGCTTGTTCAGCCTTACGAGACGCCCAAAGGAACGGTTCATCATTATGACCTGTGGCGACTGAACGGGCCGGATGCGTTGCATGAACTGGCGTGGGACGAGGCGTGCGAAGGGATCATGCTGGTCGAATGGCCGGAGCGGGCGGAAGACCTGCTGCCGGAAGGGGCGCTGCATCTCACATTTTCTCCCGGAAATACCGAGGACTCCCGCCTCGTGGAACTGACGGGCTGGCCTGCTGACCGTCTGACAGGACTGAACCCATGAGCGGCGTCGTCACCATTGCGGGCACGGAGCCGTTTCTGGATCGTGTGGCGCAGGAATGGCTGGAGCGTGATCCGGCTGCTGGAACAGATGGTCCGGGCCTGATCCTCGTTCCCAGCCGTCGCGCGGGCCGTGCGCTGATGGAAGCCTTCCTGCGGGTTCTGGACACGCAGGCGGCACTTCTGCCGCGTATCGTCGCCATCAATGACGTGGATGAGGACGCTCTGGCCTCTATCGGGATCGACGTCCTGTTGCCTCCGGCCGTGGAGCCGCAGCGGCGTCTGGCCGTGCTGTCGATGCTGATCCTTCAGACGCCGCTCGTGAGTGTCGGTGTGGACAGCACCAAGGGGATCGACCGGGCCTGGCCGCTTGCCAAGGCGCTGGCGGACCTGATGGACGAGGCCGAGCGCAGCGGTGTCGATCTGGCCGAGAGTCTCCCGGATGCGGTGGAGGAGCGGTTTTCCGACCACTGGCAGCAGACGCTGAAATTTCTGGAAATCGTCACAGCCGTCTGGCCGAAATGGCTGGAAGAGGAAGGGTTGTGCAACCCGGTGGCGCGGCAGATCGCACGGCTAAAGGCGCAGGCCCGCGCCTGGGAAGAAAAGCCGCCGCTCACGCCCGTCTGGGGCGTGGGATTTGCGGACGGGTCTGCGGCGGTATCGGATGTGCTGGCCGTGGTGGCGCGGCTTCCTGCCGGGCTTGTGATCCTGCCGGGCGTGGATCTGGGCATGGCGGACGACATCTGGGCTGCTTTGCCGCCGTCGCACCCACAGGCGGGTCTGAAGGAAATCCTGACGGATCTGGGGCTGGCCCGGGAAGAACTGACGGACTGGGATGGCGGCCGGGATCGCGGGCGTGAACTGATGTTACGCGAAGTGCTGCTGCCGGAGCAGGGGATCGCGCATTGGGGGCAGGACAGCCGCCCGCGCGATATCGACAGGCTGTCCATCCTTCCCGCGCAGGACCAGCAGCAGGAGGCGCAGGCTATTGCGCTGATCCTGCGCGATGTCGTGTCCGAAGCCGGGAAGACCTGCGCCCTCGTCACGCCGGATCGGGCGCTGGCGCAGCGTGTGGGGACCGAGCTTCTGCGTTTCGGCATCCATGCTGATGACAGCGCGGGCGAGTCCCTGTCCCAGACGCCAGCGGCTGTGTTTCTGCGTCTGATCGCGACCGCTGCCGAAGCGCAGCTTTCTCCCGTTGCGCTGCTTTCCGTTCTGAAACATCCGCTCGCCGCTCTGGGGCGCACGCCGGGGGATTGTCACGCTTCCGCCCGGCGGCTGGAACGGCTCCTGTTGCGTGGACCTGCTCCTGCGCCCGGTATCGCCGGACTGAAAGCCGCGCTGCACGACTATACGCAGAAGAAACACGCCCCCGACCACGGCGCCAGCGCGGATGCCCCGGACGAGCCGGAAGGCCCTGCCGCCTTCATCGCGCGGATCGAGCGGGCCTTTGATCCGCTTTTGTCTATTGAGGGGGCCATTCCGCTGCCGGAACTGCTCGAATGCCTGATCCACACGGCGGAGGCTCTGGCGGCCACGGCGGAAGAACTGGACGCTCCGGAGGAGGAGGAGCCACGTCATCCGGGCGCGCGTTTGTGGCTTGGTGAGGATGGTGAGGCGCTGTCGCGGCATTTGGCGGCGCTGATCGTCAATACCGGCATTCTGCCGCCGCAGCGTCTGACGCATCTGGATTCGTTTCTCAACACGTCCATGGCCGGGCAGATGCTGACGGGTCTGCGCGCGCATCGCGGCGGTGTGGAACTGGCGCATCCGCGCGTCTCGATTCTCGGCGTGTTGGAAGCGCGGCTTCTGGCGTTCGATGTCGTAGTGCTGGGAGGGCTGAACGAGGGCGTCTGGCCGCCTGCGACCGATCCGGGACCGTGGCTGAGTCGCCCGATGCGGGTGCGGGTTGGTCTGCCTTCGCCGGAGCGGCAGACGGGTGTGAGCGCGCATGATTTCGTCTCGACCATTCTGGCGTCGAAGGAGGCCGTGTTCGCGAGTTCGGCCCGACGTGAGGGTGCACCAGGCGTTCCGGCACGCTGGATGGTGCGGATGGAGGCGTTTCTCGGCGGCCGGTCGCAGAGCCTGCCGGTGCATCCCGCCTTGGACTGGCAGCGCTGTCTGGATCAGCCGCTGGCAGGTGCCGAAGCGGTTGCGCCGCCCGAACCCCGGCCGCCCGTTGCTCTGCGGCCACGGGGGCTCAGCATTACCGAAATCGAGACGTGGATGCAGGACCCGTACGCGATCTATGCCAAGCACGTCCTGAAACTCCGGGCGCTCAAGCCGCTGGAGGAAGGCGCGGAACACGCCGATTTCGGCATGATCGTGCATGAGGCGATGGAACGCGTTCTGCGCGATTTCCCGGAGCGCTGGCCCGCCAATGCGAGCATTATTCTGCGACGTGTGTTTGCCGAGGAACTGGGCAAGGCCAATATGCGTCCGGCCCTCGTGAACTGGTGGGGGCCGCGTCTGGCCCGGATTGCGGACTGGGTGGCGGAGAAGGAAGCCGCTTACCGGCGGGACATGGAAGACAGTGGTCTGTCGCAGGGGCGGTTTGTGGAAGTGACGGCGTCTTTCCGTCTTGAAGCCGCTTTCGCGCCATTCGAGCTGCGGGGGCGTGCGGACCGGATCGATATCGGGCCCGATGGTCTGGCGACGGTCTTCGATTACAAAACCGGCCAGCCGCCAAGCGGCAAAAATGTCGCGGAAGGCTGGTCCGTCCAGCTTGTGCTCGAAGGTGCGTTGTTGGCGAAAGGTGCGTTCAGGGATGTTCCGGCGGTGGATACGAAGAAACTGCTCTATTGGCATCTGACCGGTGGCGATGAGGCGGGTAAGGAAAGCGAAGTGCCGGGTGCACGCTCTTACACGGATGCGCCGACCCTGATTGCCGGGGCGATGGACAAACTCCGGGCCCTCGTAGACGAATACGATAACCCCGATCAGCCCTACCGTTCCCAGCCCTGGGCCGGACATGTGCCGCGCTATACGGATTACGCGCAGCTTGCCCGCGTGGATGAATGGCGTGCGGCCTATGCGGAAGGAGAGGGCGAATGAACGACATGCCTCCCGTTTTCCGTCCCATCACTCGCGACGAAGTCATTGCCGCCGCCGACCGCACACAGCGTCAGGCGTCTGATCCGCGCGCTTCGGTGTTCGTCTCGGCCTCGGCGGGGTCGGGCAAGACCAAGCTGCTGATCGACCGTCTGCTGCGGCTCATGCTGCCGCTTTACGTCCAGACCGAAGACGGCGACACCATTCTGGCCGATGGCGCGCATCCGTCGCGTATCCTGTGTCTGACCTACACCAAGGCCGCCGCTGCCGAGATGGCCAACCGCCTTCAGCAGAAGCTGGGAAGCTGGGTCTCGCTGCCGGATGCGACGCTGGGCGCGGAACTCGAAAGTCTTGACGTTCCGAACACGGACGAGACCCGGGCCCGGGCGCGCGCCCTGTTCCTGTGCGTGCTGGATCTGCCGGGTGGGCTGCGGATCGAGACGATCCATGCGTTCTGTCAGTCGCTCTTGCGGCGTTTTCCGCTGGAGGCGTCGGTCGATCCGCATTTCACGCTGATGGAAGAGACGGATACGACGCTGGCCCTGCGCGAGGCGATGGAAGATGGTTTGGCCCGTGCGCCGGAGCTTGCGGCCAATGTGGCCGGAACGGTAGGGCTGGACGATTTCTTCAAGCGCATCCGCACACTGAACATGGAGGAAAGTCGCGCCCGGCCGCTGCTGGAACGCTGGGGGATTTTGCCGGACAGTGTGGTCAGCGCCTATCGCAAGGCTCTGAAAGCGGGGCAGGAGGGCATTGAGGATCTTGAAAACCTCGCCTGTCGTCCGCCGAAGGAAGACGATCTGCGGGCCGGTCTGCGCGATGCGCTTGGGAGCGCGACGGTGTCCGGTCGCGTTTTCATTGAACAGATGTTGGCATGGCTTGGGACGGAACCAGCCGAGCGCTTGCTGACACTGTGGACGCAATGCCTGCTGACGAAAGATGGTGGCCCGCGCAAGGTGAACGGCATCGTCGGCAAGGCCTCGCAGGCCGCTGTCCCGTGGATTGCAGCGCTTCTGGAAGATGAGGCGCAGCGCCTTCTTGATCTTCAGACGCGCCTCAAAAGCCTGCGTCTGGTGCTTCTGAACCGTGCCCTTCTCGGTCTGGCCGCGCCGATGCTGACGTCGTTTCAGGAGGGCAAGTCCGCCCGTGGTCTGGTGGATTACAATGATCTCATTCAGGAAACCCGCAACCTTCTGCGCGATCCGGGTGCGGCCTGGGTGCTCTACAAACTCGATGGCGGCATCGACCATCTGCTGCTGGACGAGGTGCAGGACAATTCCGGCCTGCAATGGGAAATCGCCGGTGCGCTGACCTCCGAGTTCTTTGCGGGCGAGGGGGCTTGGGAGATGGGGCCGCGTCCGCGCACGATCTTTGCGGTTGGCGACTACAAACAGTCGATTTACGGGTTTCAGGGTGCCCAGCCGGAAGAGTTCCATCACTGGCGGAACGAGTTCGCGGACAGGGTCCGCAATGCCGGGCTGCTGTGGCGTGATCCGGAATTGAACGTGTCTTTCCGTTCGGTCCCGCCTGTCCTGTCGTTCGTGGACGCGGTGTTTTCCCAGCCTCTTGCCGCGCATGGCCTGTTGCAGGAAGGCGAAAAGACGCTCCGCCCGCATGTCTCGGCCCGTCCGGGGCAGGGGGGACGTGTGGAACTGTGGCCGCTCGTTCCCGTCGTTCAGGGCGAGGACGATGACGAGGGTTTGACGCCCTGGCGTGCGCCTTCTGCCAATACCGGGCAGCGCAGCGCACCGCAGCGTCTTGCCGAAGCTCTTGCAGAATGGATTGATCAGCAGATCGGGCGTCCCCCGCAGCCGGGGCAAGCGCCTCTGACGGCAGGGGACGTGCTGATCCTCGTGCCCCGACGCTCGCCATTCCTGCGCTCGCTCATCCGGGCGCTGAAATCGCGCAATGTGCCGGTCGCGACGCTGGTGCGGGTCGGGCTGACGCAGCAGGTCGCGGTCCGCGATCTTATGACGCTCTGTGCGGCGCTGCTTCTGCCACAGGATGACCTGACGCTCGCGTCCGTTCTCACATCCCCGCTCGGCGGCCTGACGGACGACTCGCTGATGGCGCTCGCGACCCGCAATGGCACGACCCATGCCCTCGGCCCGAAAGGTCAGCCGCTCTGGACCGTTTTGCGCGAACGGCATCGGGAACGCGCCGACTGGCGGGCGGCGTGGGAAATGCTGTCCACGCTTTATGCGCGCGTCGATTATGCCTCTCCTTATCGTCTGTTGGCGGAAACGCTGGGCCAGCATGGTGGCCGCACGCGGCTGCTGCGCCGTCTGGGGCCGGAAGCGGCTGAACCGGTGGACGAACTGCTGACGGCGGCCCTGCGTTATGAAGGGCTGCATCCGCCGTCACTTCAGGGCTTCCTGCACTGGCTCGAAGCCAGCGAGATCACCAGCAAGCGCGAGGCCGAGAGCGATCTGGGAGCCGTCCGGGTCATGACCGTGCATGGCTCCAAGGGGCTTCAGGCGCGTCTGGTCGTCATGCCGGATACGTTGTCCAAGCCGCCACCCGGCAGCGATTTTCTGTGGGAAGAAGCAGGCGCGTTAGAGCTTCCGCTCTGGGTCCCGAAAAAGGACATGGGCACGGATATCACGGCTACTCTGTCCGAACGGGATGCTGAGAAGGCGCGTGCTGAAAGCAACCGCCTGCTTTATGTCGCACTCACCCGCGCCAGTGACTGGCTGGTGATCTGTGGCGCGGCGGGCAAGCGCGAGCCTGTCGAGACAAGCTGGTACCGACAGTGTGAGGCCGGGTTCCGTCAACTGGCCAATGCCCGTTCCGAATCTCTGGACCTCGGTTGGGAAGGCGAACGGCTTGTGCTGGAAGAGGAGCGCACACTCGCGCCCGTCGCTTTCCGGGCCGAAGATGCCGAACCGCCCTGTGCGACGCTGCCAGACTGGATGGGGCGCGCTCCGGACTGGAAGCCCTTCATTGCCCAGCGCGAAGATGCCATGACGCGTCCGCTCGCGCCTAGCCGTCCGGATGGGGCCGAGTTTGGTGAACTCCCCGCTGCCCGTTCCCCGCTGGAGCTTCTGGCCGGTCGTTCCACGCCGGTCCGCGAGCAGGCCATGCGGCGCGGCACCATGATCCATCGTCTGCTCCAGCTTTTGCCCGAAACCCCGGTGGCAGAGCGCGAGGCCGTGGCCTTGCGCTGGCTGTCCCGCCGGGCGCTGGGTCTGACGGAAACGGAGATCCAACGTCTGGCCGGACAGGTTCTGGGCGTTCTCTCCCATCCGGATCTCGCACCGCTCTTTGCGCCCGGCAGTCGTGCCGAGCAGCCGATTTCGGGCGTCAGTGACGGGCGCGTGGTGCTCGGGCAGGTCGATCGTCTGCGGATCGGAGACGGAGAAATCTGGATCTGCGACTACAAGACGAACCGCAATCCGCAGCTTCGCGCTGATCGGACGCCCGTCATCTATCTGCGTCAGATGGCGGCCTATCGTGCCGTGCTGGCGCAACTTCATCCGGGCTACGACATTCACTGTTCGCTGGTCTGGACGGAAGGGCCAGCCGTTGTCACACTCCCGGCCACTCTGCTGGATCAGGTGCGGTCTGGAGTTTGATGCAGATCAAAAGCCCCCTTGCAGTGAGGGGCACGGCAGCCGATATCATTTTTCAGAAACTTCATTCGTCACAAGGAATAGACCCATGAGCGCAAACACCGTTGCCGTCAGCGACAGCAGCTTCGACGCAGACGTCCTGAAATCCGAAGGCCCGGTTCTGGTTGATTTCTGGGCGGAATGGTGCGGCCCGTGCAAGATGATCGCACCGGCGCTTGAAGAAATCGGTGCTGAGTATCAAGGCCGTCTGAAGGTTGCGAAGGTCAACATCGACTCCAACCCTGAAGCGCCCACGAAGTATGGCGTCCGCAGCATCCCGACGCTGATCGTCTTCAAGGACGGCAAGCCGGTCGCGCAGCAGATGGGCGCTCTGCCTAAGAGCCAGCTCAAGGCATGGATCGACCAGTCTCTCTGATCGTTTTCCCCCTGAGCAGCCCGGAAAACGGGTGAGGGAAGGACGTGAGGGGCGTGGTCACGATCCTGCGCTTTGTGTAGGATCGTGTCATGCGCTCGAAAGCTCCGACCTTCCCGACCCCTGTTCTCCTGACCTCCAGCGAGGAGGTGGCCCGTATCTGCGAAAAACTGCAGCACGAGCCTTTCGTCACCATCGATACGGAGTTCGTCCGGGAAAAGACCTACTGGCCGGAGCTCTGCCTCGTTCAGCTGGCCGGAACCGAAGACGTTGTCCTGATCGACACGCTCGCTCCCGGGATTGATCTTGCGCCGCTGGGCGACCTTCTGGCCAAGCCGGATTGTATCAAGGTTTTCCATGCCGCCCGGCAGGATCTGGAAATCTTCCTTCATATTTTTGACCGTCTTCCGGTCTCGGTTTTCGATACGCAGGTTGCCGCCATGGTGGCCGGTTTCGGCGATCAGGTTGGATATGACAGTCTTGTGGGCGCAATTACGGGGCGCAGCATCGACAAGGCGCATCGCTTTAGCGACTGGTCGGCCCGTCCGCTGAGTAACGCCCAGATTGCCTATGCTGCAGCTGATGTGACCCATCTGCGTACGGTCTATGACGCTCTGCGCAAACAACTCGCCGAGCAGGACCGGTTGCACTGGGCCGACTCCGAGCAAGCGGTCCTGACGGAAGAAAAAACGTTCCGCCCCGATCCGCGTCGACTCTGGGAAAAGCTGAAAGCCCGGACCAGCAACCGCCGGATGCTGGGTATTCTGCGGGAAGTGGCGGCCTGGCGCGAACAGGAAGCGCAGAATGCCGATATTCCCCGGCAGCGTGTCATCCGCGATGAAAGCCTGCTTGAAATCGCAGCCGTTCATCCGGATACAGTTGAGGCGCTTTCCCGTATCCGTGGTGTGACCCGTGGTTTTGCTGAAGGCAAGATGGGCAAAGGTCTTCTTGAGGCCATCTGCACCGCTCAGGAATGCCCGGAATCCGAACTCCCGAAAGCACCGTCGAAATCCGAACGGGCGCGCCCTTCTGCCGCTCTGGTGGCGCTTTTGCGGGTGCTGCTGGCTGCCAAATGCGAAGAGCACAAGGTGGCGCCCCGTCTGGTCGCCTCTTCGGAAGATCTTGATCTGATTGCTCTTGGAGAAACCGATGTCGGCGCACTGCGCGGCTGGCGTCGCGAACTCTTCGGTCTGGATGCTCAGGCGCTGGTGCGCGGCGAGATCGCGCTGGCAGTCGTGAATGGTCTTGTGGAGCTTCAGCACGTGGCGGAAACAGTCGCATAAGAACCGCCTTCGACGCGGCGGGGAGTTTCTGGTAAGAAGCCTCCCGAAGATGTTTCGGGTCCGGTGGGCCGGGACTGCAAATCAACAGCATATCGGGCCACGTCAGGCACCGAAGCGGAACAGGGAAACGAACATATGGAGTGGACGGACGAGACGATCGCCAGACTTCGCGATCTGTGGAGTCAGGGACTTTCGACCGCCGAAATCGGCCGCCAGCTCTCCATCACCAAGAATGCCGTTGTCGGCAAGGCCCATCGTCTGGGCCTGCCTCCCCGTCCGTCCCCTATCCGTAATCGTAAGACTACGGACGGTGAAACAGGAACAACGGAAGCCGCACCCCGTCGCAAAAGCCCCTCAAAGGCAAAGGCTACCGAGACTGCCGGATCGGACCTGTTTGCCGACGGTAAAGACGCGTCTCCGGTAAAGGCCGTGTCAGACGGTGTAGAAAAGATTTCTGAAAAGCCTGCCGCAGTCGTTCGTAAGGTCCCGTCTGTTGCCCCTGAGGCTCCAAAGGCCCCTCAGCCTGCTGCTGCTGCTGCTGCTGCTGCTGCTGCTGCTGCGCGCGCCGTACCTGCGGCTCAGAAGGAGACCGCTGCGCTCCATCGCGAGCCTGCCGCCGTTACGCCTCCTAAACAGGAACCCCGTGTCGCTCCTGTATCGCGTCCGGCCCTGCCACCACGTTTTTCGACAGCCGGAATTGACCGTCCCACCCGGCGTGGCCCCTCCTGCTGCTGGCCGATCGGCGACCCCGGAACTCCGGGTTTTCATTTCTGTGGAGCAACCCCGCTGTCTGGAAAGCCATATTGTGCCGAACATGCCGCGATTGCTTATGTGAAAATACGCGATCGTCGTGACTGATTTTTGAGGTGTATAAACGTAAAAAAGCCGCCCTTTCACAAGAAGGGGCGGCTTTTTTTTATGATGAGAATCTGGAAATACGGTCGAAAGTAAAAAAGAGCGGGCGTTCGAAGCCGCTAGTCATGTACAGATCTGTCCATAATGCAGGCTTTTAGCAGGATAGAATCGGTCCTCGTCCAGAAGGAGCCATTCGACCTGATAATGCGGTAGGATCAAAGCGTCATGATTTAACGGAAGACTGGGCATGGTCTTGCGAGACCGCATTAATTTTGCCGGGGAGAAGAACCATAACCATCGAGCATGGTACAGAGATTAGAGCTCAGATGGCTTCGTGAGCCCATCAGCATATGCTGATGTCCAGAATGGATATTCGATCCATTCTGATACAGAGAATAACTACGTTATTTTCGATTATTGGCTGTTATACTGGTGCTGCTGGACAGGATTGAACTGTCGACCTCTCCCTTACCAAGGGAGTGCTCTACCACTGAGCTACAGCAGCATACCGTTGCCTTGGCGCGCTTGGTAACGGTTCAGCGCGCCAAGTGCAAGTCCTAATCGTCGCGGTGGACTTTTTCCATCTTTTCATGACGCTCCTGTGCGTCAATGGACAGGGTAGCGATCGGGCGCGCTTCGAGCCGCTTCAAGCCGATCGGTTCTTCCGTTTCCTCGCAGAAGCCGTAGCTCCCATCCTCGATACGTTCGAGCGCCATATTGATCTTGGTGATCAGTTTGCGCGCCCGATCACGGGTCCGAAGCTCGAAAGCCCGATCCGTTTCCACGCTGGCGCGATCAGTGATGTCGGATTCATGGATTCCCCCTTCCGAGAGACTCGCAAGCGTTCCATCGGCCTCTTTCAGAAGATCGACACGCCAGCGCAGAAGTTTCTGCCTGAAGTACTCGACCTGAAGCGGGCTCATGAATTCTTCGTTGTCGGAAGGCTTATAATCCGGCGGCAGCGTAATCATGCGCATCCAATCCTTGGCTGATCCGCCGACGTCCGCTTCCAACAGCCGCAGGCGATAACGCGCGGCTTATAGCTACCCCAGCGGCATCCGCCAACCCCGAACATGCTTTGACGGTCTGTCGGAAAGCGCGGAAATCTGCGTGTCTGTTAGGGGTTTCTTTACTCTGTAAGGCCATCCTCAGCATCTGAGACCCCCAGACCTGTCTTGCAGGCATCAGGATACCCCCCGTCGCCCATGCGTTTTATTCAGCGATCTCCGTTATCTTTTCGCGTCCTGATGCAGCGGCTTGTTGCGCTTGTCTGCGTCGGACTGCTGCTCCTGCCTGGTTTCACCCTGGCAGCCAGTGTTCGCATCAAAGATATTACCGACATGGAAGGCGTACGGAGCAACCAGTTAATCGGTTATGGCCTTGTTGTAGGGTTGAACGGTACCGGGGACCGGTTGACGAATACGATTTTCACCCGTGAAACGCTGATTTCCATGCTGAATCGCTTGGGCGTCAACATTCGCGATCAGGAAACGCAGCTTCAGACGCATGACGTCGCTGCAGTTATGGTGACAGCGGATCTCCCCGCTTTTGCGCATGGCGGGAACCGCATTGACGTGACGGTCTCTGCTGCGGGTGATGCATCTTCTCTCACGGGCGGCACACTGCTGGTCACCCCCCTGATGGCGGCGGATGGGGAAGTTTATGCCGTGGCTCAGGGATCACTTGCCACAAACGCTTTTTCTGCGCGAGGCGCGGCCGCATCCATCACGCGCAACGTTCCAACGAGCGGACATATTGCGAATGGCGGCATTGTCGAAAGGGAGGTTCCTTTCGACTTGAGCCATCGCGCCAATCTGCATTTGAGTCTGCGGAATCCTGATTTCACGACAGCGAGTCGGATTGCCGCGATCATCAATCGGACCTTCGGGCCGATTGCGAATGTTCAGGATCCGCGCACGGTCCTGCTGGATCTGAGCAGCCACGATCCCGTTCCAACCCTTTCGCGGATCGGTGATCTGCTGGTGACGCCCGATACGCCTGCCAAGGTGGTGGTGGATGAAGCCAGTGGAACCATCATCATGGGGGCGGATGTCCGGATCAGCACGGTTGCTGTGGCGCAGGGAAATTTGACTGTACAGGTGACCGAAACGCCCGAAGTCTCTCAACCTGGTCCATTCTCCAATGGTCAAACGGCTGTTGTGCCGCGTACGAACGTCAAGGTGGATACGGGCAAGAACCAGCATCTGGCGGTTGTGCCGGGAGGGACAACGCTCAGGGAGCTTGTTGCGGGCCTGAATGCGCTGGGTGTGGGGCCAAGAGACATGATCAGCATTCTGCAGGCCATCAAGGCTGATGGTGCCCTGCAGGCAGAACTGGAGATGCGTTGATGACCATATCCTCAACCAGCAGCACGATATCACAGGGATTCCCGTTACACGGGCAGAAGGCAGACCCGGCCAAAACCTTGAAGTCTGCTCAGGATTTCGAATCCATGGCCATCAATCAGATGCTTCAGCCTATGTTCGCAACGGATGACGACAGCGACAACATGTTCAGCGGGGGAGCAGGAGAAAAGCAGTTCCGGCCCATGCTGGTGGAGCAGATCGCCAAGCAGATGGAAAACAATGGTGGTATCGGCATGACGGATGCGATCAATCGCCAGATGCTGGCCATGCAGGAGCAGAAATGAGCGCATCCATTATTCCAGCCATGCAGCGTCTGATTGCCATTCTGGAAGCTGAAAACTCTGCATTGGAAGAAGCGCGTATCCCCGATGCTCTGGCGCTCCTGCCCGACAAGCAGAGTGCTTCCAGGATGCTGGAACAGGAAGTTGCGGTCGCCAACGACCGTAAAAAGGATCTTTGCCCCTGCTGCCCGGATGATGAAGAAGATACAGCTCAGCAAGAGCCGCCCGCATTTCCCTATCGCGATCTGCTGGAGCAGATGACGGAACTGGGCAATCGCAACGGTGAACTTCTGCAAAGGGCGATTACGGCACAGAAGCGTGTGATCGAACTGTTAACATCAACTCCGGCGGCGACTTTGCCGCACAATTACGGCAATCAGGGAACCTACGCGCCTGTCAGTGAAAGACAGGCCCTTTTCACAAGCCGGGCCTGAAAACCGCCAGGTCAGTCCTCGGCAAGAATTTGTCGGCTGACCTTAACCTTTCCAACGCGTCGGCGGTCCATTTCCAGAACTTCGAACAGCCATCCGCCGAACGCGACCTTGTCTCCCCGCGCAGGAACGCGCCTGAGAAGCGCCAGCATAACACCGCCAAGGGTGTGGTATCCTCCAGCGCCGGGAAGCTCCGGAAGGTTGAGGCGCGAGCGTAATTCATCCGCAGGCATGAAGCCTTCAAAGACATAATCGTCTTCGCCTTCGGCCGCCTGTAGTTCAGACGAAGACGACTCCGTTTTTTCTTCGCCAACGATTGCTTCCAGAACGTCCGACGGCGTGACGATTCCTTCAAACGAACCGTATTCGTCCAGAACGAACGTAATCCCCAGATTGACCCCGCGCATACGCTCGATCATGTCCTGTGCGCTGAGGCTGTCCGGAATAACGGGAGGCTCACGCAGGACAGCATCCACGGAAACCGGTAGTTTCAGGAGCAGCCGATCCATGATGTCTTTGGCGAGAATAACGCCGACAGGGTGGTCGACATCTCCCTCACAAACCACGATCCGGGCGTAGGAAGTCTGGCGCAATTTGCGGACCAGTGTTTCCTGATCTGCATGCCTGTCGATCCAGAAGAGCTCATTGCGCGGCGTCATGATCGCTCTCACCGGGCGGTCCGCCAGACGCAGGAGGCGTTCGATCATGGCCTGTTCGTCGGTTTCGAGCACGCCAGCCCGTGCGCCTTCGGCCAGAACAGCTTTCAGCTCTTCTTCCGTGACAGCCGCGCGCGTCAGAGGGCCGATCCGGAGCATGCGGAGCACCAGCGAGGATGTGCCGCTTAGCAGCCAGACGATTGGCTGTGCGACACGCGCGACGCCGACCAGAAGCCACGCCAGACGTGAGGCAATGGCTTCCGGGCGTTGCAGTGCAATCTGTTTGGGGATCAGTTCACCGAAAACCAACATGGCAAAGGTGATGATTGCGACGACGAGAACCATCGAGATTTCGCTGGCAATCGGACGCAGCGAAGGAATGTCCGCAATCCAGGGAGTGACGGTACCTTCCATCTGGCTGCCGCCAAACGTACCTTCAAGAATCGAAACAAGCGTCATGCCGACCTGGACGGTCGGTAGAAAGCTGTGTGGATCTTCTGCCAGCCGGATAGCGGTTGTAGCGCCCCGGACTCCCTGCTTGGCAAGAACCTCAAGCCGTGGCCGTTTTGCTGAAATGAGTGCCATTTCTCCCATGGCAAACACGGCATTGAGGAAAATGAGCAGGCAGATAACAAGAATAGGGGTCAGCATGGTCCGGCCGGAATAATGAATAGCCCGATCATAACAGGACGACTGACGGATACCATGCCCTTCATTCGGCCACGGTAGATGCGAAGCTGTGGTTACAAAAAAACCGGCTCACAGGGAGCCGGTTTTCATGCGGATTTAAAGAAGATCCGTTCTCAGTCTGCTGCGTCGGCAGCTTCTGAAACTGTATTGGCTGCGGGGCGGCCATTAACGCGGACGCGCGGGCCACGGGCTGGCTTGGCACCTGTTGAGATGCGTTCCATCTGCTGCTGAACCTGCTCTTCGTAACCGTATTCGGCAGGGCGCTGGTTGGCGAGTGAGATCTCCGGAACCATCGGCTTTTCGGTTTCCGGTCCGAACAGAGCCACCTTGGCGATATGCCAGGGACGCGCGACAGCATCCATGACGGCGGTGGACTCGTAACCGGAATGCACCATGCAGTCGGCGCATTTCTCGTATGCGCCTGTGCCGTACTGCTCCCATGCCGTGTCGTCCATCAGCTCCTTGAAGGTCTTGGCATAGCCTTCGCCCAGCAGATAGCAGGGACGCTGCCAACCAAAGACCGTGCGCAGCGGCTTGCCCCAGGGCGTGCAATGGTAGTTCTCATTGCCCGCCAGAAAGTTCAGGAACAGCGGGGACTGCGTGAAGCGCCACTTCTTGCCTTTTCCGAGGCGGAAAACGTCGCGGAAAAGCTGCTTCGTCTTCTGTCGGTTCAGGAAGTGCTCCTGATCCGGGGCGCGTTCATAGGCGTAGCCCGGCGCCGTCATGATGCCGTCAACGCCCAGAGCCATGACTTCATCAAAGAAGGCTGCGAGACGCTCGGGAACGGCTCCGTCAAAAACAGTGCAGTTGATCGAGACGCGGAAGCCGCGGGATTTCGCAAGGCGGATGGCTGCTACGGCACGGTCGTATACGCCGTCCTGACATACTGACGAGTCATGCATCACCTGATCGCCATCAAGATGCACGTCCCAGGAGAAGAACGGGGAGGGCTCGTAATCGTCGAGTTTCTTCTCCAGCAGCAGGCCGTTCGTGCACAGGTAGACGTATTTTTTCCGCCCGATCAAACCTTTGACGATCTGGGGCATTTCCTTGTGCAGGAGGGGTTCACCACCGGCGATTGCAATGACAGGGGCACCGGCTTCCGTGTCGGCATCCAGGCATTCCTGAAGGCTGAGACGCTGGTTCAGGATCTGCGCGGGATAGTCGATCTTGCCGCAACCGGCGCATGCCAGATTGCAACGGAACAGCGGTTCGAGCATCAGGACCAGCGGATATCGCTTGCGGCCCGTGAGGTGCTGCTTGACAACGTACCGTCCGACTCGGACAGCCTGCATCAAAGGAACGGCCATTATAATCCTCTGGTTCTAGCCTCCGGAAAATGCGTCCATCAGGGCGCCCGGGGCCTTGCACATCGTGGATGGCCCGTGGCCTTCATTTTCTGTCCCGGTTCTGAAAACCGGAAAACGTGAAGAACCATCGGGCATTAGATTGACTGCCTATAGACCCATTGTCGTGTTCGCCTCAATGTCAGACGGCATAATTCGTACCGGCCCTGTGGCTAATCGAGCACAGATGGCTTTATGGATGCCAGAACCTGATACAGGGAACTTGATACAATGTGTCATGAACCTGATCTCTATGCCCGGAATTGTCTACCAGGACGAAAGTACGATCATGATTTGCCGTTTTTCCCCGAAAATGACTCTGCCTCTTCTGTCTGCCTGCCTCCTGACGGGGCCTGTTGCATTGACGGCTCTCTCCCCGGCAGCGTTGGCTGATGCAACGGATGTGGAGATGCCAGCGGATTCCGCCGCTGCCGTGGCGCCTGTCGCAGCTCTGTATGACGCTCTGAAGGCTGCCCAGAAGACCGGGAAAACCGCCCAGCAGCGTGCAGCGATGATCGCTCCTGCCGTGGATCATGCCTTTGATCTGGAAGCGATTCTCCGCCGTTCGGTCGGCGTGCGTTACAATAGTCTGAGCCCCTCGGACCGTGCGCGTCTGCTGGGTTCGTTCCGTCAGTTCACGATCGCGCACTATGCCGCGTCCTTTAAGCCTCAGGCGCAGGCGGCCTTCACCGTTTCCCCACAGACGCGCCAGAACCCGACTGGTGGCGTGATTGTCGATACGACGATCGGCGGCACTGATGGGGGCAATGCCGTGCCCATCGACTACATCATGACGAACAGTGCATCGGGTTGGCGGATTACGGACGTTCTGCTGAACGCTCATATCAGTCAGGTCGCTGCGCAGCGTTCCGATTTCGGAGGGGCTCTGAGTCAGGGCGGCGCCAACGGTCTGGCGGATCATCTGGACAGCAAGACTGCCCATTTCCTGCATGACTGAGTCCGGTCCTGCGACGGCAGTCTTTCCCAAAAGCGTTCGGGAAGGCTAGAACACCGTCGTGCCCTTACCTCTTACCATCGCAGCCAGCGTCTGTGCCCTTGTTTCAGCCGCTGGAAATCTACAGGCGCTGACGGGCGCCCTCCTGCTCGCCCGGTTCCGTCGCACGGAGCGTCATGCCGATGAGGCGCTGTGTCTGTCGGATCGGACGTGGCCTTTTGTCACGGTCATGAAGCCCCTGCACGGTAATGAGCCGTTGCTGGAAGATGCGCTGGAAAGCGTCTTTACGCAGGATTATCCAGACTTCCAGATCGTCTTTGGCGTGCAGGACGCGGAAGACACTGCACTGGCCGTTATCGAACGACTCCGGGTGCGTCATCCGCAGGTTCCGGTCAGCGTGGTGATCGATCCGCGCGAATATGGTCCGAACCGCAAGGTCGGGAATTTGATGAACATGTACGGGAAGGTCCGTCATGACATTATCGTGATTTCCGACTCCGATATTCATGCGAGCCCCGGCTATCTTCGTCATGTCGTGACGAGTCTGGAAGAGCAGGGGACTGGTCTGGTCACTACTTTATATGCTGGTCGTCCTGCTGTCGGGACGCTTGTTCAGCAACTCGGTGCCTGCCAGATCAATCATAATTTCCTGCCCGGCGTGATGATGTCCCGTTTTCTGGGGCGTCAGGACTGTCTGGGGGCCACAATGGCCCTGCGGCGTAAAACCCTTGAAGAGATCGGTGGCCTTGAGGCGCTGGTCGATCATGTGGCTGATGACGCAGAGCTGGGACAGCTCATCCGGGCGCGAGGCGAAAACATCGTCATTGCGCCCACGCTGACTCATACGACCGTGGGTGAACATTCGCTTGGTGAGCTGCTGGCTCATGAGCTGCGTTGGGGACGCACCGTCAAGAATGTCGCTCCGGTCGGCTATGGCCTGTCGTCCATCCAGCTTCCCCTGTTCTGGGCGGTAACGGCCGTACTGTTCCGCCCGAATGCCTGGTGGACATGGCTCCTGCTGCTTCTAACATGGCTGTTACGCGCCATTGGAAGCCGCATCATGGACCGTGCCACGAACTGTCCGCTTCCAAGTGTAATCCCGCTTCTGGTCATTCGTGACTGGCTTTCTGCGGCCATTATGGTGGGAAGTGCCCGCGGATCGCGCGTTGCATGGCGGGGCAGAACGGTCCATATCGCCCGAAGAAAACGTAATTCCGTGTCCTGCGCCCCCTCGCTCCAGGCCGGCGCCACCCGAAAGAGTGTCCGATCATGATGAGAACCCTTTTTCTCCAGCCTCCCTCCTTTGACGGCTTCGACGGTGGCGCGGGCTCCCGCTACCAGGCGAAGCGCGAGATCAAGTCTTTCTGGTTTCCGACGTGGCTGGCCCAGCCGGCTGCTCTCGTTCCCGGATCGCGCCTGATTGACGCCCCGCCGGCCAAGATGGGCATGGACCCCATCCTCGAAGACGTGAAGAATCGCGACCTCGTCGTCATCCATACGTCCACGCCATCCTTCGCTTCCGACGTTCGCGTTGCGCAGATGATCAAGGATGCCAATCCCAAGATCATGATCGGCATGGTCGGCGCGAAGGTTGCTGTCCAGCCGAATGAAAGCATGGAGAAGGGCGCCCCGATCGACTTCGTGGCCCGCAACGAATTCGATTTCACCATCAAGGAAATCGCCGAAGGCAAGCCGCTCGCGGAAGTGGACGGTATCACCTGGCGTAACGAGAAGGGCGAGATCGTCGCGAACAAAGAGCGCGCGATGATCGAGGACATGGACAGCCTGCCGTTCGTGACCGAGGTCTACAAGCGTGACCTCAACATCAACGACTACTTCATCGGCTATCTGAAACACCCCTACATCTCGATCTATACGGGCCGTGGCTGCAAGTCGCGCTGCACGTTCTGCCTGTGGCCGCAGACAGTCGGCGGACATCGCTACCGGACCCGCAGCCCAGAGCACGTGGCTGCCGAAGTGCGTCTGGCCAAGCAGTACTTCCCTGAAGTGCAGGAATTCATGTTCGATGATGACACCTTCACGGACGACCTGCCCCGCGCCGAAGCCATTGCCCGTGAAATGGGCAAGCTCGGCGTGACATGGTCCTGCAATGCCAAGGCGAATGTCCCTTACGACACCTTGAAGGTTCTCAAGGAAAACGGCCTGCGCCTGCTGCTGGTTGGTTACGAGAGCGGCAACCAGCAGATCCTTCACAACATCAAGAAGGGCATGCTGGTCGAGACGGCCAAGGAATTCACGCGCAACTGCCACAAACTGGGCATCAAGATCCACGGAACCTTCATCGTCGGCCTGCCGGGCGAGACAAAGGAGACCATTCAGGAGACGATCCAGTTCGCCAAAGAGATCAACCCGCACACCCTGCAGGTTTCTCTGGCCGCACCGTATCCCGGCACGTTCCTGCACAAGCAGGCTACGGAAAACGGCTGGCTGAACGAGGCGGAAGCCGAACTGATCGATGAGAGTGGCGTGCAGATCGCACCGCTGCATTATCCGCATCTGTCGCATACGGAAATCTTTGAGAGCGTCGAGGAATTCTACCGCAAGTTCTACTTCCGCGGCTCCAAGATCGCCTCCATCGTCAACGAGATGATCCGCAGCCCGCAGATGATGAAGCGTCGTCTGCGCGAAGGCGTGGAGTTCTTCCAGTTCCTCAAGGACCGTCACGCCGCCTGAACGGCGCGCGCCTGACGTATTATTTTTCAGGGGTCATGGCGCATGTCATGGCCCCTTTTTTGTGAGATCCGCCATGACATCCAACTCCCTGCGCCGCGCCATCGTCTCCGCCGATGATTTCGGTATGAGTCTCGAAGTCAACGAGGCTATCGAACAGGCCCATCGCAACGGCATCCTGTCCACGGCCAGTCTGATGGTCGCCGGGGATGCCGCCGAAGATGCCATCCGCCGGGCGAAGACGATGCCGGCTCTGAGGGTCGGGCTGCATGTTGTGGCGATCGAGGGCAAGTCCGTGCTCGATCTGCCCGCCATTACGGACGAGCAGGGGTGGTTTGGACGGAACCAGCCGCGTTTGGGTGTGGAGTATTTCTTCAGTCCGCAGGCCCGGAGCGCCCTGCGTCGCGAAATCGAAGCCCAGTTTCGGGCCTTTGCGGCAAGTGGGCTGACGCTCGATCATGCCAATGCTCACAAACACATGCATCTGCATCCGACGGTGGGGCGCTTTTTGATCGAGTCCGGTCTGAAACATGGGGTGCGGGCTGTCCGCTCCCCCTTTGAACCGCCGGAGCCTGTTGAAGCCAACGATACGTTGGGAGACCGCGCTCTGCGTCACTGGATCGGCGTGCTGCGTCACCAGATCCGCAAGGCGGGGCTGAAAACCAATGACTGGTGTTTCGGGCTGCGCTGGTCCGGCCATATGACGCCGGACCATATCCGCGGACTCATTCCGCGTCTGCCGGTGGGCACGAGCGAAATCTATTTTCACCCCGCCACGGCTCAGGACGCCATGATGAAGCGCTTCATGCCGGGTTATGAGCAGGAGGGCGAACTGGCCGCGCTTCTGGACCCGGCTGTGCGGGAGACATTCGACGAGTCTGGGGTCACCCGCATTGGCTGGGCCGATCTGTAAGACTAGCCCAGAGACACGTTTCAGGCCGTCAGCGTGAACGTCTCGGTCGGGCGGGCACCGTAACGGGTGATGATCTCACCGGCAGCCTGATTGCCCAGCTTTGCACAGGTGACGAGGTCGTGCTTCTTGCTCAGCCCGGCGAGGAAGCCAGCCGCGAACGCATCGCCTGCGCCTGTGGTGTCCACGACCTTCACTTCCGTGGTCGGGACGTCATGGCGCTCACCTTCGCCGATCACGACCGCACCCTTTTCGCTACGTGTGATGACGGCCAGCTTTGTTTCGGCGGAGACCTGCGTGATGGCTTCTTCGAAATCCGTGACTTCGTACAGGGCCAGAAGCTCGGCCTCGTTGGCGAACAGGATGTCCACATGGCCGGCTACAAGCTCGTGGAAGGCTGCGCGATGGCGTTCCACGCAGAACGTGTCGGACAGCGTCAGAGCGACCTGACGGCCTGCCTTGCGGGCCAGGCGGGCAGCGTGTTCGAACGCTTCCTGAGCTTGCGGCTTGTCGTACAGATAACCTTCCAGATAGGTGATGGCCGCATCCGCCACGACGGATTCATGCACGTCCTCGGGCGTGAACTCCGTGCAGGCGCCGAGATAGGTAAACATGGTGCGCTGGCCTTCGGGCGTCACCAGAACGATGCAGCGTGCGGTCGGTACACCGTCAGCGGCCGGAAGCGGCTCGGACGGGAAAGTAATACCCTGCTCGCGCATATCGCGCGTGAAATGGTCGCCAGCTTCGTCAGCCGTCACCTTGCCGAGATAGGCCACTTTTGCGCCCATGCGGGCCGCCACGACGGCCGTGTTGGCGCCGGACCCGCCGCCTGTCACGTTTTCGATATCCACGCGGCTTTCGATGGCATGCGCCGTGGCAGCGTCGATCAGGGTCATGCTCCCGGCAGCAGCGCCAAGCCCGTCGATCAGGTCCTGGCCCACTGGGGCGAGAACGTCGACGATGGCATTGCCGATACACAGAAGGTCATGCTGGGGTGCAGACATTGGAACTCCGGTCAGGTCGCTGAAAACTTCAGAAAAAAACATTTAACGGGCAGACTGCGCCATTAAATCAACACGATCATAGGTCCCCTCTGGGTTCACGCCAACTCCCGGTTCACCCGATGCCGTTTTCATCCGTGAGATTTCGTCACATTTATGGAAATGCGCGTCTTGTCCCGCCGGGTCGTGAGCGTGTAGCCTTGTCGAAAGACCGGCTCCCGAATGTTCTGTCTGCGAGCGCCCTGCTCTCGCAAAGGATCGTCGGGGAGACGTCCGAGACAGAATTAGAGTGTTCTTTTCCAGATCCGCAGCGGGGTTTCCTTGTTCAGAAGACGCAAACCGGAAGATGACTCCAAGCCTGTCGAGAACGGCAAACTTGCAGGTCAGCCCATTTTCCCCAACCGGCCGGACGCTCCCAGCCAGACGGCTCCCGCGTCAGGATCCGGATCGCCCTCCAGTCCCCCACCTGCCCAGCAGCCCAACCAGCAGAAGGACCCCGCGCCCATGGGTCGTACCCCTTTCCCGGCACCGCCGTCTTCCAATTCTCCGACGGGCGTAACGCCGGCAGGGGCACCGCGCCCCGGTGTGGCCGCCGTTCCGGGCGCACCGCGCCAGACCGGTCCCGAGCGTCGTACGCTGGTTGTAGGCCGTGGCATCAGCGTTCAGGGCTCCGTGCAGGACGCCGAGCGCCTCGTCGTTGAAGGCACGGTCGAGTCCAGCATGATCCATGCTGCCGAGCTTCAAGTCACGCATGGCGGTGTTTTCCGGGGCGGTGTCGAGGTTGAGGACGCGGAACTGGCGGGCACGATCGACGGCACCCTGACCGTCAATGGCAGCCTCACGATCCGTGCGACCGGTCGCCTTATTGGCAAGGTCAAGTGCCGTCGTCTTCAGGTCGAGGATGGTGGTCAGATCACGGGCCAGCTCGAAATGATCACGGATGGCGCACCGGCACGCCCGGCCGTCAGCGAAGCCGCCAAGGCCGAGGCTGCGGCTGGTGAAGGCCCCAGCGAAGCACCCTGATCCGTTATTGCGGAGCAGCATAAAGGCCCGTCCCCTCTTCGGGACGGGCTTTTTTGTGTCTGGCCCAGACCTTACGGCGGCCAAGCTACAGACAGGGCCACCCCGACAGGAGAAAATCCCTTCATGACATCCCGTCTGCTCTCCATGCTTGGTGCGGCATTGCTGTGCACGCCGTTGGCTGCGTCCGCTCAGGGCTTTTTCGGCCAGAATGTTGCCTCCCACAACACGCATGGCATGCCAGCACAGTGTGATAATGCCCGATTTCTCGCCGACCAGCAGGGGCTGGAACAGAGCGGCCCGACTGGCATCGACCTGCCCGCGCATCTGTGCGGACAGGTGCTGGCGGTCTCCCCCAGAGCAAAACGCACCCGCAGCGGCTGGCACGGCTATTTCTATCTGTCGGTCGGGCAGGGGATCTCCATCCGGATCGTCTCCGATCTGGACCAGATGAATGCGCCACAATGGCCCTGGGTCAGCAAGGGCGATAAGGTCGAGGTGCAGGGTCGCTACTATTATGACAGCCTGCGTCGTCAGGGCGTGGACTGGACGCATCATGGCACAGGCCGCAAATGGCCCTGGCCCGGCTATGTCGTGGTGAACGGTACCCGCTACCAGTAACAAAAAAGGCCCGGCGAGACAGTGTCTCCCGGGCCTTTCTCCTGAGTGCAAGGCTTCAGCTTGTCGCTTCGTCTTTCTTCGAAGCGCCATCCTCGCCCTTGGCGTCCTCTCCGCCTTCGAGAATATCGAAGTCGAGTGCGCCGTTCTTCATACCAATCCGGACGGCACCGCCCTGAGCCAGTCTTCCGAAGAGCAGTTCTTCGGCCAGAGGCTTCTTGATGTACTCCTGAATAACGCGTCCCAGTGGGCGCGCGCCGTACAGCCGGTCATACCCACGCTCCGCAAGCCATTCTTTGGCGCTCGAGGAAATCTCGATCGTCACATGGCGGTCGGCAAGCTGGGCTTCGAGCTGAAGCACGAACTTCTCGACCACGCGCCCAACGGTCTCCGGCGTCAGATTGGCGAAGGGAATGATCGCGTCCAGACGGTTACGGAATTCTGGCGTGAACAGGCGTTTGACAGCCTCTTCGTCCTCGCCGCTCCGCACCGTCCGTCCAAATCCGATCGCTTCCTTGGACAGGTCCGCTGCACCCGCATTCGTGGTCATGATCAGGATCATATTGCGGAAATCGACAACCTTGCCGTTATGATCCGTCAGGCGACCATGATCCATGACCTGAAGCAGAACATTGAACAGGTCCGGATGAGCTTTCTCGATTTCGTCCAGCAACAGAACCGCGTGCGGATGCTGGTCGATCGCATCTGTCAGCAGGCCGCCCTGATCGAACCCGACATAGCCCGGAGGCGCACCGATCAGACGTGAGATCGAATGACGCTCCATGTATTCGGACATGTCAAAGCGGATCAGTTCGATCCCGAGCGAGTTGGAAAGCTGCTTGGCGACTTCCGTCTTGCCGACGCCGGTGGGGCCGGAGAACAGATAGTTACCGATCGGCTTTTCCGCATCGCGCAGCCCGGCACGCGACAGCTTGATGGCCGCAGCCAGTGCGTCGATCGCCTTGTCCTGCCCGAAGACCATGTTCCGCAGATCCCGCTCCAGATGGCGCAGGGTCTCGCGGTCATCGGCCGAAACGCTCTTGGGCGGGATACGGGCGATCTTGGCGATGGCCTCTTCCACGTCCTTCAGCGTCACGGTTTTACGGCGCTTGTTCTCGGGGATAAGCATCCGTGCAGCACCAACTTCGTCGATCACGTCGATCGCCTTGTCTGGCAGCTTGCGGTCATGGACGTACTTGGCCGCTAGTTCGACTGCACCACGAAGCGCTTCTTCCGTGTAGCGGACCTTATGGTGCTTTTCGTATGTGCCCTTCAAGCCGCGGAGAATTTTGATCGCGTCTTCAACCGAGGGCTCTGGCACATCGATTTTCTGAAAGCGGCGGACGAGTGCCCGGTCTTTCTCGAAATGCTGACGGAACTCTTTATAGGTTGTCGAGCCGATGCAGCGCAGCGTCCCCGCAGCCAGAGCAGGCTTGAGCAGGTTGGACGCATCCATTGCCCCACCCGAAGTCGCACCTGCGCCAATCACGGTGTGGATTTCGTCAATAAAAAGGATGGCGCCAGGGGTCTGGTCCATTTCCGTCACCACGGCCTTCAGCCGCTCTTCGAAATCTCCGCGATAGCGCGTTCCGGCCAGAAGAGAGCCCATGTCCAGCGAGTAGATCGTGCTGTTCAGCAGAACGTCCGGTACTTCGCCTTCCACGATCCGTTTGGCCAGACCTTCGGCAATCGCCGTCTTGCCGACGCCCGGATCGCCCACATAAAGCGGATTGTTTTTCGTGCGGCGGCACAGGATCTGGATGGTGCGTTCGATCTCCTGATCACGGCCGATGAGCGGATCGATCCGCCCTTCACGCGCACGTTCGTTCAGATCGACGCAATAGGTCGCGAGTGCGCCTTCCTTGGCTGTTTCCTTACGCTCCTCACGTTCGGATGTGTCTTTGGAAGCCGCAGCCGGACGACGCCCAGCGCCACGATCGGGTGCTTTGGCAATGCCGTGCGAAATGAAATTGACCGCATCAAGCCGCGTCATGTCCTGCAATTGCAGGAAATAGACGGCATGGCTTTCGCGCTCGGCGAACAGAGCCACAAGCACGTTCGCGCCCGTGACCTCGTCGCGGCCCGTGCTCTGAACATGGATCGCCGCACGCTGGATCACGCGCTGGAAAGCTGCGGTCGGCTTGGGTTCCGTTGGACGTTCCGCGGCCAGTCCTGCCAGGTCCTTGTCCAGAAAGTCCGTCAGATCGGAACGCAGCTTGTCGAGATCGATGCCGCAGGCCCGGAAAACCGTCAGCGCATCATCGTCTTCTGTCAGCGCGAGCAGAAGATGTTCGAGGGTTGCATATTCGTGACGCCGGTCACCTGCGAATGTCAGGGCGCGGTGGAGTGTCTGTTCGAGCGTACGGGACAGCATGTGATGGCGCTCCTCTCGACCTCTCGTAGGAAAGGTATCTTGTCGCGGAGTAACGTGTAACGCCAGTCAGAAACGCAGAGGGAAACAAGAAATTATCTTGCGCCCGGGCTTTTCTGCCTGTCAGACGGATCAGTCTTTCTCGATCGTGCACTGAAGGGGGTGCTGGTTCTGGCGTGCCAGATCCATCACCTGTGTCACCTTGCTTTCAGCCACTTCATAGGTGAACACCCCACAGACTCCGACGCCGCGCTGATGAACCTGAAGCATGACGGAGGTCGCCTCATCCCTGGTTTTGGCGAAGAAACGCTCCAGCACATGCACCACGAACTCCATGGGCGTGTAGTCGTCGTTGAGCATCAGAACCTTGTACATGGAGGGTTTACGCGTCCGGGTTCTGGGGCGCACCACTACGCTGACATCAAGGTCCTGATCCCCGTCTCTCTGGTCCGGCCTGTGAGGCGGAATGGACTCGGGAGACTCCGGCCCCATACGAGATGGGGGTCGCGACAAAGCGACACCGGAGAGGTCGTTCAGACAGGGGATAAGATCACAAGAAGACATGACTGGTATGATATGGTGCGAATTTCGGTCTTGAGAAGGGCTGCAAGCCCCTGAAATAAGGTTTTTATGCGCCAGGTGCCACGATGCTGCCTTCTTTTCGCCCTGCTTACGAAAAATTAAGGAAAGTCCTCCAAAGCTGGTGGACGGGGAGTTTTCAATGCGCCTAGACTGCCTGTCATACAGGTGGCTCCAGAGCCCGAAATTCTTCCCGAGACGACGTTCCGTTCAGAGGCTGTCAGTAAATGCGTTTCCCGTTCCAGAAAGCTTTTCTGTTGTGCGCTATGACGGCCATGGGGCTGGGATCGGCCAAGGCACAGTATGCCGGGCACGTCTCAAGCTTTGTAATGGACGCTCGCACCGGTGCAGTTCTTTCAGCGACAGACGCCGAGCTGCAACGTTACCCGGCGTCTCTGACCAAACTTATGACGCTTTATCTGACATTCCGCGCCCTTGAAGCCCATCAGATCACGATGGACGAACAGGTTCCGGTCTCCATCCACGCCTCCATTCAGGCGCCGTCTAAGCTTGGTCTCGTTCCGGGAACGAAGCTGACGGTGGAGCAGGGCATTCTTGGACTGGTGACGAAATCTGCCAATGACGCCGCCTGCGCTCTGGGCGAATTTCTTGGCGGTGGGGATGAAGTTCGCTTCGCCCAGCTTATGACGCAGCAGGCTCGGGCTCTGGGAATGGTTAACACGACCTTCCGCAATGCGTCCGGTCTTCCTGATCCCGATCAGGTCACGACAGCGCATGATCTGGCCCTGCTCTCGCAGCACCTGATCGCGGATTTCCCGCAATATTATCACTATTTCAACGTTCCTTCCTTCTATTTCCATCGGCGCATGGTTCCGAATCATGACCCGATGCTGAAAATCTATGCGGGAGCAGATGGTCTCAAGACGGGCTATACCGATCTGGCTGGCCACAATCTCATCACCTCTGCCCAGCGCGGCAATGTACGTCTGATCGGCGTAGTCATGGGCTCTTCGAGCAATGCGCGCCGTTCCATGGAAATGGTGGCACTGCTGGATAAAGGCTTTGCGGATGAAGGCGTTGCACCCCAGCCACTGCTCCATCCTGCTGCACCGTCTGGCATCCTGATGGCCTCTGCCAGCCGTCGTGGTCGCTTCCATCGCGGTTTCCTGCTGGCATCCTCGCGACCTATGGAGGTTGCTGACGCGCCGACGTCTCCGCGCCGTTATGGACGGATTTCCCATCATGGGGCGGCCGTACACATGGTCAGCGTGCGCCATGTTGTCGCTCGCAAAAAGCGTTCCCGGCACAGCTGATTCTGAAAATCTGACCTGCCGCCTTGCGATCCAGCCCGGACAGACGCATTTTGTCCGGGCTTTTTGAAGATTGAAGGATCGGGCAGCAGGTATGGATAACGCACGGGGCATCGTTCTTTACGATCAGGACGATTTCAAACATCTGCATCGCGTCGGCCGTCTGACGGCAGAGGCGCTGGACATGATCACTCCCCATGTGCAGCCAGGCGTGACCACGGAAGAGCTGAACCAGCTTATCCATGATTTCACGCTTGCTCACGGTGCCACTCCGGCTCCGTTGAATTATCGCGGCTATCCGAAATCCTGCTGTATTTCGATCAACCATGTTGTGTGTCATGGTATTCCCGGTCCGAAGAAGCTGTCCAACGGTGACATCGTTAATATCGACGTCACCTCCATTCTGGACGGCTGGTACGGCGACAGTTCACGCATGTATGTCGTTGGCAAGGCGCCAAAGAAGGCCGAAAATCTGGTCGATGTGACCTATGAGGCCCTGATGCGCGGCATCGCACAGGTGCGCCCCGGTAAGACGCTTGGCGATATCGGACATGCCATTCAGGAATATGCGGAAGCCAACCGCTTCTCCATTGTGCGTGATTTCTGCGGTCACGGCATTGGCCGCGACTTTCATGCTGAGCCGAATGTCCTCCATTATGGGCGTCCCGGTGAGGGTGTGAAGCTCGTGGAGGGCATGGTCTTCACGATCGAGCCCATGCTGAATATCGGTCGTCCAGACGTGAAAATTCTTGATGACGGCTGGACAGCCGTGACCCGTGACCGCACCCTGTCTGCCCAGTTCGAGCATCAGGTCGGCGTGACGGCTGATGGTTGCGAAATTTTCACCCTGTCCCCCAAAGGCTACACCAAGCCTCCTTATGGAGAGACCGCATGAGAGCGTTTTCGCTTCTTCTCGCTACGGCCCTGATCAGCGGCACGACGCTCGCGAATGCGGCTCCGCAGGCGCTGAGTTCGGCGCATGATCCGCTAGCCTTCGGGCCGGATCAGGTGAGCGCCGGAGTGCTGACTTCGGGTCGTCATGGCATGGTGGTCTCGGCCCAGCATCTCGCGTCCGATGCCGGTGCGAAAATCCTCGCACAGGGTGGTAATGCCGTCGATGCGGCCGTGGCCGTAGGCTATGCTCTGGCGGTGGTCTATCCCGCAGCGGGAAATATCGGGGGTGGCGGGTTCATGACCCTGCGCCTGAAAACCGGCCAGACGGTTTTTGTCGATTTCCGTGAACATGCACCGGCTGCTGCTACGGCTACGATGTATCAGGACGCTTCAGGCAAAGTCATTCCGAATCTGTCCACCGAAGGTTGGAAAGCCGTTGCCATTCCGGGCACGGTCGCCGGGCTGGATTCCATTCTGCAGAAATGGGGACATCTGCCGCGCGCCCAGGTTATGGCACCAGCGATTGCACTGGCCCGGGATGGCTTCGTTCTGAATCAGGGCGATGCGGATCTTCTGCACACCTCGACGCGCTATTTCCAGCATGATCCCTATGCCCGCGCGTTCTATCTGCGCCCTGATGGTACGCCGCTTCAGACGGGCGACCGTCTGGTGCAGAAGGATCTGGCGTCCTCGCTGGAACTGATCGCGAAAGAGGGGCCGAAGGCGTTCTATGACGGTCCGATCGCGAAAGAGATTGTGCGTGCCAGTACCGAAGGCGGCGGGATTCTTCAGCTTTCCGATTTCCAGAACTATCATATCCGTCATCTTGACCCGATCCGCTGCACGTATCGGGGCTATACGATCGACACGGCTCCGCCGCCGAGCGGTGGTGGCGTTGCGCTTTGCGAAATCCTGAACATTCTCTCCGGCTATGACATGCACGCCCTTGGCCTGCATACGGCGCCTGCCGTACAGCGCGAGGTCGAGGCCATGCGGCATGCCTATTCCGACCGGCGCGATCTGGGCGATCCGGATTTCGTCCACAATCCTGTCGAACATCTGATCGACCCGGCTTACGCCTATCAGATCCGGCAGGGTATTCCGACGGATCACGCCCTGTCGTCCAGCACGCTCAGGGCAGGGGAACCGCTTCCCGCTCCCGTGGCACAGGCTGCCCCTGACACGCAGGAAAAGCACGAGACGACACAGTTTTCTGTGCTCGACCACGAAGGAACGGCCGTTTCGGCAACCTATACGCTCAACGGCTGGTTTGGTGCAGGTGTGATGGGTGGTCATACCGGTATCTGGATGAACGACGAGATGGACGATTTCTCGTCCAAGCCTGGTGCGCCGAACATGTTTGGTATTGTCGGTTCGGAAGCGAATGCGATTGCACCGGGCAAGACGCCGCTGTCTTCAATGTCGCCGACAATCGTATCGCGTGATGGAAAGACTGTCATGGTAATCGGGAGTCCCGGTGGTTCACGTATCCCGACGATCACGCTGTCCGCCATTATTGGTGTGATTGATTACGGTCTGGATATTCGTCAGGCTGTGGATCTGCCGCGAATTCATGAGCAGTGGGAGCCTTCTGCTGTTGAGCTTGAGCCAGGCGCGCTGTCCGATGAGACCATGCAAACCCTCAAAGCTGAAGGTTACGCCCTGTCACCTCATCGGCCCTGGGGTGCGGCTGAAGGTATCCTGGCCGAGCATCCGAGCCTGTCGGCTCCGAAAAACGGCCTGATCTATGGCGCGGCTGACCCGCGGCACATGGGCGGTGCGGCTGTCGGCGAATAAGATGCGAAAATGAGGGTGCTCTCTGATGATTGGGGGTTGTCAGATACCCCTGTCTCCGTGTTAGGAGAGCGCCGGGAGGTCGGCTTTGGACGGATACCTTGCCAACCCGGTCAGGTCCGGAAGGAAGCAGCCGCAGTGAGTTTTATCCGGGTTGAATGTCCGGCCTCCTACCTCACACAGTTACCGGACGCTCTGTTTCGTGCAGCGTCCCGACCGTTTCCTGACGGTCCCATCCTCCGTGTTGAGGGTTCGACATTTCCATGACTGACGAAAACGACGATCTCCCTCTGCCGCCCGATACTGGTGGCGGTTTTTTTGGAGACGCACCAGCGCAGGACATCCCTGCGCCACCACCTGCCGAGGCCACGCCTTATCGCGTTTTGGCCCGCAAGTACCGGCCGCAGACTTTCGATGATCTGATCGGGCAGGATTCGCTCGTCCGCATCCTGCGCCGCGCGTTCGAGCTCAAGCGTGTGGCTCATGCCTTCATGCTGACCGGCGTGCGGGGTGTCGGCAAGACGACGACTGCCCGCATCATCGCGCGTGCCCTGAACTGCATCGGTCCGGACGGCAATGGTGGCCCGACCGCCGATCCCTGCGGTGTCTGCGCCAACTGCACAGCCATTCTGGCGGACCGTCATCCTGACGTGCTGGAAATGGATGCTGCGTCCCGCACGGGCGTGGATGATGTGCGCGAAATCATCGAAGCCACGCGCTTTCGTCCGATGCAGGCCCGCATGAAGGTCTTCATCATCGATGAAGTCCACATGCTGTCGCGCAATGCCTTCAATGCGCTGCTCAAGACGCTTGAAGAGCCGCCGCCGCAGGTCACGTTCATTTTCGCCACGACCGAACTGCGCAAGGTTCCGGTCACGGTCCTGTCCCGCTGTCAGCGTTTCGATCTGCGCCGTGTTCCGCAGTCTCTTCTGGCCGGGCATTTCCACAACATCGCGTTGAAGGAAGGGGCGACCCTTTCGGAAGACGCGCTGGCCCTGATCGCCCGCGCGGCGGACGGCTCCGTGCGTGACGGGCTTTCGCTGCTAGATCAGGCCATCGCGCAGGGGGCCAGCGATGCGGACGCCGTGGCCGATATGCTGGGTCTGGCGGATCGTGGTCTGGTGTTCGATCTGCTGGACGCGCTCATGGCGGGCAAGCCTGCCGATGCGCTGGACCTGACCGATCAGGCCTATGCCCGCGGCGCTGATCTGGGCGTGCTGCTGGCGGATCTGCTGGATCTGTTGCATCTGATTTCGCGTCTCAAGGCCATTCCGTCTCTGCGGGAAGGCCGGGATCTGCCGGAAGCCGAACGCACACGCGGCGGTGCTCTGGCCGATCGTCTGTCCAATGCTGTTCTGGGTCGCGCATGGCAGATCCTCCTGAAGGGTGTGCAGGAAATCGAGACGGCTCCGGATCGTCGTCAGGCGGCGGAGATGGTGCTGATCCGTCTGTGTCATGCCAGCCTGCTGCCCACACCGGACCGGCTGATTCGTCAGTTGACGGAAGGGGGCCAGGATCTGTCCCTTCCGGTATCGCCTCACCTGCAAACGGGTGGGGCGCCTTCGGCTCCGCAATCGGGTGCGGTGAGCGGTATCGCTTCGACCAATGTCAGCGAAGGCTCAGGCGGCCCCGCACCTCGGGCGCATGTCCGACTGGTCGCGAATGGTGGAACGATTCTCGAGCCCGGCATCGGCTATGCCGAAGCGGTCCCGGACCCTGAACCCGAACCTGAACTTCCGCCAGCGCCCCGGACATGGCGCGAGATGGTGGCGATGGTGGCGCGGGAGCGGGAGCCCGTTCTGCACGGTATGCTCCGCAATGCCGTCCATCTCGTGCGTTTTTCCCCGCCTGATGTGCAGATCCGCGCTGAAGAGCCGCAAGCCCGTCTTGAACGCCAGCTCCAGAAACTGCTCGACCGTGTCTATCCCGGTCAGTGGCGGATCAGCGCCTCAAGCGCTCCGGGCGATCCGACGCTGGACGAGCAGGGTGCCGAGGTCGTGGCGATCAATCAGGCCTCGGTGGAGGAACATCCGCTGGTACAGGCCATCCTGAAAGCTTTTCCCGGTGCGAAAATCGGGGAAGTTCAGGATCACTCTCTTGATGAATACGGTCTGCCGCCCGAAATCACCGTGCCGTTGACCGATGATGAGCCGCCTGATCTGGAATTCGCGCCTCTGGATGCCGATTTCCTTGATGAAGACGACCTGAACCTGAACTGAAGGACATACCGATGAAGAACCTTGCCGGACTGATGAAGCAGGCCAGCCAGATGCAGGCCAAGATGGAAGCCGCCCAGAGCAACCTGGCGTCTCTTGTGGTCGAGGGTTCCGCGGGCGCCGGGCTGGTGAAGATCACGCTGACGGGAAAGGGCGAAATGCGCGATCTGAAAATTGATCCACAGCTTGCTGATCCGACGGATATCGAAACGCTTCAGGACCTGATCGTTGCCGCCTATACGGACGCCAAGACCAAGGCCGAAGCTGCAAGCTCCGAAGCCATGCGCGATGTGACGGGTGGTCTCGATCTTCCGGCAGGTCTGAAGCTGCCGTTCTGATCCGGACAGGGATATTACGCCCATGATGGGCCACGGTGATATCGATCAACTGATTACCATGCTCGCGCGTCTGCCGGGGCTGGGGCCACGCTCGGCCCGTCGGGCCGCGCTGGCGCTTCTGCGGCAGCCGGAAAGCCGGATGCTGCCGCTCGCCCATCTGATGGAGCGTGCGGCTACGAGCGTGAAGACCTGCGTTTTGTGCGGCAATCTTGATACGGTTGATCCGTGCCATATCTGCACGGATACGGCACGCGATCAGGGGCTGATCTGTGTGGTCGAGACCGTGGGCGATCTCTGGGCGCTGGAGCGTGCGGGTGTGCATCGCGGGGTCTATCAGGTTCTGGGCGGGACCCTGTCCGCATTGGCCGGGCTGGGGCCGGACGATCTGAATGTCCGTCCGTTGTTCGAGCGGATTGAAGAGGGTGGGGTGAGGGAAGTCATTCTTGCCCTGAGCGCCACTGTTGAGGGGGCGACCACCGCCCATTGGCTTCAGGAGCGTCTGCTCCCCACAGGCGTGAGTGTCACGCGTGTGGGGCATGGTGTGCCCATGGGCGGTGCGCTGGATGTGCTGGATGATGGCACCCTTGCTGCGGCGCTTACGGCCCGGCGGTCTCTCTGAGTATGATACCGTTTCAGATTTCTGCGCGTGTTCCCCGTGTCGCTCTTGTGACGGGCAGTGCCCGGCGTATTGGTGCCGCGTTGGTGGAAATGCTAGCCGGGCAGGGGTTTGCGGTCGCTATCCATTGTCGCGACAGTTCCCATGAGGCCGAAGAATTGCTGGAGCGGATTGGTGGTAAAGGCTGCGTTCTAAAGGCGGATCTACATCGTGAAGACGAGGTTGAGGGGCTGTTGCCTAGCGCGCAGTCGGCTCTTGGTCCTGTTGGAGTCCTCATCAACAACGCCTCCGCTTTTATCCGGGACGAGATGGGCAGTGTTACCCGCGAAAGCTGGGATCTGCACCTCGAAACCAATCTTCGTGCGCCGTTCGTGCTGTCTCAGGCTATGGCGCAGGCGCTTCCAGAAGGCGCCGAGGGCCTGATCCTGAACATGTTGGATCAGCGTGTGTGGAACCTGACGCCGCATTTCGTCAGCTATACTCTTTCCCGTACGGGATTATGGACCCTGACGCAGACCATGGCGCTGGCGCTCGCACCCCGGGTCCGGGTGAACGCCATCGGGCCCGGCCCAGTCCTTCCTGTTGTGCGGCAGACGCAGGAACATTTTGACAGTATGTGCGCCCGAACGCCGCTGCAACATGGCTCGTCCCCGGAAGAAATCGCTCAGGCCGCACTTGCGCTGTTTGCGCTTCCTTCTGTGACCGGGCAGATGCTGGCGCTTGATGGCGGACAGCATCTGAACTGGTTCCCGGCGTCCTGACGTTCAGGGGCCGAGGGCTGCGGGAAGATAATCTTCCACCACGAGGGAAATCGGTGCGTCATCGGTACCCCGACGAAGAAGTGCCCGGTTTTCCAGAATGATGCCTGAGGCTTCCCCCGGGAAACGTGTTTCAAGTCTCTCGCGCCGGAATGCTGTCTGCTGCACAACGCGTCCGAACGGTGTGTCGGTCTGTTCCAGCAGTGTGTTCATGGCTGGGGAAAGCCGTTCCGGCACATACCAGTTCCAGGCATCCGAGAGTACGGTCTCACCACAGAGCAGCCGGACATGTCGCGTGTTGACCTGATGGGTTTCCGTAACCTGTAGCAGTGTCAGGATGTCTTCCGTCACGGGCCGGTCCACGCTCAGGCGCAGCACGCGGATCGGCGACGGGCAGCGGGCCTGAAGCACCGCTGTTGCGCTGGGATGGCTGTCGAGCCGGGCCCTGAATGCGCGAACGGCTGCGCTATCCGGGGCGAAGACGCCTTCCGGATCAGAGCAGCCGTTCATCAGTGCCGCCAGAAGAGCAGCACAGAGGAGCTTTGCAACAACTTTAGTTGTCGTCGCGGTCGTCCTTGTCATTCGGAACTTCGATGTCGTTGCTGAGATCGTCGTCGTCATCGTCCAGATCGTCGTCCGGGGCGATCACATCGTCCTCATCTTCGTCATCGGCGACTTCCAGATCCACGTCGTCCTCATGCTCATTGGCCTGGGGTTTCGGATCTTTCTCTTCCGGCAGCGGAATTTCGCTACGCTTGAGACGGGAATCGTCCGGCTGGGTCGTGCCGCATTTCGGGCACACCGCGGGGACGCGGTTCAGGTCATAGAAGCGGGCGTTGCATTCAACGCATGTCCGTTTCAGACCGAGTTCGGGTTTTGCCATTGTGCGGGAACCTGCTGATGCCTCGAATAAGGAACGCGGCCATGCCAGCTTGTGCGCGTCCTGTCAAATCCCATCGCATGATTCCTGACAGTTTTCAGGCGCATGACTGCACCTTCAAGATGCGATTGACAGGTATGGGGCACCCCAGCAAGAACATCTTCATGCAAGTCTCGCGCCCCCTGACCGTCTCCGCGTCCCTTAAGGGACTTTCCGGCCGCACCCGTGTTCCGGGTGACAAATCCATCAGCCATCGTTCGCTGATGCTCGCCGCCCTCGCCACCGGCCGCACCCGTGTCACCGGCCTGCTCGAAGGTGAGGATGTGCTGCGGACGGCTGACGCCATGCGCGCGCTCGGTGCGGCCATCACGCGTGAGGGCGCGGACTGGATCATTGATGGCCGGGGCGTGGGGGCCCTGACGGAACCGGCAGATGTTCTGGACATGGGCAATTCCGGCACGGCGGCCCGCCTGTTGTCCGGGATTCTGTCGTCCCATGCGTTCAACAGTGTCATGACCGGCGATGCCTCGCTGCGGTCTCGTCCCATGCGCCGCGTAACTGCGCCTCTGGCGGCCAATGGCGCGGAGTTTCTGACACGTGAAGGCGGTCGCCTGCCGATGGCCGTTCGCGGGACAGGAGAGGCGAAACCGATCGAATACCGCCTTCCGGTTGCATCTGCGCAGGTCAAGTCCGCCATTCTGCTGGCGGGTCTGAACGCGCATGGCACCACAGTTGTGGAAGAGCCCGTCGCGACGCGCGATCATACGGAAAACATGCTTCGGCATTTCGGGGTTGAGGTGGATGTTTCTCGTCTTGAGGCGGGGGGGCGTCGAATCGCCCTGACGGGGCCGGTCGTTATGACTGCACGGGATGTGACTGTTCCGGGAGATCCGTCTTCGGCAGCTTTCCCGATTGTCGCGGCTCTGCTGGTGCCGGGTTCGGATATCTGGATCGAAGGCGTGGGTCTCAACCCGCTGCGGACAGGGCTGTTCACGACGCTGATCGAGATGGGGGCGTCCCTCTCCATCGAGAACGAGCGTGTGGAGGGTGGAGAGCCGGTTGGCGATCTGCATATCCGTCACAGCCAGCTTAAAGGTGTGGACGTTCCGCCCGAGCGTGCGCCATCCATGATCGACGAATACCCGGTTCTTGCCGTGGCCTGCGCTTTCGCGGAAGGGGCATCCCGTTTGCGGGGGCTGGAAGAGTTGCGCGTAAAGGAAAGCGACCGTCTGGCTTCCACCGTCGCCCTGCTGAACGTGAACGGTGCCGAGACCGAAGTGATCGGCGACGATCTCATTGTGAAGGGCCATCACGGCCTTCTCGGCGGTGGTACGGTCCAGACCCATATGGATCATCGCTTGGCCATGAGCGCCGTTGTGCTTGGCCTTGCCGCACAGAAGCCTGTGAACGTGGACGATACGGCGTTCATCGAAACCAGCTTCCCGGGTTTCGTGGACCTGATGAACGCTCTTGGCGCAGGGCTGACGGCGTGACGGCTCGTCCGCTGGTCATCGCTGTTGACGGTCCTGCGGCTGCGGGCAAAGGCACGCTCGCCAAGGCTCTGGCCGCAAAACTGGGCCTGCCATATCTGGACACCGGTCTGTTGTATCGTGCCGTCGCACGCCGGATGGTGAATGCCGGGCTGGACCCGGCGGGGGACGCATCGGTTGAAGCGCAGGCTCTGCAACAGCAGGATCTGGCCCGGAGTGATCTGCGTGTTCCTGAGATCGATCGTGGGGCGTCTCTCGTGGCGGCACAGCCTGCCGTTCGCGCTGCCTTGCTGGACCGCCAGCGCGTTTTCGCGTCCGAAACCGGAGCGGTCGTGGACGGACGCGATATCGGAACTGTCGTTTTCCCGGATGCGGACGTGAAATTCTTCATCACCGCGTCTCCGCGCACCCGCGCACTGCGTCGGCACCGGCAGGTTGCGGGCGAGACTCCGTTGGAAGGCTCCGCACTCGACGCGGCCGTGTCCGAGATTGTGGCGCGGGACGCGCGCGATTCATCGCGGGAGACGGCGCCGCTGGTTCAGGCTGCGGATGCTGTCCTGATCGAGACGGACGGGCTTTCTGCTGCCGAGGTTCTTGATAAGGCTGGCGAAATCGTGGCCCTGCATCACACGCGCCGCTGAACTGACGCGACGGTAGCCGGAAAACGGCTTTTTTTATTGACACCGCGCCCTCGCAGGGTGTTGGTGCACCGTATCGCTCACCCCGAAGGGGAGGGGGATGGTCTGTCCCGCGTCTGGCGGGCAGGTCCAACAGCCAATTAACCCGATCTGACCGTTCATCGGCGGCGGGGAGACGTCCGGTCCGTTGCTGGATCTGGCGCAGACGTGGACATCCGTTCCGCTAATGGAACGGGCGTCCGGGAATATCGTATCTACATGGCTTCAGCCACTCAGACCCACACGACAGAGCGCGCTCAAGAAGATTTCGCAGCTCTCCTCGACGAGACCCTGGGCCGCGACACGGGCTTTGACGGCTCCGTCGTCACCGGTCGCGTTGTCCGCCTGACCGACGAATTCGCCATCGTTGATGTCGGCCTCAAGAGCGAAGGCCGCGTTTCCCTTAAGGAATTCGGTCCGACCGGCGTAGCTCCGGACGTAAAGCCGGGCGACGTTGTCGAACTTTATGTCGAGCGTTACGAAGACCGTGACGGCTCCATCGTCCTGTCGCGCGAGAAGGCTCGTCGCGAAGAGGCATGGACCGCTCTGGAGCGTGCATTCGGCAACAACCAGCGCGTCAACGGCACGATCTACGGTCGCGTCAAGGGCGGCTTCACGGTTGACCTCGGTGGCGCCATGGCGTTCCTTCCGGGCAGCCAGGTCGACATCCGCCCGGTTCGTGACGTCGGACCCCTGATGGGCCAGCCGCAGCCGTTCCAGATCCTGAAGATGGACCGCGCCCGTGGCAACATCGTTGTCTCGCGTCGTGCCGTTCTCGAAGAGACCCGTGCGGAACAGCGCTCCGAGCTGATCCAGGGCCTGAAGGAAGGCATGATTCTCGACGGCGTCGTCAAGAACATCACCGATTACGGTGCGTTCGTTGACCTCGGCGGCGTTGATGGCCTCCTGCATGTCACGGACATCGCCTGGAAGCGTATCAACCACCCGTCCGAAGCTCTGCAGATCGGTCAGCCGGTTCGCGTGCAGGTCATCCGCTTCAACTCCGATACGCAGCGTATCTCCCTGGGCATGAAGCAGCTTGAAGCTGATCCGTGGGAAAACGTCGCCATCAAGTATCCGGCTGGAGCACGCTTCACGGGCCGCGTCACGAACATCACCGATTACGGTGCATTCGTGGAGCTGGAGCCGGGCGTCGAAGGTCTGGTGCACGTTTCCGAAATGTCCTGGACGAAGAAGAACGTCCATCCGGGCAAGATCGTCGCCACTTCGCAGGAAGTCGACGTCATGGTTCTGGATGTGGACAGCTCCAAGCGCCGCATCTCCCTCGGTCTCAAGCAGGTTCAGCGCAACCCGTGGGAGCAGTTCGAGGAAGAGCACAAGGTCGGTTCGATCATCGAAGGCGAGATCCGCAACATCACCGAATTCGGTCTGTTCGTTGGTCTTTCCGCAGACATCGACGGCATGGTTCACATGTCCGATCTTTCCTGGGACGAAGCCGGCGAAGCCGCTATGGCGCACTACGAGAAGGGCCAGATCGTCAAGGCCAAGGTTCTCGATGTGGACCCAGAGAAAGAGCGTATCTCCCTGGGCATCAAGCAGCTTCAGGAAGATCCGGCAGCTGACACCCTGTCCCGCGTTCAGAAGGGTGCTGTCGTGACCTGCGTCGTGACCGCTGTTCAGAGCAACGGGATCGAAGTGAAGGTCGATGACGTCCTGCAGGGCTTCATCCGTCGCGCTGAACTGGCCCGTGACAAGGCCGAGCAGCGTCCGGAGCGTTTCGCAGTCGGTGAGAAGGTTGACGCCAAGGTCGTCTCCGTTGACCGTGCGTCGCGCAAGCTGGCCCTGACGATCCGTGGTCGTGAGGTCGAGGAAGACAAGGCTGCCATCAACGAGTACGGGTCTTCTGACTCCGGCGCGTCCCTGGGTGATATCCTGGGTGCTGCCATCCGTCGTCGTAACACGGACGCCTGAGCCTCTGCTCTGGCGAACCGGAGAGGGTTTCCTCTTTCGGTCGGATAAGAAAGGGTCGCTTCGGCGGCCCTTTTTTTATTAAAAATTCATTCTTTTCTGGTGGGCTTTTTCTTGGCCGTGCCATCCGCTACACAAGAAGGTGCGTCGAGACAAAAATGTCGTAAACGGAGAGCATGCCCTGCTAAAATCCGGGCGACTGGCCAATATTGAATATGGGGGTGGGCGTTAGCGCCCAGGAGATTGATGGCGGTCATTTACAACACGAATTACACCCACAATCCCAATTCCTATTTGACATTGGCCGTACAGCGGGCGGCAGAGGTGCTCTTCGGCAAAGATCAGGTTGTCGTTGCTGACAATATGAGTTTGGCAGGGATCGCTGCTTCTGGTGAGCATGATGTTCTGATCTGCCTTGATGCCCAACGTATCAATCTTCCGCTCATCCGCCGGGTTCGTCCGGCTTTCAAGACCATGATCCTCTGGACGTTCGAAGACCCTTTTATGCGGGACTTCAATGTCGAGAATGCCGAGCTTTTTGACTTCGTCTTCACGAATGATCCGTCCTGCGCAGACCACTATCATGGCAAGGGTCATTACCTTCCTCTGGCTGCCAGTCCGTCGATCCATGAACGCAGCGTTCTTTCCGCTGACGAACTGGAATACGATATTTTCTTCGCAGGAACGATGTGGCCCAATCGTGTCCACACATTGCGCAAGGTTATTGCAGCGTTCCCCGATGCCCGGCTCAAGCTGGTCTGTCCCACCAACGAGTTTCTGCCGCCTTTGCCGAGCGATCTGGCGTCCCTTGCCATCCAGCGCCCCATCAGTCATGAAGCTTTCATTGATTTTGCGAATGTCAGCGCTGTTACCCTGACCATGTTCCGTGACTATGCAAGTCACGGCGAAGTCAGTCAGGCTACGGCGCCTGGTCCGCGTTTCTTTGAGCTCGCCCTCGCCGGTGCGGCACAGGTCGTGGAAGCCCCGGAGAGCATGGACGCGGCGCATTTTGAAACGGTGAACGGCATCTCGCTGGCCAGAGACGCCAATCAGGTTGTGGATGCGATTGCTATATTGCTTCAGCAGGCAGAGGCGCGTCGTGATGCTGCAATGGCTGCCCAGCAGTCAGTTCTGTCGCAGCATCTGTACGAACATCGTCTTGAGAAGATCCGGAGCATTACCGGTGCTGACTTTGGACGCCGCACCCATGCGATTGCTCCTATGCCGCGGCGCAGGCGCCTTCGTGTGCTGATGTGCACACATTCCACTATTCACGAGCAGGCTTGGGGTGGTGTTGAGGTTTATCAGCAGGGGCTTTGTACGCTTCTGGCGCGTGATGTAGAGTATTTCTATTGGCTGCGTCGTGGAAATTTTTGCCGCCTGACGACGGCCAATGGTCATGAACTGGAGCGTTTTGATGTTCCAGAAGTAGGCTGGCAGGACGCGCTTTGTGATGCGCCGGAAGAAATGGCGTTTTCCAGCGTACTCAGCCAGTACAATATTGATCTCGTCCATTTCCAGCATCTGGGCCACCATGCCCTCTCGTTGCCAATCATTGCCAAGGCAAACGGGACGGGCGTGATTTTCTCTGCCCATGATTTCTGGCTGCTGTCCGCACGCTACAATCTGCTCAATCATGAATTGCGGTATGTGGAAGATGAGGTCCGTTCAGTTCTTGCTGCCGATATCGTGCTCAAGGCGTCGGAGAATGTGGATCATGGTGGAGAACAGACCCGTCGTGCTTTCGTGGCAAAGATGTTGCACTCAGTCGATGCCATCCTGTTCGGGACGGTTCATTCACGGGATCTGACGCACGAGATTTATCCGGTTCTCGATAGCAAGCGTAGTCTGGTGATGGGTATTCCCAGCCCTGACAATACGGTTCCGGTTCTGAGAAAAGCGTATCAGCCTCTTGGGGAGCGCCCGCTTGGGGTGGCCATCGTAGGAAATTTCCTGCGGACCAAGGGTGCAGATACGATTTTAAGTCTGATTGAGATTGCTCATCCGGACCACTTCGTTTTCCATATTTTCGGATATCTGAGCCCGGAATATGAAGCTGTTCTGACGTCGGTGCCTCGTGCAAATGTTAAGGTTTACGGCCGTTATGAAATGGGGGACATCGAGGCGCTGAAGGTTGCGGATGTTGCTTTGAACCTTTCCATCTGGCCCGAAACATATTGCATTTCCCTGTCCGAAGCCTGGCAGAACGGCCTTATCCCCATTGTGACGGATGTTGGCGCTCTGCACGATCGTGTTGAAGATGGCGTCAACGGCTTCAAAGTTCCCATCAGTCGCCCAAGCATGGTTCTTGAACGTCTGGAGTTACTGCGCTCTTCCGAGCCTCTGCGTCGCCAGATCATGCAGAATATTACTCCTGCGCTTTGGACGCATGCGCGTGACTACGCCGACGAACTGCTGGCGCTTTATCATGACACGGCTCCTCGACGCGAAATGGGCGTATCGGAACTGCGTCTGGATGTCGGGCAGGTTCATTTGCTGCCTCACGCCACCTGGCGGCATCAGGCTCCGCCGCGTCACATTTTCGATCCACCGACTGTTCGTGATCTGTCTGTAGAATTGCCGGTCATGATTTTGGACTGGTTTTCGGTGCAGGGTGCTGAATGCTACATTGACGACATCTGCCATCATGTCTTCTCCAATCTGGATGAGCAGTCTTTTCAGGGCGCACCTGAGTTTCATATCCGGGGGTGGATGATCCTTCCTGGCGTGAGCTCTGCCGGGCAGATGTTCACGGTTCTCGTGGGTGAAGATCCCGACAGCCCAATGATCTTTCTGGAATGTCAGCGCGAAATCAGAAGCGATATTGCGGAGCTCTTCGTCGATGCACCTCGCCGTTCCGGTTTTTCCGGGAAGGTGGCCCTGCGTGGGAAATGGTGTGAGGGGCGTTTCCGGGTTGGCCTGATCAATGTGATCAATGGTCAGGGAGCGTTCCAGTTAACCCCGATCCAGATTGAGGTTGAAGGGGGCCAGATTCAGAGCATCGTCCGCAGCGCACCGTCCAACGATCTTATCCTGTCTGATTTCCGTCGCGTCTCTCATAGTGATGGTCTGATGCGGGGAGTAAAGCTGTCCGGTGTCGGCAAACACCAGATGCATCCGTACACAGGCGGCGTTCTGGATTACTTTGTTGACCAGTTCAGTGGGCTGATTGGCGATCTCCCGATTGATTCTGACCCGGCAAGCCCTCTTATGGTTCAGGGCTGGGTGTTTTTCCGTAATTTGTCCCGTGCAGGGCAGGTCTATGGCGGATTGGTTTCGGAAAGCCGGGAAGAGATCACATTCTTTGCGACGGAACGTGTGGCTCGTGCCGATGTCGGCAAGATTCACCGTGACGCGCCTCTTTTCGTTGGGTTCAGAGGGGCGTTCATGCCGCGCGAAGGCTATGCGCTCCCGCTTGACGGTGTCTATCGCTTCATTCTTGTGAATGTCGTTGGGGATGTTTACGGATCAAGAATGACGAATATTGCCGTCACTTTTGACAACGGGGCAGTCTTGGCGGTCGAACATGTCGAAGTACATTCGCATGATGTCGAACGGGCTGAACGTCTTCTCGCAGAAAAAATCGTTTCCTGATCTGCGAGCGGGAGGCTTGTCGCCATGGCCGAGAGTATTTCAGTTCCGTTATCAGATCTGCGGGATCCCAGATGGTCCCGCTTTGATACGCAATGGTATCTGTTGCGCTATCCTGAGGTTCGGGACTGGATGCGGGAGGAAGGGCAGGAAGATCCGTATGTATTCTATCAGCAGACCGGTCAGCGTTACGGGCATTCTCCCAATCGGTATTTTGACGAGATATGGTATCGCGATGCGTACAAGGATGTGCGTCAGGGCCTGATTCGGGAAGAATGGGCTTCGGGTTTTGAGCATTATATCGCGACGGGTTACAAAACCCATTCGCCGCACTGGTTATTTGATGAGCCCGGTTATCGCCGTCGTTATCCGGAACTGACGCAACGTTTCATGACTGAAAACGGATTTCGCAACGGTTACGACCATTTCCTTGAAATTGGTGAAAGCCATTATTATCGGGGCCATCATTTTTTCGACGATGAGCTTTGCCGAGATCTCGCGCTGACATTTCCAGATCATTTCGACAGTCGTATCGGCTTGTTCGGGTCCTGGCTTGGTCTGCCTGCTCATGTTGCCGATTCTGGCCGCGTTTCCTGGTATTTTGATCCAGTCTGGTACCTGACGCGATATCCCGAAGTCCGTCAGGATATCGCTGCCGGGCATTATTCGAGCGCCCTGCATCATTACCTGACGAACGAAACGCCACGACTTTTCGATCCCCAGGAATTTTTTTCAGAACAGGTGTACGGGACGGCCCACCCCGACATTGTTCCTTCCCTGGAGCATGGATTTTTTCGCAACGGTTACGATCATTTCGTCCGTTATGGTGCGCAGGAAGGTCGTACTCCGCAGACCGATGTAGATCTTGCAGCTCATATGTCGCAGGCGCAAGTCCGCAATGATGTGCGTAATCGCCTGTATGACAGCGCCTTTGCTCATCTTGTGGCAGGGCGGACGGGGCTTGGCGAAGGGCGGATGGCGGCGCTTGCGGCCGTCCCCAAAATTCCGGAGGAGCAATCCCGCATTCTGTTCGAGCGGGAAGCCGAGGCTATTCTGCCATCGCTGGTGCGGCATCCGCTGGATTTCACGGTTCATGGTGTGCCCGAAGTCAGCGTGCTGATGGTGGTATATGACCGGGTTGCCCTGACGGCGCAGGCACTGGCGTCGTTGCGTGCCAATTATGGCGGGGGCATCCAGCTTATTCTTGTGGACTCCGGGTCTCATGATCAGACGCGCCATATTGGCCGGATGGTGCGTGGTGCCACGATCCTCCGGTATCGGCATAACATCGGATATCTTCAGGGCTGCAATCTTGCGCTGGAAAAAGCGGAAGCGCCGCTTACCCTGTATCTGAACAACGATGTTCGTCTGTATCCTGACGCCATTCTCCATGCTCTGAAGCGTCTGCATGCGGAAACGGATATTGGGGCTGTCGGCGCCAAGTTGATCCGCACGAACATGCTCCTTCAGGAAGCAGGGTCCATCATCTGGCGGGACGGTGCGACTTACGGCTATCTGCGTGAAGACGATCCGAACCTGACGAGTGCCAATTTCGTCCGGGATGTTGATTACTGCTCAGCCGCTTTCCTGATGGTGCGGACGGCGCTGCTGCGTCGTCTTGGGGGATATGATCCGCGTTACATGCCAGCCTATTTCGAGGATGCCGACCTGTGTGTGCGTATTCTCAAGGCCGGGATGCGGATCGTCTATGATCCGAGCGTGGTCATCGAACATCTGGAATTCGGAAGTTCCGGTGCGGCTGGCTCTCACGCTCTGATCCGGGGTAACCTCAAAACCTTCGCGCGTCTGCAACAGGATTTTCTGCGGCATCAGCAGCCAGCCCATATCCGCAATGCCGTGCTTGGCCGCGAACATCGCATTAGCCAGCGCAAGAAAATCCTTTTTATTGAGGACCGTTTGCCCCTGCGTCGTCTGGGATCGGGCTATGTTCGCTCCAATGACATCATCCGCGGTATGACGGCTCTGGGCTATCAGGTTACGGTTTTTCCTGTTCTGGCGCGGGATCAGACATCCATTGATCTGTTCGGAGATTTTCCTGAAACGGTAGAACTGATCGTTGACCGGAATTTCTCCAGCTTTGCCGACTTCATTCAGGAGCGGGTCGGATATTACGATCTGGTCTGGATTGGCCGTACGCATAATCTGGAACGCCTCCTGCCGCTGCTCAATGAGTCGAGCCGCTACCTGCCTGCTGCAGGACCGATTCTCGATACGGAAGTGATCGCAACGCCCCGGACGTTGGAACGGATACGGGTTCTGGAGCTTCCGGCGCCGCAAATCAGTTTTGACGAGATGCTCCAGCAGGAACTGGACTGTGCCCGATTCTGCCAGAAGGTCATCACGGTCACGGATCATGATGCTGAACTGGCGCGTCGTGCAGGCTGTGTGAATGTCTCGGTACTCGGGCATGAGCTGAACCCCCAGCCGACGCCTGCCCCCTTCGAGAGCCGCCACAATATTCTTTTCTTCGGTGCGATCCATGATGAGGGCGCCCCTAACCATGACAGTCTTGTCTGGTTCGTGGACAGTGTTCTGCCCTTGCTGGACAATGTTCTGCCGCCGGAGGTCCATTTTACGATCGCGGGGTTTGTCGGGCCGGATGTGGACATGACGGTCTTTTCGACGAACAGGCGGGTCGAGATCGTGGGGCCTGTCGGGGACACGAGAGAGCTGTTCGACCGGCACAGGGTTTTTGTTGCGCCGACGCGCTTTGCGGGTGGAATTCCCTTCAAGGTCCACGAAGCGGCGTCGTATGGTCTGCCGCAGGTCGTGACGACACTGCTTCAGGAGCAGGTCGGCTGGGTTGAGGGTGTCGAAATTCTGGCGGCCCCGGCGAACGATCCGCAGGCTTTCGCGGCGGCTGTAGAGCAGCTTTATCGAGACGAAGAACTGTGGGAGACTCTCCGCAACGGCGCCCTCGCGGCGGTTGAGCGGGACTGTTCTCCGGTCGATTTCCGACAGACATTGTCAGAGATTGTTCAGAGCTGCATGGCATGACGGACCGGATACGACCGGTTTTAAAAGTTTGGGGAGAGCGGGAAGGTTATGGACGCAGTGAATGACGCGGTCGTGGATATCGAAAACGCCAGTGTGCTGGACAGCGCAACAGCCGGGATGACCGGCCGCGTGCTTGTCTGTAGTGGGGGGCGGTATGAAAGCCAGGCCAACACCCAGATCCGTGAGTCCATCATGGATGGCTGGGCGGAATGTTTCGGTGAAGAGAACGTCACGGCCGTTCATATTTCGGCTGCGGCCAGCTCCATCCGGGTTCTGAAGCCGACGATCGTCTTTGCCATTGGCTCCTATCTTCCCGAAAGCACGTACTTCGGTGAGGTCTGCCGTGAGGCGAAGAAGATTGGCGCCGTGACGGTCTTCTGGGCGACGGAAGACCCCTACGAGCAGGATGCGAATTATCGCATTGCCGACGATTTCGATGTAATTTTCTCCTGTGATCGCTGGGGCCATAATTTTTACCAGCGCGAGAGGGTGTTCCATCTGCCGCTGGCAGCCTGCCCCAAGCTGCATTACGGCGAAATCGAAGATCACGCGGAAAAGACAATTGATGTTCTGTTCTGTGGTGTCGCGTTTACCAACCGCAAGGATATCGTTCGCAATCTTCTGCCAGCGCTGCGGGATCTGAACATCAAGATCGTTGGGCCGGGCTGGGGCGAACTGGGGATCGGGTTTTCCGATGCCCGGATTGAGAAGTCGCAGCTTGTGGAACTGTACCGTCGTTCCAAGCTGGTCCTGAATCTGGGCCGCTCCCTGAGCTTCGAGAACAAGCGTTTCGTCATTGCGCCTTCCACGCCGGGACCACGGACGTTCGAGGCTGCGCTGGCCGGGGCGTTTCAGGTATTCCACGAGGATACCCATGAAATCCGTCGCTATTATTCGGCGGATGAAATCCCGGTCTTCTCAAACCGTGTCGATTTTGAGCGGCTTGTCGCGACCTATCTCGACAACAATGACCTGCGGGTGAAAATGGCACGCAAGGCGCAGGCGCGGACGCAGGCCGAGCATCTGTACCGGCATCGCATTCAGTATGCGCTGCGTGTTCTGAAAGACGAGGGCCTGATCGACTGACCCTCGTTCAGGACGACCCTCATAAAAAAGGCCGCGGAAGCAGTTCCGCGGCCTTTTGTGTGTGTGAAAGCCGGTTCAGTTCGGCTGCGGCCCCATGACGATCTGGGCGAGATCGGTCGGACGGACCCATTTGCGGAAAGCAGCCTGCACCTGCTGCGGGGTCATGTCATAGATGGCCTGCGCGGCCTTGGCCTGACTGTCGAGCGGCAGGTTCAGCGCGATCAGGGACAGATAGCTTCCGGCCAGGGCGCTGAAGCTGGCACGTGACATGGGCTGACTGCGCAGAAGGGTGGCCTTGGCGAGGTCGAGGCTTTCCTGCGAGACGGGAGTGGTCCGCATGTTCTCGACATCCTTGACGGCAAGCGCCCGGGCCTTGCTGACCTTGTCCGGATCAGCGCCGAAGGTAATACCGAAGCCGCTGCGGGTTCGGGAATAATTGAAACCGCTTCCTGCACCGTAAACATAGCCCGTCTTGACGCGCAGATCCTGCATCAGCCGCGAGGAGAACCCGTCTCCGAGGATCGTGTTGCCGACGGCAAGCGCGTGACGGTCTGGGTCGGTTACTTTCATGCCGATGGTCTCGACGAGCTTGACCTCGTCCTGCGAGCGGCCCGGGTCTGCTACCACGGCCTGAGAGGCGCGGCTGAGGGGAATTGCGGGCAGATCGACGTTGGGCTTGGGGCCCACGGCTTTCCAGAGGCCGAACGCCTTTTCGACGTCTGCTTTTGCGGCCTCGGGGGTAATGTCGCCGACGATCACGATGGTGGTCAGGTCGGGGCGGTAAGTGTGGGCGTAATAGGCCTGAACGTCGGCCAGTGTGAGCTTGCTGATCGTGGCAGGCTTGGTTTCACGCAGGGTCGGGTCCTGCGGGGGGACGAGCGCCTTGCGGGTGGCGCGGCCAAAGCGGTAGCCGGGCGACTGAAGCTCACCAGCCTGTGCCTGCGCGGCCTGTAGCTGGGTGACGCGGAACGCTTTTTCCGGGAAGGCCGGGTTCAGTTCATGATCGGCCAGCAGGACGAGGCCCTTCTCGAAGTTTGGCGTCAGCGTGCTCAGCGAGAAGGACGGACCGGCTTCTTCGTCTGCCGAAAGGTCATCGAGCGCACGGGCGAGGGCCAGACGGTCATGCGTCTTGCTGCCGTAGAGGAACATCTGCTGTGTGACGTCGGCCACGCCTTCCTGACCGGCAGGCTGTTCGAGGTCCGCGTTCTGGCGAATGCTGCCGATCAACTCGACCGTATGGCTGACATGTTCGGGCTGGACGAGAAGATGCAGCCCGTTTGGTAGCGTGTATGTCGTGGGAAGTGGGGCTGCGGCAGGGATCGTTAGACGGGCAAGAGCCTGCTGCGCCCAGTCCGGGAGGGTGACTTTGCCCGCAGGAGGGGTATTGAAGGATTCCGCACCGCCAAAGCCCTTCTGGCCCACAGGTTTGCCCGAAGCGCTTGGCGTCAGGGTCGCGCTGATGGCATGAGCCGGGTCGAGCAGTTTTTTCGCCAGCGCGTCGACCTGTTCCTTCGTGACGCTGCGGAAAGCGGCGAGCATGTCTTGCGGATCGTTCAGATGCTGGATGGCAACGGCCTGCGACCAGCTTTCGGCGAGGCCGGAAATGCTGTTGGCGTTGAACTCAAGCGCTGCGATTTCCTTGCGGCGGGCGGCTTCGATCAGTTCGGCCGGGATGCCGTGGGTGCGGAAATTTTCCATGATGGCCGCAACGGCTGTCCGCAGTGCGTCGGGATTGGCCCCCTTGGGGAAGCCGGCATATACGACGCCCAGCCCGGCCTGTGCATCGGGATCATACATGAAGCCCGTATCGAGTGCCTTGCCTTCAGGCACGAGGGCGAACAGGGCCGCGCGCTGGCTGCTGATGGCGTCTGCGAGCAGGGTTGTCGCCGCATAATCGGGGTCGCGCTGTCCCGGCATCCGCCATGCCATCGTCACGAGACCAATCGGCAGGTCGGTGTCGAGGGAAATGCTCTGGGCCTTGGCCGGAGTAGGGGAGACGGTGCCGCGTTCGGGAAGGGTGTTGGCCGGAATGCTGCCGAAAGCAGCCTCGACCTTTTTCAGCGTTTCCTGCGGGTCCACGTCGCCGGTGATGACCAGCACGGCGTTGTTGGGCGTGTACCATGTGTCATAGAATTTTTTCAGCAGCGGGGCGGTGGTGGCGTCAAAGGACGGGCGCGTGCCGAGGGCATCGTGTTCGTAGGGTGTGCCAGCGTAAAGGGCGGCGCGGATCTGCGAGAGATAGCGGTAGATCGGGCTGGAGAGATCGCGCGAGACTTCCTGTTCGATCGCGCCTTTTTCATGCGCCCATTCGGCTTCGGTAATGTTCAGGCCGCGCATCCGTCCGGCCTCGATTTTCAGCAAAACGTCGAGATCGCTGGCGGGGGCCTTGAAGTAATATTGTGTGACGTCCGAGGTCGTGTCCGCGTTGTCGTTATTGCCGAGTTGCGCGCTGATGGTGGAGAGCTGGTCGCGCGAGAGGGCCTTCGAGCCGTTGAACATCATGTGCTCAAGCGCATGGGCCGTGCCGGGAAAGCCTTTCGGCGCATTCACGGAACCTGTCTCGTAATTCAGCATGGTCTGCACGACCGGAGCGAGCGTGTCGCGCACCACGATCACCCGCAATCCGTTTGAGAGCGTGGCACGGGTAACCGTCGCTGGAGCTGCACTCGCCGTCTGGGTCGCTTCAGGTGCGGCGTGAGCTCCCGCCAGAACCGGAGGGGCGAGCATGGTGGCTGCCAGCAGGGAGAGGCGGGAGAGACGGGAGAGTGCGGACATCGGTTCAGATCTTCCTGAGGAGAAACGTATCTTCACAAAAGAGTAAAGCTGTTGCGCCGGTTTCTGTCCACCATGTGTAACCCGTGTCTGAAGCCCTGTATCTGACGGTAGGATGAAGAAAAAATTATGTGCAGCAGAGCGGAGAGGCGGATAAAGGATGTGTGATGACTTTACCTGAACGCATTGCCCAAGTGGATGACTGGCTGCTCGACCGGCTGTTCCAGCCTCTGGCGGACCGCCTTCCCGATCGCCTGACGCCGCTCCATCTCGGCCTGAGCTGTCAGCTCGGGGCGCTGATGCTGGATGGGCTGTCTCTTGTGCTGCCGATGCTGCTGTTCGGTGCCAGTCTGGGCAACATGATCGACAGTGCGCTGATCTGGTGCGTCAGTCTGGCGTTCTTTCTGGGGATGCGGCGTTCCGCGCCGATGGTGCGGCCCGGAATGCTCAATCCGCTGCGACCGCTGCTTCGGGCCATGCGGCTGCTGTCGCTGGCCTTTCTGGCGTATCAGCTTTTCCGGGGGCTGGGGGCACCCGATTTCGTCTGGCTGGTGACGCAGCTGACGACGATTTCCCAGCTTCTCTTTACCATTGGCCTCTACCTCGTGGCCTGTCAGCCGCGGCCGCCCTTGCAGCGCATGTCCAGCCGTAGCGGCCCGATCATCGAAGGCGTCTGGGGCACGGCCGGGGGCCGGTTGAACTCCTGACATCCCGTTTCCTCGCCACGCCCATCAAGGAACACGCGCGTGACATCCCGACTGCGAATTCTGCATTGTCTCTCGACCCGGGAATTTGCGGGAACGGAGCGACATCTTGCGGAACTCTCCGCCATTCAGGCGCGGAGCCATGATGTCACGCTGCTTCTGGAACGCAGGACGACCGATGCGCGCACGGGCGGGGACATTCAGGGGTTTCTGTGTCCTGACGTGAAAATCGTGCGGGCTGGGCGCGCGGGTTATCTGCCCGCATTGGCTGCGGAGCTTCGCAGTGGGCGGCACGATATTGTTCATACCCATCTCGGGCGGGCCTCTGCCCGGGCGAGCTGGCTGCGCCGGGCGGGGCTTGCGGGGTCGGTGCCTGTCGTTGCGACGTTGCACACCTCCTATCGCGGTCGCAGCTATGGCACGCATGACGGGCTGGTCTGCATCGCGTCCTGGCAGCGCGATGTTCTGCCAGAACGACAACGCGAAGCCTGTGCGCTGATCCCCAACTGGACGGTTCCTCCCCAATCTACGGCGGCATGTCGTGCGGCTTTGCGGGAACGGATGCGGCTTGAATGGCGTATTCCCGAGGGTGGGGTCGTGATCGGGGCCGCTGGGCGGATGGTGGAGGAAAAGAATTTCCAGCTTCTGATAAAGGCGTGGAAACAGGCCGGTCTCAGACCCGAGACCCGGCTGGTTCTGGTCGGGGATGGCCCGGAGCGGTGTGCGCTGCAAAAAGCGGCGCAGGGCCAGACGGATATTCTTTTTACCGGCTATCGCACGGACATGCCCGATCTTCTGACCGCGTTTGATGCGTTCGTCGTGCCCTCACGTCACGAACCGTTCGGGCTGGTGCTGCTGGAAGCCATGGAGGCTGGGTTGCCGGTCTGTGCGACGGCGGCGGGTGGGGTAAAGGATATTCTGGCAGATGCACCGGAATGTTTGCTGCCGTCCGGTTGTCTGGAGGCCCTGACGGCCGGGTTGCGGCGTCTTGAAGCTGCGGCGCCGCGTCAGTGGGATATGTCCCGTTACCGGATCGCCACGGCGGCCAGTAGTGTCGAGGCTTTTTACCGCCGGTACTGCTGAACCTTACAGTTCGTAGTACCGGCGGGAGACGTAATCCGACAGGCCGACATCCGGGAAGATGTGCCACCCCGTGGTGAGCGCGGGAACGAACTCGCAGAGAAACACCAGAACCGACAGGAAAAAGAGCAGCATACCGTGTCCGACACTCTGGATGCGGCGCCAGAAATAAAGCGGTGGCAGCAGGATCCACAGGATCGTGCCGGGGCGGAAACCCGCAGCGAGCAGGCTGCGACGGTCCATGACGAGAGCCATGTAGAAAATGCCGATGCTCACGATCATGGACGCGAAATTGCTGGCGAAATCGGGGATGAATCCGAAACCCTGAAGGATACTGACCGCCATGCTGCCGAAAAACGGCCCAACCAGACTGAGCCACAGCCAGCGGTTCGAGATCAGGCTGGCCGGGAGGGCCGGAGGAACCCCTTCGGGTTGAGGAGGCCAGAAGACGCAGCTTCCGGCAGGGTGCCATTCACCGCCGAAATCCTCGGTCCAGCACAGGGTGGAATGCCCGATGATGCCTTCGGTCACGAGGGCTTTCATGCCGTCTGCGGACACCGGTCCCTTGCGGGTGCCATGGTCTTCGTAAAACCAGCTCACAGTTTGTCCTTTTCCCGGCGGCGCATCGTTCGGGGCCTGTTGGGTCCAGAACACTGCAGTCTGTCACGACTTTCGGGGGGCTTGGCAAGACCCTCCTGCCCGGATGACGGGTTCGGGCCTGTGGTCCTGTATGAAAAAGGCCGTAGTCCCGGCTGGGGCTACGGCCTTTTCCTGATTGGCTGACGGCTTAGCGTGGGTGCTGTTGCAGTTCGCGGCGCACATCGGCTGGACGCATCGGCAGGTGCCGAAGGCGGACGCCGACGGCGTTGAAGATCGCGTTGCCAATGGCGGGGGCGACAACCGTAACACCCGGCTCACCAAGGCCCGTGGGCTTTTCGGTGTTCTGGACGAACTCGATGTCCATCTCCGGCACGTCGGGGAGGCGCAGCGGGGTGTAGGTGTTGAGGTTGCGATCCTTGATCGTGCCATCGACGATTTCGGTGCCCTCGAACATCGCCATGCTGAGGCCCCAGAGCGCCGCGCCTTCGGTCTGGGCAAGTGCCCCGCCCGGATCAACGATAATTCCGGCATCCAGCACAAGCCAGAGCTTCTGGCAGGTGACGACGCCGGTCTTGCGATCGACATGAACCTGCGCCGCACCGGCCGTCCAGGTCGGCATACCGCGTTCCTGACCGAAGCTGGTGGCGATGCCGATGGCCGTATCGTCGGGAAGCTGTTCCTTACCATAGCCGATCTTGTCGGCCAGGCGCTGGAGTACGGCGGCCTGACGCTTGGCGCCGCCCACGGAGTTCGGAGCCTGACCGGCGTTACGGCCCTGCGCCGTGAACATGGACAAACGGAATTCGAGCGGGTCCTGCTTCGTGGAATGAGCAACCTCGTCGAGGAAGCATTCCAGCGCCCAAGGTGTCCAACCAGCGCTGACCGAGCGCAGCCAGCCGGGACGGAAGGTGGCGTTGGCAAGATCGTTGCTGACGGCGCGGACGCGCGTCGGGCCTGTGTCGTACCAGTGATCCGCACCTGCGATGGCGAACGGATCGTATTTCTTCCCGTCTTCAGCCGTGGCGAGGAAGGCCGGAGCCATCACCTGCGTCGGCCAGCCCGCGACCGCGACATAGTCCATGGTCGTGATCTTCTTGCGATCGTTGTCGAGCGCGACCTTGATGTTCTGAAAGGACGGCGAGCGGATGGAGTCCAGCTCCATGTCGTCGGAGCGCGTCAGGATCAGCTTGACCGGCGCGCCACCGATGGCCTTGGAGGCCAGAGCGGCCGGGATGCAGTAATCGCCGTTCAGACGCCGCCCGAAGCCACCGCCGAGCATATAGGTCCGCATGACGACCTGCTCTTCGGGAACCTGAAGCGACTTGGCGAGCTGCGGCAGAATAAGGGACTGCCACTGGTTGCCGGTATGGATTTCCCACATGCCGTCGATATGACGCGCCACGGCATTGACCGGCTCAAGCTGGTAATGCGCGACGGATGCGCAGGTATAGCTGCGTTCGAAGACCTGATTGGGATGGATCGCAAGCGCTTCGTCCACGCCCTTATCGTTGAAGACGCAGGCGCCGTTCTTCGGATTGAGCGTCAGCTTGCGGCCATGTTCGATGATGTCCGCTTCGGAGACATGGATCGTCGGGCCGGGATTCCACTGCACTTTCAGTGCGTCGGCGGCGCGGATTGCGGCGGGATAGGTCTTGGCCAGCGCCACGACCCAGCCCGGAACGATTCCGGACGGATCGTCCAGAACCACATAGCGCTCGTAGCCGGGAATTTTCTTCGCGGCGCTGTCGTCCACGGAGACGACCTTCGAGGCATAGCGCGTCGGTGGCATTTTCGGGCGGCCATACAGCATGCCGTCCAGTTTAACGTCGATGCCGTAAATGGCCTTGCCGGTCGTTTTGTCCGGGATATCGAGCGCCGGAACCGGCTTGCTGATGAGGCGGCGGTCCGCGACTGGCTTGAGCGGCAGCTTCGCCATGTCTTCGGGCGTGAAGGTCCGGGTCGGCTTGGCGCGGGCCACGATGTCGCCGAAGGAAACGCTCTTGCCGCCAGCAGAAACAACGCTTTCGCTGACGGTGCAGCGTTCCGGCGTCGTGCCGAGGAGCTTGGCACCTTCTTCAAGCATTACGCTGCGGGCTGCGGCACCGGCCTGACGGAAGGTGTCCCATGTGTCCCAGACGGACCAGGACCCACCGGTGACGTATTTCCCGGCCCATTTGGGCGCGGTGTCGACCTCGGTGATCTTGATCTTGTCCCAGCTCGCGTCCATTTCGTCCGCGATGATGCGGGCGAGCGCGGTGCCGACATGCTGGCCCATTTCGGCGCGCACAATGTTGACGTTGATTGCGCCGTCAGGGGCGATGGCGCACCAGATGTTCGGCTCGAATGCGGCTTCCGGCGGCATGGGGGACGGCAGTGTTACGGCGGCACCGGCCTTGCGGGCGAAACCGAACATCAGTCCACCGCCAGCGGCCGTCATCAGGAAGTTGCGGCGGGAGAGGCGCGCGGCGTCGCTCTTTTTCGCAATCTGTTCGATTTTAGCCATTGTTGGCGCCTTCCTGCTGCTTGGAAGCAGCTTCCTTGATGGCCTTGCGAATGCGGATATAGGTCATGCAGCGACAGAGGCTGCCGCCCATCACGCCGTCGATCTGATCGTCCGTCGGGTTCGGATAGTCCTTCAGGAGGCTTGCGGCCTGCATGATCTGACCGGACTGGCAGTAGCCACACTGCGGCACCTGCTGGTCCCGCCAGGCGACCTGCACGACGTGGTTGCCTTCCGGGTCGAGCCCTTCGATCGTGGTGATCGAAGCGCCTTCCACGGCGGAAAGCGGCGTGATGCAGGAGCGTGTGGCGCGTCCTCCGACATGGACGGTGCAGGCACCGCATTCGCCGATGCCGCAGCCGAACTTGGTGCCGGTCATGTTCAGGTCGTCACGGATGACCCAGAGCAGGGGGGTGTCTGCCGGGGCGTCGACCGTAACGGGCTGTCCGTTGAGTTCAAATTTCGTGGTCATGTCCTGTATTCCCAGTCCTGCCCGGATCAGTGCGAAGCGGTGATGGGCGGAGCTTCAAGCGTGGCGCGCGCGCTGGCGGCCTTCTTTTCCAGATCCGTCCAGGGGGGAAGCGTGGTGCGTGTGCGACGCAGATACGCGGCGATGCGGGCCATGTCATGATCGGACAGGCCGGAATAGAAGCTCGGCATCGAGATGTGATCCTGACCTTCCTCTGCGGTGATGCCATGCAGCATGACCTGATAGAGGTTGTTCGGCTCATCCAGCCACAGCGCGTTGTTCAGGGCGAGTTCCGGGCGGCCGAGCACGGGGTTCGGGCCGGAGTTGTAGTGGCAGGCGCCACAGGCGGCCTGATACAGACGGGCATCGGGATCCTGCGTCAGCGGGCCGGTCAGGTTGATGCCGGACATGTGCATGGCGCGGGCAATCGCGGCCTGATCGCCGCCGCTGCGCTGTGCGGCCTTGTCCACATCTGCATAATAATGAGCGATGGCGCGTACGTCTTCCTCGGGGATTTTCGACAGGAAGCGATGCGGCACGGGGGACATCGGGCCTGCGGCCGAACCGTGCAGCGGAGCCACGCCAAAGCGCAGATACTGGAACAGCTCGTCTTCGGTCCAGACGACCGGCGTCGGGTTATGGTCGTTCAGGGGCGGCGCGATCCAGCCGTCGATGACTGCGCCGTCATAGACCTTGCTCATCTTTTCGGCGCCGAGAAGATTACGCGGCGTGTGGCAGGCGCCGCAGTGTTCGTTACCTTCGGCGAGATAGGCGCCGCGGTTCCACTGGGCATCATGCTTCGGATCGTTCTGATAGCGGCCCGGCGTGAAGAACAGCAGCTTCCAGAAGCCCTGTCCGATCAGGCGGATGTTGATCGGGAAAGGGACCGTGTTGTCACGCGGCTTCATGTGAACGGCGGGCTGCGTCATCAGATACGCGTACAGATCCGAGACGTCCTGATCGTTGACCTTCGTAAAATGGTCGAAAGGGAAGGCCGGATAGAGCTGTGAACCGTCGCGGGCGATGCCCTTGTTCATGGCGCGCTTGAACGCGGCCAGCGACCAGTTGCCGATTCCCCACTGCTCGTCCGGAGTGATGTTGGACGAGAAGATGTCGCCAAAAGGCGTGGCCATTTTGAAGTCGCCAGCCATTTCGGGGCCGGGGGTGCCATCTACGCGGGTGTGGCATTCCGCACAGTAGCCGCCATTCGCGACAATGGCACCACGTTTGATGGCGTCAGCGGAGAACGACGAGGCGGCTGGCCGGGGGATCGGAGCGATGGCGGGGTACCAGGCATAGGCAAGAAAGCCGATGCCTCCCACTGCACCAAGGCCAATGACAGCGGCAGCTATCCGTTTGAGCATGGTTGAACTGTCCCGGAAGGATTGAAATCATTTGCCACAAAAGGCGGCTGTTGCGTGCAACCTAAGGCACGGGACCATGAAAGGGAAGATTGCGCTATCTCAAAAGCGTGCGTTTCCTAAAATAAATGCAATCAGAGTCATGAAAATAACACAGGTTTTCGGGCGTTGCCGCGTAAATCCGGGACTGTTTCAGTCCTGATTATAGTATTTCCGGATGAAAATCTTATGGAGGATAACGGTGATACTGGGGAGATTGTTCGAGATCCTGTTACAATTCCTCTAAACGGAAGTATGTTTTATGACAATTATTATGACACCGGGTGTCAAAAAATCCTATGCTTTTGGGGCATTTCAGGTGAAGGATACGGATGGAAACTATGAGTTGAGATCACTGTGCGGGGATTCTGGCGGCATAGGGGAGCTTGGCTTATGGTTTTCCTGCGGCAGGTTTTGTCTGCCGTTCTGCCGAGAGGACCTGCCATTTCTGTCCGTCCTGCCCTGATCCGTGCCGTTGCCCTGACGGGTGCGGTTCTGAGCGTGTTGTGCGCCCTCTGTCTGGGGCGTTATCCGTTGTCTCCGCTGCGGGTATTTGGAGTGTTCGGGCATTTGCTACATCTGTCCGCGGGGGGCGATCCGCTTGCGCAGGTGGTAGTGATGCAGGCGCGATTGCCGCGTATTCTGGCGGCGTTGCTGGTTGGAGGTGCGCTGTCCTGTGGCGGCGCGACCTATCAGGCTGTGTTCCGTAACCCACTGGTCTCGCCGGATCTTCTGGGCGTTCTGAGTGGTGCGGCGTTTGGGGCGGCGCTTGCGATCGTCAGTGGCGGATCGGCGTTTGTTGTGCAGATGGGCGCGTTCGGAGGTGGGTTGCTGGCGGTTGGGTGTGGGCTTCTGATCAGCAGAACCCTGCCGGGGGGCGGGGTTTTAGCCCTGCTTCTGGGCGGCCTGATCGGGAACGCGATTTTCACGGCCTTATTGTCTTTGGTGAAATATCTGGCCGACCCGATGGATCAGCTTCCGGCCATTGTGGACTGGCTTCTGGGGAGCCTGGCGCCAAGTGGGTGGCACGAACTGGCGTGGGTGTCTGGTCCGCTCATCGTGCTGACAGTGGTGCTTGTTTTGTGTGCGCCCGTTCTGGATGTGCTGTCGCTCGGAGATGACGAAGCGCGCAGTCTGGGTGTGTCAGTGCGGGTGATGCGTCCGGCGCTGATCGTTCTGGCGACGCTGGCTTGTGCCATGACGATTTCGATGGCCGGAATTATCGGTTGGATCGGGCTTCTGGTGCCGCATGTGGCGCGCCTTCTTGTCGGAGCGGAACATCGGAACATGATGCCAGTGACGGCGCTGCTGGGGGCGGGGGGGCTGGTGCTGGCCGATACCTGCGCACGTAGTCTCACAACGGGCGAGGTTCCGCTTGGGATCGTCACGCAACTGTTTGGCGCTCTGGCTTTCGTGCTGGTGCTGCGGCGACTGCGGGGCGGGATGGCATGACGTTGCTGTCGTGCCGCAATCTTGGTTTCCGACAGCCACGGCAGACCGGGTTTGTGCTGGAGGATATCGATCTTTCGTTCCGGGAAGGCGAACTGGTTGGGCTTCTGGGCCTGAACGGTGCGGGCAAAAGTACCCTGCTTCGGCTTTTGATGGGTTTTCTCGTGCCCTCGACCGGAGAGGTCTTTCTTGAGGAGCGATCTCTGCGGGCGTGGCCTGCTTCTGCCATTGCGCGGCACCTGGCCTATATGCCGCAGAGCCATGTGGCGACGTTTCCTTATACGGTGCGGCGGATGGTGGAGCTTGGACGGGTGCCGCATTCCGGCCTGACGGGACGTTTGTCTCCGCAGGACCAGATGGCCGTGGCGGCAGCATTGGAGCGAATGGGACTGGAGCGCTTTGCTGATCGTCCCGTCACGGAGCTGTCCGGTGGCGAGCGTCAGCGGGTCGTTCTGGCGCGGGCTATTGCGCAGGATGCGCGGGGTCTGCTGCTTGATGAGCCTATGGCGGGTCTGGATTACGGCTATCAACTGCGGCTGATGGCGCTGCTGGCGGAACTTGCGCAGGAGGGGCGGCTTGTTATGCTCACGTCGCACCGACCGGAAGAGCTTTATGCGCATGCCAGCCGGGTGCTGGTTCTGGATCATGGCCGGATCGAAGCCGACGGGCCGCCACAGGATGTCGTGACGGCTCAACGGATGTCGGCGCTTTACGGGATGCCTCTGATGCAGATGGATCATGCCGGAAACCGCTTTTTCCATCAGGAAAGGAACGAGAAATGACACTGGGACTGACATTGTCACGGACCCTGAAGCGGTTTTCGGCCCTGACATTTCTGGGGACGGCTTTGCTGGGGGCGGTTGCACTTCGGGGGCCGGCCGCACACGCGGCGCCTCCCACCCGGATCGTGGAAGGCTGGTACGCCCATAATGCGATGCTCATCATGATGGGCGCGCAGAACCGGATTGTGGGAACTGTGGCGCGCCCGGCGATGCTGCCCTGGATGTTCAAGCTGGTGCCGTCGCTGTCCAGAGCCGAGACGCTGGACCCCGGCAATCTGAATGCGGAAGAGCTTCTGGCGTTGCATCCGGATCTGGTGTTCGTGACGGCTTCGGGCCATTCCGCCGATGCCCTGACGCGGGCCGGGCTGAACGTGGTGCCTGAAGGGTTTGACCGGTTTGATTCGATGCTCGACTGCGTAGACGGAACCGCGACCCTGCTTCAGACGCCTTTGGCGACAAAGCGGGCGCAGGCCTATCGCCTGGCGTTTCTTCAGGCCATCTCGCAGGCTCCGACCAATCCGCAGGGGCCGCGCGTGCTGCATGTAGAGTCCTTCAAACCGCTCAGGGTGGATGGCGATGCCAGTATCATCGACCAGTGGATCCGCAGTGCGGGTGGGCGGAATGCCGCACAGGGCATTCATGGGAACAAACAGCCCGTTTCAATCGAACAGGTCCTGTCGTGGAACCCGGAGATCGTCATTATCGGTGCCAATGCGGGCGATCCGGCGTCACTGACGCAGGACCCGGTCTGGTCGAAGGTCAAGGCCGTGCAGTCCGGGCGCGTCTATCGCAATCCGACCGGGCTGTTTCCGTGGGACCGTTATGGGCCGGAGCTTTTGCTTCAGGTTCTCTGGTCGCGGCAGATCGTTCAGACAGGGCAGGTGGATCGGCCTGCGATGATCCGGTCTGTCCGCTCTTTCTATCACGAGTTCTATGGTATTGCGCTCTCTGCCGGGGATGCGGAGCTTATGCTTGATGCGCGCCCTCCCGCGCCCGATACGCACTGAAATTCATATTCAGGGACAGCTTCAGATGACGCAGACAGCTTCACAATGCGGCCGGATTGTTCGCCGCGGGGTTCGTGGTGCGGTGGGGCTGCTCCTTGCGGGAAGCGTTCTGGCCGGGATTTCTGTTGGTAAAGCGCGGGCGGAAGAAAGCCTTTTGCCCGTTCCGCAGAGCGTTTCGGTATCCAATGGTGTGGCACCAATCAGTGGCGGAATGCAGATTGTGTGGGACACACGGCCTTCGCCCCTGCTGCAGCGGGCGGTTGCGCGGTTCACGACGCGCCTTGCGGCCATCGCCGGGCCTGCGGGGCAGGGTGATCCGTACGTGCTGCATGTGTCCGCCGGGCCGGACCGGGCTTATCTGAGTGTGGATGAAAAGGAGCGTTATGCGCTCACGACTGCCGCCACGGGTGCTCGGCTGGAGGCCGATGGCCCTGCGGGGGTCATTCACGGTCTGGCAACGCTGCTCCAGCTTGTCCACGCCACTCCGGATGGTGCGGTTGTCGCTCGTATCCATATCGAGGATGCGCCCCGGTTTGCGTGGCGCGGTCTGCTGCTGGATGTGGCGCGGCATTTCGATACAGTCGAAACTGTGAAGCGCCAGCTCGATGCGATGGAACTGGTCAAGCTCAACGTTTTGCACTGGCATCTGAGTGACGGGACGGCCTTCCGGGTCGAGAGCCGCACATATCCGCAGCTTCAGGCCATGATCGCCCCGGATCAGTATTATACGCAGGTGCAGATCCGCGAAGTCGTGTCCTATGCGGCCGACCGTGGCATTCGTGTTGTGCCGGAGTTCGACGTTCCGGGGCATGCGCTGGCAATCTTGCGCGCCTATCCGGAACTGGCGGCGCAACCTTTGCCGGACATGAGCACAAAAGGGCTGAACCTCAATAACGCGGCCCTCGACCCGACCAATCCGCAGACGCTGCGCTTCGTGCGGGTTCTGTATGGCGAGATGGGCCGCCTTTTCCCGGACCGTTATATCCATGCGGGCGGCGATGAAGTTGTGTCCTCCCAGTGGACGAAAAATCCGGCGATCGCGGCCTATATGAAGGCGCATGGCTACGAAACGGCCGAAGCGCTTCAGGCTGCGTTCACGGGGCAGGTCGCGGCCATCATCGCCTCACAAGGGCATGTGATGATGGGATGGGACGAAGTCAGCGAGGCTCCGATCCCGAAAAACGTGGTCGTCGAGCCATGGCGCGCGTCGAAATGGACGGGATCGGCCACACGCGCCGGACATCCGGTTGTGGTGTCGGCAGGGTATTATCTTGATCTGCTGCGCCCGTCCGCCATGCATTATGCGGTCGATCCGTTTGACACGCGGGCGGACGGCATTACTGCGGATCAGCTGGCGAAATTCCCGCCAAAATATCCGGATTTCTACGTGCCTTTTACGCTGGACCCGCAGGCAGCGCCGCTGGATGACGCACAGAAAAAGCTGGTGCTGGGAGCGGAAGGGACGCTCTGGGCGGAAATGGTGTCCGAACCGATGCTGGATTCGCGGCTCTGGCCCCGGATGGCGGCACTGGCGGAGCGTTTCTGGTCCGCGCAGGACGTGCGGGATGTTCCGGATCTGGAGCGACGTCTGCCCGTCGTGATGACGGAGCTTGAAGTGACCGGATTACAGGCCACGCAGCATCGCAATGCCCTGCGTGAAGCCATGGCGCCGAGAGGTTCAGAGCCTCTGGCAGTGCTGACGGATGTGACGGTTCCTGTCCGCAATTATGCGCTCAACCATCTTGCAGCCCCCAGCGGAGAGGCCATGCTGTCGGCACCTGTGGCAGTCGCGGAGCCTGATTCGTTTGTGGCGACCCAGTTTAATGCGATGGCGGAGCGTTATGCGCACGGTGAGACGGCGCTGGCGGGCCCGCTGCGGGAGATGCTTCAGGGCTGGGCTGATAATGACGCGGCATTCGTGGCCAGTGCGAAAGGTGTCCCGGCGCTTGAGGCTGTGGTGCCTGTCTCGCATGCCGTAGGGCAGTTGTCCCGCGCCGGACTGGGTATTCTGAACGGACGGAGCGGCTCGACATGGCGGATGGATGCCACCCGTCTGCTTCAGGATCAGGAAGCGGCTTTTGAGAATTCGGCCAGTATGTTGGCCTCTGCCCATGCCTCGCAACCGCCGGGGGGATTGCTGATCGCGATCCTGCCGGGGATCAGGGCGCTTCTTGCGGCAGGTGGGCAATAAGCGTTTCGTCTCTGGGGATGGATTTCTGCCGCGCGGCGGGGGAAAAGAGAAGCATGACACGTTTTCCGATCCTCCTCCTCGATTATGACGGCACGCTGGCGGAAACGCAGCCGGCCATTCTTCGCAGCCTGAAAGAGGCGTTCGATGCCGTGGGTGTCTCCGCGCCCACATCGGACGCGCTCAAACAGGAACTGACGCGGGGCGGAACGCTCCAGACGCTGTTTCAGGCGATCGTTCCCAAAAGCGACGAGCAGGATGCGGCGGCGTTCGTGCGTCATTACCGGGCGTTCTACTCGACGGCAGACGAGGAAGAGACGGTTCTGTTCGACGGTGTGGTGGATACGTTGGCGGCGCTGAAAGAGCAGGGCACCATTCTCGCCATTCTCAGCAACAAACACGCGCCGACCGTCTGTGCGAGCATCGCGCGCTTTGGCCTGACGCCGTTCTTTTCAGGTGTTGTGGCTTCCGAACCGCATTTTCCGCACAAGCCTGATCCGCGCGTGATGGACGAGCGCATTGTGCCGCTGTTTCCGAAGCAGTCGCGTACGGACTTTTTGATGGTGGGCGATACCGTGGCCGACCTTCAGTTTGCCCGCAATGCCGGCATCGCCTCATGCTGGGCCAGTTACGGCCACGGATCGGCCACTCAGTGCGCGGCACTGGACCCGGATCTGCGGATCGGGTCTTTCAGCGACCTGCCCGCCGCACTTCGGAACTGAAACGCCGCCGTCTGGTCAGGGCGCGGCGGGGCCGATGCTGCCGCGCAGGACCAGTTCGGTATCGAGAATGACGTTCTCGCTGCCGCTGGCCGCACTCAGCAGGCGCACGGCTTCCGTTCCCTTGCGTTCGTGAGGCTGGCGGATCGTGCTCAGATCGGCGCCTTCGGCAGCGGGGATGTCATCGAAGCCGAAAATCGACACGTCCTGCGGGATGTTCAGGCCAAGGGCGCGGATGGTCTGCATGGCGCCGATGGCGACGCGGTCACTCATGGCGAGAATGGCGGTTGGGCGTTGGGCGCGGTTCAGCAGATGGCGGACGCCTTCTGCTCCCATATCTTCGGAGTTGATGGGGATTTCCCATGCAGGAACATCTTCGGGGGCGATTTTGGCTTCCCGCAGAGCCAGAAGATAGCCTTCAAGGCGCATGGCGATGGTGCTGTGAGCGATATTGGCGCGTCGCTTTGCCGTCAGAGGGCCGAAATAGCCGTCATGGGCCGTCTTGAGCGACAGGATGCCGAAATGCCGGTGTCCGAGATCAAGAAGTGTTTTGGCTGCACGATACGCGGAGCCGCGATCATCAATCCCGACATAAGGCACTCCATCAAGGCGGGGCTGGTCCACGACGACGAGCGGAACATTACGCTGCTGCGCCATGAGGACGCAGCGGCTGTCGGGGGCTACCGAATAGAGGATGTAACCATCCACGGCGGCATTGCCGAGCGAGACGGGAGCGGCACGGTTCCGTAGATTGCTGCCGGCAGAAATCAGAGCCAGATCGGTTTCCAGATCATCGCAGGACCGGGCGACGCCGTTGAGGACGCTGAGGATCGCAGGATCGGTAAAAGCGTAGGGCAGGTCTTCGCTGAACAGGAAGCCCAGAGCGCCTGCGCGACCCGTGGCGAGCTGTTTGGCGGCTGGATCGGGGCCGGTATACCCAAGCTCCTGCGCAGCAGCGAGGATTTTCTCACGCAGGGCAGCTGAAAGCTGGCCGGGGCGGATATAGGCGTTGGAGACCGTCGTGTGGGAAACCCCGACCTGTGCTGCCACGTCTTTGAGGGTTACTTTGCGGCGGTCATACTGTCGGGTCATTGTTCCGGTCTGTCCAGCAAAAGACACCAGACCTGTCAGGGCCGATCCTGACGGCTGCGGTATGATGTCAGTTTTCTCTTAAAAACTACTGGTGGCACCATATCCAGTCTGCTGGATAGAAACCAGTCACGGACGCGGGAGGGATTGCGAAAATGATAGATTTCGCAATCACGGACCGGTCAAACCGTTTTTCGACTGGAGATCAGTCCTGTTTCGGCTTGGGGGCGGGAGCCTTTTTGGTCTGGGGCGCAGATGTGAACATCGCACGGCATTTCGGAGAAAGCTTGTCGATCTTCTTCTGCATGCAGGCTGTGATCTTGGCTTCGTTGGGAATGGCCAGCGCGCACAGGCGCAGCGCATCGCCCTTGCAGGCTTTCGTCTGTTCTTCACGGGTTGCGGCGGAAGCGCCGTGCGTGAGTGCAAATGTCAGTCCGGCCAGAGCGATACAATAACGGATCATGTGTTTTCTCCTTATTGCTAGGTAAGCGTATGGGGCTTTTTACAGTTTCAGTCTGAAGAAACTTTATCGGCCCGACAGGGGTGAAATATTTCCTAATAAGGACTCTTTAATTCCTGATTGAGGACTGTCAGGAATGAAGAATACGAGCAAATCGCGCCGAGGCAGCCGGGCCGGGTGCGACGTCAGTAATGGGGGCAGGAAGCTCGGGCGGGAGTGCTCCGGGTTGCAGGCTCATCAGAAGAACGCGCGCCCGTCGGGCATCTGGAGTATCGGCCCAGCAGTAATGGATGGCGCGGGATTCACGCTGGGATTCGATGAGTCCTGCACGTCTGAGGGCGCCCAGATGCTGGCTCAGTGTCGGCTGTCCGATGCCGGTCATGGTTTCGATTTCGCTGACGGCATGGGTGCTGTCGAGCAGGGCTGAGAGGATCATGAGTCGCTGTGGCTGGGCGAGGATGCGCAACCATTCCGCCAGTTCGCGACTTTTCTCAAGGGGAAGCAGGACGGTCATGAACGCTCCCGGGGCATGGGCTGGAAGAACCATTTGGCTCCGGCTTTTTCCACGGCGGCCTGCGTCTGGAGTGGGGGAGCGATGGTGCGCTGTCCGGGTTGCCAGCTTTCAGGCGTGAGGGCGCCCGCACGGTCCACTTCCTGTAGGGCGCAGAGCAGTCGCAGGAGTTCCGGGACGGAGCGCCCGACCGTGGCGGGGTAGTTCAGGATGGCCCGGACGATGCCCGTGGGGTCAATCATGAAAACGGAGCGGACCGTCGCGCTGTCCTGTGCCGTGCTATCGAGCATACCGTAGGCCTTGGCGACGGCGAGGGACGGGTCTTCGATGATGGGGAAGGGGACGTGAACGTCGAACTGGGTCCGGATTGCGTTCACCCAGGCCAGATGGGCGGGCAGGCTGTCTGCGGAGATCCCGAGGAGCGCGCAATCCCGCTGCTGGAACTCTTCCGCGCTACGAGCCAGGGCGATGAATTCGCTGGTGCAGACAGGTGTGAAATCGGCCGGATGGGCAAACAGCAGCACCCAGTGTCCGCGCAGGGCGCTCATGATGAACTCCCCATGCGTGGTCCGGGCGCTGAAATCAGGAGCGCGGTCGCCGATGCGTAGGGACGGAAGAAAAGATTCAGCGGGAGGGGATACGGTCATGGTCCGGTTCCAAAAGCATCAGGGCGCTTGACATGCAACACTTACAATATTAACTTAACAGTTAATGAAAGTGTCGTAAAGACACTCCGCAGCCAGAAGGTGAACGCCATGCACGATGCAGCAATTCAGGCCGCGACCGGCCAGATCCGGCGAACCGAGCAAGGTGCGACGCCCGTTCCCGTCGTCTGTACGTTTTTCGATGAAGCCACGAACACCGCGACGCATGTGGTCCATTGCCCTGTCACGAAGCACGCTGCCGTTATTGACAGTGTCCTCGATTATGACGCTGCGGCCGGACGCACGTCGCATGGTTCGGCGCAGGCAATTGTCGATTATGTCGGGCGCGAAGGCCTGACTGTGGACTGGCAGCTTGAGACGCATGCCCATGCGGACCATCTCTCCGCTGCTCCGTGGTTGCAGGAAAAAATTGGTGGCAAGTTGGGGATCGGCGCGGATATCACGCTGGTTCAGGCTGTGTTCGGCAAGATCTTCAACGCGGGAACGCGGTTTGCGCGGGACGGGTCGCAGTTTGACCGTCTGTTCCGTGATGGCGAGACGTTCCAGATTGGGGAACTTCCCGTGACGGTGCTGCATGTTCCGGGTCACACACCTGCGGATATGGCGTTCGTGATCGGTGATGCGGCTTTCGTGGGCGATACGATCTTCATGCCGGATTTCGGTACGGCGCGGGCGGATTTTCCGGGTGGTGATCCGCGGCAGTTGTTTCGCTCCATCCGTCGGCTCCTGTCACTTCCTGTCGAGACGCGGCTGTTCCTGTGTCATGACTACAAGGCACCGGGACGGGACGAGTATGTCTGGCTGACGACTGTCGGACACGAGCGCGGTTACAATATTCATGTTCATGATGGTGTGAGCGAAGAAGAGTTCGTGCAAATGCGCACGGCGCGCGATGCCACGCTTGCAATGCCCCGTCTGCTGATGCCGTCCGTGCAGGTCAATATGCGCGGTGGGCACCTCCCCGAACCTGAAGCAGACGGCGTGAGCTACATCAAGATCCCCGTCAATCGCGTTTGAATTCCAACAATCCGGCACGGTTGTGCCGTCTTTATTGTTTCTGGAGTGAATTTCCATGCCAACCCGTCATCTGACCGACAGCTATGCCATTTCCCCCCAGATTGCCGTGCAGGATATTGCCGATCTGAAGGCTGAGGGATTTCATACAATCCTCTGCTTCCGTCCTGATGGGGAAGCGCCGGACCAGCCGGAAATGAAAGTAATCGAGGCTGCCGCGAAGGAAGCAGGGCTGGCGTTCGCTGCAATCCCGGTGAAATCCGGTACGGTGCCGAGCGACGCCCAGATCGCCGAAACGCGACAGATTCTGGCAACGCTGCCCGCGCCTGTCGTGGGCTATTGCCGCTCCGGCACGCGGGCGGGGCAGATCTGGGCCCTGGCCGAGGCTGGCAAACGCCCTGCCGCGGAAATCTTTGCGGCAACGGAGCGGGCTGGTGTGGATATCAGCCGTCTGCGGACACGGATCGAGCGTGTGGCCGCGCCGGCGGCGGCCCCGCGAAAGGACGCAGCTCATTTTCAGGTTCTGATCATCGGCGGTGGTGCGGGTGGTCTGTCGACTGCGGGAAGCCTGCTCAAGCGCAATCGGAATCTGTCGATTGGTGTGGTGGAGCCGTCGAACGAGCATTTCTACCAGCCGGGTTGGACGCTTGTGGGTGGCGGTGTTTTTCAGGCCGCACAAACGCGCCGCAAGGAAGCGGATGTCATGCCGAAGGACGTTGTCTGGGTAAAGCAGGCGGCAAAGCTGTTTCGGCCGGATGTGCGCGAAGTGGTGCTGACGGACGGCACGGTCGTGTCCTATGACGCGCTGGTCGTGGCGACGGGCATTACGCTGAATTGGGACGCCATTCCGGGTCTGGCGGAGACACTGGGCAAGAACGGCGTGACCTCGAACTATCGTTTCGATCTGGCGCCCTATACCTGGCAGCTTGTGCAGCAGCTCAAGAATGGTACGGCGATTTTCACGCAGCCTCCCATGCCGATCAAATGTGCGGGGGCGCCGCAGAAGGCCGTATATCTGTCCTGTGATGCGTGGAAGCGTCGTGGCGTTCTGGATAGCATTTCGGTCGAATTTGATACCGCGACACCGGGACTGTTCGGTGTGAAGGACTTCGTGCCGCCGCTGATGGAGTACATCAAGCGCTACCATGTCGGATTGCACACCGGATCAAAGCTTGTGGAAGTGGATGGTCCGAACCGCAAGGCCGTCTTCGAACGCAAGGTTGGAGATAATGTGGAACGGGTTGAGCGGACGTTCGACATGTTGCATGTCGTGCCGCCGCAGAGCGCGCCTCAGGTGATCCGCGAGAGCGCGCTCTCGGGATCGGACGGGTTCGTCGAGGTCAATCCTGCAACGTTGCAGCATGTGCGTTTCCCGGATGTGTTTGCCCTTGGAGATGTGATTGGAACGTCTTGCGCCAAGACAGCAGCGGCAGTTCGTGTGCAGGCGCCTGTGGTGGCGACCAATGTGCTGGCGTTTCTGAAGCATCAGGGGCCGGTTTCGGAATATGAGGGCTATGGTGCCTGTCCGCTGACGGTGGAAAACGGACGGATCGTGCTGGCCGAGTTCAGCTATGGCGGCAAACTGGCGCCGACGCTGCCGAAATGGCTGCTTAACGGGCAAAAGCCGACGCGTCTGGCCTGGTGGCTCAAGAAATACATCATGCCGCTGATGTACTGGGACGGGATGCTCAAGGGGCGTGAACTTATGGTCGCGCCCAAGCCCCTGAATGCGAAAAAGGGCGGCTGAGCAGATCGTGCATATTGCCCTTGAATTGGCCTGCGGTGTTCTGATCGGGTTTACGCTGGGACTGATCGGGGGCGGCGGGTCCATTCTGGCCGTTCCCCTGATGGTCTATGTCGTTGGCGTGAAAAACGCCCATGTCGCCATCGGAACGAGCGCCATGGCGGTGGCGGTCAACGCTCTGGCCGGACTGGTCAGCCATGCCCGCGCGGGGACGGTCAAATGGAAATGTGCGGGCATTTTCGCACCGTGCGGGGTGGCCGGTGCGTTCATCGGGGCGGCGTTTGGCAAGGCGGTTAATGGCGAAAAGCTGTTGCTGTGTTTTGCGCTGCTGATGGTTGTGGTCGGTGTGCTCATGCTGCGGGGACGTCGCAACAAAGGTGAGGCCGGAGCGGCATGTAACCGTCAGAACATGCCGCGCGTTATGATGGCCGGGGCGGGGACGGGAGTGCTCTCCGGGTTTTTCGGAATTGGCGGCGGGTTTCTGATCGTCCCGGCGCTGATTGCTTGCACACGGATGCCCATTCTCAATGCGGTCGGGACTTCGCTGGTTGCAGTGGCAGCGCTGGGCGCGAGTACGGCGCTGAGTTACATGCTGTCAGGCTATGTGGACTGGGTGATGGGTCTGCTGTTCGTTGCGGGCGGTGTGGTAGGTAGTTTCCTTGGTACCCGGGCTGCGAAACGTCTTTCAGGTTCAGGTCCCGCGCTAACGACGTTCTTTGCCTGTGTCATTTTCACAGTTGCGGCTTACATGATCTGGAAAAGTCTCGCCGCGCTGTAAGGGTAAGGAGCGTCAGTCGAGGCCGAAATTCGGAAAAATCGTGAAGCAGACTATCGAGAAATAGAACATTACTGCCAGCAGGATATGGCACATATAAAGCGGTGCGATCATGGCCCCGCGCCTGCGGAAAAAAGCCATCAGAACGCCGAAAGCCGCAATGGCGACGGCGAGCGCCACGTTCAGCATGAGCCGCCTGTCACCATTGCTGATGGCGATGACGAGAAAGACGGCACCTATAATCGCCGATCCGACATGGACGGGTGTGAGGAAGCTGAAAGGGCGCTTGTAGCGGGCCGCGAAAATAGCGAGCCACACGCCCATGATCACCGTAAGAGTGAAACATCCTGTCGAAGCATACAGCATCAGTCGTCCATCCTGTCTCTGCCTAAAGTCGCGGAGCCGTGACTGGAACAGCCGGAAGTCCGCACACGCCATTCTGGTTGTTTGTCTACTCCAGAACGGCGCTCCGAGCCATATGTTCCAGACCATCATCCCTTTGTCGGAGCAGAGATATAAAAAACAAATACCACCTACAGGTATGATGATTTTCGAGGTTTCCTTTCTGTTTCGATATGACATACTCATGACACGAAACAGGATAGGGGGCATGGGGCAGGATGGATCTGGGAGCGCGCCTGCGGTTTGTCCGGACGGCCAGAAATCTGTCCCAGCGTGAACTGGCCAAGCGGACCGGCGTCACCAATTCCACAATTTCCCTGATCGAATCCGGGGGCATGAATCCTTCGGTCGGGACGCTCAAGCGGGTTCTGGATGGCATCCCCGTAACGCTTGGCGAGTTTTTCAGTCTCGTGCCGGAGGGGGATGAGAAAATCTTCTATCGGGCGGATGAACTGCTGACGTTTGAGCAGGACGGTGTGGTGTTCCGGCAGGTGGGGGTGCCGTCCTGTAGGCGAACGCTCCAGATTTTGCGGGAAAACTATGCGTTTGGTGCCGATACCGGGGCTGCGGTTTATGCCCATGAAGGCGAAGAAGGTGGTTTCGTCTTGCAGGGGCGCGTGGAGATCACGGTCGGGGAACAGCAGGAAATCCTTGAGCCGGGAGATGCGTATCATTTCAACAGCAGCCAGCCGCACCGGTTCCGATGCCTGAGCTCTGAAGGATGCGAGATCATCAGCGCCTGTACGCCGCCGACATTTTAGGTCTTTCGTTCTGCTCTTCAAAAGAACGGGAGGAGTAAGGCATCCTTCCGGCTGTGGCGTTCTATCGTCTGGCGGTCCTGTCAGACGTATGAGATGGGTGTGCCCAGGGGAGAGTCACGGGCATGCGAGATCGTCCGTATCCTGAACGTTTCAAATGGCGTCGTCTGGCATCCGGATCTGTGCGGATGGGGCTGCGCGTGCTGGTGTGCGTGTGCATTCTAGGGATGTCGGTCTCGGGCAAAACCGTGACGCGGACGCCCGACATCTGTCCGGTTCGCAAAGCAGTCTTGCAGATCGACACGAAGGCCCTTGGAGTGGCCGTCGCGGAACTGGAGCGCAAAACGCAATGTCCGGTATTGATGGATGATGCGCTTTTGCAGGATGGGAGCAGTGTGCCCGTCAGAGGGTTCTATACACCTCGGGATGCGCTGGTGCGTCTGCTGGGGAATGCGGAGCTGGACGTGATCGAAACGGTTCAGGGTCTGACGGTCATGCCGCTGACCTACCGCGAAGCGCATCGCATGGATCGCGCCTCGCGTCTGTAGGTTTCACGCCAGTCATCAGGGGCGCGATTTCCAGATCCGGCGTTGGAGCACGAAAGTCAGAACCGCCATCAGGACGAGATATGCAAGAACATAGACGCCAATCCGTCTGCGTTCCGCTACGTGCGGATGTGCGACGTCGTTAAGGAAGGCCGAAACGTCGGTCGCCATCTGTTGGGTGGTGGATTTTGTGCCATCCGGATAGGTCAGCATGCCATCCTGAAGGGGCGGGGGCATGCCGATATGCTTCCATTTCAGGGCGGTGTTGTAATAACGGCCGTCATCGAGTTTCACACCCGCAGGTGTGGGGGCATAGGACAGAAGGATGCGCCGGATCTGTTCTGCGCCCCCCGGTAATGTCATGGCCAGTCGGGAGAGATCTGGCGGAAGCAGCCCGTGATTGGCCAGCCGTCCTACGGCCTCGTTGGGATAGGGCGAGAGAATGGGATCGGTGGGCGTAGCGGGACGGGTTTTTGGATCGCCATTGTCGTCCGTGCCGTTCGGAAGCTGCTGATCGGCAGCCCAATTGTGAATGGCGTCCGGTGAGAGTCCGAAGGCGGCCATATCTCCATAATCGACGTGTTCCATGCCGTGGCAGGCGGCGCAGACATGCTGGAAGACGATCAGGCCACGCTGGGCGGGTGTACTGGCGCAGGCGGGGAGGGCTGCGAGAAGGGGCGCAAGGCTGGCGGCAAGCACGAAGTTTCGGATCAGGCGGCTCATGATGTGATCTCCCGTTCCGAAACGAGCGGCATGACCACCAGAAAATGGATGAACCACCATGCCATCGCCATACGGCTGACGATCAGCCATGTTTCGGTCGGGGGATGCATCCCTGCGACGCCCAGCAGAATGAACGATAGAAAAGCCAGTGGCAGGGACAGGCGCACCAGAGGGCGGCGTGTCGCAGGACGAGTGGGCGACCGGTCCAACGAGGGCAGGGCGAACAGAACGGCCAAACTGCCGACAGCAAGGAGCAGGCCGCCAAGCCGGGACGGTACCGCGCGGAGGATCGCGTAGAACGGTGCGAAATACCATTCCGGCCGGATGTCACGCGGCGTCACGAGAGGATTGGCCTGAACATAATTGTCCGCAAGCGTCAGCAGATCGGGCAGGAAAAAGACCAGCCCGGCATAGACCATCAGGAACAGGCAGAGCGCGAAGCCGTCCCGGCTGGTGTAATACGGATGGAACGGCAGGGTCTGTTTCGGGCTAACGGGGTCGATGCCGGAAGGATTGTTCGGTTTGACCACATGCAGCGCAATTACATGCAGGGCGATGACGGCGAGGATCGCAAAGGCCATTGTGAAATGCAGCACGAACAGGCGGTGCAGGGCCGTATTCCCCAGCGTTTCGCCGCCCAAAAGCAGTTCGGAAACCGGCTTGCCGATCAGGGGAATGGTATGGGCGGCATTCAGGACCACCGTGGCGCCCCAGTAGGACATCTGTCCCCAGGGCAGGACATAACCGGCGAAGGCCGTGACCATCACCATCAGCATCATGCCCAGTCCTGTCAGCCAGAGCAGTTCGCGCGGAGCCTTGTAGGAGCCGTACCACAGGCTGCGCGCGATATGGATGTAGAGGCAGGCGAACAGCATCGTCACGCCGCCCATATGCAGGCTGCGCAGGAACCAGCCTGAGGGGATCTGACGGTCGATCGCTTCGACGCTGGCAAAGGCCTGTGTGATGTCGGGGGTGTAGTTGATGGCGAGGAAGAGTCCACTGGCAATCATGATGGCCATCGTGACCATCAGGAACGCACCGAAGCTCCACAGGGCGTTGAGATTCCGGGGCATCGGAAACGCGATGTATTCGCGCCGCAGCACGCTCATGACAGGCAGGCGGCGTTCAAGCCATCCGGGAGTTTTCTCGGGTGCGGGCATGGGGTCCGGTCCTCAGATCTGCTGGATGTCGGACATGCTGAACCCTGGATCGCCCGCGCTGTGGCCGATGCGGATTTTCGTGTCGGAAAGGAACGTCACAGGTGGGACGGGCAGATTATATGGCGCGGGTGCGCGTTCTGCGACACGACCTGCAGCATCGAAATTTGAGCCGTGACAGGGGCAGAAATATCCTCCCGCCGCTTCGGGCGCGGAACCGGGTTTCTCGAAAGACGGGACGCAGCCCAGATGGGTGCAGATCCCGACCAGAACCCCATAATCGGGACGCACCGAACGGTGCCAGTTCGTGGCATCTTTCGGCTGCTGCAACATTTTTGAGTTCGCGTCGCGCAGGGTGGCGATGTGTGCGGGGGTCTGGAGTGCGGCCAGCATCTGGGGTGTGCGGCGCTGGATGAAAATGGGCCAGTCCTGCCATTGTACGGTCATGTCCTGTCCGGGGGCGAGAGAGGACAGATCGACCTCGATCGTCTTGTCGGACAAAGTCGTGGCCGCCGGGTTTTTCAGGCTGTTGAGAAAGGGAACGGCAAGGGCGCAGGCCCCTGCGCAGCCCAGCGTTACGGTTGCGGTCGTCAGCAGATCGCGCCGTTTCGTGCCGCCCTCGGGAGGGGGCGTCTCACTCTGGGTCATGCGGAACCTCTGCCGACTGTGCCGGAGTTCCGGCAGGAAAGATGACGGCAGGATAGGCGGATTTGCGCTTTCGAGAAAGACACGCTGCTTCGCCGGGAGCGGTAGCTTTCAGACGAAGCGGGGGGTAGTGTGTTTCAAACTGCTACGACAACGCATATGCCGGAGGGCTTCGGGCCATGATGATGAGACACGGGTTCAGGATCATGCTGGCGGGGCTTCTTGGCATGGGACCGTTGGTGGCGTCTGCGGCGATGGCGGCGGATGGTGCGGCGCTCTACGCGGGAAAATGCGCGATGTGTCACGGCCCTGCGGGCGCAGGGCGGCCCGGCACTTTTCCGGCCCTTGCGGGGCGGGTTGGTGCCATCGCTTCTTCACCCGAGGGGAAGGCATATCTTGCGGCGGTTCTGGTGAACGGGCTGCATGGGCCGATTCTTGTGGAAGGGCAGTCCTACAAGGGATTTATGCCGTCGTTTAAGGCGCTCTCCGATGACGATATTGCCGCTGTTCTGAGCTATGCAGCGACGCTGGGAGGCGGATCGTCGTCCGGGATTTCCGCTCAGGAGGTCGCATCCGTCCGATCGGTCCCGATGGATGCAGCGGCAGTTCAGGCCAAAAGAACGGCGCTTCAGGCGAGTCACGTTATTCCCTGATGGAAAATGGACATCTTTTGATATCAAATAAACGCAATTGCGTGTTGTAACGAAGCGTCTATCTCTGACTAGCTGCGTTAACTCAAAAGATGATGTCGACCGATCAAATGGTCAGGAAGGGAAATACTCATGTCGCAGACCGCAGTGACACATACTTTACCGCTAAAGCCTGTTCATGTTCCCGTCCGGGACCGTGCGTTGATCCGTGCGCCGGGACGGCCGATCAATCTTGGCCTGAAAGACAATATCCTCGCGGCAATCGCGCAGGTTCTGGCGGAAGAAGGCTATCAGGGCCTCACCATCAGTCGCGTGGCCAAGGCCGCAGGCGTTTCAACCGCTACGGTCTATCGGCGCTGGCCCACGAAACAGGCGATGTTCTTCGATGCGATCCGTTTGTGGCGCGATGATCTGACGCCGCAGATTGATACGGGAAGCTTTGCCGGGGATGTAGACGAACTCATTGCCGCGCGTATCCGCTTCCTCGCCACCCCGCTGGGCCGGACTTACGGCACTCTGCTGGGTGAGGCCGTGCATGATCCAGAGTTCGGTCAGGTTTTGTGGGAAGTCAGTGTGGTGCCGGCGCGTGCGCAGATGGCGCTGTTTCTTGAGCGCGCAAGCCGGCGGGGCGAGAAAGTCTTCTGCCAGCATGCCGATACGGTTCTGGACATGCTTCTCAGCACGATCCATTTCCGCGCCATGAACATGCTGGGGCGCGAGCCCATGGACGCGCAGAGCAATCTGCGGGAAATCCAGTCGCTCGCGCGGTGTCTGATTTCCTGCTGAGGGGAGAAACGCCTTTCAGAAGCCGTATGAGATCCGGCCGCCGATGAAGCGCGGCGGGCCGGGGATATAGAAATAGGTCGTCGTCGCCATGCCGCCGCTTTCGAAAAAGCTGCGGTTGAGTAGGTTGGAGGCGTAAATAGTGGCCTCCCACTTCCCTGATGAGGGGCGCAGGGTCGCATGGGCGCCGAGCAGAAAATACGGTGGCAGGCGATAAAAGCCCGTGCCGCCGACCGCGATGGCCTGACTGCCGCGATACGACCAGTCTGGCCCGACATCGAGCCCGAGAGCCGATGTCAGAGGCTGTCGCCATTCCGCCTGACCGTTTAGGGTCAGCTTGGGCTGGCCGTTATCCACGCCTGCAAAGTTGCTGTTGACGGCCCGCCAGACGCCCGTTTTGGCGTAGGCCGCATTCGTGGCGGCGCGGTTGACGTTCAGGAAGTCCTGATAATTCCCACGCTGCCAGCCAATGTTCTGCGTTACGAAAACATGGCGTATGGGGTGGAATTCGACCGTGCCTTCAAAGCCCCAGCTTTCAGATTTCGGGACGTTCGTGATTTCGCTGAGCGGGCCGTAATTCGGGATCAGGACCGTGCCGACAACCTGCTGGCCATGGAAGTCGTTATAGAACGCGGCACCATTCAGACGCAGGACATTGGGGATCGGATCGCTTTTGAAGCCGAATTCGTAGGTCAGAACCGTCTCGGGGCCGAACGGGTCGAGCTGGGCCTGGATCTGGGTGTTGTTGGCACTGAAGCCGCCGGGTTTGAAGCCCTTGCTCATTTTGTAATAGACGAGCGTGGTTTTTGTCGCCTGCCATGAGACGCCGACTTGGCCCGCAAACTGTGCCGCGGCCGTGCTTTCGCCGTGGAAAGCCGTTGTTTTGCCGCCGAAGATTTCAGATGTCAGGCCCGGCAGGCTGCGGTCGTCGATTTCGTGCAGCAAGCCCGCAAACAGCGTGACATTATGGGGCAGCTGGTAGCTGACATGGCCGAATTCAGACGTGCTCTCCTGATTCATGGAAAAAGACGTCGCCATCATGTAACCGCGCGCCGCATAGTCGGTATAGTCAAAGAAAAAGCGCTGTTTCATCCGGCTGCGCTGATAGAACGCGCCTACGACCCATTGCAGGCGGCTGTCAGGATTGCTGGAGCCCAGACGCAGTTCCTGCGTGAAGGCATTGGCGCTGATGGTGCGGTAGGTGTCGGCTTCGGCCCGTGATGTGCCGTCCTGATCGGTGTATTCGCCTTGTCGTCCGGTTTCGAAGGCGGTGACGGATGTGAGTTTAGCCAATCCGAAATCATGGTCCATATGCAGATCCCAGCCCCAGAACTGGTTGTGTTCGCTGGGTTTAAGGCCGGGTGAGCGTCCAACTAGTTCTGCAAATTGAGGACGCATGGACCATTCGGCCTCACGTTGACCAAGATGGGGCAGCCCGGTTTTACCTATCAGGCGATGGACGGCCTGACTTGTCACGACCTGGCTGTTGTCCTGTACGAAATGTCCAGACAGCAGGATCGTGGTGCGGTTGTCGTCCGAATGCCAGCGCAGCTTGCCGCGCAGGGCGTAGGAGTCCGCATCGCCCAGATGCGCGCCGTTCTGCGGATCGGTCTGCCAGCCGCCACCCTGTCGGATCTGTCCGGCCAGACGGAAGTCGAGCCCTTTGGCGATTGGGCCTGAAATATAGGCCTCGCTCCGGCTGCGCGCATAGGACGCGATGTCCTGACTGGCGCCGTAATGCCATGTGCTGGTCGGGTCGGCGGTGCGGAAGCGGATTTCACCACCGGTATCAGACTGGCCATGTGTGGTCCCGACCGGCCCGGGAGCGACTGTGACGTCCGCGAGATCGAACATCAGCCCGCTCGACAGAGTCGAGAACGCGAACGGAACGTCATCGAAATAGGTCATGACGGTGGGAATGTTGTTCTGGGTGAAGTCGTTGAAGCCGACGCCGCGCAGATAGAAATTGGTGGAGGCCGTGCCATTGATTGACTGGATGGTCAGGTTGGGTGCCACACGCTCCAGACCGCGCAGGGTGACGACGCCGCGCTGGATCAGGCGTTCTGCACTCAGGCGGGTGTCGGCATCGGGGAGATGCTGTGCTGCGACGAAGGCGAAATCCGTGCGTTGTGCGGTGACGGCGATCGTTTCGGTACCGTGAGCCTGAACGGACTGTGGGGCTGCTTTACGCGGGGCTGGTTGGGCAACTGCCGGATGGGCACTCGTGTGATGGGGCGCTCCGGTTTTTCCGTGCAGCGGTTTCGCTTTCTCTGTGGGGGCGGCGAGAGCGAGGGATGGACCGAGGAGGCTGGCGCTCAGGAGAAGAGCCTTGCGAAGCGTCATGGAAAGGTCGGAGCTCCTGAAAAGGACAGCGTCAGTCGTGGGGCAGTCTGCCTGAGAGCGCAAGCAAAGCCGGCAATTCACGGTGCTTATATTGTACTTGTGCAACAGCGCCAACGCGCAACGCCATGTGGTGGGTCAGCGGGACAGATTTCGCTTGAATCGTTATGATATAACATAATAAGAGGTCCGCTCCGACAATCCTTCGTCTCTGCCTGCATCCCTGTCCGGAGGTTTCATGCCGTCTTTCGTGTCTGCCCGTTCATTTCTGTTGCTGCTGGGCTGCACCACCGCCCTTGCCGATTCCGCGTTTGCCCAGTCGGTAACGCCGTCTGCAACGTCTTCCCAGACCACTGCGGCCCCCGCCGATGCCCAGACGGACGATGAGGCTTCCGCCGCCCGTTCCAGCTTCGGCCATGCCGACGACCAGCATGGAACGACCACGACGGAAATCAGTCGTGCAGGCTCGGATGACGTGACCGTCAATGCCCATCTCGAACGCGCCCGCGCTGCACTTCAGCCGTCAACAGGCGCCACGGTTTATAATTTCTCGCGTCAGGCGATTGAGACCAATCCGGGCGGCGACAATGCGCCACTGAACGCCCTGCTGCTTCAGGCGCCAGGCGTGGCGCAGGACAGCTATGGACAGATCCATATCCGCGGCGATCATAACGAAGTGCAGTTCCGTCTTGATGGCGTAGCGCTTCCGGAAGGGATGAGCGTGTTCGGACAGACGCTCATGACGCGCTTTGCCCACTCCATGTCACTGACGACCGGCGCGCTTCCCAGCGAGTACGGGTTTCTTCAGGCTGGCGTGATCGATATCACCACCAAGAACGGCTATTCGGATGCTGGCGGCGATGTTTCGATTTACGGCGGCGCGCGCGATTACTTCTTTCCGTCCGTGCAGTTCGGCGGTCATCACGGGAAGTGGGACTGGTTTGCGACGGGTGATTTCGTTCATAACCGTGTCGGTATCGAAAACACGACGCCGAGCTTCAACGCCCTGCACGATCTGACGAACCAGTATCATTTCCTCGGTCACGGTCGTTACACAGTTGATGAAAACACCCGGATCAGCTTCACGGCCGGTGTGTCCAACGCCGAATATCAGCTTCCCAACAATCCGGGATTGCAGCGCCAGTTTGCTAACCCGTCTTTTGCCGGCAGCGACCTGTCCCAGAAGCTTTACGGGAATGGCGACAGTTCGAGCCTGACCGAGCATCAGAAGGAAATCACGGATTTCGGCATCCTGTCCCTGCAAAAGGATATGGGCAAGCTGAGCTTCCAGACCTCCGCCGTAATGCGTTACAGCTCCCTGCGCTATTCGCCTGATCCGCTGGGCGATCTGGTATACAACGGCATTGCACAGCGTGCGGCCCGTTCTGTCTTCTCGACGGGAACGCAGTCCGATGCCACATGGCAGGCCGCAAAGGACCATACTGTCCGCTTCGGTTATCAGATCTATGTGGAACGTAACGTTTCCAAATCAGATTCAACCGTTTATCCTCAGAGTGGCGAAGATGCCGATGGAGGCGCGATTTATTCCGACAATCCACTCACCATTCATGATGGTACGGGCCGCACGGGGTGGATGTATGGCCTCTATGCGCAGGATGAATGGCGTCCGCTTAAGAATCTGACAGTCAATTATGGTCTGCGTTTTGATGGCGTGGATGAATACACGCATGCCAAGCAGGTCAGCCCACGCCTGAACATCGTTTACAAGCCTTGGCACGGTGGCACGTTCCATGCAGGATACTCCCGTTACTTCACGCCGCCGCCGTTCGAGCTGGTGGGTGGTACATCGCTCAACAAGTTCGCTAATACATCTGCAGCTCCAGGAACGTTCCTGAATAGCAACGTCAAGGCTGAGCGTGACCATTATTTTGATGCGGGTTTCTCACAGACAATTCTGCCGGGCTGGCATGCCTCTTTTGATGCCTATGTGAAGCTCGCCAAGAACATGATTGATGAAGGGCAGTTCGGCTCCCCGGTGATCCTGTCGGCGTTCAATTATCGTCGCGGTCAGGTTCATGGTTATGAATTTGCGACGGACTATACCCGCGGCGCATTTAGCGTTTATGGCAACTTCTCCTGGTCCCGCGCTATCGGCAAGGACATCACGACCGCCCAGTGGAACTTCAGCCCGGACGATCTGGCCTATACCAGCAAGCGCTGGATCCATCTTGACCACGATCAGCGCTGGACCGCTTCGGCAGGGGGAAGCTATTCCTTCTTCCACAGAACCGGTCATCCGCTGCGTCTGTCTGCAACAATGGTCTATGGCAGCGGTCTGCGAGCTGATGGCGCGACGCCCAACGGGGCTTCGGTTCCGCAGTACGCGACATTCAACCTGTCGCTGGTCCAGTCCTTCAAGGATCTGTTCCACGTTCCTTTCCTCAAACGGACCCAGCTTCGTTTGGATGTGACCAATCTGTTTGACCGGACCTATCTGCTGCGTGATGGCAGTGGCATCGGGGTGGGCGCGCCGCAATACGGTCTGCGTCGCACGATCCTGACCGGCATTGACCAGCGTTTCTGAATAACAGGACCTGACGGGCTGAAGTTCCCGCCAGACTTTCCCGCTACAAGGCCTTTACAGAAGTGCCTTGTAGCGGATTTTTTCCAGTGCGGCCGGGATGTCCATGACCGGCACCGCTTCGCACAGAAAATCTCCCTGCACGAAATCACATTCCATCTCCAGCAGCGCACGAACCTGCGAGGCGCTCCTGATGCCTTCGGCGACAACCTTGCGGCCAAGGCTGTGGACGATGTCGATCACGCCCCTGATAATTGCCGCATCCGTACCGTGACGTTCCAGTCCGGACACAAACGCACGGTTGATCTTGACGTAATCGAACGTGATGGTTTTGAGGTGGGTCAGGGACGCAAATCCCGTGCCGAAATCGTCCAGTGAAATCTGAACTCCCTTGCGATGCAAGGTATCGAGTTCGCGTTCGACCTGCTGATGGTGCGGCCGGGAGAAGATGTTTTCGGTAATTTCGAGCGCCAGGGAATTAAGCGGAACATTCATGTCGTCCGCGAGGCTGTCGAGTTTTCGGAAAAAGTCGGTGTTCTCGAAATCGCAGGATGTGATGTTGATGGCGATGCGCTCAAAACGGACGTTCTGTTCACGCAGTCTGCTCATATCTTCCATGACCCTGTGCGTCACGAAAGTATTCAGGGTCATGGTCAGACTGTGATCTTCAAAAACCTCCGGGAAATATTGCGGAGAAAGCACTTTGTGCTGTGGGTGGTCCCAGTGCAGGAGAGCTTCGAATGAAATACGTCCGGGGACGCTCAGGGAAAAAATGGGTTGATAGAACACCGTGATGCTCTGGTCGCGTAATCCTGTCTGGACACGACGACGCAGACGCGCCGCGAGGTCCAGCTTTTCTTCCATGGCGGGATGGTATTCCCGGACACGGTTCCGACCGCCGGTTTTGGCCGCATAAAGGGCCAGATCGGCGCATTTCAGAAGGGTTTTTTCCCGCGCACCGGAGAGAGGGACGCAAACATAACCGATACTGACTGTACAGGCATGCGTCACGGTTCTGTTGCGAAGGCTGAACCGCATCTGCTTCAGGATGTCCAGAAGAACCGTTTCAAACAGGCTTGGTGTTTCACCTGTCATGAGAACCGCAAATTCGTCTCCTCCAATGCGAGCGATAAAGCAGTTGTCGTTTTCGAATGCTTGAAGTTTCTCGGCAACTTTACGAAGCAGACGATCGCCGGAATCATGCCCTGAAGTATCATTGATTGTCTTGAAGGTGTCCACGTCGAGCAGCGCCAGACAGATATGGCTTGCGGTGCTCGCGCGGAGGGTTTTGCGTAGAATATGTGAGAAATGCAGCCGGTTTGAAATCTTGGTCAGAAAGTCGGTATTGACGACTTTCTGTAATTTTTTGCGACTTGATTTCAGATGATTTTCTGCTTGTTTTCGATCTGTTATGTCAAAGCGAATGGCTACGTAGCTCGTGACTTTTCCATTGTCTGAAACATGGGGCACAATTGTGGTATCGACCCAGTAAAGACTACCATCCTGGCGACGGTTACAGATTTCGCCGTGCCAGACATTGCCTGAGGCAATTGTGCGATACATCTGGCGGAAGAATTTCTTGTCATGCTGCTTCGACCGCAGCATGCGGTGGTCGTTTCCGATCAGCTCTTCACGAGTGTAGCCGCTGATTTCCTCGAAGCGGCTGTTAACGGAAAGAATGCGACCACGTGTATCGGTAATGGCAACAATGGCGGAGCAGTCCAGAGCGTGAAGGACAAAGTCATCCCGGGCTCCTTGAGGCCAGTTTTGGACAGAATTCAGACTTTTCCTGAAATCATCCTTTTGCTTTTCCATCACCTGGATTGACTCTCTCGATAGGAGAACTGATTAGTATCCTACAATAATTAAACGTTCGTTAAAAGGCTGTCTGGGTCTTTTGTATCAATCTTCTCCGAACATGTTTGGGGATGTTTTTGGAGATAATGTCAGTTTTTATTTAACCTATTCTGGAGAGAATGTTTTTCATCATTTCTGTGAGGGAATCTGATCTTTCATAGTGCCTCTGACACACGATTGAGAACCCGCTTTTCTATTTTTATATGTGTCCGTAGAGGTGCTTGTTTTGGTTAAAAACACCTCTGTCGGAGTGTATCTTCTCATGAAAATTTTCTGTGGGTTCAGAGTTCGGCCCATTGGCGGAGAAGGTTGTGATAGGTCGATGTCAGGCCCAGAACGGCGGGGTGACTGTCCGGCAGGGCTTTGCGGGTTTCGATAATGGAGCAGTCGAAGTCGTAGAGAAGTCTGCGCTTTGTGTCATCACGCACCATGGACTGGGACCAGAAGAAGGAGGCCCAGCGGCTGCCTTGAGTGATGCGATTGACGCTGTGCAGGCTGGTCGAGGGGTAAAGTACCATGTCGCCGGCTGGAAGTTTCACGCTCTGGGTGCCGTAGGTATCCTGAATGACGAGTTCTCCGCCTTCATATTCCTCTGGGTCTGTGAGGAACAACGTGGAAGAGACGTCGGTGCGGATGCGCATTCCGGTCCCCGGAATGGGGCGGATGGCGTTGTCCACATGGGCGTCGAAATGCATGCCGGTATCGTAGCGGTTGAACAGCGGCGGATAGACGCGCAACGGCAGGGCCGCGCTGTTAAACGTCGGATTTCGGCCCAGAGCGCGCAGGATAATTTCTCCGAGTTCCCGGCATTCCGCAGAATCCTGCGGGATCTGGAGGTTCAACTTGGCTCTTGCGGACTGTTCTCCGGCAGTGATGCGGCCATCCGTCCATTCGGCCGCTTCCAGCCTGCTGCGGAAATGACTGACCTGTTCGGGAGAAAGGACACTCGGAATATGGATCAGCATATGTGTAGGGCCTTATGGAAGTAAGGACAGTTATTAAATGAGAATGACTCTTAGTCGTTGAGACATAAGGCTCTTTAAGAAGGGGAGCAATTGGCAGAGGAGCCGCGGGGCGTATCCGGGGCGGGAGAAAAGAGTCGCATTTCCGTCCGTTGACACGCTCTGCCGGTCGAGGGATGAGACGGGAATGGCATTTCATTCCCTTTGCGTTGCGCGGTGTGCAGGAGGGTCGCGCTGGCTGCTGGCTAGCGTGGCATTTGTGGCTGTAATCTGCGTTTCGGGCGCAGAAAATGGCCGTGCCGAAGGGAGTATGACGGCACCGCTTTCGATGCATGATGCGATTGCCGCAGCCTGGAAAAACGACCCCATCCGGATTGAGCTTGAGACCAATCAGGAGTCCGCGGACGCGCGGGCGAAGGCGGCGCAATCCTGGTTCGCGGGCGGCCCGACGCTGAATGGCCAGTACTACGATGACCGTATCAGTGGGGACAATCACGGGTACATCACCTGGCAGGGAGGTGTTTCGGTGCCGCTCTGGCTGCCCGGGCAGGGAACCGCGACCGAGAATGTCGCGAAGGCCGAAGCCAAAACCGCGACCGTTCGCCTGGATGTGGAGCGCATGTCTGTTGCAGTGCGGGTCGTGGATGCAACCGGGGCCGCGATTATGGCGATGCGTCGGCAGACCGCCGCACTGGCCACGGTGACCGCCTTGCGCCGGATCGAAGCGGATGTGCAACGGGCCGGACATGCGGGCGAGACGGCGATGTCGGACCAGCAGGCCGTAGAGGCCCAGCTCGCTCAGGCCCGGACCGAAGCCGACATGGCCGCTGAGGAAATCGAAACCACCGCGAGCCAGTTGCGAACCCTGACGGGTTTGCCGGGGGTGCCGGACATCACGCAGGCGGATGACCACTGGCTGGCGCTGACACGGGCGAATGACGGACGCTGGGTCGAGGATATTGATCCACGGGTGCGGGCGACGCATCAGGCCGTGATTGCCGCGCAGAACCAGATGAAGCTGGTCCGCAGGAGCTTCATGCCCAACCCCGAAGTGGGTGTCGATGCGATTGACCAGGGGCAGTACGGCAGTCCGTGGGACACGCAGGTGGGCGTCAATCTGCGGGTGCCTTTGCCAAGTGCAGTAACGAATACGCCGCAGGAATCAGCGGCCCGGGACCGCATGGCGGCTGCGACAAGACAGGAGGTCGAGGCGCGTCGGGCTGTACGCAACGAAATGGCGCAGGTCCGGGCGCGGCTGGTGGCAGCGACCGGCGCGCGCTCCAATGCCCGCATCGAAGCCAGTTCCATGCTGCACCGGGCGGACGGGATGGAGCGGTCCTGGCGGGTGGGCGAGACGCCGCTGATCGAGGCGCTGCGGGCCCGGACGGACGCGTATCGTGCGCTTCTGGATCTGAATCGTGCGGAGATTGCCTGGCATGCGGCCGTTATCCGGATGGGCATTGCGACGGGAACCATTCCATGAGCCGCTTTTCACGTTTTCTGCTTGTCGGGGTGGCTGCATGTGCTCTGAATTGTGCGCATGCGGCTGAAACGCCGGGCTGGATGCAACCCCTGACACTGGGGGCGCAGGCGCGGGATGCGGAGCATCTGCGGACTGCGGCCGTCCGACAGGGGACGCTGCATGACACGGTGTCGGCGCTGGCTCAGGTGAGCGCAGATCTGTCACGGACAGTCGTGATCCGTGCGAGCGGAGACGGCAAGGTCACGGCGGTCAGGGTGACACCGGGGCAGACCGTGGAGCCGGGGCAGGCACTCATTGATTACACCGATCATTCGCTGCATGTGCTGCATCTTCAGATGGAGCAGGATCAGGCAGCTCTGGCCTCGGCAAAGGCAACGCTCGGAGAGGCCGAATTGGCCTACCGCCGGGGGCAGGCGCTTGTGGGCAGTACGGTGTCGGTCGGGGAAGTACGGCGACGTCAGGCGGCGGTGCAGCAGGCCCGCAGCACGGTCGTGGCGCGGGAAGCGGATATCGGGCTGATCGAGCATCGCCTGACGGAAGAGTTCACTTCCGTGACGGAGAAGATCGTGCAGGATGAAGCCTCCACGCTCATTTCGCCGGTGCGAGGTGTGGTCCAGTCCATCCAGACCTCTGTGGCGTCCGACGTTACACCGGGACAGGCCGTGGCGACGGTCGTGGATCTGTCAGGCGTCTGGATCGTTGCGGATCTGCGGCCGGACGAGGTGTCCCGGCTGGGTTTGGGAAGTGTCGTGACGGTCCGGCCTTCGGGCAATGCGCGGGTCGAGCCGTTCCGTGCGAAGATCACGACGATTGATGGCGTTGCAGACCCGGCGACGGGGCTGGTCAAGGTTGTGTGTGTCGTGGACCGACCTGTGGCGTTCCTGAGGCCCGGCGTCATGCTGGATGCGACCCTTGAAACCAGCGAGGCTGTTGAGGGCATGATCGTCCCGGCCGATGCGGTGCAGACGATCGAGGGGCGTGATCTTGTCTATGTCCAGACGTCGGAAGGCCGGTATGCGCCGCGCGAGGTCCGGGTCCGGCTCGCTACGGATGAGAGTGCCGTTGTGCAGGGTAATCTGAAGGTGGGAGACGCTGTGGTGACGGAAGGCAGTTTCGCCCTGAAATCCATGTCGCTCGTCAGCGGGCTGGATACGGACTGAGCGGGTTTCATGCTGCGTTTCTTTCAGTCCAATCGTTTTGTCCTGCTGGGCCTGCTCGTCGCGCTGATGATCGGCGGGATCATGACCGTGCCGGGTCTGCCGGTCGAGCCTGTGCCGGATATTTCGCCTAAACAGGTCATGGTCTCCGTCACGGCGCCGGGGTTGGCGACGGAAGAAGTCGAAAAACTTATCACCTTTCCCGTCGAAGCCAGTCTGACCGGAATCCCGGGCGTGACGGATCTACGGTCCGTGTCGCGGACGGGGGTGTCGGCGGTCTATCTCCAGTTCGATGATGCGACGGATATTGATCTGGACCGGACGCGGGTTTCGGAGCGTTTGCAGGCGGCACGGGACAGCATCACGCTACCGGGCGTAAGTGTGTCGATGGGGCCGCTTGCGACCGGCATGGGCGAGATCATGCAGCTCCAGATCCGGGGCGGTGGCCTGTCGCTGATGGAGCTGAACCGGCTCATGACCTGGACGGTAGTGCCGCAGCTCCGGCTGGTGCCGGGCGTGGTGGATGTCAACGTCAATGGTGGATCGGTCGAGACATATCAGGTGTCCGTCGATCCGGCGCGGATGCGGGCGTTTGGGGTTTCGATCGGCGATATCGTTCAGGCCGTGGACACGAACAACGCCTCGTCGGGTGGTGGCTGGATTGCGCATCATGCCGAGCAGAATGTCGTGGTCGGGCGCGCATTGGTGGGCAGTCTCGCGGATTTTGGCGCCATCCCCGTGAAGCTTGGCGCGAATGGTCATGTGATCCGGCTGCGGGACATGGGTGTTGTGTCCGCAGGACCGCGCACACGGCTCGGGGCAGTAACGCGGGACGGGAAGGGCGAGGCGGTCATTGGCGTTGTGATGATGCGGACCGGCGCGAGTTCGAATGCGACGCTGGATGCGATCCGGCGTGCCCTGCCGACCATCCGCCAGTCCCTGCCGCCGGGTGTCACACTGGAGCCTTTCTACAGCCGGGCGGATCTGACGGGTCAGACCATCCATACGGTCAAGGAAAACCTGCTGATTGGCGCGGCTCTGGTGCTGTTCGTGCTGGTGGTCGTTCTGGGTGACTGGCGGGCGGCGCTGGTGATCGTGTCCGTCATTCCGGCGTCGCTGGTTGCGGCGATGGCGGGGATGCGGCTGTTTGGCGTGTCGGCCAATCTGCTGAGTCTGGGTGCGATCGATTTCGGGATGATCGTGGACAGCTCGCTTGTCGTGGTGGAACACATCATGGTCGAGCGCGGCGAGAACCGGGAGGGGAAACCTTTTGCCGCGCTGACAGCGGACGCGGCGCGCGCTGTGATACGGCCGGTGAGTTTCGCGATTTTCGTTATCATCATGGTCTATCTGCCGGTGCTCACGCTTCAGGGCATCGAGGGCAAGATGTTCCGGCCGATGGCCCAGACGGTTATCATGGCCCTGCTGGCGTCGTTGATTTACTGCTTCGTCTGTGTGCCGGTTCTTGCTGCAATGCTGATGCGCAAGGTTCAGGCGGATCGGGAAACCGTGTTTGTCCGGACTGTGCGTCGGTATTACGAGCCCGCTTTGCGCTGGACCGAGCACCATAGTGGGCGGCTGCTGATCGTCACGGGTGTCGCATTTATCACGGCGGTGCTGATCGGCGGGCGGCTGGGGGGCGAGTTCGTACCGCAGCTTGAAGAGGGCTCGCTGGTCGTGACCTCGACGCGCCTCCCCGGAGCCTCGCTGGAGACAGTGCTGGCCAGTGTGACGGCGGAGGAAAAGATCCTGCGCTCTTTCCCCGAAGTCCGGACGGTTGTGAGCAGCACGGGGACGGCGGCAATCCCTACCGATCCGATGGGAACGAACGAGACCGATACGTTCGTTTTCCTGAGACCCCACGACGAGTGGAAAACGGCATCCACCCAGACGGAACTGGTCACGAAAATCAATGACGCCCTGCAGAAAACGCTGCCAGATGCAGCGTATTCGTGGTCGCAGCCGATTCAGATGCGAATGGACGATCTGCTCGCCGGAGTCAGGACACAGCTTGCAATTTCGATCTACGGCGATGACCTGGCGGAGTTGAACCGGATTGCCGGACAGGTTGTCACGACGCTGCAAACCGTGCAGGGCGCGGCGGATGTGGCGTTGCAGGGAAGCGGGACGGTGCCGTTCCTGCATATCGATGTGAACCGCGATGCGGCAGCCCGGCTCGGGGTCGCGGTGCCGGACATCCTGGCAGTGGTGGAGGCCGTGGGCGGGCATGTTGGCAAGCCCGTGACGGTGCAGGGCGCGATCATTCCCACGCAGGTGCGTCTGCGGGCGGATGCGGTCAGTTCGCCGGACAGGATCGGGCATCTGCAGGTGCGCCGGGCCGATGGAAAAGGCTGGGTTCTGCTGTCACAGGTCGCGGACATTGTGCTGTCGGATGGTGTGCCGCGCATTGATCGGGACAACATCCATCGTCGGGTGATCGTGCAGGCTAATATCCGCGGGCGAGACGTCAGTTCGTTCGTGGCGGCTGCGCAGAAAGCGGTGGCGCAGAATGTGAAACTGCCGCAGGGCTACCGGATGGTCTGGGCCGGGCAGTTCCGGAATCTGCAATCGGCACTGCACCGTCTGTTCATTGTCGTGCCGATAGCGTTGGCGCTGATTTTCCTGCTGCTCGTGGCGGCCTTGGGGTCGTTTGGCGCAGCCTCTCTGGTGTTTGCCAATCTGCCGATGGCGGCGACGGGCGGCATTTTCATGCTGGCCCTGCGTGGGTTGCCGTTCAGCATTGCGGCGGGGATCGGGTTCATCGCCCTGTTTGGCGTGGCGATCCTGAACGGTGTGGTGCTGGTCAGCCAGATCCGCGTGTTCCGGGAAGAGGGACTGGCAGCAGCGGATGCCGCGTTTCAGGCTGCCCGGAGCCGGTTGCGGCCCGTTCTGGCGACGGCATCCGTAGCCAGTCTGGGCTTTTTTCCGATGGCGTTTTCAGGCGGATCAGGCGCGGAAGTGGAGCGGCCTCTGGCGTCTGTCGTGATCGGAGGGCTGATTTCCTCCACGCTGCTGACGCTGTTTGTCCTGCCGACGCTTTATGCCCGCTTCTTTGGCCGCGACGACCGCGGTGCACCGGAACAGAGCTAAGTCTGTCCGGTGCGAAGAGCTCTTACTGGAAGGGCAGGTAGCGGAAGTCGAAGAAAATCTGGCTCATGCTGGTATGCGGATCGCCACCGATGCCGGACCAGATCTGACGCCGGGCATAAGCAAGCTGCGTACCTGCTTCGACAGTGCCGAACTTGCCTTTGAAAAAGCGCCACCAGCCGCCGATCGTGACTTCGGACACGCCGCGCGTGTTGGCGGTGCAGGACAGGGCAGACAGTTCCTGAAGGCAGCCTGCATTGGAATAAGTCGGATTGCCGTAGCCGTAGGCTCCGCCATTTTCGTTGAAATAGGAATGGCCGACGCGCTGTGTGCCGAAATAGCCGTACACATCAATCCGCGGATTGGGATGCGCGATAATGCCTGCCTGCGCCTGAATACCAAAGAGTGGATCGGGGCTGCCACTGGCCTTGATTGTAGCGTCGGGCAACAGCACGGACCCGTAGCGGTTGATGCCCCAGCCCGCGAGACCGGCCATGCGCAGCTCGACCTTGCCGGGAATCAGCGGCAGGATCATGGAGCCACCCGCGCCCCCGCCCACAGCGGTGTTGTTATGTCCGGTATGGCCCATAGTCACGCGGTCATGCGGGAAGTGCAGGATACCTTCCATTTCGTAATGGCCCCAAATGGGGTCGTAGGCGACTTTGCCGATGACATCGGGTGCGATTTCGTTGGAGAACATCGACGTGTCGTTCGTCAGGCCAACGCCGTTCTCGCCGATCGTGACGGTCGAGCCATTGGGCATGGAGACAGCGCCATTGCTCGCAGAAAAGCCGGTCGTATCATACAGCGTGGCCGGATTTTCGATGGAAAGGCCTGTCCACAGGCGATGGTGGAAGAAATCCTTCACGATGCGGACCTGCCATTGCCGCGACCATGTCTGGCCTGCGAGCATGGAAGCCTCGATCGTTTCCGGAAGACTTTCCTGCCGCGCGACGATACCCGCACGGCCCGGCGTCAGCAGGCTCCAGGCCTGACCGCCGAGGAAATGCCAACCTTCCTTGTTGTCGTCATAGGCGAGATAGGCCTGACGCAGACGGAAGGAATAGCTGTTGCTTTCGTAGGGGTCGGTCGTGACCGCACCTGCGCCGAAATCGGATTCAAAGAAACCGGAAATCGTCGATTCCGAATCAATATTCCCGCGCGCCAGAAGGGACAGGCGGCTATAGCGTGCGCCGCCCGTGAAATTGTTGGTGTGATAGCGCGGCTCGTTCGGATACGGCATGTCCTGCCAGTAATTGAATGTGTCCGAGGCGATATGGCGGTTTTCAAGCACGACGGCAGTATCAACGAATCCACCCAGCATGAGTGTTACGGGGCCGAGATGGAAGACGCCGTGATCGCCAATCGCACCCGCAGACTGCGCGCCAACAGTTTCACGCGGATGAGGGCCGACGCCGTTCTCTGCGAAATGAACCAGAACGTCTTCGGCGCGATGGCCCACGACGGCAAGTTCCGAGCCTTTGCCGGTGTCGATCAGGTCGCGTCCGCTTGGCGAGAGGGACACCCTGTCGCGTCGTGTGTGAGCGCCATGTATTGGCGCCGAACCGGACGTGGCCGTCATGTCATGTCCGGAGCCGGCGATTTCTGTGGGCTCGACCGTTTTGATGCCGTGACGGCGCATAGAAGCAGTGGCGATATGGCCGGAATGGCTTTCCTGCGAAGCGATCTGTTCGGCATGGGGAGAGTCTGCGCGGGCCGTTGATGGGCCAGAAGCGTGGTGTCGGGCGATTTCTGCTTTCAGAATGGCCATGTCGTGATTGATGGCACGCTGCTCTTCCTGAACATGAGCCTGAGCAGCCTGAAGACGGCTCATTTCCTGTTCCATTCTTGAAACAATATCGTCGTCGGCCCGGGCCTGCGTGCTGAGTGAAAGAGCGCCCAGAGCTGTTCCAAGAAACAGGGATGCACGTCCCGAATAACGCAGGGATCGCAGCATACGGAAGGTGAGCAGAATCAAGTAATCCCCCATGTCAAAAGATGTCACGAACATGTGCATGAACTCGGGCTTGATAGCTTTTAAAAATATTTTCAGAAGAATGTCAGAAGCCCGAAAGCCGCGGAGATGCGCGGGAAAATGACAATATTTTGGTATGCCTCATGAGCATTATAACGGAATCTTGAAGTCTTTTTTAAGAATGAAGATGCTGTTCGGGGGGTAATAGAAAAGAAAATTACAGTAAATTTTGATAAAATTGTTTGATGTTTTGTTTATTAACTATAATAAATATTATTGATATACTATATTAGTAAATTAGTGCTTAATTTATATTAAAATTTTTCTTGAATGGTTCTTTCTCTGAGGAATTTTCTCCTAATAATAAAAATTATTATCTTCCAGCATCTTCACCATGTTTTCTGGGGCGGCCATGCTACGAAGACTGGATGTGGGCGAGTGTCCGCTCTTATGGAAAATGGAATGCGATGATGAAAGTTGCTCTGGGACAGTTTGCTGTGGCGCCGGACTGGGAAACCAACCAGCGGCAATGTCTGGATCTGATCGCACAGGCAAAGGCGGGCGGCGCTGAACTGCTTGTTCTGCCGGAAGGTATTCTGGCGCAGGACATCAACAATCCGGAGCTTCTGCCCCAGACGGCCCAGCCGCTGGACGGACCGTTCATGGAAGGGCTGCGCGCGGCCAGTCACGGGATTGCCGTAGCAGGATGTGTGAATGTGCCGGACGGGCACGGACGCTTCTACAACACGCAGTTTGTTTTGCGCGACGGAGCGTTCATTGCGCAGTACCGCAAGCTGCATCTCTACGATGCGTTCAGCATGAAGGAATCCCAGCGGACATCGCCGGGTCTGGAACTGCCGCCGGTGGTGCAGATCGGTGACATGAAGGTCGGTCTGATGACCTGCTATGATGTGCGCTTCCCGGAACTGGCGCGCCATCTCGCTCTGGCGGGGGCTGAGGCCATATTGTTGCCCGCGGCCTGGGTCAGAGGCCCGATGAAGGAACGGCACTGGGAAATCATGGCCGTGGCGCGGGCTTTGGAGAACACCTGTTATGTCGTGGCGGTTGGGGAGTGCGGTGCGCGCAACTGCGGCGCCAGTATGGTGATCGATCCGCTGGGCGTGATTGCGCTTGCGCTGGGTGAATTGCCCACTCTGGGTTTTGCCACGCTGGACCGCGAGCGGATTGCCCATGCGCGGCGCGTACTCCCTGTTTTGGAAAACCGCCGCTTCGCTGACCCGGTTCTGGTTGACCGTTAAGGTGTTTTTCTGGTTTCTGTCGGGGGGAAACCTCCGATAACCGTCTCGGGGAAAGTCTAAAAAATTTCACATCTGACGGCCCATCTTTCGCCACATCGGGGGATCAGCGTTCTGTAGGGTATCGACTCCCGTTATCGCCCCGTTTCGCGAGGATGCCATGCGATCAGTCAGCGCAATTAACAGGTTTGGGTGGGGCCAGCGGGATGGCTCCAGTTCTGGTCTGTCCGTTCAGGACTGGCTGGCGGGTCAGTTGACCGGGCCGGACAGGGCCGTGTTTGCGGGTGTGGGGCCGTGTGCGGACGGGTTGGTGGCGCTGCGGGAACAGCGGAAGGCCAAGATGCAGGGCGATCCGCTGGTCAAGCCGATCTTTCAGGCTGAAGTCGCAACACAGATGGACAATCTGCTGCTGACGGAGCAGCCGTTCCGGGAGCGGCTCGTCTGGTTCTGGTTCAATCATTTCACAGTCAGTCTGCGGCAGGGCAGTACGCGTGCCGTTGTGGGCGCCTATATGCGCGAGGCGATCCGCCCGCATGTGACGGGGCGGTTTTCGGACATGCTGCTGGCGGTCATGCGGCATCCGGCGATGCTGATGTATCTGGACAATGCGTCCTCCATCGGGCCGGACAGCGTGGCGGGGCGCAGGAGCCATCGCGGACTGAATGAAAATCTGGCCCGCGAATGTCTGGAGTTGCATACCGTCTCGCCTGCTTCCGGGTACAGTCAGGCGGATGTGACGTCTTTTGCCGCGATCCTGACGGGATGGGGCGTGGATCTGAAAGCCGAAGAACCGGGGTTCGTGTTCCGCGAAAAGGCGCATGAGCCGGGTGTGAAAACGCTCATGGGACAGGCTTTCCCCGAAGGCGAGGAGGGCGGCGTGCAGGCGTTGCAGTTTCTGGGCACGCATCCGGCGACCTACCGTCATATCGCGACGCAAATGGTCCGACATTTCGTTTCGGATACGCCAGCGCCAGCCTCCGTACGGCATGTCGAGGGTGTTTTGCAGGCCAGTGGCGGGGATCTGCGGGCGGCGTCTCTGGCGCTGGGGGCATTGCCGGAACCGGCTTTGGGCGGGGGCAAATTCCGCTCCCCCATGGATTATGTCACGGCAGTTTTGCGGGCGTTGTCCGTAGGGGGCGCGCCCAGCCAGCCGGGCGATCCGCATTCTCCGGCGCATCAGCTGGTTTCGGGTTTTGCGTCGCTCGGGCAGCCGCTCTGGACCGCGCCGCTGCCCAATGGCTGGAGCGACGATGCGGCGGACTGGTCCGCGCCTGCGGACATGCTGGCGCGGACGGACTGGGCCTGGCGCGTGGCGGCGCATGTCCGGACCGGTGATCCGATGGATGTCGCCGATATTGCCCTTGGTCCGGCCCTGCGACCGCAGACCCGCACGGCCATGCATCATGCCGGGTCGCGTCAGGATGCGCTGGCCCTGCTGTTTTCCTCCCCTGAATTCCAGAGGCGCTGAGCCATGATGATATCCCGTCGTACCGCTCTGCTGGGTCTGACGTCCGCGTGGACGCTCGGGCGGTCTTCCCTTGCTTTTGCGGGCTCTTCTGGTGGGCCGGACGATCCGCGTCTGGTGGTGATCCTGCTTCGCGGTGCGCTCGACGGATTGTCGGCCGTGACGCCGTATGGAGATCCGGATCTGGCGTCGTATCGCCGGGCGCTGGTTCTGCCCGAGCCGGGGCAGGAGGGCGGGCTGCTCGATCTGGGTGGGTTTTACGGGCTGCATCCATCTCTCGTGACGCTGCACGGGCTTTACGGGCAGGGGCAGATGCTGCCGATCCACGCCGTTGCGGGGCATTATCGCAGCCGGTCGCACTTCGAGGCGCAGGATTATCTGGAGAGCGGGGCGGATGAGCGTCTGGGGAGCGGATGGCTGAACCGGGCTGTTTCCGTCCTTCAGGGCAAGGCGAACCGGCCAGATGGGTATGGGCTGGCGATGGGGCTGACGGTACCGCTTCTGCTGCGTGGTTCGGCGCGGGTTGGAAGTTATGCGCCTGCGGGGAGCCAGCATCCGGATGCGGATCTGTATGGCCAGATTCTGGCGCTGAATGCGTCCGACCCGGTGACGGGACCGGCGTTGCGGAATGCTCTGAAAGCACGGGGATTTTCGGATGCCGCCATGACGCAAGGGGGCATGGCTGCTGCGCCGGGTGTGGATGCTGCGGGCAAGCCGCGGAAAATCGACGCGTTTACGCAGCTTTCCACGGCAGCGGGAGAGATGTTGGCGACGGCGCATGGTCCGCGTGTGGCGGCGCTGGAAATCGGGGGGTGGGACACGCATGCCGGGCAACTCGGGCGGCTGGGCGGGCCGCTGGCGCAGCTTGACCGCGGCATTGGGGCGCTGCGTCAGGGGCTGGGCGAGAGCTGGAACCGCACCGTGGTTCTGGCTTTGACGGAATTCGGGCGGACCGTGCGGATCAATGGCACGGGGGGGACGGATCACGGGACGGGGACGGTCGCATTTCTGGCAGGCGGTGCGGTTGCAGGCGGGAAGGTTGGGGGGACCTGGCCCGGTCTGCGATCCGGGCAGTTGTTCGAGAACCGGGACCTTGCGCCGACGACCGATCTGCGGTCGGTCGTGGCGGGGGTGCTGTGCGATCATCTGCATCTGCCGCAGCATGCGGTGGGGACGGTCTTTCCGGGCACGGCTGTGGAACCTGCACGGGGGCTGGTTGTTCCGGTGTGAGGCCGGGTTCTTACATCCGTTCAGAACTCCGAAACGACTGAGAAAAACGTGCCGCGCCGCTGGCCGTACTGGGCCTGATAGATGCCGACGCCGCTGCCGTTGCGGAGCTGGTAGCGTTTGTCGAACAGGTTCATGACGTCCGCGCGGATCTTGAGGTCATGTCCGAACGGAACCTTTGTGAAGGTGTGCTGGTAGCCGATGTTGAAGACGTCGTATTGCGGTTGCTTTTCCAGATTGGCGAAGCCGCTGCGCAGGCCGTAGCCATAGACGAAATCGACATAGGCCATGTCGTGTTTCGTGGTCCAGGATGCGCCTGCGGTGGCGGTGAATTCGCCCTGATGGTCGAGCTGGATTGCGTGGTTGCGGATATAGGCGAGTTCGACCAGATCGAACTGGTACTCTGCCGAATTGATGTCGCGGGCCGAGGTTTTGACGTAGGAAAAGTTGCCGTACATCGACCAAGGGCCGTGGCGCCAGGAGCTGCCGAATTCCGCGCCATAGACGCGGCCGCGTTTGTAGCTGAAGGGGGCGAGGATGACCGCGCGGCCGAACTGTCCGAGATCGGTGAGGTCATGCGCCCATTTGGCGTAGGCATCGAGCGTGATCTGGAACTCGGGTGTGATGCGCTGGAGGATACCGCCATCGACGTAATTCGATTTCTCGACTTTGGTGGCGTTGTTGATCGTGTTCGCAGCCGCATTGGTGGTGCCCGCAAAGCGCGCGAGCGTGGACGGGTAGACATATTGCGGAGAGGGCGGGGCGAAATAGCGCGAATAGCCGAGATGCAGCGTTGTGGTGCGGGTGGGTTTCCAGACCATGTTCGCGCGCGGGCTTAATTGTCCTTCATTGTCGAAAGACGAGGCGAAGCGGTCGTAGCGGATGCCGTAATTGAAGGTCAGGGTGCGGGTGATTCTGTACTCATCCTGAATATAGGCACCCGCTTCGACGGACCAGTTTCCGGTATTGTCGATCATGCGTTTTGCGATGTCGGATGTCTGGTTTCCGGCATCGTCCACGGTGAAGGCCAGCGTGTTCGTATCCAGACGTTCGGACGTGTACTGCCCCAGAAGACCGGCCCGCAGGGTGTGATGGGGGGCGATCTCGTAAGACAGATCGGCCTGCATGCCGCCGGTCGTGAAGTCGTTAACTTCGTGTTCCGAGACGCCCTGATAGATCAGGTCGCGGTCCCGGTCCGGAGTGTAGTCGATCCGACCGTAGCGGAAATAGGGTGAGACCTGAAGGTTCAGCTTTTCGGTCGTGCGCTGATAAGACAGCACGGCGTAATAGTTCTGTTCGGTCTGGCTGTCGTTCAGATTGGCCCAGTTCATGGACGGGTCATGCGGATTGACGCCTGCGACGTTGTACAGGGTCGTGTAGTCCGGGCTGGTTGTGTCGAATGTCTTGAACGAGTTGGGGATTTCGAAATCCGCGTAGGAGGCGCTCGTCAGCAGCGTGATCCGGCTCGCATCGTCAAGATGGTAGGATAGATACGCGAAGGCTTTTTCCTGTTCGGTCACGTCATGGATGGCGCGGAACGTGTCGCTCGGGTTTTCGATGCCGATATTGTTGCGGGTGAAGGAGAGAGTGGTGAAATAGTCCAGTTTTCCATGCTGGCCGCCAAACTGCACGGACGGGACGAACGTGTTGTAGCTGCCGCCATACAGCGAGACTTGATTGTGCTTGAGGCTGTCACCAGTCTTGGTCGTGACGTCCACCACGCCTGCGGTGCGGAAGCCGAACTGGGCGGGCAGCGTGCCCGTCAGCAGGTCCACGGACTGGATGATGCGGGTGTCGAGTTCCTGTCCGAAACCGTTCAGCCCTTCCGGCAGGAGCACGCCGTTGACGCGATAGGTCAGGCCGCCATGTTCGCCGCGGACATGGACTTCCCCATAGCTGTCGAGAACGACGCCGGGGACGCGGAGGAGGATCTGGCTGAAGGCGGCGTTCTGGCCGCCGGGTGTGGTCGCGATCTGGCGCTGGTCGATGGTGTAGTCCACGGCGCCGAGACCGGGGAAAATGCGGGCGCGTTCGCTGTTGAGATGCCCGACGACGCTGATGTGTTCGGAAGGGGCGGGTTTTTTCGCAGGATCAGCTTTTTTGACGGTCCGGGATTTGTGTTTGGATGAGGTGTCGTTTGCGAAAGCTGTGCCGATGAGGGTCAAGCTGACGGCCATCAAACCGCAGGTCCGGAAGCATTTGCGGCACGATAGTAAACTGATCATGGTATAGTATTTGCTATATCTGCTGGAGTGCATACGGGCGGCCTGAGGCGTGGGGTTCAGCCACCAAGAATGAGGGGGCAGGGTCAGACTTAAAGCATCAGCGTTATGATATGCAATATGCTATATCAATCAGCATAAGGTCTGTTGCGGGAGGAATGATCGGAAAATCAGAAGAGGCTGGTGCTGAAAGCCCTCTGTCAGGGTGATCTGAAAAGCGGTAAAAAACATTGGGACGCTGGATATGGGGCCATTCCTCCGCCATGGTGACGGGTCTTTTTTCTCTGCCTTTGTTTTCTTAAGCGAAACGTTAAAACATGACAGTCTCTCCCCCGACCCTACAGTCCCGTCACCAGTTCGCTGACGGGGCGTTCTCTCCGATGCTTCCCTGCATTGCCGCCATTGATGGCGGGGGGACCAAGACGCTTCTGGCTGTTGTGGACAGGGACGGATCTCTGGGGCCTGTGCTTCGAGGGAAAGGGTCCAATCCGTTTGACAAGACTGACTGGCAGGACGTGTTGCAGTCCTTGATAGGGCAGCTTCCCGCCACGACGGCTGGGCTGTCTCTGGGGCTTGCGGGGTATGAGGAGACGCGGGTTTTGGGGCGTGAACAGAGCGAGGTTGTGGGGAACGCCTTTGCAGGGCCTTTCAGCATCAGCAGCGATGTGGAGATGGCCTGTACCGGGGCTTTCGCGGGAGAGGCGGGGGTTCTGGTTCTGTCGGGTACTGGGTCGGTGGCATGGGCTACGGATGGTCGGGGCGGTCAGGTCAAGATTGGTGGCTGGGGCGGATTGTTTGGAGACGAGGGCAGTGGGTTCTGGATCGGGCGTCAGGCGCTGGCGCTGCTGACGACGCTTCTGGATGGACGCAATCAGACGGATCATGCGTTTTTCGCGCCGTTTGCAACCGCAATGGGGCTTGCGACTGAAAAAGAGGCGTGTGGGATGGCGCTTCTGGAATGGTATGGGACGCTTCGTCATCCGAGGGCCAGTGTTGCAGCTCTGGCGCGGGTTGTTTCGGATCTGGCTGAGGACGGGCTGGAACCGGCTCGGCGGCTGATGTGTGATGCGGCGGATCATCTCTGTGCCCATATCGAAGCGGCCCAGCGCCATTTTTCTCAAACGTCCCTGTCATGGAGTTATGCCGGAGGAACGTTCCAGAGCCGGTTTCTTCGAGAAAGCGTTGCTGTTCGGCATGGTGCGCCTGTGCCGCCGCGTCTTCCGCCGGTTGGGGGTGGACTGCTCAATGCCGCGCGTCTGGCAGGGTGGGACGTGGATGATGCGTGGATTGAGCGCGTTTCTGTCGCGCTGCGTGATGCGGGGCTGACGTCGTGACGGCGCCTGTCCAGTCCGGCAGGGGGCTGACCGGGGATTATGGACTGGCACCGCTGAGTGTGGCGGCGGCCATTTTCTTCATCATGGGTTTTGTGACCTGGATGAACGGTCCGCTGATTTCGTTCGTGCGCGTGGCGTTCGAGCTGAGCGATACGAGCGCCTTTCTCGTGCCGATGGTGTTCTATTTTTCGTATTTCCTGTTCTCTCTGCCTGCGTCTTTTCTGGCGCGGAAGCTGGGTCTGCGCAGAGGACTGGCGGTTTCGCTCGTACTGTGCGCGGCGGGCGTGGCGCTGTTCGGACAGTTCATTGCCATGCGTCTTTATGGGGGTGCCCTGACCGGGTTGCTGGTGATGGGGGCCGGGCTGTCGCTGATGCAGGTGGTGATTAACCCGCTGGTCAGTCTGCTGGGGCCGTCCGAACGGGCGTCGCAGCGCATTGCCATCATGGGCGTGTGCAACAAATGCGCGGGGATTCTGGCCCCGATCGTTCTGGCGACTGTGGTGATGGGCGATATTGGAACGCTGTCCCAGCGGGCGCAGGAGACGACGGACCCTGTGGCGCGCAATGCGCTTCTGTCGGGGTTCGTGCAGGCGATTTACGCGCCTTATATGACGATGGCTGTTGTTCTGCTGCTGACGGCCATCGGCGTGGCGCTCTGCCCGCTGCCGGACTTGCAGGCGCCTGCGCTGCCGGTGCCTCTGGAGGGGAGCCGGCGTATTTTCCGGCCGCATCTGGTGTTCGGGATTGTCGTGATGTTCCTGTATGTCGGCGTGGAAGTCATGGCCGGGGACGCTATCGGAACCTATGGGCAGGGTTTTGGTTTGCCGCTCAGCCAGACGCGCTTTTTCACGTCTCTGACGCTGGCCGGGATGCTGGGGGGATATATTCTCGGGTTTCTGGTCGTGCCGCGGATCGTGACGCAGGAGCGGCTTATGGAACTGGCCTGTTTTCTGGGCGCGGGGCTGACGGTCGCGGCGTTTCTGACGCAGGGATATGTTTCGGTTCTGTGCGTGGCGTTGCTGGGGGCGGCCAATGCCATGCTGATGCCCTCGATTTTCCCGATCGCCATTCGGGGTGCCGGGGCGTGGACGCCGCTCGCATCTGCCCTGTTGGTCATGGCGTATAGTGGCGGGGCGATTATTCCGCAGATTTACGTCATTCTCAAGCCGTTCGTGGGCTTTCAGGGCATGTTTGCGCTGCTGGTTCTGCCGTCTTATCTGGCATTGCTGCTATATGCCCGACGTTATGGTCGGACGGGGCTTTTACCACTGGATCAGGAGCCATGATGGCGCATCTTGAGGGCAGGATCGTCCTGCGCGATCGTATCGTTTCGGGGCGGGTGGATTTCGACAGTCATATCCGCGAGATCGTGCCTCAGCCCGGAGTGCCGGAGCGCTATATCCTGCCGGGCTTCATTGACGGTCATGTCCATGGCGGCGGTGGGGCCGATATGATGGACGGGGTTGCGGCCATTGAGACGCTCTCGCGCTTTCATCTGGGTCACGGAACCACGACGATCCTGCCGACGACGATCACCGCGCCTTGGGCGGAGGTTATGGACGCGTTGCGGGCGGTGGCGGAAGTTTGTGATCGGGGCGTAGAGGGTGGGCCGCGCGTTTATGGCGCGCATCTGGAAGGGCCGTTTGTCAGCCCGCACAAGCTGGGGGCCCAGCCGCCGTTCAATATCGAGCCGACCGCCGAGCGGGTGGCGGAATCTGTCGCGACGGGGTGTGTGCGTGTTGTGACGATCGCGCCCGAGCTGGACCACGCGCCGACGGCCATGAAGGCCTTTGCGCAGGCGGGTGTCCGGGTCAGTCTGGGACATACCATCACGGATTTTGAGGGTGCCGAGCGGGCGATCTGTCTGGTCTGTGCCGCGGGGGGAACCGTCGGAGGGACGCATCTGTTCAATGCCATGTCGGCGATTGAGGGGAGGCGTCCCGGTCCGGTGACGGCGCTGATGTGCAGTGATGTGGCGTATGGGGAGATGATCTTCGATACGCATCATGTTCATCCCGCCAGTTTCCGGCTGGCGGAGCGGATGATGGGGCAGCGGCTTTTGTTCGTGACGGACGCCATGCGGGGTACGGGTGAGGCTGATGGTCCGAGCCAGCTTGGCGGCCAGGACGTGATGATCCGCGACGGTGTGGTCCGGCTGCCGGATGGCACGCTTGCGGGGAGCATTCTGACGCTGGATCAGGCGTTGCGGAATGCCCTTGATGCCAGGATGTCGCTTCCGAAGGCAGCGCGTCTTGTCAGTACAAATGCCGCCGCTTATCTCGGATTACAGGACCGGGGGGCCATTGCGCCGGATCTTCTTGCGGATTTCACGGTTCTTGATGACAGGTTTCAGGTCAGCGAAGTCTGGGTCAACGGGGAGCGCAGGGTATGAAAATCATCGTCGCGGACACATCCGGTCAGGCGTTTCAGCACGCGGCAGACATGATTGCGGAGGAAATCCGCGGGTCTCAGGCGCCTGTTCTGGGGCTGGCGACGGGCCGCACGATGGAGAATATTTACCAGCTTCTGGTGCAGCAGCATGAAGCGGGAACGCTGGATTTTTCCGGCACGACATCGTTCAATCTGGACGAATATGTTGGTCTGCCGCCGACGGACCCGAACTCTTACAGCCACTACATGCAGGAGCATCTGTTTTCGCATGTGAACATGCCCGCAGGGCAGGGGCATGTTCCGAATGGTGTTGCTGTGGATCTGGAGGCTGAGTGCGCGCGCTATGAGGCCGCCATTCGCACGGCTGGTGGGCTTGGGTTGCAGCTTCTGGGCATTGGCGAAACGGGGCATATCGGTTTCAACGAGCCGCCTTCCGCGTTCGACAGCCGGACGCGGGTTGTCCATCTGGATGACGTAACGCGACGTCAGAACAGCGGCATGTTCGGCGATGATCCGGAGCGTGTGCCGGAACGCGCTCTGACGATGGGCGTGGGGACGATCCTTGAAGCGCGGCGTCTTGTGCTGGTGGCTGTTGGTGAGGGCAAGGCGGCGATCGTTGACGAGGCGCTGAACGGTCCGATCAGCGAGGCTGTCAGTGCCACGGCCATTCGGCTTCATGACGATGTGACAGTCATTCTGGATGAGGTCGCCGCTCGGATCTGGCACCGCAATAAAGAATAGGTCAGTCGGGTCGTTTGGTATGCGTTGTGGTTGCATAACCAAAAGAGGCTTTGAACGCGAAACACCGTCCGAATGGTCCATACTTTTGGCAGGAATGCGATGAAAACTCCGTCTGCCTTCTCGGCACTGTCAGGCTATTTCCAATAGCAGAGCGTCTCCAGTTTTTCTTGACGCAGGAAGCGGAAGACGCCAGCGGTGAGGCATGGACACCATCAGCCTCCTCGCCCTGCTTCTGAGTCTTTCAGCTGCTTTCAGCATTCTCAATCACCACACGCTTCGCGTCCCTGTGACAATTGGCGTGCTGGTCTTTTCATTGCTGGCCTCCCTGCTGATCATGGTTCTGAACCCGTTGATCCCGGCTTATGACCTCCAGGCTCTTCCACGATCTGTATTGGGAGCTATCAATCTTCCTGTGGCACTTCTGAATGGGGCATTGTCGCTCCTCCTGTTTGCTGGAGCCATGCAGGTCAATGTCGGGCATCTAAGGGCAAAACTTGCCTCCGTGGCTACGCTCTCGGTTCTGGGGACTGTTCTGGCCGTGGCTTTTCTGGCGGTTGCAGCGTGGTCCGTTTTTCCCCTGCTGGGTCACGCCGTTCCCTTTACATGGTGTATTGTACTCGGTGCCATTCTCGCACCCACGGACCCGGTTTCGGTCGTGGGAATGTTGAAACGCTTGGGCCTGCCGGGACCACTTCAAGCCGTTTTCGCGGGTGAAAGTCTGTTCAATGACGGCGTGGGCGTTGTCATTTTCGGCGTCACGATTGGGCTGGCGACCGGAGACAGTCAGGGAGTGGGTGTCTCGGAGATTGTTCTAAGCCTCTGTCGGGAGGCAATCGGTGGCGGTCTGCTAGGCGCACTGACCGGGTGGATTGCGCTGTATGTGCTTAAGAGGCAGCGGGACCCGCATATCGACCTGCTGACCTCGCTGGCTCTGGCAACCGGAACCTTCAGCATCGCCAATCACCTCGGCATGTCAGGTGCGATTGCCGTCGTCGTAGCGGGGTTATGCTTTGGAACAAGCTATAGTCATTCCGTTTTCGATGCAGCGTCCCGCAAGGAGCTTGACGTGGCATGGACCCTTATCGACGAAGTGCTGAACGTGTTTCTGTTCATGCTGATCGGTTTCGAAATTCTTGAGATTTCGCCGCATCTGTTTGCGATGCTGGCGACGCTTGTCGTAATCCCGCTGTCCATTGTCGTGCGGGCATTGAGCGTGCTGTTTTCAACGCTCCCTGTTCATCTTCGGAACTGGGAACGTGGCCGCGTTCTCGGTGTCCTGACCTGGGGCGGACTGCGTGGCGGGATCTCCGTCTCTCTGGCGCTTGGATTGCCGCCCGGAGACTTGCGGGACCTGCTGTTACCAGTCTGCTACGGCGTTGTGGTGTTTACCATCGTCGTGCAGGGACTGACCATGGAGTGGGTTGTCCGCAGGCTTTATCCACCCTTCACGCCTTCGCCTCAGTAAAACCGTTTTCACCTCTTTAGATAAAGTGGAGAAGAATGGACCTTCAGTTGGGAACAGCCAGCAATTGTCCGCACTGATCGGTCGGGCTGCCAACATAAGGGGCATAAAATTCCAGTGATGTTCAGGCGAAAATTCTTGGTCGGAAGTTCCGTTCTCTTGGCAATGCCAGCATGTGCCGCCACGCGAATGGCATCCATCACGTCGCAATACGAAAAGGCAACGGGTGGTCATATCGGGGTTTATGCCCGGAATCTGAAAACCAAACAGTGCCTGGCATGGCGAGAAAACGAGCGGTTCGTCATGTGTAGCACATTCAAGGCGTCGCTCGCCGCTTTGACCTTACTCCGAGCGGATCAGGGTAAAGAAAACCTTGAAACATTCGTGCCCTATACAGCGTCAGATTTGGGAGACGCCTATGCCCCGGTGGCCAAAGCCAACGTCAAAGCAGGCGGTCTATCCGTCAAAGCCATGTGTCAGGCTGCTGTGGAATGGAGTGATAATGCCTGCGCCAACATGCTTTTGGCACGGGTGGGCGGTCCTGCTGCACTGACACGGTTCTGGCGCTCGCTCGGAGAGCACGAAACGCGCCTGGATGATTGGGAACCCGTCCTGAACAGAACGCCCCCAGGTGGTTTGCGCAATACAACAACTCCTGCGGCTATGGCGGCCATACTGCAACATCTGGTGCTGGGTCATGTTCTGTCAGCAGAGTCCTGCTCTTTGCTGACAGGATGGATTAAAGACTGTCACACCGGCAGTAAAAGATTGCGCGCAGGTTTCCCTTCCACCTGGGTTGTCGGTGACAAAACTGGCAACAACGGGCGGGATGCCGTCGGAGATATCGCCGTCGCGTGGTCAAGACAGGGAACACCACTCATTGTCTGCGTTTATACACGCGGTGGACAACCTGATGAAACGCAGCTTTTTGAAGCATTTTCTGGAATCGCGCGTATTGCGGTTGAGACGTTATGTCGTGTTTAGTGCAGCCTTCGACGAGAAAAGAGCCCCAGATGTCTGAATTCAATACCTGCTTGAAAACGCAGAGCGATATTGATGCCGTCAATGCAATATCAGCATTTCTGGCTCTCGATGACATGCCGCAGCCTGGCAGTGCGCCAGTGGATCTGGTGATTCATGCTGGAAATGCCATTCTTGAAACAGCTCATGCCGCTTGCAAGGCAGCACTGGAAGCAAACTGTCCTTTGGTTTTTTCCGGTGGAATTGGACACTCGACTACTCTCCTTGTGGAGAGCGTCAGAGCAGAAAACCTGTTGCCAGAAGAAAGCCTGGAAAACAGGTCAGAAGCTGAGATTTTTGGTGCTTTGGCTTCTCAGGTCTGGGGCTTTCCGAAAGAAAAACTGATTTTGGAAACACGTTCTACCAACTGTGGTGAGAACGCGATCTTTACGAAGGCGCTTCTTTCGGAACTGGGGCAGAAAGCCCGGACGATTATTCTTTTTCAAGATCCGGCCATGCAGTTACGAACTTTTGTGACTTTCCAGAAGGCTTGGAAGGAAGCGTCCTGCGAAGCGGTTTTTTATAGCTGTCCGACCTTTGTGCCTCGTCTTCAAATACAAGACGGGATCACGACGTATGCTTCAGAGCTACCTTCCGGGTTGTGGAGTCCAGAACGATTTCTGTCTCTGATCATGGGAGAAATCCCCCGGTTGCGAGACGATGAGAATGGTTACGGCCCATGTGGACGAGGCTTCATTCCACATGTCGACGTTCCTGATGAAATTGAAATGATGTATCAGCATGTTCGTGAGATTTTGAAAAACCATGAAACAACGAAGAACCGCGTCCTGACATGATGGAGATGCATCTCTCTTCTCTCGCGCACTGAAGCGGACTTGCTGAGAGAGTAGAAAGGAATGTTTTGGTTTCCTGGTTCTGAAAATGATAACTGGATGGATTCTCCTCCAGGCGCTGCCTGGTGGAATAGAAAAATATGAATCTCCAGATAAATTACAAACCTAACGGACGAACTTCTCGAATCAGATCAATCAACAGGCGCAAACCCAGCGGGACCTGTCTCCGGCTGGAATAGTAGATTTGATATCCTTCGCCCCGGGCGGCCCATTCTTCGAGTACAATCTGAAGCTCGCCGCTTTTTAGGTAGGGGGCAAATACCGGCTCGACGCAATACATAAGGCCGGTGCCTGCCAATGTCATGGCCAGCATCGTGGGACGGTCATTCATGACAAACTGGGTCGGGACTGGTATCGAAAATTCACCGTCAGGTCCTTCGAATTCCCACTGATAGATACGTCCATCACCTAATCGTCCGTT